>NZ_JALJWF010000001.1:0-730000 GCF_024168645.1 Pseudomonas sp. GGS8 | reverse complement strand
GCGTCTAGTCGCTGGGAATAGACCCGAAACCGGGCGATCTATCCATGGGCAGGTTGAAGGTTAGGTAACACTGACTGGAGGACCGAACCGACTACCGTTGAAAAGTTAGCGGATGACCTGTGGATCGGAGTGAAAGGCTAATCAAGCTCGGAGATAGCTGGTTCTCCTCGAAAGCTATTTAGGTAGCGCCTCATGTATCACTGTAGGGGGTAGAGCACTGTTTCGGCTAGGGGGTCATCCCGACTTACCAAACCGATGCAAACTCCGAATACCTACAAGTGCCGAGCATGGGAGACACACGGCGGGTGCTAACGTCCGTCGTGAAAAGGGAAACAACCCAGACCGTCAGCTAAGGTCCCAAAGTTATGGTTAAGTGGGAAACGATGTGGGAAGGCTTAGACAGCTAGGAGGTTGGCTTAGAAGCAGCCACCCTTTAAAGAAAGCGTAATAGCTCACTAGTCGAGTCGGCCTGCGCGGAAGATGTAACGGGGCTCAAACCATACACCGAAGCTACGGGTATCACTTAGGTGATGCGGTAGAGGAGCGTTCTGTAAGCCTGTGAAGGTGAGTTGAGAAGCTTGCTGGAGGTATCAGAAGTGCGAATGCTGACATGAGTAACGACAATGGGTGTGAAAAACACCCACGCCGAAAGACCAAGGTTTCCTGCGCAACGTTAATCGACGCAGGGTTAGTCGGTCCCTAAGGCGAGGCTGAAAAGCGTAGTCGATGGAAAACAGGTTAATATTCCTGTACTTCTGGTTATTGCGATGGAGGGACGGAGAAGGCTAGGCCAGCTTGGCGTTGGTTGTCCAAGTTTAAGGTGGTAGGCTGGAATCTTAGGTAAATCCGGGATTCTAAGGCCGAGAGCTGATGACGAGTGTTCTTTTAGAACACGAAGTGGTTGATGCCATGCTTCCAAGAAAAGCTTCTAAGCTTCAGGTAACCAGGAACCGTACCCCAAACCGACACAGGTGGTTGGGTAGAGAATACCAAGGCGCTTGAGAGAACTCGGGTGAAGGAACTAGGCAAAATGGCACCGTAACTTCGGGAGAAGGTGCGCCGGTGAGGGTGAAGCATTTACTGCGTAAGCCCACGCCGGTCGAAGATACCAGGCCGCTGCGACTGTTTATTAAAAACACAGCACTCTGCAAACACGAAAGTGGACGTATAGGGTGTGACGCCTGCCCGGTGCCGGAAGGTTAATTGATGGGGTTAGCTAACGCGAAGCTCTTGATCGAAGCCCCGGTAAACGGCGGCCGTAACTATAACGGTCCTAAGGTAGCGAAATTCCTTGTCGGGTAAGTTCCGACCTGCACGAATGGCGTAACGATGGCGGCGCTGTCTCCACCCGAGACTCAGTGAAATTGAAATCGCTGTGAAGATGCAGTGTATCCGCGGCTAGACGGAAAGACCCCGTGAACCTTTACTATAGCTTTGCACTGGACTTTGAATTTGCTTGTGTAGGATAGGTGGGAGGCTTTGAAGCGTGGACGCCAGTTCGCGTGGAGCCATCCTTGAAATACCACCCTGGCAACTTTGAGGTTCTAACTCAGGTCCGTTATCCGGATCGAGGACAGTGTATGGTGGGTAGTTTGACTGGGGCGGTCTCCTCCTAAAGAGTAACGGAGGAGTACGAAGGTGCGCTCAGACCGGTCGGAAATCGGTCGTAGAGTATAAAGGCAAAAGCGCGCTTGACTGCGAGACAGACACGTCGAGCAGGTACGAAAGTAGGTCTTAGTGATCCGGTGGTTCTGTATGGAAGGGCCATCGCTCAACGGATAAAAGGTACTCCGGGGATAACAGGCTGATACCGCCCAAGAGTTCATATCGACGGCGGTGTTTGGCACCTCGATGTCGGCTCATCACATCCTGGGGCTGAAGCCGGTCCCAAGGGTATGGCTGTTCGCCATTTAAAGTGGTACGCGAGCTGGGTTTAGAACGTCGTGAGACAGTTCGGTCCCTATCTGCCGTGGACGTTTGAGATTTGAGAGGGGCTGCTCCTAGTACGAGAGGACCGGAGTGGACGAACCTCTGGTGTTCCGGTTGTCACGCCAGTGGCATTGCCGGGTAGCTATGTTCGGAATAGATAACCGCTGAAAGCATCTAAGCGGGAAACTAGCCTCAAGATGAGATCTCACTGGGACCTTGAGTCCCCTGAAGGGCCGTCGAAGACTACGACGTTGATAGGTTGGGTGTGTAAGCGCTGTGAGGCGTTGAGCTAACCAATACTAATTGCCCGTGAGGCTTGACCATATAACACCCAAGCAATTTGAGTCGAAAGGCCAGATTGCGGTGTGTGAAGACGCAATGAACCGAAAGTTCGCACAACACACAAACTATCGCATACCCAATTTGCTGAAGCGTCGAAAGACGGTTCGGTACCCGAATTTCTTGACGACCATAGAGCATTGGAACCACCTGATCCCATCCCGAACTCAGAAGTGAAACGATGCATCGCCGATGGTAGTGTGGGGTTTCCCCATGTGAGAGTAGGTCATCGTCAAGATTAAATTCCGAAACCCCTATCTGCGTACGCAGGTAGGGGTTTTGTTTTGTCCGCAGGAAAGTTCGTACAGCATGAATCATGGCTATATCTTTTTTATCGAATATCGCAATATATAAAAATATATAGCGATAATTCGTACAAAAGGAATGATCGATGACAACGGCCCTGAGCGGTAAAGAAGCAGTAGGCGAGCGTTACACGTTGGAAACGATGCGCCATGCCCAGCAGATGACCTGGAAGGCCATCGAACAGATCGCTCGGGTTATTTCTCCCGGCATGCATGAGTCCGAAGCCCAGTTACGGGGTAAACAGATTCTGTCGGAGCTTGGCATGGATCGCATCTGGCACCCACTGCTGATCCGCTTTGGAGCCAATACACTCAAGACGTTCAAACAACGCTCCGATGGCGATCCTGTACTAGGTGACGAAGATATTTTCTTCATCGACATGGGCACGGTCTGGCGTGGGCACGAAGGTGATGCCGGGGCGACTTTCACCACGGGTTCTGACCCGGAAATGATCGCCTGTGCCGCGGCCTCCCGGGAGCTTTTCAATCGGGTAGAAGGTTTTTGGCGCAGCGAGCGGGTTTCCGGCATGGAGCTTTACCGCTATGCGGCCGACCAGGCGCAAGCCATGGGGTGGAAGCTCAACCTGGACATCAAAGGCCACAGAGTCAGCGATTTTCCTCATGCCATTCACCGTGGTGGCGACCTCGGGGATTTAGACCAATGCCCGACGACAGGCCTGTGGATTCTGGAAATCCAGATCGCCCACCCTGAGCGCCCTTTCGGAGCGTTCTACGAAGACTTGCTTATCTGATCGAGGAATCCTCATGCCAAACCAAACAGAGCAACCGGTTCTGCTGTTTTCCTACGGTACCCTGCAGGATCAGGCAGTCCAGCTGTCCACCTTCGGGCGCGAGTTGAAAGGGCGCCTGGACAGCCTGCCAGGTTACAAGCAGAACCTGGTCGAGATAACCGATCCGGCGGTGTTGGCCGCTAGTGGGAAAACCCATCATCCCATCGTGCAGGAGAGTGGCGATCTGTCGGACGAGATCGCCGGCACTGTTTTCGAGATCACGGCCCAAGAGCTGGTCGCGGCCGACGAATACGAGGTGGCGGACTACAAACGCGTCAGTGTGACCCTCAAGTCCGGCATCAGCGCTTGGGTCTATGTGCGAGCCTGATTGCTGGTAAGGGCGGCAGTAACTGTGCGAGGGCAGACAGATTTGTCTCAGTTTCGCTGTAGGCTTCGGAGGGGATGACGACCGGAAGACTTCCATTCTCCGTATCATCCCCCTGAAATCAAGACAGTGACTGGCTAGCCGCTCGCGCTCCACCAGAGCGTAGTCATCGAGCGCGTTGGTGCTATTGCCGGTGCAGGTGGGGTAGGGCACAGGTCATCACAATCGCCTTCGGTCACTTCGTGAATGAAGGCGCTATGCCATCATTTTTTCGTCTGCTAAGGTTCTGGCGCATAAATGGATCCACATCTCACGGAACGGAGTAGAAGATGTTCAAGTCTCTTACGGATAAAGCGCGAACTCTGTCAGGCGGAATCGCCGACAAGGCCATGGCAGCCAAAGACAGCGTGTCCGGCAATTTTTCGGCAGGCACATCGAAAGCCTCGGAGTTTTTGGAAAACAACTGGGGCAAGGTCGAAAACGTTTTGGTCAATGGCCTACTGACTGTCACGGAAGAAAAGCTCAAGGATGATGAGGTCTTCATCATGTTGGTCGAAAAAGCTTATGAAATGCTGCCAACGCCTGTCCGTTTGATCCTCTCTCGTACGATGTTCATCAATCACACCCTGACCCGTCGCGAAAGCCTGGTCGCCAAGTTGCGGGAGAAAAAAGCCCTGCGTTTGCTCAACGATAGTGCGTTGACCAATCAGGCGTTGCTCATTGATGACGGCAGTCTGATCGAGTCTGTTGAAGCCCCCGCGATAGTTGTTGCCAAGGTCTGATTGAGCGGGGCTGAACTTGCCTCCGCATTATGGATCCCCCCAGCCAATGGGCTTGCGAAAGAACGCATGGGCCCATTTCCGCTAATGCCTGGCCATACACAGTGGCATCAGGTGCACGACATGACTGAATCAGGACGATGAACGAAAATTCTCTTAAATTCGCCAAGTATTGGCGTAACTCCCTTGTCGATGCCGAGAATGGCTGCGGCGGTCTGAAACCCGATGACTTGGCTGGCCATGCTCACCTCCCGCTCGAAGCCTTGCGCGCCGGTTACTTGGGAAGCGAGTTCGTCGAAGCGCTATTCAAGGATGAGCCCCGGCAATGCCAGACACTTGAAGTCACCATTCGGCCTTGGGTATTCAAGGCGCGACTGGAGCACGGAAAACCCCGTAGCGGGATGCATGCACTGGTTACACCTCTGCTTGGGCATGTGCAGATAAATCGTCACGGGCAACTTTTCCCGACTAAAAACACCGTTATTCCGCGAGATATCCTGGAGCCTCTGGAGTCAGGCAATTTCGCGTTGGGTGATGTCGCGGACGTTGATCGATTTTTGGCAGTTAACACGCTGCCAGCGTTCGAGCCCCCGGAGGAAGGCCAAGCCGCCGCGACCGACGAATATGCCGAACAGTGGGCAACGTATCTGAGTTTTTGTCAGCGTTTTGTCGACGAAGTGAGCGCCGGCTGGCTGCAAGGCGATAACGGTTACGAACGATCGAATGAATGGTGCCTGTTCAAAGAAGAAAAGGTATCCGGCGCCAGTAAGCACATTGTGCGTTTGTATGATCACCTGCGTGATACGGCGCCCCAAAGCGCACTCTTTGAACGCTACGCCAGTCAGGTATCGCTCGATCCTGAACCCTGCTTGCCTCCAAATGCCGGTTTCGCCACGCGTTTGGGACATGCCAGTGATGAGTATGCGTTGGCCAGTGAGCAACGTGATGCCTTGGCACATTTCCTGGCCTCCAATGACGGAGACATTCTAGGGGTGAACGGGCCGCCCGGTACGGGCAAGACCACCTTGCTGCTATCGGTTGTGGCTTCGTTGTGGGCCAAGGCTGCGTTGGCTGGAGCAGAGCCTCCTGTGATTGTCGCCAGCTCTACCAATAACCAGGCGGTGACTAATATTCTGGATGCCTTCGCCACCGACTTCGCCTCTGGCAGCGGGCCATTTGCCGGCCGCTGGTTGCCGAACATCAAAAGTTTCGGAGCTTATTTTCCGAGCAAATTTGCAGACCCGGAATCGACGCGCAAATATCAGTGCCAAAGCTTCTTTACCGGTACCGAGTCTGCCGATTACCTGGAACAGGCCAAAGACGAGTGGTTGAGCAAAGCATCAACGGCCTTTCCTTCCTTGCCTTCACTCACTGTGGAAGCGGTTGTTGGGCAGTTGCACCACGCGCTGCAAGCTCGTTCTAATGAATTGCGCGACATCGAACGCTCATGGCAAGCCCTGACGACCGCGCGCCAGGCACTTGTGGCGGTGTGGGGCGATGATCCTGAAGCCGGTATCGCGGCTGCGCAGCAAGACGTGCAGAAACTCAAGGCCAAAAGCGCTAAACAAAAAGCGCTGGAGCATTCGTTCCGGCAGTACCTGGCCAACGAATCCCTTTGGTACGTGATCTTCGCCTGGATTGCACCGATTCAAGAAAAGCGCTTGCTTCGCGCACGGCTTCACCTTGAACAGAGCCTCGACGCTTTGCAGGCATCGGAACCGTTGCTGAACGAGGGTCAATTAGCCGAGTTGCTCGCACTGGCCAATGTGCCGGCAATCAGCGACACATTGGCCGCCTGGCGTGCCACGACAAGTGCCGAGATCAGCGTACTTGAGGCGAAAATCAACGCCACAAAAGACTTGCGGCTAGCGCAACAGCGCTGCCTGGAGAGTTGGCGATCAGCACTGGTGCCGCTGGAACTGGCTCCCGATGTTGTTGCCGATGACATGACCTTGAACGATTGCGATCCGTTGGCGGACACGCGGATTCGCTTTCCAATCTTCTTGCTGAGCACGCATTACTGGGAAGGGCGCTGGTTGCTTGAAGTCGAGCAAACATTGCCGCAAATTCTCAAGGATCAAAGCAAGAACGGCCGTAAGGCCCTGGAAAAAAAATGGTATCGCTGGATGAAGTTGACACCCTGCGTCGTGTCGACTTTTTTCATGTTGCCCGCACATATGAAGGGCAGCAAGCATAACGGCAATGGTCTGATCGATGACTATATGTACAACCTCATCGATCTATTGATCGTCGACGAAGCCGGTCAGGTTTTGCCCGAGGTCGCAGGTGCTTCTTTTGCCTTGGGCAAGAAAGCCCTGGTCATCGGAGACACGTTGCAAATCGAACCGATTTGGTCGATCCCGGACTCGGTGGACATCGGCAACCTGTTTGGTGCTGATCTGCTGCCACGTGTCGGCGTCGATGAAGCGTATGGAAAACTTTGCACCACGGGTGTGAGTGCGGCATCGGGCAGCGTGATGCAAATTGCCCAGAATGCCAGTCGCTATTGGTACGACCCCGACATGGACCGGGGCATGTTCCTGTACGAACATCGTCGTTGTTATGACTCGATCGTCGATTACTGCAACACCCTGTGTTACCAGGGCAAGTTGGTGCCCAAGCGTGGAGCTAAACCTCAAGGCGGCCTGTTGCCAGGCTTGGGTTATCTTCATGTCGATGGCCTCTGCCGACAGCAGAACGGCCGCAGCCGCATGAACCGTCTCGAAGCCGAAACAATCGCTGCGTGGATCGCTGCCCACCGCGAGAAACTGGAAGAGTACTACGGTCGGGAGTTGTGGAAGATCGTGGGCGTGATCACGCCCTTCGGCGCGCAATCCCAAGCCATTGCCGATGCGTGCGCCACACGGGGTATCAAGACTGGCAAAGGTGAAGGCGAACTGACCATCGGCACCGTTCATTCCTTTCAGGGCGCGGCGCGGCCGCTGGTGATCTTTTCCGCGGTGTATTCCAAGCACGCCGATGGTGGCTTCATCGATCGACGACCGAGCATGCTCAACGTGGCGGTATCCCGGGCCAAGGACAGCTTCCTGGTATTCGGCGACATGGACCTGTTCGGTATGGTGCCTCCCGGCAAGCCTCGTGCCCTGCTCGCCGAGTACCTGCTGCGCGATCCTGCGAGTGAACTGGCTTTCGAATACCTGCCGCGCAAAGACCTGGAATCTCCCCGGTCAACGCTTAGCCATCTGATAGACGCGGATGCTCACGACAATTTTTTGTTGAAAACCTTGGCCACCGCAATGCGTGAAGTACACATCGTTTCGCCATGGATCAAGTTGAAACGGATCCACGAAATCGGCGCATGGGAGGCCATGAGTGCTGCGGTTGAGCGAGGCGTCAAAGTGCGTGTTTATACCGACAGGGATTTCAATATTCCAGAACAGTCGCCAGACACTCAAGCTAGAAGAGATGAACTCAAGCACGCGATTGAGGCCCTACGAGGCCAGCGTATCGAATCTTATGTGGTAGCCCGGGTGCACAGCAAAATCGTCATGGCCGACGATGAGTTGCTGTGCATGGGATCATTTAACTGGTTTAGTGCGAACCGTGGCCGCTGGGCCAACTATGAAACCTCAATGGTCTATGAGGGGCCGGATGTGACAGGGGAAATTAAGGTGCATCGGGAGAATCTTGTGTCACGGATAGATTCGCGGCACTGACATCAGGGCCTAGTCGCTCAGCGGCCAGGCCAGCAGAGATTCCAGGTTATTGCTGCGATCAGAACCAAGGGTCGACGTTCAAACAGAGAAATAATATGGACATTAAATTGCGCCGCTTCATACAGATTGGAACGATTCTCCTGCCTCTTACTACACCGTTTTTTGCTCAAGCGGATATTACCGAGGAACAAGCGACCGCCAATTGCCTCAAGATCAGCGAGTATTCCGCCGAGGGCGGGAAGTACTACAAGCTCAAACAGTACGCCAAGGCTCGGGAACAATATGAGCAGCAGGCTGGCTGGTCTGAAAGCTGTCAGCTGGACGAAGCGAAAATTGCCCTGGCCTACAATAACGTTGCACTCACCTACCTCCATGAAGGCAATTACCTGAAGGCCCGGGCGTGGCTGAGCATCCTGCCAGACGACAAAAAGTCGATCTTCAACCTTGGCAAAAACGGTGGCGAAATCGAAAACTCGCTTGAGAAGCTTCCGAATCAGCCAGAAGGGCAATATTGGCAATATGCCGGGGCGGCGTTATGGAACACCATAACGATCAAGCCACAAGGCCAGCGATACAAAGTTGATTTCCAGGGTTATTACGCCGGCCTGATGGCGATGTACTACGGCCCCAATATCGGTGAATTTTCAACGGTATTAGCGGTTGATAACGGCAAGGCGCATTACGCCATGAGTGAAGAAGACAATGGCGACTGTGCCTACGACTTCGACATTAAAAAAGGCCTGCTCACGGTAACGCGCACGGCCGGTGAGTCATGCGGTTTTGGCCACAACGTGGGCGCTGAAGGGGTTTATCAACGGGTCGAGTTCTAGTTTGAAAATATGGAAAGCCCCGAAAAGCTCGGGGCTGATTCCAAGGGATCAATGAACCTAAGCCTCCCAGCCCGCCCCACTGACCGCTGCCTGCGCCAGTGGGTGCAAGTCTGCCCCCTGATGCTCCGTCTGCCAGGCCAGCAACTCCTTGCGCATGCCGGGCGTCCAGTACATCTGCAGATGATTACGTACGCCGAGCACGGCCTGTTGCGGGTCCGGTTCGCTGGCGAAGTACTGGGCGATCTGGTTGGCCATTTTGATCAGGTTGTCCTTGCTCATCGGCGTACCTCGGCTTTTGTCCCGGCGCTACGTTCATGGCGACGTTCGTCGAGCAGGCGTTGTTGTTCGTCGCTGAAGGCCTGATAGCGTTTTTGCCACTCGGAAGGGTGGTAAACGCGGCTGACTTCCACGGCGGTGACCTTGTACTCCGGACAGTTGGTGGCCCAGTCGGAGTTATCCGTGGTGATGACGTTGGCCCCCGATTCCGGGAAGTGGAAGGTGGTGTACACCACGCCCGGGGCGACCCGTTCAGTGACCCGCGCCCGCAGTACGGTCTGGCCGGCGCGGCTGCCGATGCCGACCCAGTCACCTTCGTTGATCCCACGGCTTTCGGCGTCGGTCGGGTGGATTTCCAGGCGGTCTTCGTCGTGCCAGGCAACGTTTTCGGTACGCCGGGTCTGGGCGCCGACGTTGTACTGGCTGAGGATGCGCCCGGTGGTCAGCAGCAGCGGATAGCGACTGTTGACCTTTTCCTCGGTGGGCACGTAGCCGGTGAGCATGAAGCGCCCCTTGCCGCGCACGAATTCCTCGATGTGCATGGTCGGCGTGCCGTCCGGTGCCGCGGCGTTGCACGGCCATTGCAGGCTGCCGTGGCTATCCAGTATGGCGTAGCTGACGTTGGTGAAGGTCGGCGTCAGGCTGGCGATTTCATCCATGATTTCCGACGGATGCTTGTAGTTCATCGGATAGCCCAGGGCATTGGCCAAGGCCACCGTGCCTTCCCAGTCGGCCTTGCCGCCCAGAGGTTCCATGACCTTGCGTACCCGGGAGATGCGCCGCTCGGCGTTGGTGAAGGTGCCGTCTTTTTCCAGGAACGAGGCGCCCGGCAGGAACACATGGGCGAACTTGGCGGTTTCGTTGAGGAAAATATCCTGAACCACCACGCATTCCATGGCTGACAGCGCCGCAGTGACGTGTTGGGTATTGGGGTCGCTCTGGGCGATGTCTTCGCCCTGGCAATACAAACCCTTGAAGCTGCCGGCCAGTGCAGACTCGAACATGTTGGGAATGCGCAGGCCCGGATCGGGTTGCAGGGTGACGTTCCAGGCCTGTTCGAACTGCGTCCGTACCACCTCGTTGGAGACGTGACGGTAACCGGGCAGTTCGTGGGGGAAGGAGCCCATGTCGCAGGAGCCCTGAACGTTGTTCTGTCCACGCAGCGGGTTCACGCCCACGCCTTCGCGACCGATGTTGCCAGTGGCCATGGCCAGGTTGGCAATGCCCATGACGGCGGTACTGCCCTGGCTGTGCTCGGTAACGCCCAGACCGTAGTAGATCGCCGCGTTGCCACCGGTGGCATACAGACGGGCGGCGGCGCGGATGTCGGCGGCGGCTACACCGCAGATGTCGCCCAAGACTTCCGGCGAGTTTTCCGCGCGGCTGACGAACGCTTTCCAATGGGCGAAATCAATGTCCTCGCAACGGGCGTCGATAAAGGTCTGGTTGAGCAGGCCTTCGGTGACGATGACGTGGGCCAGGGCGTTGAGCATGGCGACGTTGGTGCCCGGACGCAGGGCCAGGTGCAGTTCGGCGCGGGCATGCACCGAGTCCACCAGATCAATGCGGCGTGGGTCGATGACGATCAGCCGCGCGCCTTCGCGCAGGCGGCGCTTGAGCTGCGAGGCGAACACCGGGTGCGCATCGCTGGGGTTGGCGCCCATCACCAGGATCACGTCGGCCTGCATCACAGAGTCGAAACTCTGAGTGCCGGCGGACTCGCCCAAGGTTTGTTTCAGGCCATAGCCGGTCGGCGAGTGGCAGACCCGCGCACAGGTGTCGACGTTGTTGTTGCCAAACGCGGCGCGCACCAGTTTTTGCACCAGGTAGGTTTCTTCGTTGGTGCAACGGCTGGAGGTAATGCCACCAATCGAGTCGCGGCCGTATTTTTGCTGCAACCGGCGGAATTCGCTGGCGGCGTAGGTCACCGCTTCATCCCAGCTGACTTCCTGCCAAGGGTCGTGAATGGACTTGCGGATCATCGGCTGGGTGATGCGATCCGGGTGGGTCGCGTAACCCCAAGCAAAGCGCCCCTTGACGCAAGAGTGGCCGTGGTTGGCCTGGCCGTTTTTGTCCGGAACCATGCGCACCAGCTGGTCGCCTTTCATCTCGGCGCGGAACGAACAGCCCACGCCACAATAGGCGCAGGTGGTGATCACGCTGCGTTCGGGCTGACCCAGTTCGACCACGTTTTTTTCCATCAGCGTCGCGGTCGGGCAGGCTTGCACACAGGCGCCGCAGGACACGCATTCCGAGTCGAGGAAGTTATCGCCACCGGCCGCCGCCACCCGGGATTCGAAACCGCGCCCGGTAATGGTCAGAGCAAACGTGCCCTGGGT
Organism: Pseudomonas sp. GGS8; assembly: GCF_024168645.1. NCBI lineage: Bacteria > Pseudomonadati > Pseudomonadota > Gammaproteobacteria > Pseudomonadales > Pseudomonadaceae > Pseudomonas > Pseudomonas sp. GGS8. Next base: position 718,410 of record NZ_JALJWF010000001.1, on the reverse strand, counting down.
TTCTTCGCAGGCGCGCACGCAGCGGTTGCAGACGATGCACTTGCTCGGGTCGTAGTCGAAGTACGGGTTGGACGTGTCCTTCACGTCGTCCAGATGGTTCTCGCCCTCATAGCCGTAACGCACTTCCCGCAGGCCGACCTGGCCGGCGACGGTTTGCAGCTCGCAGTTGCCGTTGGCCGAGCAGGTCAGGCAGTCCAGCGGGTGATCGGAGATGTACAACTCCATGACGTTGCGGCGCAGGGTCGCGAGTTTCGGCGTCTGGGTGTGCACGGTCATGCCTTCAGTGACCGGCGTGGTGCAGGACGCCGGATAGCCGCGCATGCCGTCGATCTCCACCAGGCACATGCGGCAGGAGCCGAAGGCTTCCAGGCTGTCGGTGGCACACAGTTTGGGAATGGTGGTGCCCAGCAGCGCAGCGGCGCGCATTACCGAGGTGCCTTCGGGCACGCTGATGCTGCGACCGTCGATGTTCAGGGTGACTTGCACGTCGCTGTCGCGGGCGGGTGTGCCTAGATCGATGTCGGTTTTCGGGTCGAAGAGGGTGATCATTGGTCGGCCTCCGAAGATTGCAGACCGAAGTCGGCGGGGAAGTACTTGAGGGCGCTGACGACCGGATAGGAGGTCATGCCGCCCAACGCGCACAGCGAACCGTATTGCATCGTGTCGCACAGGTCCTTGAGGATGATCACCTGCTCATCACGACCGCTCTGGTCAGGCGCAGCGAGCAAGCGGTCAATGACCTCCACGCCCCGGGTCGAACCGATGCGGCACGGCGTACATTTGCCACAGGATTCCTCGGCGCAGAACTGCATGGCGAAGCGCGCCATGCGGGCCATGTCCAGGCTGTCGTCAGCCACCACCACACCACCGTGACCGAGCATCGCGCCCATGGCGGCGAAGGCTTCGTAATCCAGCGGCGTATCGAATTGCGAAGGCGGCACCCAGGCGCCGAGCGGGCCGCCCACCTGCGCGGCCTTCAGCGGCCGGCCACTGGCGGTCCCGCCACCGTAGTCTTCCACCAGTTCGCGCAGGGTCAGGCCAAAGGCCCGTTCCACCAAACCGCCGTGACGAATATTGCCCGCCAGTTGGAAGGGCATGGTGCCCAGTGAGCGGCCCATGCCGTAATCGCGATAGAACTTCGCACCCTTGGCCAGAATCAGCGGCACCGAGGCCAGCGTCAGCACGTTGTGCACCAGGGTTGGCAAGCCGAACAGCCCTTGCAGCGCAGGGATCGGCGGCTTGGCGCGGACGATCCCGCGCTTGCCTTCGAGTGAGTCCAGTAGCGCGGTTTCTTCACCGCAGATGTAAGCGCCGGCACCGACGCGCACTTCCATATCGAAAGCCAAGCCGCTGCCGCCGACATTGGCGCCGAGGTAACCGTTGGTCCGGGCAATCTCCAGCGCGTTGCGCAGGGTAATCACGGCATGCGGATATTCCGAGCGCACATAGATGTAGCCATAGGTGGCACCGACGGTAATGCCAGCAATGGCCATGCCTTCGATGAGCAGGAAGGGGTCGCCTTCCATCAACATGCGGTCGGCGAAAGTGCCGGAGTCGCCTTCGTCAGCGTTGCACACAATGTATTTCTGCGCCGCCTGAGTGGCGCGCACCGTGCGCCATTTGATCCCGGCGGGGAAGGCCGCGCCGCCACGGCCACGCAGACCCGAATCGAACACCTCAGTCGCGGTCTGTTCGCCACCGAGGGTGATGGCTCTTTTCAAACCCTCGAAACCGCCGTGATCCCGGTAGTCGTCGAGGTCCAGCGGCTGGGTGATGCCCGCGCGGGCAAACAGCAGGCGTTGTTGTGTCTTCAGATAAGGCAACTCTTCCACCAGGCCCAAGGCCAGTGGATGGGCGGATGGCTCGCCTTGCAGCGCCTCAAGCACTGACGGCACATCGGCAGCGGTGAGCGGGCCGAAGCCGATACGGCCTTGTGGGGTGTCCACTTCCAGCAGCGGTTCCAGCCAATACAGGCCGCGCGAACTGGTGCGTTTCACCTCCAGGGGCACAATGCGTCCCCGGGCATGGGTGATAAGAGATATCACAACATCTTCGGCACCCACGGCCCGGGCCAGAGAATCACAGGACAAATAGAAAGCCGGCATCATGCGTCCTCCCGGCAAGCGTCGAGCAAGGCATCGAGACGCTCAGGATTCAGCCGCGCATGCACCTGACCATCCAGCTCCAGGGCCGGCGAACAGGCGCAGGCACCAAGGCAATACACCGGACGCAGGCTGATACTGCCGTCGGCACTGCTGCCGTGGTCATCCAGTTGCAGACGGTCGCGCAATTGCGCCGCGAGCTGCTCGGCGCCGCGGCTCTGGCAGGACTCGGCCCGGCACAGGCGCAGGATATGTCGGGCCGGAGGCGCGGTGCGGAAGTCATGGTAGAAGCTGATCACCCCGCGAACCTCGGCCTGACTCAGGTTAAGGGCGTGAGCAATCTCGGGAATGGCGGCATCGGGGATGTAACCAATGCCCTCCTGAATCTCATGAAGAATCGGCAACAGTGCGCCCGCAGAGCCCTTGTGGCGCTCCAGCACGCTATTGACCATAGGCAATTGCAACATCTCATCAGGCATTCAGCATTCCTCACGGTCACGGACAAACCAGATGGTTGTCGGTCGTCCGAAAGTGTCGGCTGCGGCACTCACACCACGTCACGGTATCGTGGCAATTTCAGGCCGTTGGCCAGGGCACCCTGAGCGGGCATCTTGTTGTGCCCGGCGCGGTCTTTGCCGCACCTCTTCAGGCATATCACGCAGCTTGCCACGCCGCCTTTGAATCATCCGCACCAAAGCGACGTGTTTGGTTCTGCCTACGACTATTCCTTAAGTCTAGATGAGCGGGGTGTGGGGCGCTCACGCACTGGCTTAATGCTTTGAGGGCTTGTCGATGGGGGATGTATAGCAAGCATTACGGGTGAGAAACAGCATCAGATCTGTGGGGGATTTCAGGGAGCAGATGCGTCTGATTGATCGGTCATTGGCCACCTCCGATGACGGTGAGAATATCCCTACCGCTATTTCGGAATGGCCTGACAACAATCCGCAGTGCTCTGTTTTAGGCTGCTCACAAGCGCGCGCCATCGTCTGCAACAGATCGTCGCAAACCCGCATAAACTCTGGTGTTTACTGCGTTTTCTGTGACGTACACATTGACAGGGTCATCAGGCTACGGCAGCATTAATTCCAATCGCGCCCGATCCTCTGGTGCTGGCTTAGTCCGGCATTACGTTCGGGCCTTCTTGTTTCTGGAACATGGAAGTTGTCTAGCCCAGCCCCTCCGAAGCCGTTCCGTACATACCCTGATTTGGTTGCGTTGCTGGCCAGCAGGGGGATGCAAATCCATGACCCGTCTCGTGCAGAACGCAAGCTCGTGCAGCTAGGGTATTACCGTCTCAGCGGTTACTGGTACCCGGCGCGAGAGTTCAAGATGAACGGCCTGCAGCAAGACGTCTGCTCGGTCACGGGCAAGCCTTTTCGTCTCGACACTTTCCAGGTCGCCACCTCTTTCGACACGATCGTAGACCTTTACAAGTTCGATAAACGATTGCGAATGCTGATGCTGGATGCAGTCGAGCGCCTGGAGGTTAACCTCAAGACCGTGATGGCTCACGAGGTTGGGTATCACGACCCGATGGCCTACGCCAATGTTAAATTCATTCTGCACAAATGGACTCAACCGTACACGGACCGCCGTGGTAATACGCGAAACAAGTGGACAGAGTGGAGTGTGAAGCAACAGTCGCACATTGCGCGGAGCAAAGAGGACTGTATTCAATGGCACTTGCGAGCCGGTAAGTCCATTCCCGTATGGGGCGCGGTGGAGGCATGGGATTTCGGGGATCTCTCGGAGTTTTTCGAGCTGCTCAATAGCAAGTATCAAAATCTCATACTCACGCGCCTCGGCTTGAACAACGCCAAGATGCTCAGTCGATGGATGCAGCAAACCAGCCATTTGCGCAACCGCTGTGCGCACCATACGCGTATCTGGAATCAGGCTTCGCCCAACCCGTTAGCGGTCCCCGCCGCCCCGTATTTTCAGACGTTGGGGCTGGATCAACATGCGCTCAAGCGGCTGTACGGATTAGTCGCGGTCATATGGTTTCTGCTGCAGAGAATTGCACCAGCTTCGACCTGGATCCGCGAAGTTGCGGATCTGATCGACACCAAGCCTTCTATGCCGGGCTGCACTTTCAAAGCGATGGGGTTCCCGGATGAAACGGGGTTCCCTCGGAAACTGTTCGGGATTTAGCTGGCTTCTGGGGAAAAGGGGGCACCCATTAGCCGGTCTCGAGTCAAGGCTAAAAGCCAACTTGCCCTGCAGCTTTTGCTGCGGGGTTTCTCCTATCACTAAACCCGACTGGTTGAACCCGTCGTATCCGTTTCCTCATCGCTGGCTACGACCGAGTCGTGCCTGACACCCATGTGGATCAAGCGGTAGCGATACACCCAGCACCGCCCTGGCAGTCAACTGCCCCAGAGAAACGTTGGTGCCGCCAAATGTCCAAAAACGTGTCACAGATCTGTGGTTCGTGCAAAAGCACGTCCAGTCTCAACGGGCTCATTTGGCAGACGACCCGGTTACAACACACTCAGGCGGTGACAGCCGGCCGCCACTCAGATTTTATGGCTTACGCCAGTCCCTTTTTGGTTGATCGGCCATCACCTTAACTCGCCCTTCAGGCGAAACAGCGCTTGGCATCAAAAGGCTGTTTCTCCTTCAAAATGTGGTAACTCGCCCGCGCCAGTTTGTGCGCCAGTGCTTTGGTAGCGACCACGGCGTTGGTCTTGGCTTTCTTTTTCTCGAAAAAGCGTTTGGCGTCCGCACTGAAGCGTCGCGCAAAATTGGCCGCTTCGATAAAGGCCCAGATCAAGTAAGCATTGCCGTTCTTGGTGTTACCTTCGCCCTTTTTCTTGCCGTTGGAGTAATGCGCACTCTTTACGCAGCGGGCATAAGAGGCGAAGTTGCCGACATCGGCAAAGCGCTCGATATCGCCGGTTTCCAACATGATGACCGTGGCCAGGACTTCGCCAACTCCAGGCATCGTTTTTAATAAATAGAACTCGGGGCGCAGGCTGGCCTCATGCAGCAATCGCTCCTCGAGAACATCAATTTGAGTCTGTAATGCCTGGACAATGGCGACATTGGCTTTCATCGCCAGAGCCACCTCCGTGGACAGGCCCAGCCTATCCACGGAGGTGGCTGACAGGCTTTTGACTTCATTACAGGTCAGCCGGTGGCCTGACTGGCGCGCCATGATGTTTTCAGCGGCCAGAATGTGCTGTGTCCTGCTGCGTACCAATTGAATCCGTTTACGTGCCAGATCGCGCAGCGCTCGCTCTTGCGGCGGATGGATATAGCCAGTCGGCAATATCCCCAGCCGCAGCAAATGCGCCAGGAACGCTGCGTCATCCTTATCGTCGGAATGCTTTAAACCGTTGTAGCGTTGCATCGCCACCGGGTTGGCCAGTTTTACCTCGAAGCCTGCCGCCTTCAGGCCGTCGACCAGCCAATACCAGTTGTACGTAGACTCGACCACGACACCGAGCAATTCTCCACGATGTGGTTCGAGTAGCGGGAGGATTTGCGTCAGCTCATTGGGGCAGCGTCGGCTGACCAAAACTCGGTCCGTTTCGTCGGTAACCACCACAACGCTGTTGTTCGAATGCAGGTCTATGCCACAGAATTTCATCACGGCCTCCTCACAGCAAAAGTCTAAGTTCGCACCTTGAATTTTGCGCCACCTCCGTGAGGTGGGGAGGCCGGCCAGATGATTCTCAGATTTATTATTGGATAAGACGTGGCGATCTACGTCGGTCCGGCTATCGAGCGCTACCGCTTTTTGGGTCGCCCAACCTTAATTTATTGAATGTCTTTCAAATAATCCTTGAGCGCAACGAGCGGGGTATCAAGCTGCTCAATCGTCTGAATCCCGGCAAATTCAGCCGCCAACCTCTGCAGCTCCCGCCCCAACGGCTTATCCACACCACCGACGGCCTCCAGCGCCAACCCCACACACTCATCCACCTTCACCTGAATCGCCTCAACATCCCCCCGACGCACCAGCAGCTCAAACACATCCCGCTGGTAATCACCCATAACCAGATCGTCACGCAAAATCGGACTTGAATCTTCCGTCTCGTAAGCCAGTTTCAGGGAGAAGAGGGCGACGCTTTCCAGCTGCAATTCCATGAGGGAATCCTTGTGAAATGTTCCACCGGTGCGGGACGTGCGTAAGAGAAGCAAGATCAAAAGATCGCAACCTTCGGCGGCCCCTACACGACAGCGGTGCGGGCAATGGCTTTTCTACAGGCGAAAAAAAAGGCCTTGCTAAGCAAGACCTTTCTTAATTTTGGTGCCCGAGGGAGACTCGCTCGGGTGGCAAAACATAAGGCCTGCAGCGCATTTTGATAATTTGGGATACAAGCTGGGATACAAGCCGAGTACGGCTGTGTCAAATGATGAGTAAGCCCCTCTCTCCCATTTCTTTCGGTCTAGTGGTCAATTTTTCTTAGCCGCTCTATTTTTTCATCATACGGTGTGTAGCTTGACCTGTCGTCAAACATGTCCTCGGTGATCAGCAGCTTGTACTCCGCGCATGTCTGCCATTGCATATCAGATGAGGAGACGATTTGGAGCGTCAACGTCATCTCGCCGCTTTCCTTATGATCCCACCGGTCACTTTCTAGAACTGCGTGCAAATCCTTCTGATCGTTAGCGCCCAGTGTCGATGGATACCACTCTCGAAGAATTGCGGTTTTGAGCCATTCGAATCGTTCGCCACGGCATTGATTAAATTCTGCGTAGTCGACTATCCACTTTGGATAGAAGACAAATTTTCGATGGGTCCTATGGCTGGCCAAGTCACCTATGATCCGTATGTCTAGGACCTCTCCTGGCTTTTTGCCAAGATTGTAAAACGACAGCCCGATGTCGAAGCTAGGAATCCACCAACTTTTCCTTTCCTTATCCCCAGAGATCTGGGGTGTGATCTTGTACAGACGGAAAGTCGGTGTGTCGTGAGATAGCTTCAGTTCGAAAGGCTTCAGGCTGTTCAGCCACAGTGATACCAGCGATGTCAGAAGCGCGAAGCCGCTCACTATTAATGCTAGTCCGGCAGTAGTCATCAATTTATGCCTAGGTAATAGGATGATTTGGAGTGCCGGTGATGATAGCAATACGCCTTTCGTTCGCTACAGTGGTTTTGACTGCCGGGGCCCCTGGAGATTACGCCTCCTCACGGGGTCGGAAACCCGCGGGGTTTTGGTAGTGGGAGCTGCTCCAGCTTACTGAAATTTCAATGCTGAAATTGAAAGGATCTTGAAGAAAAAGGAGCATCGTTACCGTATCGGCAATGGTGACCTCAGATCGGTCTTTTCGTAGGGCAAATGCACAGGTGAACAGGCAGTTCACCAGGTTCACCTGTTCACTAAGCTGTGCACTTTTCCGCTAACACGATCACGCGGGTTTCCGACCCCGTACCCACCGAACATCCCCAGGGTCCCAGAAGCTGTCGATGCCCGTCGTGCATCTTGCCTGTTCGTTGTTGGCAGAAGGCACCTCCAAAGCATCCTGGCGTTCGGCAACCCATCGTTCGAATTCTGCATTAGTCGATACCAAGCCAGCATTGCTTTCGCTGGCGGCGCTATCACCGATGGGGTGTGGGGGGGGCGAAAAGACGTGTTACAGGTGTTGCGGGTGTTACGAACGATGTTAACTAATTGAATTTACGAGATTTTGTTGGTGTTACACACCGTTCATCTGTCACGTGCGTCGGGTGTTACAAGCCATATAGGTGTTACAGCAGCGTTTACAAATTCGGGTAAGCCGTGAGCCGCAATCGGCCAGAAGCAGACACTCAAATCGTCTACTAAACTGGGACGATGCAAAACCTGCACGCCCTAATGGAAAACGGTCACTGGCTTGATGTGTTTCGGAAATACAGCTTGCTATAGATTTCAAAAATCAGCGGAGGATTTTCGTGCATCTTCACTCGTATCGTCTCAGAAATTTTCGACGTTTAAAGGATGCTCATATTGAGCTGGCTGACGATATTTCAATATTCGTAGGATCGAATAACAGCGGCAAAACGTCGGCAACTCAGGCAATCCATGCATTCGTGACGGGTGGAAGGGATCGTTTCAGCCTCTATGATTTCAGCTCCTCATGCTGGAAGAGTTTCGATGAAGCTGGAAATATCGACTTAGCCGGCCCAGTACCTCGGGGGTTCTCGCTTCCAAGTATAGATCTTGATCTTTGGTTCGAGGTTGCAGCGCCAGACCTCTATCTAGTGATTCCCTTGCTCCCTAGTACTGCGTGGGAAGGAACCAAAGTTGGTATACGAGTTTCCCTGACTGCTAGAAACCCCATCAACCTCATTCAAAACTTCCAAGAAGCTAAGGCCAAAGGTGCTGCGCAGACAGCGGAACTGCCGCCCGAGTCGCAATATATTCCTTGGCCGCGTTCTATGACGGATTATCTCCAGCGTGAGCTCAAGAGCGAATACGAGCTGCGCTACTTCATCTTGGATTGCTCGCAATTTGATGAGAGCTTCCGCGAGGTCGGCGATTATGTTCCAGATGAACTAGGTGGAGAGCCAGGCGGCGGAACGATTCTAAAGTCTCTTATTCATATCGACAATCTGGGTGCTCAACGACACCTTGCTGATCCTAATCCGGAAGCCGGCGCAAGATCAGAAGACCTGTCAAAGCGTCTGAGCCGTTTCTACAAGCGCAACCTTAATCAGAGGCAGGACGATCACATAGCCTTAAAAGCGCTGTTCGACTCTGAGCAAGCGCTCAACATTCACTTGGATGGCGTTTTCAAGCCGACGCTTGATCGGCTCGCCAAGCTTGGCTATCCGGGCGTCAATAACCCGCGACTGAAGATAATGTCAGCGCTAGACCCCGCGCACGTCATGAGCCAGGACGCACGGGTTCACTACCAGATAGGAGATGGCGAAGACACGGCCACCCTTCCTGATAGCTATAACGGGCTTGGGTTCAAGAATTTGATCTACATGGTTGTGGAGATTCTCGACTCCCAAGCTAGGTGGGCGACAATGGACAGTCGCCCTCCATTGCACCTACTTTTTGTGGAGGAACCAGAGGCCCATCTACACGCCCAACTCCAACAGGTATTCATACGCAATATTCTTGAGCTTCTGAATATAGAGGGCGATGACGGAAGCATTTTTGGCAGTCAAATGGTCATCACGACCCACTCCCCGCACATCCTTTACGAGCGAGGCTTTAAGCCGATCCGCTACTTCCGACGCAAGAAAGTTGGCAAGGAACAGTTGACGGAAGTACTTAATCTATCGGCGTTCTACCAATCCCAGCCGGATGATCGTGATTTTCTAGAACGATATCTTAAGCTGACACACTGTGATCTATTTTTCTCAGATGCAGCAATTCTGGTTGAAGGCAATGTTGAGAGATTGCTCCTTCCTGTCATGATCCGGAAGAGCGCAAAAACTCTCCGCTCAGCTTGTCTATGCATCTTGGAGGTGGGCGGTGCCTTTGGGCACCGCTTCCAGTCGCTCATCGAGTTTCTCGGTCTGACAACTCTGATCATCACCGATATTGATAGTGTTGCCCTCGTAGCACAGGCGGCTGACGATGCCGTGGATGACGAGGAAGTCGAAGAGTTTGAGGTTCCAGCCGACGCGGAAGACGATGCAGCAGGGCAGGCTCTGGACAATGCGCAAGATCCAGTTCAAGAGCCTGTAGTCCCAGCGACTAAGAAGAAATATGGGAGAGCTTGTTTGCCCAGTGAACCGGACGCTGCAACTTCGAATCAAACACTCATTAAATGGCTTCCGGGGAAGCTCACAATCGAAGACTTGCGTAACGCATCGGAAGCGGACAAAACTCACGTGCTCGAAGACGATGCGAAGGTTCGCGTGGCCTATCAGACTGAACGGGCTATCACTTGGAACGGGGCCACCGAAACCCTCTGCGGGCGTACGCTAGAAGAAGACTTCGGCCTCGAAAACCCGGACTGGTCCCAGTCCATAGCGAGGAAGCCTTTAGGCCTGATTGTGAAGGGCGAAGCCGCTGGTCCTGCTGCTCTTGCCAAAGGCCTCCATCAGAGGGTTTCGCGGAAGAGTTTCGATAAAACGAAGTTCGCGCTCGCCGTTCTCACTGAGGACGAGAAAGCGTGGGATGTACCGACTTACATCCGTGATGGGCTTGTCTGGCTGAAAGACGAAATACGGATCGAACTCGAGGCCGTGCTGCCTGACGCCATTCTCATCGCCGAAGAAGATGGTGCGATAGGAGGCGAGCATGAGTAGCCGGGCGAACAAGCCGGACACCCAGGCCGACATCGACCTGCGGAACTGCCTTGGGAATGCTCCACCGCGTAGCTTCATCATGAAGGCCGGTGCTGGTTCCGGAAAAACCACGTCGCTAATTAAGGGCCTGTCATCGGTCATCCAAATGCACGGCGATAAGCTGAAGAAAACTCGTCAGCGCGTTGCCTGCATTACCTACACCGAGATTGCGGCCGGAGAGATTTGGAGGGATGTCGGCAGTGACCCCTTAGTTCACGTCTCGACGATCCACAGCTTCATGTGGCTGTTGGCAAAGCCTTTTCAGAACGACATTCGCGTCTGGGTGTCGGGGCGCATCGTGGAAAAAATAGAGGCCCTTGAAGAAAAGCGGGCAACCTATGGCCCTAGGGTTCAACAGCGCACGAAGGATAAGGACACCCGAGACTTGGAACGCCTCCATCGGCAGTCGGGGCGGATCGCGGCAGTCAAAGGATTTCGATACGGTACAGGTAGCAATTACGCGAAGGGTATTTTGGGACATGACGACATTCTGAAACTCGTCCCCTATCTCATTGCCGAACGCCCCCTCTTCCGAACCCTTCTCGCGCGCCAGTTTCCGTTCGTATTTGTGGACGAGAGCCAAGACACGACCACAGAGGTTGTGGAATCTCTGAAGACCGTCGAGCGCGAACCCGGGGTCACATTTTGTCTTGGATTCTTTGGCGATCCGATGCAAAGAATCTACGCTACGGGGACTGGACAGGTTGAAGCAGAACCTACTTGGGCCGACATTCCGAAACCTGAAAATTTCCGGTGCTCAACTAAGGTTCTGAATCTCGCGAATGCCATCCGTCGTGACGGTGATGACCTCGTTCAAATCCCTGGAAACCGGCTAGGTCCTGAGGGCATCGTTCAAACCCCTGAAGGTTCAGCGCACCTTTTCATTTTGCCTGCAGACGATACACGCGACGCGAATTTGATTCGAGTACGCGAATGGATGGCGGCACATACCGGTGATGATCATTGGCGACCAGGTGATGACGACCAAGCGTGGGTAAAGCTTCTCGTCATTGTTCATCAGATGGCTGCAAGGCGCTTAGGATTTGGAACTCTCTACGCTGCGCTCAACTCCAAAGCTCCCTCAGCGTTCAAAGATGGCTTTTTAGACGGATCTGCATGGCCTATTTCGCCGTGTGTAAAGTTTTTGATCCCGATCGCTATCGCTCATACCAATGGTCGACAGCTTGAGGTAATGCGATTGATCCGAGACTATTCACTTCTTCTTGATAAAGAGTCCCTTTTCGAGGTGAGTGTGGAGAAGCGCCTTAAAATACTCGGCGAACTTGTTGCTTCGATCGCAGCAGGCATAGCAGGGAATTCGGGTGCAACGATCGGCGACCTTTTGAAACAAGTACATGCCTCTGAGCTACTGATCCTCGACCCTAGGTTGGTATCGTATTTGGACCCAAGTGCAGCTGTGCCTGTTCAGCCCGAGCCCGAAGTAGGAGAGGACGATGACGATGACGTTCAAGAAGACGATGAGTCCGAAAAGGAAATGGTTTCCATGGATGCTTTTCTAGCGTGTCCCGCAAGCCAGCTTTTGCCTTACCATACCTACATCTCGGAACGCTCCCCTTTTTGGACTCAGCAAGGCATAAAAGGTGCTGAGTTCGACAGGGTACTTGTGGTCTTAGATGACGCTGAAAGTAGCCACTTCCAATTCTCCTATGAAAAATACTTAGGCCTTAAAGAACTATCAGATAACGACAGAAAACATATAGATGCGGGTGAAGAAACAACAGTGGATCGAACGCGCCGTCTTTTTTATGTGAGCTGCACAAGGGCGCTTAAAGACTTGGCTGTAGTACTTTTCACGGTTGATCCTGAGCAGGCAGAGGCTCACATACGTCAGCTTGATCTTTTTGAAGATGAGGCGATCCACACTGGAGCAGTTTTCGAGGCAGCATAAGCGATTCTCGCTCGGAAGATCGGTCAAGAGAATTTCCACCACCTCATTCAGACGCTTTACCGCGAGCACGCCGTGAACTCTGAGGCAGCCATGGGCTGAGGTATTAACCGCACATGTCGCTCGTCAATGGATATCGCTTTACCGTGATCAATAGGCCCTCGCACTCTGAATCGCCTCTAGGCTCACAGACAACTTCGAATGACCGCTTCTGGCCGATTCTGTTGAAAAAGTCGGCCATGGTTTCCACGGCAGAAAAGTACGCGCCTGAGATTGAAATCTGTGTTTTGGGCAGAAGGTTCAGAACTCGGATTTCACGTAGCAGCGTGCAAAGGAGGTGTTTTCTCCCATCAATATTCGAGCGTTTTGGGCAAACCGACTTTTTCAACAGAATCGGCCGATAGCTGCCCGTAATGAAGGGCCGCAATCGACCCTGAGCTGCCCTTCGCCGAGAGCAGCCCACGGCCAGAAGCAGCCATGGACACGCCGCTAACAATTTCGTAATTTCAGTGTGACCGTGTAGTGTTTTCCTGCCCGTTAGCTTAATTGTTAGGACTACAAGATGATCTGGGAGAGTTGGTACTGGAAGCAACCGCTGCTGGAGGTGGCGGAGCGTCTTGAGAGTTTCAAGGCGTCCAATGATCTATCCGAAGACCAAATCGCTCAAGTGGAGCGAGACATCTTCATTGGTTTCTATTCAGTAAGGAAGCTTTTCGAGGCCTCCGCCAAGATTACAGATAGGACACGCGGCCTTTCTCTCTTCCTTCAAAAACATTCAAACCTAAAACCCGTAACGTGGCGAAATAACCACAAACTCGACGAGCTTTATGACCTGTCCAGGAGTTGTAAGGAGACTCGGGATGTGCTGTTCGTTTGTGGGCGAATTATCCACAGCTTCGTTTTTGCGCCCTGCGAGTCAGAAACCGGCGGCCTTTACGGGGCGTTCTTTAGCTCTGATCGGGATAAGGACAGCCACTTGTACTTCATCAATATTGATCAAGTGATTTCATTATTTACCCAAGTTGGCAGTGATGATCCTTGCCACATTGAACTTTCTCGCGATCCAAGTACGGGCACAGAGATAATGGTAGTCAGGTGAGATCTCCCGTACTTTTTCAGAATTGATACACGGTATCAGAGTTGGCGGATTTATTGTCTGAAAATAGATCCGCCCTTCTTTTTTTAGGCCCAATAAATAAAATTGAACTTATCGAATCGCAATATCTCTCCGGTACTGACGCCCGTCGAACTTGAAGACGTCATGCGAACTAATCTTACCGTTAAAATCGCAAATCGTTGCATAGCCGTTTTCGACTGTGTCCAACATCTGTAGGTCTTTGGGGCCGTTATCCCCCGAGCGTGTCACCTCAATGTCATAATAGCCGTTGGGCCGCTCAACAACTCGCAGCTCGCTGCTCCATCCACGGTCATCAGGTGCACATTGCCCGACGATCAACTCGAGTACTAACTTGAAGGTATCGCCCATTTTAATGTGCAAGGATTGGCGCATATTGAACCACCCTTGATTTCCACCACCGTCTTTCATAAATACGCCGAAAGTCTCATGGGAAATTGGGAGTATCTGTATCTCCGGTGGATTGCCCCAGCTCCCACCCCAGAAGACCCCAATTCCCTCGGCGATTAAATTCCAGCCCTCATCAGACTTTTCGAATTCGAAAAAACTCATATGTGGGGAGCAGGCGTGGTATTCGGCATCGAGCTCCTTTGAACTGTAGGCCAAAACAATGCGCTCTCGATCTGGAAGGTGGAGGTAGTACTCATTTTCAAAGTAGTGGGCGACAGGCTGCTGAGGTTCAGGAATCAGCACTGACCAATCAGCATTTTCAAGGGCTCTTTCTGCCAGTTGTTGTGCTGCCGAAAGATTCCACCTGCCCTCAATGTCAGCTTTTGCTGTCGGTGAGGTAAGTGTACCTATCCGGTTTACGAGTTGTTCCAGTAGCGCAACTGATTCTGTACGCGCTGCATTGCTTAATTCCGTTTCGGTGAACGCCCGCTTGTTCACCATGTCGTTCGCACGAAGTTCGGCAAGGCGTTTCCACGCCTCCAGAATCTCCACTGGATACGGTGAGTCGTCTGCGTCAACGAGCCTAGAATGCGTCTGGCACATCCAGATGCCATTATCAGGATGCTTGCGCTGCTCCGGGGATTGATCGGGATCGTAACGAGGCCCCCCAGGAGCAGCCGCTTTGATGTGGCAAGCGACACCGACGCTGAATGCTCCATCTCTCTTGGATTTCGAGCCATGAGTGTGCACATGACAGTCAGGTTTTGAGCAAACGTTCCCTGCCATATCACGCAGCAGGCGAACTGTCTTAGGCGAAAAATCATCGCGACTTGAGCGCATAGTTTTTTTATCGGTCCTAGCTTTGGGACTTTTGTTTGTCGTCGCTTTGACGTTCAGATACTCATTACTCATCTGCCGCATATGCCTGTCAAATTGGAGATGATGCAAGGAAATAAGATTTTTTGCGATTCAGTTCTCGAATCCAAGCTTGAGGTGAGTTGATCCGGGTTTCCTAGATACTCCCGAATGACTACTTTTGGCCGGAAGCTGCCTGCCGAATTTGAATGCAACGGAAGTTTTCGCGAGCTTCCGCTTATCCGAATCACCGTTTTTTCAGCTTATGCTCAATGAGCCCCATTTCCGCCTTGATCGCGGTAATGGTGAGCTTTTGCATCGCTGTGCTTTTTCCGATTTTGGTATCCACGATTTTGAGTAGGGTGGTCAGGTGGGCTTTTCTCGCATTAAGCGCTTCTGAAGTAGTCGAGGTGTTTTGTGCCGCTGCGTTCATGGCATCGATCCTTGGAGTGATTTAAACAGCCCGCGAAAGCAGGCTGTTTCAGGGTAAATCGACGGTTACATCGCGAGCAGGTCCTGCAGGCGATGCCGGCTGCTACGGTCTGCGAGCTCACCCCATTTCCAACTACCAAAATTCTCACCTAGTTGGGGAATATCGAGCTTAAAGAGTGATACCGGATCCCGGTTGATCATGCGGGAAGCAGCATAGAGCTTGCCGCCTACCTCAAGTAGCTCATGGGCCGCTTCATTCCACTGTTCTTCCAAAACGTCATGAGCGAGGTGTAAGGCCTTTTTCTCTATCTTTTGTTGCTCTTCCTGAGCCTCGGTGATGTGTCGGTCAACAGTCACCAGCTCCTGCTCCAGGGCGGTGATGATTAGGTGCTGACGACGATGTTGTTCGGTCGCGGCGGTGAGGTTTTTTGCCGCTTTCTGTGCGTCACTGCTGGCAGATTTCTCACCCTCTACATCGCCCCATGCCACTGCCTGTGCGTAAGCGGTGGCCGCGAGGGTCTCCGCTTGGCGCGCACTGGCTATTTCCTCCTGCGCTTGCTGACGCACTTCCTCCAAACGTGTGCTGAGGCTCTGTCGTTTTGTATTGAGTTCGGTCTCGTCCGCAGCCCAGTTCGCCATGTCAGCGATGTAGTCCGCCATGAGGGTGTCGCAGTTGGCAAGGTTCTCACGGCGGTGAATCTTCGGGTTCAGCCGGTAGAGTTCCATATCCAATGAATCAATCTTTCTTTTTCGCTCGTTGTACTGCTCACGCACTTCACGTTCCTGGCCCTGCTCAATCGTTTCGGGGTTCTCCAGCGCCGTTTCATAGGGAATCAGGGCGGCTCGAAGGCTCTCCATCTCACTGGTCAGTTGGTCGCGTCGGTCTTTCATTTCTTGAATTTCGTTCATTTGACTGGTCTCTGTGTGATTCGATAGTGGAATGGTTGAGCGGCTGGCGAGGCCGGAATGAGCCGGCGCTACCTCAGTCAGTAGGCTGGCCGTCAGGCGGCCTGAGCCTCGCCCTCATCTGTTCCCGGAATCGTCTTCACCACGTAGCAGCGCTGTGTGCCCATGCCGGGTAAGCGGACGGAGCAGGAGGCTTTGCCGTTGGGGCCGGGCTCTAGGACACCTCGGCGAATTAGCTCCTTGTTCACGGCATTGAGGTTCATGCCCTTGAACACTTCAGAGCGCCACGCCTCGGGCAACACGTAGTAGGTATTGGTGGTGTGCAAGGCATCACCTAGGCCGTGCTCCAACGTCTTGCGAAAGCCCAATCGGTCGATGGTGCGCGGACCGTGCTCATCGATCTTCGCAGCGGCTGACTCCCAGCGGGTGAAGCGGCTTTCACCGAAGCGCTCGATCACCTGGCGCAAGCGCGCCAAGATCGCGTCCCCTTCGAGGTTCCCGGCGCCGCCGCGCTCATTCATCCAGGCACTTAGGCACACCCGAGCGGCGGTAGTGGCGGTGCCGTCAGGCCAGCCAGTGATCCCCATCGCGGTGGCCAGCTCGCCGGCTGCTGCTGCCAGACCAAACCGGGCCGCCGCACGGTACGCTTGACCGCTGGCCGAGGCGGGCAGTGCCTTGGTAATAAAACCCTCCAAGGTATGGCGCAGGATCGCCGACCAGCCATGCAGCTTGCCGGGCTCACAGAGGGCCGACAGGAAGGCGGTGAGTGGTGTGCCGTAGTATTTGGCTACCCGTGCCTTGAGCGCGTCGGAGAGGGCGGCGGCGTCATCAAAACCGTTCAGTACGTCGAACATGCCGAGGCCTTTGCTGGCATCCGCTGGCACGGCGAGCATCCGTACTTCCATGCCGGCTTTGAGCTCCTTGTTCGCATCCGCCATGTGTTGCGCCAAGGTCTTCTCGCCAGTTGAGAGAAACAGCAAGCGCCACTCCTGCACCTGTCGGCCTGCTTGTCCTCGATCATTGGCCCGGGCTTTGCCGGTGCCGTTGCCGAGCATGTACACCGTTTCGCCAATGATGCGCGGGTCGCACATGCCGATTTCATCCAACACCAAAAGCCCGTCCGAATGCGCGGCGGCGATGGATTCCAAGGCGTTATCCGTCGAGCGCCAGGAGCGCACCAAACGCGGCCCACCGTAGATCGAGGCGGCTACTTGTAGATGGGTGGTCTTGCCGCCCGAGCTGTCACCGTAGAGGTGAAAGCCACCCGATTCATGACCAAGCAGGTGCAGCAGTGGACCGGCGAACGCCACGCTGGCCACAAACGCCAAGCGGTGATTACCGATGCACAAGGCGCCGATCTGTTGTTGCCATTGCTCCAGGGTGCCGGCTTCGCTGATGGGGGGAAGCTGCGCGCCGGCCTCATAGAAATGCAGGTGCTCGACGTGCGAGCCGACCTGTTGTTCGGGCAGCAAGAAGGCACTGTCATGCCAACCCAAACGGGTGACAAGTCGTGCGCGCTGGGCGCTGTCGAAGCCGCCGAGATAACTCTGCAGGTCATTGCGCGCATTGCGGCCGGAGCGACTGCCGGCCAGTCGCAGGCCCATGTCCACCAGTGGGCCGAGCACGTCCTTGCCGAAGTCGCCGGTCATGGTTCGTGCCGGGATGTTCCAGCGCTTTTTCGCCCCGTCGGGATCGTCGAATTCGACTAACAATCCCCAATTGTGACCTTGTGCATCACGGGTGCGCGCCAGGATCTCCAGTGGTGAACACACCGGCCGCGCCTCGCCATCGTCACCGGAATAGAACACGCCTTCCGGCGTGAGGCGAAAGCCACCGGGCAGCAGATCGTTTTTGGGTTTCGCGACACGCTTGGTTGTTGGTTTGGCTTTGATTTCCAATGGTTCGGCCGGTGCTTTCTCCGGCTTAACACCGAACAATTCGCCGCTGTGTTCCAGCTCGGCTATGTGGGCCGCCGTCCAGCCTTTTGCTTGGGCATCGGCCGCGTCGTCACCGTCGTCCCATCGGCCTCCCTTGGCAAACGTCGGTTGGTCATTCTTGAGCGTGGGTTTGAGATTGAAGGCGTCCAGGGCGATCACGCGCACTGACGCGGCACCGATCTGTTGCAGTTGTTTGGCGATTGCGTCCATGCAGCTTTTGCCACTGGCGTCGTTGTCTGGCCACAGCATCACTGACCGACCTTTGAGCGGTGTCAGATCGGCTTTGTGCCAGGAGTTTGAGCCGTTCGGCCAGCACGTGGCCACGTAGCCGGGCAGCAACTCCGCCGCAGCGTCGGCGGCCTTTTCGCCTTCGCACAGAATGACCGGAGCTTTTGCGCGTTGCGCCAGTTCGTCCAGGCGTAGCAGTGACCGCGGCTCCGGCAAGCCTTGCCAACGCCATTGCCGCGTTTGACTGTCGGACCGCTGGCACCAGGTCAACGGTGCAAACACCTTGCGCGGTTTGCCGTCTTCATCGGGGTCCAAGTCGAAGCGATAGAGCGCCATGACCGGTTGGCCCTGAGCGTCGCGATATATCCAGACTTTGGACGGTGTGCCGTGTTGCCGATGTGTGGCCGGGCACTTGTTCATGGCCTCGGCCGGGATCGGCTGAATGGCAATCCATTCCGGTGTTTTGTTTTTGCTGGGGCTTGGCTTCGTTTGAGCCGTCCCGGCAGTCACGTGCAGTAGATCTGCAAGCTTATTGCAGGCTTCGACGTCGGTGCTGCCATCCAGATAGCGCACCAGATCGATCAGGTCGCCACCTTTGTCATCGGTGGCAAAATCCGCCCAAGTGCCTTTGCTCAAGTTGACCTTGAGGGAACCTGCGCGCTTGTCGGTGCGAGTTGGATTGGGAGCGGTGTATTCCTTGCCGCCGTCGACGCGCTTGCCGTTGGGCAGCCAGTGAGCAAGCACGCGATCAACGTTCTGCAATGCAACAGCTTTGACTTGAGCGAACGTGGGGCGACGGACGTTGGAAGTAGAGGTGGTCATACGCCATCGCCTTGGGCCAATTGCAACCCGCTGGTAACGTCATCGATGATCGCCTTGGCCATCTCACTCAAATAATGTGAAGCCCAGACCATTGAGGCGTTGTCATTCTCCATACCGCTCAGGAAGGTGAGTTTGTTCACGCAATCCATGAGTAGGGAAGCTTGCTCAAGCGCTTCTTCGCACGAGATGCCGGCATTGATCCGGAACAATGGCTGGTTCTGAGTGTTGCACTTGGCAAAGGTGGCGCCGCCGACGGTATTGATCAATAGGGAAGGATTCATTGCGCGCCTCCGCCTATGGCTTGCCGGGTGGAGTTGTCGGCATGAACGGCGAGGGTGCGGATCAATCCCAAGGTGCCACGAACGTCCCACAAGGCAGCCGCGATGACATGGTTGGCTAAACGGGGGCCGTCACAGTCAAACTGATCTTCAAGCAGCAACAGCACAGAGTTGGCCCGTTCCACAGCACAGGTAAGGGCATCAATCGGAACACCGGCTTCGGCGTCGTTGTGGACGCAAAGCAAGTCCTCGGGCAGGGCGAAGCTCAGTGCGGAACTCATTGGGCACCGCCTGCGGCTTCGAGAGCGCGGGCTTTGGCCATATGAGAATTGAAACGGGCGAGACGGGTAGCGAGACTGGAGTTGGCGTGTAAAGCGGCGAGAGCCATTGCACGATGGGCAGCGGCGCGAATTTTGGACGGATTGAGGGTGTGCATGGGGTGAAGCTCCTGTATGTGAGGAGCTGCCACGGTTCGCCGTCAAACGAATTGGGGTGGCAGCTGTGCGCAGGTTGACGGACCGGGCATACAGGACCCCGGCAGACCCGAAGATCTCCCACGCACAGCTGCCATAAAACGGGAATGCGGGCACAAAAAAAGCGCCTGCAATCGATATGGGGGCGCCTGTGCGCCTGTATGTACTCGGGCCGTCAAACCCGGTCGCTGATTTTGCAGCGACGGTCAGAGAGTAACGTCCGTTTTTCGAAAGTGCAACCGTGCGTATAACTTGCGAAATTTTCAGGTGCGGCATAAATTGTTCTGGCATGTAGATTTACCTCAACGCCTCCGGATCGCTCCCGGGGGCGTTTTCATTTCAGGCATGAACTTCCCAGCGCAGGGAAAGCAGGGGCAGGAAGTCACCATCGATCATGGCGCGAGCATCTTCGTAGGCGGCTGCTTGCTGGCCTTCGTCGACAGTCACTGCATTGAATTTTTCGGTGTGGAAGGTAATGGCGCACCAGGTGCCGTCAGGCCAACTGAGCACACCAACGACGCGACTTTGTTTTTCCTGCCGGCTGCGATAACGCTCAAGGCGTTGCATGTAACGCGGCGAAAAACCGACTTGGCGCAGAATTGAGAAGGGTTGCAACACTGCCGTAGTGATAGGTCTTTTTCTCATGCTGCCACCCGATCACGTGCAGCGATGCGCGCGCGAGTCCATGCTTGAATCTCTCCGAGCACCCACGCGACTGGCGCACTTCGGGCGTTGCTGTTACTTAGCTTCACTGGGAGTGGAAATCCACTCTCAGGTTGGCGCATGAGCTTGTAGATGGTCGGGCGGGCAAGCCCAACGATTGATACCACCTCTGGCATACGGATGAGAGTCGTGGCGGGGTCGTGTGAAGCAAGGTGTTTTATTGCGGTAGTCATAGCGATCCAAACCTGCGTTTATTGAGACGACAGGCCATACGCTACGGAGAGGGAGGGGAACGGACTGTGTCCGTTCCCTTTTTTATTTGAGTGGTCGAAGACCTAGCGCGGTCAAATGATCGCGGATGGTTTTCTTGGTGCCGTGAACGGCCTGGTCGAACAGCAGGTTGGTTAGCTCTGCATCTGTCAGGTTTCGTTTCTCGATTCGCCGGCCTGCAATAATTTGCTCTGCGGCTGCCTTTATGTTTGAGCGCCTATCCATCGTTTCTATTTGCGTTTTAGAGCCTGCCTCTTGATTACCTTTGCCAGCCTCTTGCCCGCGTTTAGATGCCTTCGCTGAGAAGGCTTCGTCAAGTAGTCGAAGCATCAGACTCGATGTGTTGAAGCCATTTTTGGATACATCGATGCTCTCAACCTGGCGATAGAGGCTTGCCATCAACAATGTCTGATTAGCCTCACCTTTCAAGACTGCAAACTGCTCTCTCGCTTCTATTTCAAAGCCGGCGCGGCGATCTCGTTCTTTATCGATAAGAGCCGCGTACTGGCGGGGTGAGTCCTTTCTTAGCCTCTCTATCAGATCCGCATCTATATCGTAGGTAGCGACCTCGAGCTCGAAGAGCCAATTTGCAAGTATTTCCACAGCTTGTACGCCGAGTACCAGGGCAAAAGCTGCAGCGAGTTGTGAATCTGTAGCTGGATGATCGACCCCGAGAAAGCCTCGAATGACGTTAGGCAGTGAAGCTGCTTCCGCAGAGCTTGCACGTTCACCGATGGTATCCCGGAGTCGAAACAAGGTTCTTGTGACTGATTCTGCACTGGTCGCGTAAGAGCCATCCTCAAGCCAGAACGAAGTTGCCACGCCGATGAGGTCGAAAGCTTCTCGGAAATGCTCGTGGAAATGGGGAAACAACGCTAACTCACGCACTGCTAGTTCGGCGTCATCCATGTCCCAAATCAGACACTTCACGTCGGTCCCTGCGATTTCTAGCTCTTCAGGTTCAATACCTAGCTCGATATCCATTTAGGCCGCCCCTCGCCCCGATACAGGCGCGCTGTTCCAGCGTCGTGGATTGGATAAAGCCGCTGCCGACAGGAAGGACTCGGGGATATTTCTGTTACACGACTTCGTGTCGTTACACTTGAGGCAATCGAGGTGAAAACAACGTGTAACCGATAAATAATTCATTATTATCAATGAGTTGGATGGCTGCGTTACACCTGTAACACGCGTTACACCGATTTTTGAGGGGAGGCGATTACGTGCGCTCATACCGCCTTCCCAAACTGTCCCTGCACCACATTACCGGCTGCCATTTGCTCAAGGTGGTCGGCATACCACTGCATCATCACTACACGCTGCTCTAGGTACTGAGCCTTGTTATATACCCCTGAAATACCTTCCTCTTTGTGGGCAAGCTGCGCCTCAACGTGTTCTTTAGGCCAGCCATGTTCTCGAAGCAATGTGCTCGCTGTGTGGCGAGTCCCGTGTCCAACGAGACGACCTTTGTAGCCTATGGTGGCGAAGACCTTGTTGATTGTGTTTTCACTGATGGTCGGATTTTTTGCTCCCACTCCTGGGAAGAGCCAGCGGCTGCGACCGGTTAAGCAATACAGCTCTTTCAGTGCCGCGACGGCTTGGTGGGGAAGGGGGCATACAAAATCCCGGCGCATCTTCATCTTGGCAGCAGGTGTAGTCCAAATGGATTTTTCAAGGTCGAATTCTTTCCATTCAGCCAATCGAACCATGCCGGGTCGTGATGCTGTCCAGACACAAAGCCATGCAGCAGTGCGGGCTGTCAGTCTGCTCGGTGTGTTTCTGAGCGCTTGGAGGAATTCAGCCAGCTCAGGCTCCAGCAAATGTGGATGCTGCTGAGTCTTAGGAGCTTGTGCAGCAATGTCACGCAGGCGGCTGCCTGGATCGTTTTCGGTGAGCCCTAGGCCGATGGCTCGGCCGAAGATCTGATTGATCCACGTGCGGCACTTTTCCGCCACGTTGTGTGCGTTTCGAGCCTCGAGGGATGCCTGGAGTTCTGCGCAGTCGGTACGGGTGATTTCGTCGAGGGGCTTATCTCCCAATGCTGGGAGGATGTCTTTGTCGAGGTAAGTGCGGATTTTGTTAAGAGTGGAGGGAGCGAGGCCCTTTTCTTCTTTGGCCTTGAGCCAAGCTTCAGCAGCAGCTCGGAAGGTCCGAGTCCTGGCAGCGTCAATGGCAGCTTTGGCGGAGCGTTTCTGTTCGAGAGGATCGGCGCCGCTGCTAACTACCTTGCGTAGTTCAGCAGCTTTGTCCCGTGCCAATGCACCGCTTACTTCCGGGTAACCCCCGAGCCCCATCCAGGCCCAATTGCCCGCCGGACGTTTGTAGCGGAGCTGCCAGGATTTCCCACCATCAGGTTTGACCCTGAAGTAGAGGCCATTTCCGTCCCGCTCCCTGTATTCCTTTGATTCTGGCTCCAGCCCCGTAAGCGTCGTGTCCGCTAGAGGGCGGCGCTTGATATCTGCGCGCTTCATCCTTGTATCCCAAAGTTCGGCATTTTTCTCAGGATACAAGCAGGGATACAGGGATACAACGGATAAGGGGATACAGAGGTAGATGGCCAGACACAAAAAAACCGGCTCAAGTGGCCGGTTTCTCTGGGTCTGAGAGTCTGGTAGAGACTTTCAGATACTGCTATATGGTGCCCCGAGGGAGACTCGAACTCCCACTCCTTTCGAAAACGGATTTTGAATCCGCCGCGTCTACCAATTCCGCCATCAGGGCTCAATGGCGGCGAAGTATAGAGATGAGATTACCGTCGGTCAATCAGGTACATAGAGAATTTTCACTATTTCGGCTAGACTTCCGGCCCCTGCTAGACGAACCCCATCATGCGCGTTGCTGACTTTACTTTCGAACTCCCTGATTCGCTGATTGCTCGCCACCCTTTGGCCGAGCGTCGCAACAGTCGCCTGTTGACCCTTGATGGGGTCAGCGGCGCCCTGGCACACCGTCAATTCACTGATTTGCTCGAGCATTTGCGCCCGGGCGATTTGATGGTGTTCAACAATACCCGGGTGATTCCGGCGCGACTGTTTGGCCAGAAGGCTTCCGGCGGCAAGCTGGAAATCCTGGTGGAGCGGGTGCTCGACAGTCATCGCGTGCTGGCCCATGTGCGGTCCAGCAAGTCGCCCAAGCCAGGTTCGAAGATCCTGATCGATGGCGGTGGCGAGGCCGAGATGCTGGCGCGTCACGATGCGTTGTTCGAGTTGGGGTTCGCCGAAGAGGTGTTGCCGCTGCTGGATCGTGTCGGGCACATGCCGCTGCCACCTTATATAGACCGCCCGGATGAAGGCTCGGACCGCGAGCGTTATCAGACGGTGTACGCCGAGCGCCTGGGCGCGGTGGCGGCGCCGACGGCGGGGCTGCATTTCGATCAGCCGCTGATGGAGGCGATTGCCGCCAAGGGCGTCGAGACGGCGTTCGTGACCTTGCACGTCGGTGCCGGCACGTTCCAGCCGGTGCGCGTCGAGAAGATCGAAGATCACCACATGCACACTGAATGGCTGGAAGTCGGTCAGGACGTGGTCGATGCCGTGGCGGCTTGCCGCGCTCGTGGTGGTCGTGTGGTGGCGGTGGGGACCACCAGCGTGCGTTCCCTGGAAAGCGCCGCGCGTGATGGCGTGCTCAAGCCGTTCAGTGGCGACACCGACATCTTTATCTACCCGGGCCGGCCGTTTCATGTGGTCGACGCCCTGGTCACCAACTTCCATTTGCCCGAATCCACGCTGTTGATGCTGGTTTCGGCGTTCGCCGGTTATCCCGAGACCATGGCCGCCTATAAAGCCGCCGTCGACAACGAATACCGCTTTTTCAGCTACGGTGATGCGATGTTTATCACCCGTAATCCCGCACCACGTGGCCCTGAGGACAAAGAATGAGTCGCCAAAGTCGTATGTCGTTTGAGTTGCTTGCTACTGACGGCAAGGCGCGTCGCGGTCGTTTGACCTTCCCGCGCGGCACCGTCGAGACCCCGGCCTTCATGCCGGTGGGCACGTACGGCACGGTCAAGGGCATGCTGCCGCGGGATATCGTCGCCACCGGCGCGGAAATCATTCTGGGCAACACCTTCCACTTGTGGCTGCGTCCTGGCACCGAAGTGATCAAGAAGCACGGCGACCTGCACGATTTCATGCAGTGGAAAGGCCCGATTCTGACCGACTCCGGCGGTTTCCAGGTGTTCAGCCTGGGCGCCATGCGCAAGATCAAGGAGGAGGGCGTGACCTTCGCCTCTCCTGTGGACGGCGCCAAAGTGTTCATGGGCCCGGAAGAGTCGATGCAGGTCCAGCGTGACCTGGGCTCGGACATCGTGATGATCTTCGACGAATGCACGCCGTACCCAGCCGACGAAGACGTCGCGCGGGTATCGATGGAACTGTCGTTGCGCTGGGCCAAGCGTTCCAAGGAAGCCCATGGCGACAACACGGCGGCGCTGTTCGGCATCGTTCAGGGCGGCATGCACCAGGATCTGCGCATGCGTTCGCTGGAAGGCCTCGACAAGATCGGCTTCGACGGCCTGGCCATCGGTGGTCTGTCGGTGGGCGAGCCCAAGCACGAGATGATCAAGGTGCTCGATTACCTGCCGGGCCAGATGCCGGCTGACAAACCTCGTTACCTTATGGGCGTTGGCAAACCGGAAGATCTGGTTGAGGGTGTGCGCCGCGGTGTGGACATGTTCGATTGCGTGATGCCAACCCGTAATGCCCGCAACGGGCATCTGTTCATTGATACCGGCGTGCTGAAGATCCGTAACGCGTTCCATCGCCATGATGATTCGCCGCTCGATCCGATCTGCGATTGCTACACCTGCCAGAACTTCTCCCGTGCTTATCTGCACCACCTGGACAAGTGCGGCGAAATGCTGGGAAGCATGCTCAATACCATCCATAACTTGCGTCATTATCAAGTGCTTATGGCTGGTTTGCGCGAGGCTATTCAACAGGGTACATTGGCCGCCTTTGTCGATGCCTTCTACGCCAAACGCGGGTTACCCGTTCCGCCTTTGGACTGAGTTTTCTGACCCCAAGATTCAACATTTGCAACTGGAGTGCTAAATGAGCTTTTTTATCTCTAATGCCATGGCTGACGCTGCTGCACCTGCGGCAGGCCCGATGGGCGGCGGCTTTGAGTGGATTTTCCTGGTCGGTTTCCTGGTCATCTTCTACCTGATGATCTGGCGTCCACAGGCCAAGCGCGCCAAAGAGCAGAAGAACCTGCTGGGCAGCCTGCAAAAAGGTGACGAAGTTGTGACCACCGGTGGTATCGCCGGCAAGATCACCAAAGTGTCCGACGACTTCGTGGTTCTGGAAGTGTCCGACACTGTTGAAATGAAGTTCCAGAAAGGCGCCATCGCCGCCACGCTGCCAAAAGGCACGCTCAAAGCGATCTAAGTTTCAACTTCTACTCAATCGACGGGGCGCGCAAGGCGCCCCGCGTCATAAGCGGGCGGCGTGATGCTGAACAAATACCCTCTGTGGAAATACATTCTGATCCTGGCAGTGCTGGCGATCGGTCTGATTTATTCCGCTCCCAATCTATATCCTGACGACCCGGCCATTCAGGTCAGCGGTGCAAGCACTGCGCTGCAAGTCAATCAGGCTGATCTGGACCGTGTGAGCACCGCGCTCAAGGAGTCCGGGATCAACGTCAAGGCGGCCACGCTGGCGGCAAACGGCAAGGGCGGTCTGATTCGCCTGGCCAAGGCTGAAGACCAGTTGCCAGCCAAAGACGTCGTGCGCAAGGCATTGGGCGATGACTACGTCGTTGCACTGAACCTGGCGCAAACCACCCCGCAATGGCTGCGCAGCCTGGGCGCGCACCCGATGAAGCTGGGTCTGGACTTGTCCGGTGGTGTGCACTTCCTGCTGGAAGTGGACATGGACAAAGCCCTCGACGCACGCCTGAAAGTCTACGAAGGCGATGTGAAGAGCCTGTTGCGTAAAGAGAAACTGCGCTATCGCAGCCTGCCGCAACTGGGCGGTGCCATTCAGTTGGGCTTCTCTGATGAAGATTCCCGCGAGCAGGCCCGTGCACTGATCCGCAAGAACTTCAACGATTTCGACATTGTTCCGGCCGACCTCAATGGCCAACCGGTACTGCGTCTGGCGATGACCCCGGCCAAGCTGGCGGAAATCCGCGAATACTCCATCAAGCAGAACTTGACCACGGTACGTAACCGCGTCAACGAGCTGGGTGTTGCCGAACCTATCGTTCAGCGCCAGGGCGCCAACCGCATCGTGGTTGAGCTGCCGGGCGTGCAAGACACCGCAGAAGCCAAGCGTATCCTCGGCAAGACGGCCAACCTGGAGTTCCGTCTGGCGGCTGAGCCTGGCGCTTCGAAAGCCACTTCCGAGGAATTCGAGTTCCGTGAAGGCAAGCGTCCTCCGGCTCTGATCGAGCGTGGCCTGATCATCACCGGTGACCAGGTGACTGACGCCAAGGCGGGCTTCGGCGAGCACGGTACGCCAGAAGTGAACATCCGTCTGGATGGCCACGGTGGCGAGCTGATGAGTCGTGCGACTCGCAGCAACGTCGGCCGCAGCATGGCGGTAATCTTCATCGAACAGCGTCCGGTCACCACTTACGTCAAGCAAGTGGTCAACGGCGTCGAGAAAGACGTGCCGGTTCAGACCTTCAAGGAAGAGAAGAAGATCATCAGCCTGGCGACCATCCAGTCGCCGCTGGGTGCCCAGTTCCGCATCACTGGCCTGAACGGCCAGGGCGAATCGTCCGAACTGGCGCTGTTGCTGCGTGCCGGTGGTCTGG
The DNA here is from genome assembly GCF_024168645.1 of Pseudomonas sp. GGS8. Classification (NCBI taxonomy): domain Bacteria; kingdom Pseudomonadati; phylum Pseudomonadota; class Gammaproteobacteria; order Pseudomonadales; family Pseudomonadaceae; genus Pseudomonas; species Pseudomonas sp. GGS8. Next base: position 691,012 of record NZ_JALJWF010000001.1, on the reverse strand, counting down.
CGGCGCCGATGTACTTCGCTGAAGAGCGCACCATTGGCCCGAGCCTGGGTGCCGACAACATCACCAAAGGTATCGATGCATCGTTGTGGGGCATGCTGTTTGTCTCACTGTTCATCATGGCCATCTACCGCTTCTTCGGCCTCATCGCCACCGTCGCGCTGGCGGTGAACATGGTGATGCTGCTGGCCTTGATGTCGCTGCTGGGTGCAACGCTGACCCTGCCGGGTATCGCCGGTATCGTATTGACCATGGGCATGGCGGTCGACGCCAACGTACTGATCTTCTCGCGGATACGTGAAGAGATCGCGGCTGGCATGACCGTACAACGGGCAATCAACGAAGGCTTCGGCCGGGCATTCACCGCGATTCTCGACGCCAACCTGACAACCTTGTTGGTGGGCGGGATTCTCTTTGCCATGGGCACCGGCCCGGTCAAGGGTTTCGCCGTGACCATGTCCCTCGGGATCTTTACCTCGATGTTCACGGCCATCATGGTGACCCGCGCGATGGTCAACCTGATCTTCGGCGGTCGTGACTTCAAGAAGTTGTGGATTTAAGGGGCTGCCATGTTACGTACAATCAACTTCATGGGCGTTCGCAACTTTGCGTTCGGCGTCACATTGTTCCTTACCGCGCTGGCAATGTTCAGTGTCTTTCATAAGGGCATGAACTGGGGCCTGGACTTCACCGGCGGTACGCTCATCGAGCTGACCTACGAGCGTCCGGCCGATGTCACCAAGGTGCGTGAGCAACTGGCTACAGCCGGTTATCACGAAGCCATCGTGCAGAACTTCGGTGCAACTACCGATCTTCTGGTACGCATGCCAGGCGAAGACCCGCAACTGGGTCACCAGGTGGCTGAAGCGCTGCAGAAAGTCGGCGGCGACAACCCGGCTCAGGTCAAGCGTGTCGAGTTCGTCGGCCCGCAGGTCGGTGAAGAACTGCGCGATCAGGGCGGCCTCGGCATGCTGATGGCGCTGGGCGGCATCCTGATCTACCTGGCTTTCCGCTTTCAGTGGAAGTTTGCGGTCGGCGCGATCGTATCGTTGATCCACGACGTGATCGTGACCGTGGGTATCCTGTCGTTTTTCCAGATCACCTTCGACCTGACGGTACTGGCGGCGGTGCTGGCGATCATCGGTTACTCGCTCAACGACACCATCGTGGTATTCGACCGGGTTCGTGAGAACTTCCGCGTCCTGCGCAAGGCCAGCCTGATCGAGAACATCAACATCTCGACCACGCAAACCCTGCTGCGGACCATGGCAACGTCGATCTCCACCTTGCTGGCGATCGCGGCCCTGTTGTTCTTCGGTGGCGACAACCTGTTCGGTTTCTCCATTGCCCTGTTCATCGGTGTTCTGGCGGGTACTTACTCCTCGATCTACATCGCGAACGTGGTGCTGATCTGGTTGAACCTGAACAGCGAAGACCTGATTCCTGCGGCGACGAGCGAGAAGGAAGTCGACGACCGTCCATAACGGTTATCGTTTTCCCGCTGAAAGCCGAGAAGGCGCGAGTGTTGAACTCGCGCCTTTTTTTATGCTCCAAGGCTGGGAGAAGCGCGGGTTGGTCCCGCCAGTGATAGCCAGGAGGTTCATGTGAACAAGTCGTTGCTGGTTGGTGCGGTATTGGGTGCCGTCGGTGTGACTGCCGGTGGTGCTGTTGCCACCTACAAACTGGTTAAAAGCGGCCCTGAGTATGCGCAAGTGCTGGCCGTTGAACCGGTCAAGACACAAATCAAGACTCCACGTGAAGTGTGCAAGGACGTTACGGTGACCCGGCAAGCGCCGGTGAAAGATCAACACCAGATCGCCGGTACGGTGGTCGGCGCGCTGGCTGGTGGCCTGTTGGGCAACCAGATCGGCGGCGGCACAGGCAAGAAAATCGCCACGGTGGCCGGTGCGGTCGGCGGCGGTTATGCGGGCAACAAGGTGCAGGAAGGCATGCAGGAGCGTGACACCTACACCACGACTCAGACTCGCTGTAACACGGTCAATGACATCAGCGACAAGGTTGTAGGCTACGACGTTCGTTATTCGCTGGACGGTAAGGAAGGCAAGGTGCGGATGGATCGCGATCCGGGCAATCAGATTCCGGTCGACAAGGATGGCAGGCTGATCCTGGGGCAGAACGAACCGGCCCGGTAATGAGCTGAGCGTCTCACTCAAAAAAGAAGCATCCCGCAAGGGATGCTTTTTTTGTGCCCGAATTTTATGTGTCACCCTCAACGTGTTATGAAAGACTCTTCATTTTTGCGGCCTTTTGCCCGCCAGTTCTGAGCCCCCATGCCTGCCATCGATCATCCCCTGATAGACCAGTTCCTCGACGCCCTGTGGCTGGAGAAAGGCCTTTCCGATAATACCCGCGATGCCTATCGCAGCGACCTGGCCTTGTTCAACGGCTGGTTGCAGGAGAAGGGCCTGGAGCTGATCAATGCCGGGCGCGAGTTGATCCTCGATCACTTGGCCTGGCGCCTGGAGCAAAACTACAAGCCCCGTTCTACGGCGCGTTTTCTTTCCGGCGTGCGTGGTTTCTATCGCTATCTGCTGCGGGAAAAGCTGATCGTGGTCGATCCAACCCTGCGTGTCGATATGCCGCAACTGGGTAGGCCATTGCCTAAATCCTTGTCGGAAGCCGATGTGGAAGCCTTGCTGGCCGCACCGGATCTGAGCGAAGCCATCGGTCAGCGTGATCGCGCCATGCTTGAGGTGCTTTACGCCTGCGGCTTGCGGGTGACGGAGCTGATCAGCCTGACGCTGGAACAGGTCAACCTGCGCCAAGGCGTGCTGCGGGTGATGGGCAAGGGCAGCAAGGAACGGCTGGTGCCGATGGGCGAGGAGGCGATTGTCTGGGTCGAGCGCTACATGCGCGATGCCCGTGGCGAGCTGCTAAACGGGCGTCCCAGCGATGTGCTGTTCCCCAGCCAGCGCGGTGAGCAGATGACCCGCCAGACCTTCTGGCATCGCATCAAACACCAGGCCAAAGTCGCCGGGATCGGCAAGTCGCTGTCGCCGCATACCTTGCGTCATGCCTTTGCCACGCACCTGCTCAACCACGGCGCTGACTTGCGGGTGGTGCAAATGTTGCTCGGCCACAGCGATCTCTCCACCACCCAGATCTATACTCACGTCGCCCGGGCGCGCTTGCAGGATCTGCATGCCAAGCATCACCCCAGAGGCTAGCGCAAACCCTGTGGCGAGGGAGCTTGCTCCCGTTGGGTTTCGAAGCAGCCCCTCTTTGGCGATCCCTATCCGACATATGGACCGATGACGACTGCTGCGCAGCCGAACGGGGCAAGCCCCCTCGCCACAGGGGCCTTATGTGGTAGGCTTTGCCGGTTTGCACGATGGGCGGTTATGACCCGGTGTTTCGGCACGGGTGTTCTGATCGTCCCATTTGTCCGCCTTCAGGAGTTCTCATGCGTCTGACCCAGATTTTCGCCGCCGCCGCCATTGCGTTGGTCAGCACCCTTGCCGTCGCCGATGACGCGGCCGACAAAGCCATTCGTAAAAGCCTGGAAAACCTCCAGCTCGACGTGCCGGTCGAAACCATCACTGCCAGCCCGCTGCCAGGCCTGTACGAAGTCAAGCTCAAGGGCAGCCGCGTGCTTTACGCCAGCGCCGACGGTCAATACGTCGTTCAGGGCTACCTGTTTCAGCTCAAGGACGGCAAACCGGTCAACCTGACCGAAAAGACCGAGCGCCTGGGCATAGCCAAACTGATCAATGACATTCCAGTGGCGGAAACCGTGGTCTACCCGGCCATCGGCGAAACCAAGTCGCACATCACCGTCTTCACCGACACCACGTGCCCGTATTGCCACAAGCTGCACGCCGAAGTGCCTGAGCTGAACAAGCGCGGCATCGAAGTGCGTTATGTAGCGTTCCCGCGCCAGGGCCTGGGCTCGCCGGGTGACGAGCAACTGCAAGCCGTGTGGTGCTCGAAAGACAAGAAAGCGGCCATGGACAAAATGGTCGATGGCAAGGAAATCAAGGCCGCCAAGTGCGATAACCCGGTGTCCAAGCAGTTTGCCCTCGGTCAGTCGATTGGCGTGAACGGTACACCGGCCATCGTTTTGGCTGACGGTCAGGTCATTCCGGGCTACCAGCCTGCGCCACAAGTCGCCAAACTGGCACTGGGCGCGAAGTAAATTCGCATCGTCACGGCCAGCCTTTGACGAGCGTGGTCCGGCGGCAACATTTGTCGGGCCATCAATAGAGAGCCGCGAACCTGCGGTTGTTTTCACGGCCGGCCTTGAGTCGGCCGTTTTATGGGGAGTTCACAGTGAAACCGGTCAAAGTAGGCATCTGTGGGTTAGGGACCGTCGGTGGCGGTACCTTCAACGTACTTCAGCGCAACGCCGAGGAAATTGCTCGTCGTGCCGGGCGTGGAATCGAAGTGGCACAAATTGCCATGCGCACGCCAAAGCCTCAGTTCCAGACGACCGGTATTGCGATTACCAACGATGTCTTCGAAGTGGCCACGAACCCTGAGATCGACATCGTCATAGAGCTGATGGGCGGCTATACCGTTGCCCGCGAGCTGGTACTCAAGGCCATCGAGAATGGCAAGCATGTGGTCACCGCGAACAAGGCACTGATTGCCGTTCACGGTAATGAAATTTTCGCCAAGGCTCGCGAGAAGGGCGTGATCGTTGCGTTCGAAGCGGCCGTGGCCGGCGGCATTCCGGTGATCAAGGCGATCCGTGAAGGCCTGTCCGCCAACCGTATCAACTGGGTGGCCGGCATCATCAACGGCACCGGTAACTTCATCCTTACCGAAATGCGTGAAAAAGGCCGGACCTTCGAAGACGTGCTGGCCGAAGCGCAAGCCCTGGGTTACGCCGAAGCCGACCCGACGTTCGACGTCGAAGGCATCGACGCCGCCCATAAGCTGACGATCCTGGCGTCCATCGCGTTCGGCATCCCGCTGCAATTCGACAAGGCCTACACCGAAGGCATCACCAAGCTGACCACCGCTGACGTGAACTACGCCGAAGCGTTGGGCTATCGCATCAAGCACCTGGGCGTGGCGCGCAGCACCGCGGCCGGTATCGAGTTGCGCGTGCACCCGACGCTGATCCCGGCCGATCGCCTGATCGCCAACGTCAACGGCGTGATGAACGCGGTGATGGTCAACGGTGATGCTGCCGGTTCGACCCTGTTCTACGGTGCTGGCGCTGGCATGGAACCGACCGCTTCGTCGGTGATCGCCGATCTGGTGGACGTGGTTCGCGCCATGACCTCCGACCCGGAAAACCGTGTACCGCATCTGGCCTTCCAGCCGGATTCGCTGTCGGCGCATCCGATCCTGCCGATCGAAGCCTGCGAAAGCGCTTACTACCTGCGTATTCAAGCCAAGGACCATCCAGGCGTGTTGGCTCAGGTGGCGAGCATCCTGTCGGAGCGCGGCATCAACATCGAATCGATCATGCAGAAGGAAGTCGAGGAACACGACGGCCTGGTGCCGATGATCCTGCTGACCCACCGTGTGCTGGAGCAGCACATCAACGATGCGATCGCTGCCCTGGAAGCCTTGGCGGGCGTGGTCGGTCCGGTTGTGCGGATCCGCGTCGAGCACCTGAACTAAGCCGTTATCGTTCACCGGGCCCGCATGCGGGTCCGGGTTTGCGAACACTGTCTATTGGAGCCAGTCATGCGTTATATCAGTACCCGCGGCCAGGCACCGGCCCTGAATTTCGAAGACGTCCTGCTGGCCGGTCTTGCCACCGACGGCGGTCTGTACGTCCCGGAAAACCTGCCACGTTTCACCCAGGAAGAAATCGCTTCCTGGGCCGGCCTGCCGTATCACGAACTGGCCTTCCGGGTGATGCGCCCATTCGTCTCCGGCAGCATCCCGGATGCCGATTTCAAAAAGATTCTTGAAGAAACCTATGGCGTGTTTTCCCACAGCGCTGTAGCCCCGTTGCGTCAACTGAACGGTAACGAATGGGTGCTGGAGCTGTTCCACGGCCCGACCCTGGCGTTCAAGGACTTCGCCCTGCAACTGCTCGGTCGCTTGCTCGACTACGTGCTGGAAAAACGCGGCGAGCGCGTAGTGATCGTCGGTGCTACTTCCGGCGACACCGGTTCGGCGGCCATCGAAGGCTGCAAGCACTGCGAAAACGTCGACATCTTCATCCTGCACCCACACAACCGCGTGTCCGAAGTGCAGCGTCGCCAGATGACCACCATCTTCGGCGAGAACATCCACAACATCGCCATCGAAGGCAACTTCGATGACTGCCAGGAAATGGTCAAGGCGAGCTTCGCCGACCAGAGCTTCCTCAAGGGCACTCGCCTGGTAGCGGTGAACTCGATCAACTGGGCGCGGATCATGGCCCAGATCGTTTACTACTTCCACGCAGCCCTGCAACTGGGCGGCCCGGCGCGTTCGGTATCGTTCTCGGTGCCGACCGGCAACTTCGGCGATATCTTCGCCGGTTACCTGGCGCGCAACATGGGCCTGCCGATCAATCAGTTGATCGTCGCCACCAACCGCAACGACATCCTGCACCGCTTCATGAGCGGCAATCAGTACGTCAAGGAAACCCTGCACGCCACGCTGTCGCCGTCCATGGACATCATGGTCTCGTCGAACTTCGAACGCCTGCTGTTCGACCTGCACGGTCGCAACGGCGCGGCGATTGCCGGTTTGATGGACACCTTCAAGCAGGGTGGCGGTTTCAGCGTCGAACAGGAACGCTGGACCGAGGCACGCAAGCTGTTCGATTCGCTGGCGGTGGATGATGCCCAAACCTGCGAAACCATTGCCGAAGTCTTCGAGCAAACCGGCGAGCTGCTGGACCCGCACACCGCCATCGGTGTGAAGGCCGCGCGCGAATGCCGTCGCAGCCTGGATATCCCGATGGTGATCCTGGGCACGGCTCATCCGGTCAAATTCCCGGACGCGGTGGAAAAAGCCGGTGTAGGAAAAGCGCTCGAACTACCTGCACATCTTTCTGATTTGTTTGAGCGAGATGAACGTTGCACCGTGTTGCCGAACGACCTGAAAGCCGTGCAGGCCTTTGTCAGTCAGCATGGCAACCGCGGCAAGCCACTGTAACCGGTAAAAGCTGTCACATTTTGAAGCCCGTCTCCTGACGGGCTTTCTCATTTCTGCATGCCACACTTGCCGGGTTTCGTAAATGAAGAGCCGCCCATGAAGGACGGGCGAGACGATTACCAAGGAAGTGGCAATGCTGTTTTTTAGAGGGTTTAAACCAGCCGCGTGCTGGATATTTTTGGTCGGCGCCATGAGCGTTACCCAATGGGGGCTGGCGGCGCAATTGGCGACTTATGAACCCCGGGGGGCGGTCGCCGACGCCGCGATCGGGCTAGACGCTCAGGAGCTGCAATGGATTGCGGAACATCCGACGGTCATCGTTGCGTCGGCGCAGTACCCGTTGTATCTGTTCAAGGATGAGCACGGACACTGGAGCGGTTTGAATAACGATGTGCTCAACCGCATCAGCGCCATGACAGGGTTGAAGTTCCTCCATAAAGAGACGTTTTCCACCGATCAGTTGCTGGAGCAGCTGGAAAACGGCGCGGCAGACATGAGCACCACATTGGCAATGAGTGAGGAGCGCAAGGAGTTTCTGGATTTCAGTCATGCGTTCGGTGGTGCGGGCTGGGTGTTCGTCGGGTTGGCGGGGGCGCCAGCGGTGCAATCCATGCAGCAGCTGTCGAAAAGAGTATTGGTGCTGCCGGCCCGGCATGCGCTGGAGGCGAGCATTCGTCGCGACTATCCGGCCATCGAGCTGCGTTCGGTCAAAACCTACGCCGAGGCCAGGGCGTTGGTTGAAAGCGGCGAAGCCTACGCCACCATCGAGAACGAAACCGGGGCACAGCTCTATCCGTCCGGACAGCTCAAGGTGGGCGATACGGTGGAGGGTAAATGGGAGGCCGATCATCTGGCGGTACGCAAAGGCCAGCCGCAATTGTTGAGCATCCTCAACAAGGCGCTCGAAGCGTTTCCGCCTGCCGAGTTACGCGCCATTCGCTTGAAGTGGCTCGATGGGATTGTTCCTGTACAGACGCCTTCGACCTGGCAACGAATAAACGAATGGGGCTGTTGGGGCGTTTTTTTCGCCAGTGTTTTTGCGCTGCTATCCCTGTTGTGGAACCGGCGACTAGCGATGCTGATCCAGCAACGTCGGGACGCCGAAAAAAACCTTAATGACCAGCTCGCCTTCCAGCACGCCTTGATAGACGCCATGCCCGATCCGATGTTCGTGCGTGATCTGGAAGGGCGATTGATCATGTGCAACAAAAGTTACGAGGAGAATTTGTCGACTCGTTTCGACCAGGTTCAGGGGCGCCAACTGATCGAACTCGATGTCTTGCCCAAAGAAACCGCCGAGCAACTGCACGCCGAGTTCATGGCCCAGCTCGGTACGCGCAAGACCCGCTTCAGCGAACGTCAGTTGATGTTCAAGGACGGTGTCAGGGACATTTATCAGTGGACGGTGCCGTTTTACAGCGCGGACGGTCAATTGCGAGGGCTGCTGGGCGGATGGACCGATCTGGCCAAGCGGACAAGGCAGGCGTGAAGCTGTTTTTTTGCTGTCATCTTTACCGGGCATGCTTTATCCACCAGAGGCGCCGGTGCGCCTGCCGTTGGAATTCAGAACTTTCTACTCGGGTCTGGGGTCATTTACTGTGGATACGCCCCAGGCACTTTGTTTGCGGACTATTGAGTGGTGATCGAGATGGAAAGTATCAGTCTATTGCTCGGTGAGGCTCTGAGCCCCTACCAGGTCACATTGACCCCATCGGGTGCCCATGGCGAATGCCTGGTGACGCTCAAGAGTGCGACCGGCGCTATCGTGGTCGAGCGGTTGTTCAATCAGGCCCAGTTAACCGACAAACGCCTGCTGACGGATGTCGTCGACGGCTTGCACCGCGACGTGCTGATCGCTGAGGGACGCCTGGAGCCCTGTGTCATCGCGGCGTTGCGCAATGCTGCTCAGGACAAGCGCCTGGCCAACCGAAATTGAAGTGTTTTTTGTGGGAACCTTCCTGCACCAAGGTTAGTCAGACCATGTAACAGCAGGATAAAGCATTGTGCTCCGGTGCTCGTAGCTTGCTGCTACTGGTCTGTAATACAGGCCACGTTTAACCCCGAGTTGTCTCCCCACTTCTCGGGGTTTCTTTTTGCCTGCGATTTGTCATTGCCTGACCTGATGCTCGAAAAAGGCCCAGGTTTCTTCCAGGTAATCCTTGCGTCTTTGCGGGTCGAGCCAGTCGGCATACAGCGGGTCCAGATGCTCGCGGGGCAGGGCGCGCAGTAGTCGGTTGATCTCACTGATCGCCTGTCGACCCTGGGGGGTATTCGAGCAACCGATGTACACGGGCATGTATTTGCCCGTGCCTTTGATCGGATAGAACTCCAGCTGTTCATCGGCCAGGTTTGCCTGATGAGCCTGATAGCGGATTTCCGGCCAGTAACCCAATACCACCTGCAAACGACCCAGGCGCTGCATCTGCAACAGGCTGCCAAGGGCGTCATTACCATAGTGGGGCGTCAGCGCGCCGGCCGGTGCCTGTTGCAGCAGCGTGTCGAGGAACTGACCGTAACGGCGCTCGGCAATTACACCGACTTTCTGTCGACCGCTGGCCAACAGTGCCGCCAGATCGACTTCACCGTTGGAAAGAAACGGCTCCAGCACCGGCCGGTCTTCACGTCGGATCACCAACCCATTGCTGACCACTCGGAAGGCCGGAATGGAAAACGCGATCCATTGTTCGCGTTCCTGGCTCCAGACCAGCGAGGGGTCGCAGGTAAAAGTTTCTTTGTGAAGCATCTGCATGCCGCGGGCGCGATTGACCCGCATCAGGGTGTGTTCGTACTGCGGCATATCGGCGATCAGTAGGGGCATCAATTGGTCGATAACGCCCTGACCCTTTTGCGGACCTTCGAAGATTGTCAGTGGCGGCAGGTCGCGCAGCAGCCAAAGCAAATGCTCCTTAGGTTGCGCCAGTGCCGGGGATATCAGGCCCGACAATAGCCCGAGCGCCGCCAGCACGCGCCCGATGCCGGCGTAACCGAGGACGGATGAAAGCAGGCGATTCAGCTTAGATGGCCCCGTCTTCACGCAGCCGTGCGATCTGTGCCGGGTCGTAACCCAGATCGTGGAGGACCTGCGCATTATGTTCACCCAACTGCGGCCCGACCCATTCCGAGGTGCCGGGTGTCTCGGAAAGCTTCGGTACGATGCCGGGCATCTTGAAGTCCTTGCCGTCGGGCAGCTTGGCTTGTAGGAACATTTCCCGGGCCAGGTACTGCGGATCGCTGAACATGTCTTCGGCGCTGAAGATCCGGCTGGCGGGAACGTCGGCCTGGTTCAATTGCTCGATCACCGCGTCCAGCGGCAGTGAGTTGACCCAGCGATCGATCACCCCGTAAATCTCGTCGCGACGGCTGTCACGCCCATCATTACTGGCCAGCGCTGGGTCGTTGGCCAGGTCCTCGCGCCCGATGACCAGCATGAAGCGCTTGAAGATCGCATCGCCGTTGGCGCCGATCTGTACGTGTTTACCGTCGGCGCTGGTGTGGATGGAGGAGGGTGTGATGCCCGGCATGATGTTGCCGGTGCGTTCGCGGATGAAGCCGAACACGTCGAACTCCGGGACCATGCTTTCCATCATGGCGAAGATCGCTTCATACAGCGCCACGTCCACCACTTGGCCCAAGCCTCCGTTGACCTCGCGATGACGCAAGGCCATCAGTGCACCGATCACGCCCCAGAGCGCGGCAATCGAATCGCCGATGGATATTCCGGTGCGCACTGGCGGTCGGTCCTCGAACCCGGTGATGTAGCGCAGGCCGCCCATGGATTCACCGACCGCGCCGAAGCCCGGCTGATCTTTCATCGGCCCGGTCTGGCCAAAGCCCGAGAGCCGCACCATCACCAGTTTCGGGTTCAGTGCGTGCAACACTTCCCAGCCCAGGCCGAGTTTTTCCAGCACGCCGGGACGAAAATTCTCGATCAGGATGTCCGCTTCACTGAGCAGCTGTTTCAGGATCGCCAGGCCATCGGGGTGTTTCAGGTTCAGGGTCAGGGATTTCTTGTTGCGCGCCTGAACGAACCACCACAGCGAGGTGCCTTCGTACAATTTGCGCCATTTGCGCAACGGATCACCGCCGTCCGGTGACTCGATCTTGATCACTTCGGCGCCGAATTCGCCGCAAATACGCGAGGCAAACGGCCCGGCAATCAACGTACCCAATTCGATGACTTTCAGACCCGAGAGCGGTTTATTGGAGAACGGCATGCGAAATCCTGTAGGACAAAGGCTGAGCGAAAGCAGAGTTTTATCATAGGCCGACATCCATCGCCCAAAGTTGATCGCCTTCAATTCGTTGATTACCTCTTGCATCGGTTAGACTTGCCGCCTTTCCCCGTATCAAGAAGCCCGTTCATGGCCCAGCCGTCCACGACCTACAAGTTTGAACTGAACCTCACCGACCTCGACCGCAGCGTCTACGAGAGCGTGAAGCAGACCATCGCCCGTCACCCTTCGGAAACTGAAGAGCGCATGACCGTGCGGCTGCTGGCCTACGCCTTCTGGTACAACGAGCAGCTGTCGTTCGGTCGCGGTCTGTCAGACGTGGACGAACCGGCGCTGTGGGAAAAGAGCCTGGACGACCGTGTCCTGCACTGGATCGAAGTCGGCCAGCCAGATGCCGACCGCCTGACCTGGTGCTCGCGCCGCACCGAGCGCACCAGCCTGCTGGCCTACGGCAGCCTGCGTGTCTGGGAAGGCAAAGTGATCCCGGCGATCAAGACCCTGAAAAACGTCAACATCGCCGCCGTGCCCCAGGAAGTGCTGGAAACCCTGGCCAAGGACATGCCGCGCGTTATCAAGTGGGACGTGATGATCAGCGAAGGAACGATTTTCGTCACCGACGACCGTGGTCAGCACGAAGTCCAGTTGCAATGGCTGGCCGGCGAACGCGGCTGATTATTCGCCGCTGAGTCGCGTCTCCCGGTTTTATCCTACGTATTCAAGAGAAGCACCTGTCACCCCATGCGCATCGAACCTCGCCTGTTGCCCGACACCTTGCCATTCCTCGGTGATATTCCGCCGCTGTTGACCCGCCTTTACGCGGCGCGGGGCGTGCAGTCCGAGGCTGAACTGGACAAGAGCCTGGCGCGGCTGATTCCGTTTCAGCAGCTCAAAGGCATCGAGGCGGCAGTGGATTTGCTGGTGACGGCCCTGGAGCAGCGTCAGCGGATTCTGATCGTCGGCGACTTCGACGCCGATGGCGCGACGGCCAGTACCGTGGGCATGCTGGGGCTGCGTCTGTTGGGCGCGGCGCATGTCGACTACCTGGTGCCGAACCGCTTCGAGTACGGCTACGGCCTGACCCCGGAAATCGTCGAAGTGGCGCTGACCCGCGATCCGCAGTTGCTGATCACCGTGGACAACGGCATTTCCAGCGTCGAAGGCGTGGCAGCGGCGAAAAAGGCCGGGCTCAAGGTGCTGGTCACCGATCACCACTTGCCCGGCGATGAGCTGCCGTTGGCCGATGCCATCGTCAATCCGAACCAGCCGGGTTGCGCGTTCCCGAGCAAAGCCCTGGCCGGCGTCGGGGTGATTTTCTATGTGCTGATGGCCCTGCGCGCGCGCTTGCGCAGCCTGGGCTGGTACGAAAGCAAGCCGCAGCCGAACATTGGCGAATTGCTGGACCTGGTGGCGCTGGGCAGCGTCGCCGACGTGGTGCCGCTGGATGCCAACAACCGGATTCTGGTGCATCAGGGCCTGGAACGGATTCGCGCCGGGCGCGCGCGGCCGGGGATCAAGGCGATCCTTGAAGTGGCCAAGCGTGACCATTCGCGCATTACTTCCACTGACCTTGGCTTCATCCTCGGCCCGCGCCTGAACGCGGCAGGAAGGCTAGATGACATGAGCCTGGGCATCGAATGCCTGCTCACCGAAGACGCGGGCGCTGCCCGTGAAATGGCCGCCCAGCTGGATGGCATGAACCAGGACCGTAAATCCATCGAACAGGGCATGCAGCGTGAGGCGCTGGCCCAGCTCAAGGATTTACCGGTGGAATCGATGCCGTTCGGCCTGTGCCTGTTCGATCCCGAGTGGCACCAGGGTGTCATCGGTATTCTCGCCTCGCGTATGAAAGAGCGCTATTTCCGTCCGACCATTGCCTTTGCCGATGCCGGCGATGGCCTGCTCAAGGGCTCGGGGCGTTCGGTTCAGGGCTTTCACATTCGCGATGCCTTGAGCGTGGTCGCGGCGCAACATCCGAACCTGATCAGCAAATACGGCGGCCACGCCATGGCGGCCGGCCTGACCTTGCCGGAAGCGAATTTTCCGTTGTTCGCCGAAGCTTTCGACGCTGAAGTGCGCAGGCAAATGCGCGAAGAAGACCTGACCGGGCGCCTGCTGTCGGACGGCACCTTGGCGGTCGAGGAGTTTCACCTGGAACTGGCCCGCGCTCTGCGCCACGCCGGACCTTGGGGGCAACACTTTCCGGAGCCGCTGTTTCACGGGGTGTTTCAGTTGGTCGAGCAGCGGGTAGTGGGCGAGCGGCACCTTAAAGTGGTGCTGAAGAGTGAATGTGGCTCGGTGAAGCTGGATGGTATCGCCTTCGGGATCGACCGCGACATCTGGCCGAATCCGACCATCAAGTGGGTGGAGTTGGCCTACAAGCTCGACCTCAACGAGTTCCGTGGCAACGAGACCGTTCAGTTGATGATTGCCCACATCGAACCGCGATAACTGTGGCGAGGGGGCTTGCCCCCGTTGGGCTGCGAAGCGGCCCCAGACCCAGGCAACTCATTTCTGTCAGGCACACCGCAGTAACCGGATTTACGACTGCTGCGCAGCCGAGCGGGAGCAAGCTCCCTCGCCACAGGTATCGCCCAGACCTCAAATTGGCGGTGTTTCATTTCTTGAACCCTCCCTGATCCCGCGATGTCGACTAGGCTCTAAGCACTGCTTGATTATCCTTGTGACGTCTTGTCGAATTTTTTGCCCGCGGGGGCGGGTGCTGCACCTTTTTCCTGTCACTCGTCGACTATTCAAACAGAACCCTGGAGCCTGCCCACTGATTTGAGAGGTGCCCCATGAGTCTGCTGCTTGAACCCTATACCCTTCGTCAATTGACCCTGCTCAACCGCATTGCGGTGTCACCGATGTGCCAGTACTCCAGCGTCGATGGGCTGGCCAATGACTGGCACCTGGTCCACCTCGGCAGCCGCGCGATCGGCGGCGCCGGTCTGGTATTCACCGAAGCCACGGCGGTCACCGCCGACGGGCGAATCACCGCCCAGGACCTCGGCCTCTGGGATGATCAACAGATCGAACCCTTGCAGCGTATTACGCGCTTCATCGCCGCCCAAGGCGCTGTCGCCGGCATTCAGTTGGCTCACGCCGGGCGCAAGGCCAGCACGCATCGGCCGTGGCTGGGCAAGCATGGCAGCGTCAAGCCGGAAGATGGCGGCTGGATCCCGGTCGGCCCTTCGCCGATCGCATTCGACCCCCAGCACACACCGCCGAAGCAGCTTAATGAGAGCGAGATCGCCGAGATCATTCAGGCCTTTGTCGAGTCGGCCAAACGGGCATTGACCGCCGGTTTCAAAGTGCTCGAAGTGCACGCGGCCCATGGTTACCTGTTGCATCAATTTCTTTCGCCCTTGAGCAATCAACGGCGCGATCAGTACGGCGGCTCGTTCGAAAATCGCATTCGGCTGGTGTTGCAAGTCACCGAAGCGGTACGGGCCGTGTGGCCTGAAGAGTTACCGGTGTTTGTACGGGTATCGGCCACTGACTGGGTGGAAGACGGCTGGAACCCCGACGAAACCGTGGAGCTGGCACGACGCCTGAAAGATCTGGGTGTGGACCTGATCGACGTCTCGTCGGGCGGGACGGCAGCTAACGCCGAGATTCCCACAGGCCCTGGTTATCAGACCCGTTTCGCCGAGCGGGTACGCAAGGAGTCGGGCATTGCCACCGGCACCGTCGGCATGATCACCGAGCCAGCCCAGGCCGAGCATATTCTGCGTACTTGTCAGGCCGACATCATCTTCCTCGCCCGGGAGTTGTTGCGCGATCCGTATTGGCCGCTGCATGCCGATGACGATCTGGGTGGGCACAAGGCGATATGGCCGGCGCAATACCAGCGTGCCACCCATCGCGACCAGCCGATTCATGAATCGGATTTGCGTGACTGATTGCGGCTGTAAAAATCAAAAAGCCCCGGTCTGGTTGACCGGGGCTTTTTGCGTTTCTGCTGAGATGTTTGTTGTCTGTCGGGCTGTCTTCGCGGGCCATTTCAGACCCCAGCTAACTCTCAGGTGTATTTGCGCTTATCGGGCGCCGGCGGGAAATACTGGTACAGCCAGGTTTCACTCAACGTGCGGTCATTGGTGCGAATGAACAGCCGCAGCTCTACCGGTGCCACGCTGTCATTGGTCGGGTACCAGTCGAAGGTGATTCGGTAGCCCTTGATGTCATCGAGCACCAACACATTGAAGTCCTTCACTTCGCCGTTCGAGCAGGTCACCACTGGTTCGATCCCGGCGCCTTCGGGCAAGCGGTCCAGGCCGCCGCCGGTGAAGTCCACAGCGAAGCGACGTGCCCAGACTTCCGGGTAATGCTCGCCCGGTGCCCAGCCTTCGATGAAGCCGCCCATGCCCGAACGGGTCGCATTGACCCGTGCCAGCGGCGTACCCGTCGGTGGCAGGGCGCTCCAGTAGAGCTTATAGCCGTAGTTCAGGGAGTCACCGGCGGCGACCGGTTTTTTCGGCGTCCAGAATGCGACGATGTTATCCAGGGTTTCGCCGGTCGTAGGAATTTCCAGCAAATCGATGGAGCCTTCGCCCCACGCGGTTGTAGGTTCTACCCACAGGCTCGGACGCTTGCTGTACCAGTCGACGGTGTCTTGATAACTGACGAATTCATGATCGGTCTGCACCAGACCAAAGCCTTTCGGGTCGGTGTCGGCGAAGGCGTTGAATTGCAGGGTGGCCGGGTTGTTCAGCGGGCGGCAAATCCACTCGCCGTTGCCGCGCCACATCGCCAGGCGATCGGAGTCATGGATCTGCGGGTGAATGGTGTCGCACATGCGGCGCTCGTGGGTGCCGCAGCTGAACATGCTAGTCATCGGTGCGATGCCCAGTTGCTCGATGGCAGTGCGGGCGTTGACGTGCGCGTCGACTTCCATCACCACACGTTCGGCCTGGCAATCGATGTCAAAACGGTAGGCACCGGTGGCGCTCGGCGAGTCGAGCAGGGCGTACACCACGAAACGGGTGCTGTCCTTGTCCGGTGTCTCGAACCAGAACTTGGTGAAGTCCGGAAACTCTTCGCGCTTCTTGGCGTAGGTGTCGATCGCCAGGCCGCGGGCCGACAAACCGTATTGGCCTGTAGCGTCTACCGCACGGAAATAGCTGGCGCCGAGGAACGACAAGACGTCGTGCTGATCCAGCTCCGGGGCCTTGAACAGCTTGAAACCGGAAAAGCCCAGGTCGCCCTTGAGCTGCTGGGTGTCGACGGTGGTTTTTTCATAATTGAACAGCGACGGGCGGAAATGCACCTCGCGCGCCAGTCGAGTCTTGGGATCGACGCTGTACATGCGCACCGGCTGCTTGAAACCCATGCCGACGTGGAAGAACTGCACGTCCAGCTGACCTTTCAGATCCTTCCACAGCGAATGATTGCCGTCGTAGCGGATCGCGTTGAAGTTCTGCGGCGTCATGGTCGCCAGCGTCGGCGGCAGCACCTGCTTGGTGTCCTGATACGGCTTGGCGGCGAGCTGTTTGGCCTGGCTCTTCAGCGCTTCGAAGTCGAACGCCTGGGCGTCGCCATCGGCAGTGCCGCTACCGGCCCAGGCGTTCACGGCCAGCAGGCCGGTGGCCGAGAGACCGGTGTAAGCCGCGATGGCCATGGAGGCTTTGAGCAAATTCCTGCGGTGCATAAGTACAACCTGTCGTGAACAATCCCGCGCCGTTCCTGGCACGTGCTGGATCTGAAATAACGGTTCGGACATGCCTTGGCCAAACGCAACGGACTTTAGAAAGATGCCAAATAGCTTAAACCGTTCAGTTGCAGAGCAAAAATGATTGATAGCACCGCGACAGCGCAGCAATGAAACAAGACATGTCAGGTAACGTTTCTCACAGCGCTTTCTGATTTATAGGGCATATCTGCTTTTTTCGACTAATTACTCTAAAAACTGCTTTTCAGCACCGATTTAATTTCTATTCTATGGGCATGACCGGTTTCGGCCCTTCAGGCCGGTGGGTCCAGCGCACACAAAGCGGCCGCTGAAAGTGATAGGGCGATGCGGTTTTGAAGTTTTCTCTGACGTATAGAAGGACATCGTCCATGTCGAAAGTACAAGGCATTACCGAAATGTTAGGAATCTTCCCCT
The DNA here is from genome assembly GCF_024168645.1 of Pseudomonas sp. GGS8. Lineage (NCBI taxonomy): Bacteria > Pseudomonadati > Pseudomonadota > Gammaproteobacteria > Pseudomonadales > Pseudomonadaceae > Pseudomonas > Pseudomonas sp. GGS8. The sequence continues at coordinate 673,609 of NZ_JALJWF010000001.1, read as the reverse complement.
GCCTGGCCACCGGGCGGCGAAGGCGTCGGCTCAGTTCGGAAGAGCTGAAGTTGGTGGAGCGCTATCGCGAGTTGTCGGAAAGCGACCGGATTGCGATGCGCTATCTGGTGGATGCGATGAGGAGTGTTTCGCGGTTTTGAAGGTGGGGAGTAATGCTGGAAAACCAAAGGGACGGACCCAAAAGTCCGTCCCTTTGTGCATCAGTTCATCGGTTACCAATCGTGAATGGTCGTTGTGCCTGCATCAGATCGGGCATATCGCGCCACTTGATCCAGGCCTGATGCTGCCAATGCAGCAGCGGCACAGAGATCCCGGCCCACTGTAACGAACTCAGACTTGGAATGTTCTCCAACGATGCGGCGTTCGAATCACGCAGCATTGGCATGACCTCGTTGCTAAGCCATTGGCGCAGGTTTCGATTTTCCGGGACGAAATGGTGAACCAGCAGGGCGTACATTCCCGATTCGCTGACCATCAGCGATTCGACTGTTTTGCCGTTCTTCAGCAACCAGACATATTGGCGTTGATCAGGATCGAGTTTCAGGGTGAGTCGTTGGTCCAGCGGTCGGCCCATCAAGCGACCTAGATCCTGAACGCAGAACCAGGCTTGGTTGGCTTGCATGATGGTGTGGAGGAAGCGGTTGTGGCGGGTGAAGACGGTAGGGATGAAATGAGGATGGGTCATGGCCTGCCTCCAGTGTTAGCGAGACAGCATTCTGGTACGAAGACTTCAGTTGAGTTTGTGATGTGCCTAAGCATTTTTTCGACTCCATGTTGAAAAGGGAGCCGCCACTAATCCTTCGACAGATTTGGGTGGCGGACCGTGCGGCGTTCGAAGTCGGGTTCTCGATCAACATGGAAGCCAAGAGGCCCGCGCCACACGGCCCACCATAAAGCGAGACTGGAGGGCAAAAAATGCCTCAGCTCATATGGGGGCGCGGATGCGCCATGTTGATGATGTACCGGCTTCGACCCCGGGTCGCTGATGTTGCAGCGACGGGATGAAGCCTATCTGCAAGGCGCTCGCGGCGCCAAGTCTACTCTGGCGACGCTTGTTGTAGGAATCGTTGCCTTTGCTGGAAGGCTCCATCCGTAGGAATTTCCTGTTTTTGCACGAGGTGCAGAGAAGCAGCGCCAAATGCATGGTTTTTCCTATATTTATTCTGCTCTTAGAAATTAAGTGCAGGATTTCTACATGTTGATCGAATTTTCAGTTTCCAATTATCGCTCCTTCCGCGAGGCGCAAACCCTGTCCATGGTTGCGACTCCACGCCTGAGTAAAAAGCGCAATGTTTTTCAACCTTCAGTGAGTGGCGAAAAGCTTCCTGATTTGTTGAAGGTGGCAGCGATCTACGGGCCGAACGCGTCCGGTAAATCTTCGCTTATCCAAGCGATGGGGATCATGGGACGCCTGCTCGCAACGACACCCTCCTCAAATGACGAACCACTGCCGGTTTCACCGTTTCGTTTTGACCCGCAACTCCAGAACGAACCCAGTTCCTTTGAGTACAACTTCATTCAAAACGGGCTCCGATATCGGTTTGTTCTACGCGTTACTTCGCAACGGATAATCAAGGAGCAGCTGGTCTCCTATCCCAAAGGGAAAGAAACGCTGCTGTATGAGCGTCGTTTTGGTGACGAGGGAGAGCAGTATGTTTTTGGCTCAAGTCTTGAGGGTGGGAAAGATGTCCACAATGCTTGGCGGCGTTTGACGAGCCCGAAGGTTTTGTTTATTTCGCAGGCCGTGGCGAACAGCAGCGAAGAACTGACACAGTTGCGAGCACCGTTTACCTGGTTTCAAACCGGTCTCCTTGTCATTGAACAGAACAACATGATGGGGTTGTCTGCAGCCTCCATCAGGTTTCTGCAGGTTGCCTCGGACTACACGGGTGATTTAAAGGAGTTTTTAAGGGAAGTGGATATCCCGGTGTCTGCTATTCAACTCAATACTGAGGATGCGGATGCTGTACCGACCAAGAAAAAGCTCACGTTAAAAGAATTCTTCGCCGCCGCCCAAAAAGACAAGGTGACCCTGTCGCATACAAGCCATTTGGGAACAGCAGAGTTTGATTTCTCAGAGGAGTCTGGCGGCACCAAAAATCTGATTGGCTTCTGGTTGCCGTGGTTCATGATCAATCGCGCAGATGGAAGCGGGATACTGTCTGTCGATGAGTTGGATAGTAGCCTTCATCCTGAAATAGTTGCTGATCTGATCGGGAAACATCTTGATAGGGGGTTGGATACTCAGCTGATCTTTACGACTCACGACACTCATCTAATGAACGCAAAAATCCTGCGGCGTGATCAGTTCTGGATCACTGAGCGCGATGCCAATGGTGCAACCAGTATTTTTTCCGTTCACGATTTTGAAGGGCGAGAGGGGGAGGATGTTGAGAAGCGCTACTTTGAAGGCCGTTACCGCGGTTTGCCTTTGATCAGGCTGAGGTGACCATGATGCGCTCGACAAAATCATTTGATCGAAAGAAATCGAGATTCAAGCCTCAACCCAAAGTGTTGGTCCTCTGTGAAGATAGCAAGTCAGGAAAACGGTATCTGGAGGAGGCCGCCTTTCATTTTCGTGCTAAAGCCCAGGTTGAAATTGCCCACTGCGGCGTCACGCACCCGAGCGGCATTGTAGAAAGAGCCATCGCCCGCCAGAAATTTTTCGATAGGATCTTTTGTGCATTGGATCGCGATACGCACCTATGTTTTGAGAGGGCGATAGATCTGGCGAAGCCTCATCCGAAAATCAAAGTCATAGCATCGTTTCCCTGTTTTGAGTTTTGGCTTCTTTTGCACTTCGGTTTCAATCGAAAGCCATTTAGAGCTGTCGGGAAAAACTCTCCGGGCGACTTGGTAGCCAAGAGCCTCAGAGAAAAACCGAACATGGATAAGTACGAGAAGGGCAAAGACATCAGCTATTTTGCTCAGCTATTGGGCGAGCCTTTTCAGAAAGCCAGAGCTTTGGCCCCCAAGATTCTCGAGGACGTCGCCATCAGCGGCGAACCTAACCCCAGCACCGAAATCCATCTGCTGATGGATGAATTCGAAACCCTCTCCAAGCCTCAGCCGATCTAACACCATCAACCGTGCCCACAGAGATGTGGGCACGGTTGATTTCGGAGCGAGGCTTACCCGCGAAGCATTTTTAATGCTTGAACATCACATGCCTTACAACCGTGTAGTCCTCCAATCCATACATCGACATGTCTTTCCCATAACCAGACAATTTCTGACCGCCATGGGGCATTTCGCTGACCAGCATGAAGTGGGTGTTCACCCACGTGCAGCCATACTGCAGGCGCGCAGACAGGCGGTGGGCGCGGCCGATGTCTGTGGTCCAGACTGACGATGCCAGGCCGTAATCCGAATCGTTGGCCCAAGCCAGCGCCTGCGCTTCATCGGTGAATCGGGTCACTGACACCACCGGCCCGAATACTTCGCGGCGCACGATTTCGTCGTCCTGTTGCGCGTCGGCCAGCACCGTCGGTTCAAAGAAGAAACCATTGCCTTCCACCACTTTGCCGCCAGTGATCAAACGAATGTGCGGTTGCGCCATGGCCCGCTCGACCAACCCGGTCACGCGGTCGCGATGTTGCGCGCTGATCAATGGACCCAGCTCCGTCGACGGATCATTCTGCAAGCCGTACTTGAGAGTACTGACCGCGGCGCCGAGCTTCTCGACGAAGGTGTCGTAGATGCCAGCCTGGGCGTAGATGCGGCAGGCGGCGGTGCAGTCCTGGCCGGCGTTGTAGAACCCGAAGGTGCGAATGCCTTCCACGGCAGCGTCGATGTCGGCATCGTCGAAGATGATCACCGGCGCTTTGCCGCCCAATTCCATGTGCATGCGTTTAACGCTGCCGGCGGTGCTGGAAATGATGTTCGAGCCGGTGGCGATGGAACCGGTCAGCGACACCATGCGCACTTTCGGGTGAGTAACCAGTGGGGTGCCGACGGTAGGACCGCGGCCATATACCAGATTAAGCACGCCCGCCGGGAAAATCTCCGACGCCAGTTCGGCCAGGCGCAGGGCTGTCAGCGGGGTTTGTTCCGACGGTTTGAGCACCACGGTATTACCGGCGGCCAGGGCCGGGGCGATTTTCCAGGCGACCATCATCAGCGGGTAGTTCCAGGGCGCGATGGAGGCAATCACGCCCACCGGGTCGCGGCGGATCATCGAGGTGTGGCCGTGCAAGTATTCACCCCCTAACGCACCGCTCATGCAACGGCTGGCGCCGGCGAAGAAACGGAACACGTCGGCAATCGCCGGGATCTCGTCGTTCAGCGCGGCGGTGTAGGGTTTGCCGCAGTTGTCCGACTCCAGTTTAGCCAGCTCCTGGCCATGGGCTTCGATGATGTCGGCGAGTTTGAGCAGCAGCAGCGAGCGTTCTTTCGGCGTGGTTTGCGACCAGGCTTCGAAGGCGCTATCGGCGGCGCGCACGGCGGCATCGACCTGGGCTTCGCTGGCTTCGTTGATTTCCACCATTACACGACCGAGTGCCGGGTTGAACACGGCTTGGGCGGGGCCGTCGCCTTTGACGAGTTGGCCATTGATCAAGAGTTTGGTTTGCATGGCGTTGTCCTCCGAAGCTGTTTCTGTTTTTCTGCTGAAACCGGCCCCCTGTGGGAGCGGGTTTCCACATTGGGAATGAGTTGTCAGTTATTTCCCGCCACTGCCCGCAACGCTTTCGCCACCACGGGTCAGGTAATACGCGCCGAGAATCGGCAGCATGGTCACCATCATGACCAGCATCGCCACGACGTTGGTCACCGGCACGTCCCGAGGGCGGCTGAGCTGGTTGAGCAGCCACAACGGCAAGGTACGTTCGTGGCCGGCGGTGAAGGTGGTGACGATGATTTCATCGAATGACAGGGCAAACGCCAGCATGCCGCCGGCCAGCAACGCCGAGCCGAGGTTCGGCAGGACGATGTAGCGGAAGGTTTGCCAGCCGTCGGCGCCGAGGTCCATCGAGGCTTCGATCAGGCTGTAAGAAGTGCGGCGCAAACGGGCGATGACGTTGTTGTAGACGATCACCACGCAGAAGGTCGCGTGACCGATCACGATGGTGAATACCCCAGGCTCGATTCCCAGTGTCTTGAAGGTCGCCAGCAGCGCGATCCCGGTGATGATCCCCGGCAATGCAATCGGCAGAATCAGCATCAGCGAGATGCCTTGCTTGCCGAAGAAGTCTCGGCGGTACAACGCCGCCGAGGCGAGGGTGCCGAGGATCAGCGCAATCAGGGTGGCGATGGCGGCAATCTGCAGCGACAACTTGATCGCTTCCAGTACGTCGGGCCGCGAGAACGCGACGCCGATCCACTTCAGGGTGAAGCCCTTGGGCGGAAAGCTGAACGCCGCATCTTCGGTGTTGAAGGCGTAGAGGAAGATGATCAGGATCGGAAAGTGCAAGAACAGCAACCCGCCCCAGGCGGCGATGCGCAGGCCCAGGGATGCCCGGTCTTGAGAGGAAGAGTCAGAGCGCATCGAAGGCCCCCAGACGTTTGACGATGGACAGGTAAATGGCGATCAGCACAATCGGCACCAGCGTGAAGGCTGCCGCCATTGGCATGTTGCCGATCGCCCCTTGTTGGGCGTAGACCATGCTGCCGATGAAGTAGCCCGGCGGGCCCACCAGTTGCGGAACAATGAAATCGCCCAGCGTCAGTGAAAACGTGAAAATCGAACCGGCCGCGATCCCCGGAATCGACAACGGCAGAATCACTTGCATGAAGGTCTGACGCGGCTTGGCACCCAGGTCGGCCGAAGCTTGCAGCAAGGACGGCGGCAGGCGTTCCAGTGACGCCTGGATCGGCAGGATCATGAACGGCAGCCAGATATAGACAAACACCATGAACCGCCCCAGATGCGAGGTCGACAAGGTACTGCCACCCACTCCCGGCATCCCGAGCACGAACTGCAACACCGGCTCCAGATTCAAATACTGAACAAACCACTGCGCCACGCCTCCCTTGGCCAGCAGCAAGGTCCAGGCGTAGGCCTTGACGATGTAACTGGCCCACATCGGCATCATCACCGCGATGTAGAAAAACGCCTTGGTGTTACCGCTGGTGTAGCGCGCCATGTAGTAGGCGATCGGGAAGGCCACGATTGCACTGGCGATCGACACGATGATGGCCATGCTCAGGGTACGGAGGATGATGTCGAAGTTCGACGGCTGGAACAGCGCTGCGAAGTTCGCCAGGGTCAGGTCGGAGGTGACCGTCATGGTGAAGTCATCGAAGGTGTAGAAACCTTGCCACAGCAGGGTCAGCAGCGAGCCGAGGTAGATCGCGCCAAACCACAGCAACGGCGGCACCAGCAGCAGCGACAGATACAGGTTCGGCCGCCGGTACAGCAGGTTGGAAAACCGGCGCAACGGCGAGCCGTTGGCAGGGGGGCGAGGGATCACGCTGTCCATCTCACACCCCGCCTACAACATTGTCGTGCAGCGGAATCATTGCCTCGCGCGCCCAACGAGCGCTGATGCGTTGCCCGGTCTGATGTTGCGCGCTGACGTCCAGCCACTGGACGTTGGCCTGGCTGATGTTCAAGGTCTGGCCGTTTTCCAGTTTCAGTTCATAGCGGGTGGCGCTGCCTTGGTACTGGATGTCATGCAGCACGCCGCTGACTTCGATTTCATGGCTGGCCAGCGGGCCTTCGGCGAAACGCACGTGTTCCGGGCGGATCGAAAACGGCTGAGGATTGCCGCTCAACTGCCGCGCCAGATCACCGCGGATCACGTTGGACGTGCCGACGAATTCGGCGACGAAGGTGGTTGCCGGTTTCATATAGAGGTGGCGTGGCGTGTCGACCTGTTCGATGCGGCCCTTGTTGAACACCGCCACGCGGTCGGACATCGACAACGCTTCGGTCTGGTCGTGGGTGACGAAGATAAAAGTGATGCCGAGCTGGCGTTGCAGCTTCTTCAGCTCACCTTGCATTTGCTCGCGCAGCTTCAGGTCGAGGGCGCCCAAGGGCTCGTCGAGCAACAACACGCGAGGGCGATTGACCAATGCGCGGGCCAGGGCCACACGCTGGCGTTGGCCGCCCGACAGCTGCACCGGCTTGCGCTCGCCGTAGCCGTTGAGGGCGACCATGTCGAGGGCTTCTTCGGCACGTTTGTGGCGCTCGGTCTTGCCGACGCCTTTGACTTTCAAACCGTAGGCGACGTTGTCGAGTACGTTCATGTGCGGGAACAGCGCGTAATCCTGGAACACAGTGTTCACGTCGCGCTGATACGGCGGCAGCCCCGCGGCTTCGGCGCCATGGATGCGGATGGAGCCGGTGCTCGGTTGTTCGAAACCGGCGATCAGGCGCAGGCAGGTGGTTTTGCCCGAGCCGGAAGGGCCCAGTAGGGAAAAGAACTCGCCGTCCTGGATGTCGATGGAAACCCGGTCAACGGCCTTCACCTCACCGAACTGACGGGAAACGTTGGTGAACTGGACTGCGAGGGTCATGGATACGGTGCTCCAAAAAAACGGGGGGTGTGCCGTTAAAAGATCGCAGCCTGCGGCAGCTCCTACGGGATTTGCGGTGCATGCCGTCGGCGTAGGAGCTGCCGAAGGCTGCGATCTTTTGATCTTGCTTAAACCGCTTAACGCCCTCCCATAATCGCGATGTAATCCTGGGTCCAACGGCTATAAGGCACGTACTTGCCACCCTCAGCCTGCGGGGTTTTCCAGAAGGCGATCTTGTCGAACTGGTCGAAACCGTTGGTCTTGCACCCCTCGGCACCCAACAGTTCGCTTGCCTTGCACGCCGCCGGGACTGCCGGCAGCGAACCGAACCAGGCGGACACATCGCCCTGGACCTTCGGCGTCAGCGACCAATCCATCCACTTGTAGGCGCAGTTCGGGTGCTTGGCTTCGGCGTGCAGCATGGTGGTGTCGGCCCACCCGGTGGCGCCTTCTTTGGGGATGGTCGAGGCGACTGGCTGTTTCTCGTTCATCAGGCCGTTGACCTGATACGGCCAGGAACTGGAAGCCACCACGCCTTCGTTTTTGAAGTCACTCATCTGCACGGTGGTGTCGTGCCAGTAGCGGTGGATCAGCTTTTGTTGACCGCGCAGTAGATCGAGCACGGCCTTGTACTGTTTTTCGTCGAGCAGGTAAGGGTCTTTGATGCCCAGTTCCGGCTTGACGGTTTTCAGGTACAGCGCCGCGTCCGCGATGTAGATCGGGCCGTCATACGCCTGCACGCGGCCCTTGTTGGATTTGCCGTCGGGCAGCTTCTGCTCTTCGAGTATCACGCTCCAACTGGTCGGGGGCTGTTTGAACACGTTGGTGTTGTACATGAGTACATTCGGACCCCATTGGTACGGGGTGCCGTAGGTTTGCTTGTCGACCACGTACCACGGTGCATCCTTGAGGCGCGGATCGAGATTTTTCCAGTTAGGGATCAATGCGGTGTTGATCGGCTGGACACGCTTACCGGCGATCAGGCGCAGGGAGGCATCACCGGACGCCGTCACCAGATCGTAACCGCCCTTGGCCATCAGGCTGACCATCTCATCGGAGGTGCCGGCCGTCTTGACGTTGACCTTGCAGCCGGTGTCCTTCTCGAAAGCGCTGACCCAGTCGTAGGCCTTGTCGCTTTCGCCCCGTTCGATATAGCCGGGCCAGGCAACGATATCCAGCTGACCTTCGCCGGCACCGACGGCTTTCAGCGGTTCGGCGGCCTGCAGGCTGGCGCTGGACAGGAGCGCCGTGGTGATGGCACTGAGCAGTGCGGTCTTGTGTTCGAACATGGGGTTTCCCTCTTCTTTAATTAGGGTCGGGACAGCGTTGAACGGGGGCGTTCGCCATGAGTGGCTTGTTATTAGCGTAGTGCGCTTTGTGGGAGGCTGACTGAGGCCGCGCTGTGTCATGGATTTATCCAGACTAGTGCCCGATGTCACGGTCGACAAATTTCCAATGCGGGATGCGATGTTTCTGCCGAATCCCGGCTTTTTATCGGCGGGATGTGAAGCGATGCTCAGCGTCTTATAAATGAAACATCGCCCTCGGCTATACTCCCTCGCAATTTGACCCGCATCGAGGACTGACTGTGAAGAACTGGACGTTGCGCCAACGCATTTTGGCGAGTTTTGCGGTGATTATTGCGATCATGCTGCTGATGGTCGTGGTGTCTTTTTCTCGGCTGATGAAGATCGACGCCGACGCAGAAACAGTCCGCACCGATGCGGTCCCCGGGGTGTATTTCAGTTCGATGATCCGCGGCGCGTGGGTCGACAGTTTTAACCTCACCCAACAGATTGTCGGCCTTTCCGGACGTCGCGAAATGACCGTCGCCGACCAGACCATGTACAAAAGCTTCGAAGAGCGTTTGAACGAGCAAATAGCCAACTACCGCAAAACCATTTTCACGCAGGACGATCAGGTCCTGTTCGACGAGTTCGAAGTGCGTCATCAGCTCTACAACAAAGAAATGACCAACGTTATCGATCTCTATCAGCGCAAAGAGTACGACCAGGCGGTGCTTGCCCTGGAGCAAAAACTTACGCCGGCCTGGATCAATGGGCGCAAGCAGTTGAACAGCCTTCTTGAAAATAATCACGACCTGGCTGAAAAATCCACGCTGGCCATCAGTGACGCGGTGACGGCCGCCAAAATCAGCATGGGCGTCTCTTTGCTGGTGGCAATCATCGTCGCCGGCCTCTGCGGCCTGCTGTTGATGCGCGCGATCATGGCGCCGATGAATCGCATTGTGGATATCCTCGAAGTCATGCGCACCGGCGATCTCAGCAATCGCCTGGATCTGGATCGCAAGGATGAGTTCGGTGCGGTGGAAACCGGCTTCAACGCCATGATGACCGAACTCACCTCGTTGGTGTCCCAGGCCCAGCGCTCCTCGGTACAGGTCACCACGTCGGTCACGGAAATCGCCGCGACCTCCAAGCAGCAACAGGCCACCGCCACCGAAACCGCGGCCACCACCACCGAAATCGGTGCTACCTCGCGGGAAATTGCCGCCACCTCGCGTGACTTGGTGCGCACCATGACCGAAGTTTCCACCGCCGCCGACCAGGCTTCGGTGCTGGCCGGTTCTGGTCAGCAAGGCCTGGCGCGCATGGAAGACACCATGCACTCGGTGATGGGCGCGGCAGATCTGGTGAACGCCAAACTGGCGATCCTCAACGAGAAGGCCGGCAACATCAATCAGGTCGTGGTGACCATCGTCAAAGTCGCCGACCAGACCAACCTGTTGTCCCTGAACGCTGCGATCGAAGCCGAGAAGGCCGGCGAGTATGGTCGCGGATTTTCCGTGGTCGCCACCGAAGTGCGGCGTCTGGCAGACCAGACGGCGGTGGCCACCTACGACATCGAGCAGATGGTGCGCGAGATCCAGTCGGCGGTGTCGGCCGGGGTCATGGGCATGGACAAGTTCTCGGAGGAAGTACGCCGCGGCATGTCCGAGGTGCAGCAGGTGGGCGAGCAGTTGTCGCAGATCATTCATCAGGTTCAGGCGCTGGCGCCACGGGTGTTGATGGTCAACGAAGGCATGCAGGCCCAGGCCACCGGCGCCGAGCAGATCAACCACGCGCTGGTGCAGCTGGGCGATGCCAGCAGCCAGACGGTTGAGTCCCTGCGCCAGGCCAGTTTCGCCATCGACGAACTGAGCCAGGTGGCCGTGGGGCTGCGTGGCGGTGTCTCGCGATTCAAAGTCTGATGAGCGAACTTACGGCCAGGCGCGGTGCGGCGATGCCGGCGAAGCATTCGTTGTTTCTGGTGTTCCGCATCGGCAACGAGCGCTACGCCTTGCAGGCCATCGAGGTGGCCGAAGTGTTGCCGCAACTGCCGTTGAAGCCCATTCCCCGGGCGCCGGACTGGGTGGCGGGGGTGTTCGCCTATCGCGGCGCGGTGGTGCCGGTGATCGACCTCAGCGCGCTGACGTTTGGCCAGCCGGCCCAGGCCCGCACCAGCACGCGGCTGGTGTTGGTGCACTATCGGCCGGACGAAGCGACGCCCGCACAATTGCTCGGGTTGATTCTGGAACAGGTAACCGACACATTGCGCTGCAACCCGGCGGACTTTCAGCCTTATGGCCTGGACAATCGCCAGGCGCCGTACCTCGGCCCGGTGCGCGAAGATGCCCAGGGGCTGCTGCAATGGGTACGGATTGCCGATTTACTGGATGCACAGGTTCGCGCCTTATTGTTTCCCTCGCCGCCGCTGGACCTGGCGCAGTTTGAGGAGCAGGGATGAGCAGCGATCAACGGTTTTTCGATTTCCTCAAGGAGCGTATCGGCCTGGATGTAGGCTCGGTCGGCCCGGCGATCATCGAGCGCGCGGTGCGCCAGCGCATCACGGCGGCTCGGGCGTTGACACCCGATGAGTACTGGCACACGTTGCTGGGCTCGCGTGACGAACAGCAGGCGCTGATTGAAGCGGTGATCGTTCCCGAAACCTGGTTTTTCCGTTACCCGGAATCCTTCGCCACGCTGGCGAAGCTGGCAGTCAAGCGGCTGGCGGCGATCAACAACATGCGCGCCCTGCGGATTCTCAGCCTGCCGTGTTCCACCGGTGAAGAACCGTATTCCATCGCCATGGCCCTGCTCGATGCCGGGCTGGCGCCGCACCAGTTCAAGGTCGACGGCATGGACGTCAGCCCACTGTCGGTGGAAAAGGCCAGGCTCGCGCTGTACGGCAAAAATTCGTTTCGTGGCCAGGACATCGAGTTTCGCGAGCGCCATTTCACCGCTGAACACGATAACTATCGCCTCAGCGGACGCGTGCTGGAACAGGTGCGTTTACAGGTCGGTAACCTGCTGGATCCGACCTTGCTGGTCAACGAGCCGCCCTATGACTTCGTGTTCTGTCGCAACCTGCTGATTTATTTCGACCAGCCGACCCAGCAGCAAGTGTTCGAGGTGCTCAAGCGCCTGACCCACGTCGACGGTGTGCTGTTTATCGGCCCGGCGGAGGGCAGTCTGCTCGGCCGTTTCGGCATGCGCTCGATCGGTATCCCGCAGTCGTTTGCCTTCAGTCGTCAGAGTACGCCCGAGCCGCTTGCGACCTTCGCGCCGATGTCGCTGCCAGTGCAGCAACCGGTGCGCAGCGTGACTCCGCCGCCAGTGCGCAGTCGGCCTTTTGCGACGGTCGTGTCGATGCCTCAGGCTACCGCCACCCCTTCAGACGCGACCTCTTCGGACGCCGCCACGTTGCTGGCGAATATCGCCGCGCTGGCCAACGAAGGCAAAAGTGCCGAGGCCCGCGCCGCGTGCGAACGTTATTTGCGCAGTCACGAGCCGGTGGCCCAAGTGTTCTATTGGCTGGGGCTGCTCAGCGATGTCGCCGGCAGTGCCTTGGAAGCCCAGGGTTTTTATCGCAAGGCGTTGTACCTCGAACCGCAACACCCCGACGCGTTGATGCACCTGGCTGCCTTGCTGCAATCCCAGGGCGACACGGCGGGTGCCAGAAGATTGCAGGCCCGCGCCGCCCGCAGCGAGCGCGCCGCTGACAGTGAGCGTAAACGATGAACGCCTCCGACACCTTGAGCGTCACCCATGAAGATGCCCAGGCCATCGACGACTGCTGGAACCGCATCGGTATCCACGGCGACCAGTCCTGCCCGCTGCTGAGCGAGCACATTCATTGCCGCAATTGCGCGGTGTATTCGGCTGCCGCCACGCGCTTGCTCGACCGTTACGCCTTGCAGCAGGGCGACCGCGGGCGAATCTCCAGGGCGGCCGAGAGCGAGGTGAAAACCCGTTCGCTGCTGATGTTTCGCCTCGGTGAAGAGTGGCTGGGCCTGGCCACCCGCAGCCTGGTCGAAGTGGCGCCGCTGCAAGCGATTCACTCCTTGCCGCACCAGCGCTCCCGGGCGTTGCTCGGCGTGGCGAATGTGCGCGGTGCCTTGGTGGCGTGTCTGTCGCTGGTGGAGCTGTTGGGGCTCGACGACACCAGTGGCGTGGCACCCGGTGCGCGGGTGACGCCGCGGATGCTGATCATCGCGGCCCACGGTGGGTCGGTCGTGGTGCCGGTGGACGAAGTGGACGGGATTCACGCCATTGATGAGCGCATTCTCGATGCGGCCTCTCAGTCCGGCAGCCAGGCCAGCGCCAAATACACCCGTGGCGTCTTGCAATTCAAAGGTCGCAGCCTGCGTTGGCTGGATGAAGAGCAGCTGCTGTCTGCCGTGACCCGGAGCCTCACATGACCCCCGACCAAATGCGTGACGCCTCTTTGCTGGAACTGTTCAGCATGGAAGCCGAGGCCCAGACCCTGGTGCTGAGCGCCGGTCTGCTGGCGCTTGAGCGCGATCCGACCCAGGCCGATTATCTTGAGTCGTGCATGCGCGCGGCCCATTCGCTCAAAGGCGCGGCGCGAATTGTCGGCGTCGATGCCGGGGTCAGCGTTGCTCATGTGATGGAAGATTATCTGGTCAGCGCCCAGGAAGGGCGCCTGTACCTGCGGCCCGAACACATTGATGCACTGTTACAAGGCACCGATCTGCTGATGCGGATTGCGACGCCGGACAACGCACCGGCGCCTGCGGATATCGACGCTTATGTCGTCTTGATGGGACGGCTGCTTGAACACATGGCGACGGTTGCCCCCATCGTGCCGCCGATGGCAGAACTTCAGCCCGAACCGCCGACACCCAGGGTCGAGTCGCCCGTTCCTGCCGCCGAAGCACCCGTCGAAGCACCCCAGGCTGCGCCCGCCGAGCCTGCGTCCAAGACCAGGCGCGCCACCGACACTGGCGAGCGCGTATTGCGCGTCACGGCCGAGCGCTTGAACAGCCTGCTCGACCTGTCGAGTAAATCCCTGGTGGAAACCCAGCGCCTCAAGCCGCACCTGGCCACCATGCAGCGCCTCAAACGTATGCAGAGCAATGGTCTGCGGGCGCTGGAAAGCCTCAACGTCCATCTCAAGGGCCATGTCCTGAGCCTCGAGGCCCAGGAAGCGCTGGGCGATGCGCGCCGATTGCTGGCCGAATCCCAACAATTGCTGGTGGAAAAAAACGCTGAGCTGGACGAGTTCGCCTGGCACGCCAGCCAGCGCGCACAGGTGTTGTATGACACCGCGCTGGCCTGTCGCATGCGGCCGTTCGCCGACGTGCTGAGCGGGCAAGTGCGCATGGTCCGCGACCTTGGCCGCAATCTGGGCAAACAGGTGCGGCTGGAGATCGAGGGCGACAAGACCCAAGTCGACCGCGACGTACTGGAAAAACTCGAAGCGCCGCTGACACACTTGCTGCGCAATGCGGTGGATCACGGCATCGAAACTCGGGAACAACGGCTGTTGGCCGGCAAGCCGGAGGAAGGCGTGATCCGTTTGCGAGCCTCCCATCAGGCTGGTCTGCTGGTGCTGGAACTGAGCGATGACGGCAATGGCGTCGACCTGGAAAAGGTCCGCCGCACTATCGTCGAGCGGCAGTTATCCCCGGCCGAGACTGCCGCTCAGTTGAGCGAAGAAGAGCTGCTGACGTTCCTGTTTCTGCCGGGTTTCAGCCTGCGCGACACGGTTACCGAAGTGTCCGGGCGCGGCGTTGGCCTGGATGCGGTTCAGCACATGGTTCGGCAGTTGCGCGGTGCCGTGGTGCTGGAGCAAACAGCGGGTGAGGGCAGTCGCTTTCATCTGGAAGTGCCGCTGACGCTGTCGGTGGTGCGCAGTCTGGTGGTGGAAGTCGGTGATGAGGCGTATGCCTTCCCGCTGGCGCACATCGAGCGCATGTGCGACCTGGCGCCGGAAGACATCGTGCAAGTCGAAGGCCGGCAGCACTTCTGGTACGAAGGCCGACATGTCGGGCTGGTCGCCGCCAGTCAGCTGTTGCATCGCCCGGCGAGCCAGAACAGCGCGCAGACCCTCAAAGTCGTGGTCATCCGCGAGCGCGAGGCGATTTACGGGGTGGCGGTCGAGCGGTTTATCGGCGAGCGAACGCTGGTGGTGCTGCCGCTGGACGAACGTCTGGGCAAGGTACAGGACATTTCCGCCGGGGCCCTGCTCGACGACGGCTCGGTGGTGCTGATCGTCGACGTCGAAGACATGCTGCGTTCGGTGGACAAACTGCTCAATACCGGGCGTCTGGAGCGCATTGCCCGGCATGCCAATCAGGCCGTCGAAGCAGCGCGTAAACGGATCCTGGTGGTAGACGACTCGCTGACCGTGCGTGAGTTGCAGCGCAAGTTGCTGCTCAATCGCGGCTACGACGTCGCCGTGGCGGTGGACGGTATGGATGGCTGGAATGCTCTGCGTTCGGAGGATTTCGATCTGCTGATTACCGACATCGACATGCCGCGCATGGACGGCATCGAGCTGGTGTCTTTATTGCGTCGCGACAATCGCCTGCAATCGCTGCCGGTGATGGTGGTGTCCTACAAGGACCGCGAAGAAGATCGTCGTCGTGGACTGGACGCCGGCGCCGACTATTATCTAGCCAAGGCCAGTTTTCATGATGACGCCTTACTGGATGCAGTCGTTGAGCTCATTGGAGGGGCGCGCGCATGAAAATCGCCATTGTCAACGATATGCCCATGGCCGTGGAGGCTTTGCGCCGCGCTCTGGCGTTCGAACCGGCGCACGAGGTGGTCTGGGTCGCCGGCAACGGGGCCGAAGCGGTGCAACGTTGCGCCGAATACACCCCGGATCTGATCCTGATGGACTTGATCATGCCGTTGATGGACGGCGTGGAAGCGACCCGGCGGATCATGGCCGAGACCCCGTGCGCGATCGTTATCGTCACCGTCGACCGCCAGCAGAACGTGCACCGGGTGTTCGAAGCCATGGGCTACGGCGCGCTGGATGTGGTTGATACCCCGGCTATCGGGGCCGGCAATGCTCAGGAAGCCGCCGCGCCGTTATTGCGCAAGATCCTCAACATTGGCTGGTTGATCGGTGACCACAGCAATCGGGAGCGATCGGCACCGAGCCCGCACCGCCACTCGGCCTCGCGCCAGCGCCTGGTGGCGATCGGTTCATCCGCCGGCGGGCCGGCGGCGCTGGAAGTGCTGCTCAAGGGGCTGCCACGGGATTTTTCGGCGGCCATCGTGCTGGTCCAGCATGTGGATCAGGTATTCGCCGCCGGCATGGCCGAATGGCTGGCCAGCGCCTGCGGCCTGGACGTGCGCCTGGCCCAGGAAGGCGAACCGCCGCAAAGCGGCACGGTCCTGCTGGCCGGCACCAACCATCATATTCGCCTGCTGAAGAACGGCACGCTGGCCTACACCACCGAACCGGTCAACGAGATCTATCGGCCTTCGATCGATGTGTTTTTCGAGAGTGTGGCCAGTTACTGGAGCGGTGATGCCGTGGGTGTTCTGCTGACCGGTATGGGGCGCGACGGTGCCCAGGGACTTAAACTCATGCGCCAACAGGGCTACCTGACCATCGCTCAGGACCAGAACAGCAGTGCCGTGTACGGAATGCCCAAGGCGGCCGCAGCCATCGACGCTGCCGTGGAAATCCGCCCACTGGACAAGATAGCGCCACGATTGCTGGAGATTTTTCAAAAATGACTATCATTAGCAGCAATCGTGGCCCAAGCAGTACTCAGGTAACCGCACATGAATGAATTACAGCTCGACGACTTCAAAACCGACGAAAACGCCGCCATGGTGTTGTTGGTGGACGATCAGGCGATGATCGGCGAGGCGGTGCGCCGTGGGCTGTCGAACGAAGAAAACATCGACTTCCACTTCTGCGCCGACCCGCACCAGGCCATCGCCCAGGCGATCCGCATCAAGCCGACGGTGATCCTTCAGGACCTGGTCATGCCCGGCCTCGACGGCTTGAGCCTGGTGCGCGAATACCGTAATCACCCGGCAACCAAGGACATTCCGATCATTGTCCTGTCGACCAAGGAAGACCCGCTGATCAAAAGCGCGGCGTTTGCCGCCGGGGCCAACGATTACCTGGTCAAGCTGCCGGACAACATCGAACTGGTGGCGCGCATCCGCTATCACTCGCGCTCCTACATGACCCTGTTGCAGCGTGACGCGGCGTACCGCGCCTTGCGCGTGAGCCAGCAGCAATTGCTCGATACCAACCTGGTGCTGCAACGCTTGATGAACTCCGACGGCCTGACCGGGCTGTCGAACCGCCGACACTTCGACGAATACCTGGAACTGGAGTGGCGGCGCTCGTTGCGAGACCAGACGCAATTGTCGTTGCTGATGATCGATGTCGACTATTTCAAGTCCTACAACGACAGTTTTGGCCACCTTGAAGGCGATGAAGCCCTGCGCAAAGTCGCCACGGCGATTCGCGACGCCAGCGCCAGGCCATCGGACCTGCCGGCCCGTTACGGCGGCGAAGAGTTCGTCCTGGTCCTGCCCAACACCTCGCCGGGCGGTGCGCGGATAGTGGCGGAAAAACTGCGCCAGACCGTGGCCGGGTTGAAGATTCCGCACATTTTCCCGTCCGAAGGTTCGTGCCTGACCATCAGCATCGGCCTGTCGACCATGATCCCGCAGGCGGGCAGCGATTGCCGGCAATTGATCTCGGCGGCGGACAAGGGGCTGTACCTGGCGAAGAACAATGGGCGTAATCAGGTGGGAATTGAATGAGCCATAAAGTTCATTCGCCGCTAAAGCCGCCAGGCGGGCTGCCGTGACAGCTTGATTACGTTATACTCGCCGGCTTTCAAAAGTTCGCCAACGAGTGCTGCCCGCCATGGAAATCAACCCGATCCTTAACAGTATCAAGGACCTGTCCGAGCGCTCCGAAACTATTCGGGGGTATCTTTGACTACGATCAAAAGCATGAGCGTCTGACCGAAGTCAATCGCGAGCTTGAAGATCCGAATGTCTGGAACAACCCGTCGTACGCTCAGGAACTGGGCCGCGAGCGGTCCCAGCTGGCTCAGATCGTCGAAACCCTCGACGAAATGCACACCGGCCTGGCTGACGCCAAAGACTTGTTGCAGATGGCTGCCGAAGAAGAAGACCAGGGCGCCGTCGATGACGTGGCTGCCGAAGTCGAGCGCCTGCGCGAGTCCCTGGAAAAACTCGAATTCCGTCGCATGTTCAGCGGTGAAATGGACGCCAACAACGCCTACCTGGACATCCAGGCCGGCTCCGGCGGTACCGAGGCCCAGGACTGGGCCAACATCCTGCTGCGCATGTACCTGCGCTGGGCGGATAAACGCGGTTTCGACGCGACCATCATGGAATTGTCGGCCGGTGAAGTCGCCGGTATCAAAGGCGCGACCGTGCACATCAAGGGCGAGTACGCCTTTGGCTGGCTGCGTACCGAAATCGGCGTGCACCGTCTGGTGCGCAAGAGCCCGTTCGACTCCGGCAACCGTCGTCACACCTCGTTCTCGGCCGTGTTCGTGTCGCCGGAAATCGATGACAACATCGAAATCGACATCAACCCGTCGGACCTGCGTATCGACACCTACCGCTCCTCCGGTGCCGGTGGTCAGCACGTAAACACCACCGACTCGGCCGTACGGATTACTCACGTACCGACCAACACCGTGGTCAGCTGCCAGAACGAACGCTCCCAGCACGCCAACAAAGACACCGCGATGAAAATGTTGCGGGCGCGCTTGTACGAGCAGGAAGTGCAGAAGCGCAATGCCGCTTCCCAGGCTCTGGAAGACACCAAGTCGGACATCGGCTGGGGTCACCAGATCCGTTCGTACGTGCTCGATGCCTCGCGGATCAAGGATCTGCGGACCAACATCGAACGCAGCGACTGCGACAAGGTGCTCGACGGCGACATCGACGAATACCTGGTGGCCAGCCTGAAACAAGGGCTTTAAGGCCCGCCCTACAGGATCTGCACGATCCTGTAGGCGCTTGGCTTGCCCGCGAACCCCGGCAGACAGCCGGGGGCAACGAACCTGATGGAATATTTAAAGACATGAGCGACCTACAACTCGACCCGCAAGCCCTGCAACAGGAAGAAAACTCCCTGATCGCCCTGCGCAAGGAAAAGCTTGCTGCCGAGCGCGCCAAGGGCCAGGCCTTCCCCAACGACTTCCGCCGCGACGCCTACTGCGAAGATTTGCAGAAGAAGTACGCGGACAAGACCAAGGAAGAGCTGGCAGAGGCTGCGATCCCGGTCAAGGTGGCTGGTCGTCTCATGCTCAACCGTGGCTCGTTCATGGTGATCCAGGACATGTCCGGGCGCATCCAGGTTTACGTCAACCGTAAAACCTTGTCCGAAGAAACCCTGGCCGCGGTGAAAACCTGGGACCTGGGCGACATCATTGCCGCCGAAGGCACCCTGGCCCGTTCCGGCAAGGGCGACCTGTACGTTGAAATGACCAACGTGCGCCTGCTGACCAAATCCCTGCGCCCGCTGCCAGACAAGCACCACGGCCTGTCCGACACCGAGCAGCGCTACCGCCAGCGTTACGTCGACCTGATCGTCAACGAAGACGTGCGCCAGACCTTCCGCGTGCGTTCGCAAGTGATTGCGCACATCCGCAGCTTCCTGATGAAGCGTGACTTCCTGGAAGTGGAAACGCCGATGCTGCAAACCATTCCGGGTGGCGCGGCGGCCAAGCCGTTCGAAACTCACCACAACGCGCTGGACATGCAAATGTTCCTGCGTATCGCGCCAGAGCTGTACCTCAAGCGTCTGGTTGTCGGTGGCTTCGAGAAAGTCTTCGAGATCAACCGCAACTTCCGTAACGAAGGCGTTTCCACCCGGCACAACCCCGAGTTCACCATGCTCGAGTTCTACCAGGCCCACGCCGATTACGAAGACAACATGGACCTGACCGAGGAACTGTTCCGCGAACTGGCGCAACTGGTTCTGGGCAGCACCGACGTGCCTTACGGCGACAAAGTGTTCCACTTCGGCGAACCTTTCGTGCGTCTGTCGGTGTTCGACTCGATCCTCAAGTACAACCCGGACCTGACGGCCTATGACCTGAACGACATCGACAAGGCCCGCGCCATCGCCAAGAAGGCCGGCGCCAAGGTGCTCGGCTTCGAAGGCCTGGGCAAACTGCAGGTGATGATTTTCGAAGAGCTGGTCGAGCACAAGCTGGAACAGCCGCACTTCATTACCCAGTACCCGTTCGAAGTGTCGCCGCTGGCCCGTCGCAACGACGAGAACCCGAACGTCACCGACCGTTTCGAACTGTTCATTGGCGGTCGTGAAATCGCCAACGCCTACTCCGAGTTGAACGACGCGGAAGACCAGGCCGAGCGCTTCATGGCACAGGTGGCCGATAAGGACGCTGGCGACGATGAAGCCATGCACTACGACGCCGACTTCGTTCGTGCGCTGGAGTACGGCATGCCGCCGACCGCCGGTGAAGGGATCGGCATCGACCGTCTGGTGATGTTGCTGACCAACTCACCGTCGATCCGCGATGTGATCCTGTTCCCGCACATGCGTCCGCAAGCGTAAATGTTTCAATTAAAAAGCCGCCTAAAACAGGCGGCTTTTTATTGCCTGTCTGGTACAAACGTATCAATTGGTTACTTTTGACGTTAGAGAGGAATACCTGTCGTGAATCGTGCAATGGCTCAAGAAGGTGCAGCGGATATCGCCACTGCGGTCGCTGAAAGTGTTCAGTACCAGGGCCGCAAGGCAAGCCGACAGGGCAGCGAACAGCGTCGACAGGATATTCTCGACGCGGCGATGCGCATTGTCGTACGCGATGGCGTGCGGGCCGTGCGCCATCGTGCGGTGGCTGCCGAGGCCTGTGTGCCGCTGTCGGCCACCACCTACTATTTCAAGGACATCGATGACCTGCTCACCGATACCTTTGCGCAGTACGTGGAACGCAGCGCGGCATACATGGCCCGGTTGTGGGCCAGCAACGAAGGCTTGTTGCGCGAGATGGTTGTCAGCGGTGATGGCACCGCCGAATCCCGCTCACAGCTGGCGGACGATATCGCACGGCTGATGGCTGACTATGTTCATCGGCAATTGATCAATCGCCGCGAGCACTTGATGGCCGAGCAAGCCTTCCGCCAGGAAGCGTTGCTCAACCCGCGTCTGGCGTTGTTGGTGCGTTCCCATCAGCAAATTCTCTTGCAGGGCACCTGCCAGCTTTTCGAAGTATTGGGTTCCCGCGAGCCACAACAAGATGCCAAAGTGTTGACGGCGATTGTCGGACGGATGGAATATCAGGGCCTGCTCAACGATGCCGAGCCTGTTGCCGAAGAGGAAATGCTCGGTATCCTGACCCGCTACATGCACTTGGTACTGGCGTCGGTGTAACCCCTGAGTGGAGGCTAACCCCTGTGGGAGCGAGCTTGCTCGCGATGGCGGTCTGACATTCAACATCTCTGTTGCCTGACACACTGCCATCGCGAGCAGGCTCGCCCCCACAGGGGCCGGTGTTCACTTGAGGTTAGTGTTCATAGGGAGTGTTGAATGAAAGCCTGGCGTGTCGTGGTGATCGCCTTGTCGTTCCTGCTGCTCAGTGGCTGTCTGGCGACCTTCAAGGAGCCGCTGCCCGCCAGCGAGCCCGCGCCCAAAGGGCTGCTCGGCAAATGGGCCAGCACCAACGCCTGGGGCGAGCCGATGAACCTGGAACTGACACGTGTCGGCGACAATCGCTACCAGGCGGTCAGCTACTTCAGGGCCAAACCCCATGAGCGCGAAGCCTATCCTTTCACGGTGGCGCGCCACGGTAATCGCTGGTACCTGTCGGCGAAGGTGCCGGTGCAGTTTGGCGGGCATTTCACCATCGCCGGGTTCGAGCTCAACGATAAGCACGAATTGGTGGTCTACAACCTCGACCTTGAGCAGATCAGGCAGGCCATGGGCCAAGAAGCCCTCAGTGGCGAAGGTTTTCAGACTGAAGATGGCGACGGGGTGTTGATCAACAACAGCCTGGATCAGGTGTTCGCCTACCTCGACGACCCGGCCAATTCCGATGTCTTCGTCGAAGCGGTGCGTTATCAGCGCCTGGCCAAAACCAAATAAACCCAGCACGTAACGGTTTACTACAGGAGTTTCGGGTGGACGAATACCAGCAGACGATACGCATGTTGTCCGATCGCATAGTGCTGGCGCAGACGCCGATTCGCGTTCTGGATGCGGTCAAGTGGGATGACAGCATTCGCAAGGGGTTCCTCAAGGGCAAGGGCAAGGAAATGCCGGCCGTGGACCGCGATTATTACCTCAATCGACCGTTGTCGTTCGACTCCAGCAAAGTGAAGCTGGAATTCCAGAACATCGAGCGCGACATCACCCGCCAACTCGGTCAGTTCAACCCGGTCGGGCAGATCATGCGTCGCATGTGCAAGGAATACCGCATGGTGGTGCGCATGCTCGAAGCGCGCGGCACCGAGGATTTCGGGCTGATTTCCCAGGAGTTGTACGGCGCGGCGTCCGATGCGTTTCACGCCGGCGACCCGACGTTGGCCGACCTGGGGCTGATGCTCTCCGATTACCTGAACAACATCGACGGCCGTGGCGACCTCAAGGACGAACCGAAAGTCCTCACCGCCAAGGAAGCCGTCGACTTGCTGCAACATCGGTTGAACAAGGTGTTTGGCGAGGCCGAGGAAACCATTCGGGTGTTCGAGTCCGACGGGATCGTCGCCGACGCGGCGGCCGGTGCCGACTACATCAAGATCCGCGCCGACGCGATGTTCAACAATCGTGACGTGCGTGCGCTGGAAGTCCACGAAGGGTTGGTGCATGTGGGCACCACGCTTAACGGCCTGAATCAGCCGATCTGCACGTTCCTGTCCAAAGGCCCGCCGTCGTCCACCGTGACTCAGGAAGGCCTGGCGATCCTGATGGAAATCATCACCTTTGCGTCCTACCCGAGCCGCCTACGCAAACTGACCAATCGCACCCGCGCCATTCACATGGTGGAGGAGGGCGCGGACTTCTTGCAGATCTTTGAGTTCTTCCGGGCTCAGGGCTTTGAAATGGCCGAAAGCTACGGCAATGCCAGTCGGGTGTTCCGCGGCTCGGTGCCGAATGGCCTGCCATTTACCAAAGACTTGTCCTACCTCAAGGGCTTTATCATGGTTTACAACTACATTCAGTTGGCCGTGCGTAAAGGCAAGCTGGAGCAGATACCGCTGTTGTTCTGCGGCAAGACCACTCTGGAGGACATGCGAACCTTGCGCCAATTGGTGGACGAAGGCCTGGTGGTGCCGCCCAAGTACCTGCCCGAGCAATTCCGCGACATGAACGCGCTGTCGGCGTGGATGTGCTTCTCCAACTTCCTCAACCACCTGAGCCTGGACCGGATCGAAGCGGATTACTCCAACATTTTGTGAACTACGAATCCCACAGGTTAATTGATTGCCATGGGATTCTGTTCCATCCCCATTCTTGCGAGGCTTCACCGGATGAGAATCCTCGGTATCTTCTGCCTGCTTCTGACCCTCGGCGGTTGCGACTCTTTGCTGTTTTACCCCGAGCCCGGTCAGCCGTTCACCCCGGAAAAAGCCAAGCTCGACTATCGCGACGTCACCCTGATCACCGCCGACGGCCTCAAGCTGCATGGCTGGTGGCTGCCAGCGAAAAAAGGCGTCGAAGTCAAAGGCACTGTGCTGCATCTGCACGGTAACGGCGGCAACCTGGCGTGGCACCTGGGGGCAAGCTGGTGGTTGCCGAAGCAGGGCTATCAGGTGTTGCTGGTGGACTATCGCGGGTATGGTTTGTCCGAAGGTAAACCGGCGTTGCCGGCGATTTACCAGGACATCGACGCCGCGTTCAAATGGCTCGACCAGGCGCCGGAGGTCAAGGGCAAGCCGTTGATCCTTCTCGGTCAGAGCCTTGGCGGTTCGATGGCCGTGCATTACCTGGCCCAGCATCCCGAGCGCCAGCGGCAACTCAAGGCTTTCGTGCTCGATGGCGTGCCTGCCAGTTACCGCGATGTCGGGCGTTTCGCTCTGAGCACGTCATGGATGACCTGGCCGTTCCAGGTGCCGTTATCCTGGCTGGTGCCGGATGGCGACAGTGCGATCCGTTCCATGACACAGCTCAATGGCGTACCGAAACTGATCTATCACAGTATCGATGATCAGCTGGTGCCTCTTTCCAACGGTATCCGACTGTATCAAGCTGCGCCGCCGCCGCGAGTGCTGCAACTGACCCGGGGTGGGCATGTGCAAACCTTCGCCGATCCGGTCTGGCGTAAAGTCATGCTGCGCTACCTCGAAGACCCGCAGCATTTCAATGGCCTGCGCCGCTTGGGTGAAGTCCCGAATTACCCGGCACCCCCGAATTCTGAAGATGAACCACCAGAGAGTCCGCAATGAGTGAAGAACGTAACGCCATCCCGCTGATCATCACCGGTATTTGCAGCATCCTCGGCACCGTCGGAGCCTTGTGGTGGTACGGTTACCTGCACTTCGCCAAACCTGAGGATGCGTTGCTGCTCAGCGACTTCACCATGCTCAAGACCGTGCCGGGCGAAGACTACAAAATCTCCCTGGAACCGGCCGCGCAAGTGGCGCAGTGCATTGATGGCGTGCTGGTGATGTTTGACACCGAACAGAAAGGCTTGACTGGCGTACTGGTCAACAACAAGAAAAAAGCCGTGCGCTGCATGGGCCAGGAAACCCCGCAAAAACTCGAACAGTAAAATCCCACCTCCATTGGCAAAGATGAACCCTTGTGGCGAGGGGGCTTGCCCCCGTTGGGTCGCGAAGCGGCCCTAAAACCTGCATTCGCGTTTTGTCAGGTACACCTTGCGGGATGGTTTCACGACTGCTTCGCAGCCGAACGGGGCGGTGCGGCGGTCCGACAAGCCCCCTCGCCACAGGGTTGCTTGGCCCCAGGACAAGTGTTCGATCAATAAGAAGCCCCGCCTGATCCGATCAGACGGGGCTTTTGTGTTTCAGACGAAGCTCAGTTAGAGCTGACCGCCGAACGCGGAATCACCGGCTGGTTGTCATTGGAAATGGTCACTTCCACCCGACGGTTCATCGCACGGCCAGAAACGCTGGTATTTTCGGCCACCGGGTATTCCTTGCCATAACCCTGGACCACGATGCGCGCCGGGTCGACACCCATCTTGATCAGCGCCACTTGAACCGACGTCGCGCGGCGCTCGGACAGCGACTGGTTGTACGACGCCGCGCCGGTGCTGTCGGTGTAGCCTTCGACAATCACTTTACGGTCGGGGTTTTCCTGAAGGAACTGCGCCAGTTTGTTGATGTTCACCAGACCGTTGGATTTCAGCTCAGCCTTGTTGGTGGCGAACAGCACGTCGCCGAACGTTACCAACGTGCCGCGATCGGTCTGCTTGGCGTTGAGGCTGGCCTGCAGCTGTTTGATCTGCTGGTCGCGGGCATCCAGACGCGCCTGGGCCCGTTGAGCCGCGGCGTTTTTCAGGTTGTTTTCGGCGGTGCGCAGGGCAATGGTCTGCTTCGCCACTTCAACGCGCTGATTGGTCAGGTAAGCCAGCTGGTCAACCTTGTTCTGGTCTTCCTTGTCCTGGTAAGCCTTGTCGGCCTTGTCCAGGTAATCGCTGGCGTCTTTGGTCTCCAGTGCCGCGACTTTACTGGCTTGCGGGTTGGCTTGCAGGCCGGCGTAGTTGGTGCGGGCTTGCTCCAGGTTTGTGTTGGGCGGTGTGGAGCAGGCAGCCAGTGCAACGCTTGCGGCCAGGAGGGCGGGTATCATCAATTGTTTGTGCATAGTGGTTCGTCCTTTCTATCGATAAGAGTGTCAGGCCTGAAAGTCGGGATGCGCGCTTACTGCACGGTGCGCTGACTTTCCTGACGCAGTTCCTGAACACCTTTCTGTGAGTCCTTTACAGCTTGTTCGGCTTTCATCGCCTGGGCTTTGCGTTCTGCCACTCGGGCGTCCCACTCGGCCTGCTCGGCCAGAACCTTGGCCTCGTCATACTTTTTGTCATGCAGGGCGATTTCGGCTTGTTTGAGTTTGTCCTGAGCGGATTTCATTTCCACCGCGGCGAATTCGGTGCCACCGGCGCTGACGGCGCTGTTCACGGCCGATTGGGTCACGGCGTATTGCTCGGTCGGCGGGTTGCCGGCGCATCCGGCCAGAACCAGGCTGCTGCCGATGGCCAGGGCCGCCAGTTTGAGACCGCGCAGGTGGGTATACGAGGATGAAGCAGTGCTGGTCTTCATGGTTTTCAACTCCATTGGATAACTCCTGAAAAACATCTGAACCCATCCTGGGCAAGGAGCCGCAACCTTCGATTTCCAGAGCATATTGAAACGGCCGTCCCAGGCGTGGTTACTGGGTTGACCCGAGGCGTTTTTTAAAAGTTCAGAGAAAATGGCCTGTCGCCGGAAAAACCTTGACCGGGCGGACAAGGCTCAAGGTCGGGAACTTTCGCGATGTCAGGGGGATTGCCGACCTTTTGCATGATCGGACATACGCAATTATTGAAGGGAAGTGCAACTCCTGTGGGAGCGAGCAGGTTCGCTCCCACAGGTTTGAATTGGTCGGGTCAGTGTTTTGGCTTGTCGTTTTCGGTCGACAAATCGTGCAAATGACGACGGGACAACGCGAGAAAACGCGGGGTCGGACCGACATCTTCGTACAGCGGATCGCCTTCTTCATCGGTGGCGACTACTGTCGACCCTTTAACATATGGAAAGCTCGCTTCGAGCTCTTCCAGGGCGGCGCCGATCAATTCTCCGAGCAGCTCTTCAGGGTGCCGCTTGGGGTACATATCGATAATCGCCGCCAGCCGTGCGGCGGCTTCCACGTCCAGACGAATCGTGTAACCAGAGTCGGTCAGGCGACCCTTGGCGTTTTCTTCCCAGTGCTTGGCGAGCTCGCGGATTTTCATAATGACCTCATTGCGCACCTGCTCGTGGCAGGCCGGGTGAGTGTCCGGCGGTGGCCGGTGTAAGCCGTTGTACGGCTTGATGTTGAGATTAGCTGCAACGTTTGGGGTTTGCAGTTCCCCTTCGCTTACTTGTAAGAACCGCTTTACAGCGGCACTCTCTATTCAAAGCCTCTTATACCAAAGCATAGCCGCCCGGATTTTCGCTGGAGAACTGCTGATGACTGATATTGATGCACGCTTGCGCGAGGACGTTCACCTGTTGGGTGAGCTGTTGGGTAACACCATTCGTGAACAGTATGGGGACGGCTTTCTCGACAAGATCGAGCAGATCCGCAAAGGCGCCAAGGCTGACCGTCGCGGTTCGATGGACGCCGAACTCAGCGCCAGCCTCAACCAGTTGAGCGAAGACGAGTTGCTGCCGGTGGCGCGGGCGTTCAACCAGTTCCTCAACCTGGCCAATATCGCCGAGCAATATCAGCTGATTCACCGCCGCGAAGAGTCACAACCCGCGCCGTTCGAGGCCCGCGTGTTGCCGGAGCTGCTCGCTCGCCTGTTGACTGCGGGCCATGACGCCGAATCCCTGGCCCGCCAATTGGGCCGGGTAGACATCGAGCTGGTATTGACCGCGCACCCTACCGAAGTGGCGCGTCGCACGCTGATCCAGAAGTACGACGCGATCGCCGCGCAACTGGCGGCGCAGGATCATCGCGACCTGACCAGCGCCGAGCGCGAACAGATCAAGACCACGTTGCAGCGCCTGATCGCCGAAGCCTGGCACACCGAAGAAATCCGCCGCACCCGCCCGACACCGGTGGACGAAGCCAAGTGGGGCTTTGCAGTGATCGAGCATTCGCTGTGGCAGGCGATTCCCAACTATTTGCGCAAGGCCGATCAGGCCCTGTATGCCGCCACTGGCCTGCACTTGCCACTGGAAGCCGCGCCGATTCGCTTTGCTTCGTGGATGGGCGGCGACCGCGATGGCAACCCGAACGTCACCGCCGCCGTGACCCGCGAAGTATTGCTGCTGGCACGCTGGATGGCCGCCGATTTGTATGTGCGCGATGTCGATCACCTCGCCGCCGAGTTGTCGATGCAGCAGGCCAGCGACGCCCTGAAAGCCAAGGCTGGCGACAGCGCCGAGCCTTACCGCGCGGTACTCAAACAGTTGCGTGAACGCCTGCGCGCGACCCGTAACTGGGCCCAGGCCTCCCTGACGGCCACCACGCCGGCGTCCGCCGATGTGCTGCAAAACAACCGCGACCTGCTGGACCCGCTGGAGCTGTGCTACCACTCGCTGCATGAGTGCGGCATGGGCGTCATCGCCGACGGTCCGTTGCTCGATTGCCTGCGCCGTGCGGTGACATTCGGGCTGTTTCTGGTGCGCCTTGATGTGCGACAGGACTCCTCGCGTCACACCGCGGCCATGACCGAAATCACCGATTACCTTGGCCTGGGCCGTTATGAGGATTGGAGCGAAGAGGAGCGCATCGCCTTCCTGATGCGCGAGCTGAACAATCGCCGGCCGTTGCTGCCGGCGTATTTCAAACCGTCTGCCGACACCGCCGAAGTGCTGGCGACGTGCCGGGAAATCGCTGCCGCGCCGGGGGCCTCCCTCGGCTCGTATGTGATTTCCATGGCTGGCGCCGCTTCCGACGTGCTGGCTGTGCAATTGCTGCTTAAAGAATCCGGTGTATTGCGGCCGATGCGCGTGGTGCCGTTGTTCGAAACTCTCGCCGACCTCGACAACGCGGGCCCGGTGATTGAAAAACTGTTGCTGCTGCCCGGCTATCGCTCGCGCCTGCAAGGGCCACAGGAAGTGATGATCGGCTATTCGGACTCGGCCAAGGACGCCGGCACCACGGCGGCAGCTTGGGCGCAGTATCGGGCGCAGGAGCGTTTGGTCGACATCTGCCGTGAGCAACAAGTGGAACTGCTGTTGTTCCACGGTCGCGGCGGCACCGTGGGCCGTGGTGGCGGCCCGGCGCACGCAGCGATTCTGTCGCAGCCGCCGGGGTCGGTGGCGGGGCGTTTCCGCACCACCGAGCAGGGGGAAATGATTCGTTTCAAATTCGGCCTGCCGGACATCGCCGAGCAAAACCTCAATCTGTACCTGGCGGCGGTGCTGGAAGCGACCTTGCTGCCACCGCCACCCCCTGAGCCTGCCTGGCGCCACTTGATGGACGAACTGGCCGCCGATGGGGTCAAGGCTTACCGCGCCGTGGTGCGGGAAAATCCGCAGTTCGTCGAGTATTTCCGCCAGTCCACCCCGGAACAGGAGTTGGGACGGTTGCCGTTGGGCAGCCGTCCGGCCAAGCGCCGGGCTGGCGGCATTGAAAGCCTGCGGGCCATTCCGTGGATTTTCGGCTGGACCCAGACGCGCCTGATGCTGCCAGCCTGGCTTGGCTGGGAAGCGGCGCTGAGCAAGGCGCTGGAGCGCGGTGAAGGGGCGTTGTTGGGGCAAATGCGTGAGCAATGGCCGTTCTTCCGGACCCGCATCGATATGCTGGAGATGGTGTTGGCCAAGGCCGACGCCGATATTGCCCGGTCTTACGATGAGCGCCTGGTCGAGCCGGATTTGCTCCCTTTGGGCGCGCATTTACGCGACCTATTGTCGCAGGCTTGCTCGGTGGTCCTGGGGTTGACTGGTCAGTCTCAGCTGCTGGCACATAGCCCAGACACCCTTGAATTCATCCGCTTGCGCAACACCTACCTCGACCCGCTACATCTATTGCAGGCCGAACTGTTGGCCCGTTCACGGCAACAGGACGAGGCGCAGGGCAGCCCGGTAGAACAGGCGTTGCTGGTGTCTGTGGCGGGGATTGCCGCCGGTTTGCGAAATACCGGCTAAGGTTTTCGTCATAGGGAACAGGCACTCGGTGCGAACGTCGAGTGCCTGATGGCGAGCGCTTGAAAAGGTCTGTCACGCGACAGTTAATGATGGGGTTGCGACTTGGGGTACCCCTTCAAAAGGGCTCGTCCGGCGCAGGTTTCTCCGACTTTCGGCGGCTTGTGTGGGCAGGGCCTGCTGTGTATCTTGATCAGCCTTTGGCCGTTTGGGCGGTCACGACCCTATTTTTTGAGATTGGCCCTACGAGGCGAATCCATTGTTTTGTTTAAGTAATTCTAAATAAAAAATTGAGGAGCACATCTAATGCGCGTCATTCTGCTGGGAGCTCCCGGGGCCGGTAAAGGTACTCAGGCTAAGTTCATCACCGAGAAATTCGGCATTCCGCAAATCTCTACCGGCGACATGCTGCGTGCTGCGGTAAAAGCCGGCACCGAGCTGGGCGTCAAAGCCAAAAGCATCATGGATGCCGGTGGTCTGGTCTCCGACGATCTGATCATCGCGCTGGTCAAGGACCGTATCGCGCAGCCTGACTGTGCCAACGGTTTCCTGTTCGACGGTTTCCCGCGCACCATTCCGCAAGCTGAAGCGTTGGTAGAAGCTGGCGTGGAACTGGACAACGTGGTCGAAATCGCCGTCGATGACGAAGAAATCGTTCAGCGTATCGCCGGTCGTCGCGTTCACGAGGCCAGCGGCCGCGTGTACCACACCGTCTACAACCCGCCGAAAATCGCTGGCAAAGACGACATCACCGGTGAAGAGCTGGTGCAGCGCAAGGACGACACCGAAGAAACCGTGCGTCATCGCCTGTCGGTCTACCACTCCCAGACCAAACCATTGGTGGAGTTCTACCAAGGCCTGGCCGCTGCTCAAGGCAAGCCGAAGTACAGCCATATTCCGGGTGTCGGCTCGGTTGAGACGATTACCGGCAAGGTGCTTGAAGCACTGAGCTGAAAAGTCTGATCGGCTTCATCTTCTACGGCCCGCTTGCGGGCCGTAGTTGTTTATACTGGCGCACTTTTTCAGACCTCTCTTACGGATACATCGATGAGCACCTTGCTGGCCCTGGACACCGCGACTGAAGCTTGCTCCGTTGCTTTGCTGCATGACGGCAAGGTCACGAGCCATTACGAGGTGATCCCGCGCCTGCATGCACAGAAGCTGCTGCCGATGATCCAGCAACTGCTGGCCGATGCCGGGACCACCCTGCAAGCGGTCGATGCCATTGCGTTCGGTCGCGGGCCGGGCGCGTTCACCGGGGTGCGCATCGCCATCGGCGTGGTGCAGGGGCTGGCGTTTGCGCTGGACCGTCCGGTATTGCCGGTCTCCAATCTCGCCGTGCTCGCCCAGCGGGCTTATCGCGAACACGGCGTCAGCCAGGTCGCGGCGGCCATCGATGCGCGCATGGATGAGGTGTATTGGGGCTGCTACCGCGAAACGGCGGGGGAGATGCGGCTGGTGGGCAATGAAGCGGTATTGCCTCCGGAAGCCGCCGCGTTGCCGGTCGATGCCAGCGGCGAGTGGTTCGGCGCGGGTACCGGTTGGGGTTATGCCGAGCGTATTGCCATCAACCTGAGCGGCCAGGACGCGGGCATGTTGCCCCACGCCGAAGACCTGCTGACCCTGGCGCGTTTCGCCTGGGAACGCGGTGAAGCGATCGTGGCCGATCAGGCGCAGCCGGTTTATTTGCGCGATAAAGTCGCGACGCCCAAAGCGCGTTAATTTCCCAGACCGAGCCGGTCCAATCGCGGGCAAGCCCGCTCCCACAGGGTACGCGGAGATCCTGTGGGAGCGGGCTTGCCCGCGATGACGGTCTACCAGCCAGCGCCAATCGTCAATTTCTAACCCGCGCTTTTAAACCTTTTCGCTTTTATGTGTTCTAGTTATCACTCGGCGGTTTGCGAAGTGGGCTATGCGCCACTAGACTGCCATCATCGATACCGAGCATGCACTTATGCGTATAGACGGCGTTTCCTCTCAGTCCTACCCGATCAAGCGCAAGCCTCGCAAAGGCCAGGTGGTGGAAGACGACTCCGTCGATATCGACGGCGAGCTGGAATTCCCTACCGAAGAGCAACTGGCCGCCCGCGCTGCTAAAGCCTCCGCGCAACGTCTGAGCAATCTCCCCGCGCGTCAACAAGACATGATCTATCACCGCGCCATGAGCAAAAGCGTGGCGATGGCACTGGCCAGTTACCTGAGCACCGCCACGTTTGTCGATTGGGATGCGGATGTACTGGGTCTCGATCTGTACATCTGATGGTGCTGCCTTATTACCTCGGCTGCCCGTC
This sequence comes from Pseudomonas sp. GGS8, assembly GCF_024168645.1. NCBI lineage: Bacteria > Pseudomonadati > Pseudomonadota > Gammaproteobacteria > Pseudomonadales > Pseudomonadaceae > Pseudomonas > Pseudomonas sp. GGS8. The sequence goes on along the minus strand of NZ_JALJWF010000001.1, from coordinate 641,820 downwards.
CTGGAGTGAAAACGCCTGGCGCGAATACCTGTATCCCCAAGACGCCAGGCCCGCCGAGTTTCTCAATCTTTATTCGCAAGTATTCAACGCCGTGGAAGGCAATACGACCTTCTACGCGAGCCCGGCTGCCGCTACGGTGCAGCGCTGGGCCCAGACCATGCCCGAACACTTTCGCTTCACCGCCAAGTTCCCCGGCGACATCAGCCACAGCGGTGACCTGCGCGAACAACTGACCGCCGTCGAGACCTTTCTGCAATTGCTCAGCCCTCTGGGTGAGCGGGTTTCTCCCCTCTGGCTGCAATTATCGAAAAGCTTCACCCCTCAACGATTGTCCGAGCTGGCCGGCTTTATCGATGCGGTGGACCGGCCCTTGGCGGTCGAAGTGCGGCATGACGAATTCTTTGCCAAGGGAGATGCCGAGCGAATGCTCAATCGCCTGTTGCTGGACCGCGGTGTCGAGCGCATTTGCCTCGATCCGCGCGCGTTGTTCAGCTGTACCTCGACCGATCCTTCGGTGCTCCACGCTCAATCGAAAAAGCCCAGAGTGCCGCCTCGCCCTGCGGCGTTCACTCAGTTTCCGCAGGTGCGTTTCATCGGCCATCCGGAGCTTGAAGCCAACGATCCGTTCCTGGTGCCGTGGGTCGAGAAAATCGCCGTCTGGATCGAAGAGGGCCGCACGCCGTATATCTTCCTGCACACCGCCGATAACCTGCTGGCGGCGAAACTGGCTCAACGTTTTCACGCACAACTGATGTTACGTTTGCCTGGCTTGCCGTCGCTGCCTGAGCTATACAGAGAACCCGCCGCCGAGCAACTTGGCTTGCTCTGAAGCGGGTTTTCCCTTTTTCAGGAGTCTGCCAATGGATGCGCAAACCCTTCGAGCCCAGGCGTTCAAAGCACTGCATGAACGCGAGGGCGCTTTTGTCATTCCCAACCCCTGGGACGCCGGCTCGGCGAAAATGCTCGCCAGCCTTGGCTTCGAGGCGCTGGCGACGACCAGTGCCGGCTACGCCTTTTCCCAGGGCCGCCCCGATGGTGGGTTGACGCTCGACGATACCCTGGCGAACGTTCGAGCGATTGTCGCGGCCACCGACCTGCCAGTCGCGGTCGATCTGGAAAACGGTTTCGCTGACGACCCCGCCGAGTGCGCCCAAAGTATTCTGCGGGCCGCCCAGGCTGGTGCCGTTGGCGGCTCGATCGAAGATGCCACGGGGCGCGAGGACGGTCCCATCTACTGCTTCGAGCATGCGGTGGCGCGCATCGAAGCTGCCGTCGCTGCGGCGCGCAGTTTGCCTTTCCCCTTCACGTTGACGGCCCGTGCCGAGAACTTTCTGCACGGCAATCCAGACCTCGACGATACCATTCGCCGTTTGCAGGCGTTCGCCGAGGCCGGCGCGGACGTGCTTTACGCACCGGGCCTGCGCAGTGCTGAAGAAGTCTTGGCGGTGGTCCGCGCCGTGGCGCCGAAACCGGTGAATGTGTTGATGTCCGGCGGGCTCAAGCTGACGGTGGCGCAGTTGAGTGAAATGGGCGTCAAACGCATCAGCGTCGGTTCGGCCCTGGCGTTGGCAGCGTATGGCGAGTTCTTGCGCGCGGCCGAGGAAATCCAGCAACACGGGACTTTCGGCTTCACTTCCCGGTCGATGCCGTTCCAGAAGGCCAATCAATTCTTCAAAGGCTGACGAGGTCGGGCCGTGATGGCTGGGCCGCTGAGGGGTTATGCGGCGATGCGCAGGTTCTGCAGAACGATCGGGCGCGCCCAGCCGTTATCGAAATCGAGTTGTTTCTGCTGTTCCACCAACTCTTGCGGTGAGAACGGCGGGAACGGCTTGTCCAGCAGGTCGAGCTCGAACTCGGCAATCGGCAAGTGCAGCGGGCGCGGTTGCGGCGCAACGCCAGGCTCGGGCAGCGGTTGACCGGCGGTCAGCACGATCGGGCGAACCCAGCCGCTTTCGAAGTCCTGTTGTTTCTGTTGCGCGACGATTTCTTCCGGCGGGAACGGTGGGAACGGTTTGTCGGCCAGGTCCATTTCGAGCTCGGCAATCGGCAGGAACAATGGCTCCGGCGGGCGGACTTCGGTTTCTTTCACATCACATTCACGCTGGGAAATGATGTGCGCCAACAGCTCGCTGCCGACGGTCGGTTCGACCGGGCTGTCGAGATCGACCGGTGGGAAGTTGAGAGACGCCGGCACCACATCGCCCGACTGATCGGCCAGGGCCTGGGCAAAAAAATCTTGCCACAGGTGACTGACGCCGCTCAGTGCTTGGGAATTTCGCAGGCCAAAATCGCCGTGGGGCGAGATATAGCCTATCGATGTGCGTTGAATGCCTGACATTTTTCTCGGTCGACGCTCAGCTCTGGCAAAATGCTCGATAGTTTGGTTATCGGCCGTTTTTGCCGATCATTAATTTTTTGAGCGTGTTTTCCCATGATTGAGCAACCTGCGGCCTGCCGCATCCATGTCGAAGCCTTGGGCGCGACTTTCCAGCCACAGGCCGAGCAATGGGCCGAGCGCCTGGGTTTGCCGCTGCAGGTGGATGACGGCGAGTTTGCCTTACAGGTGGGCGAGCAGGGGTTGCAGCTGCAACAACTGGGGCCGGACGCACCGGGGCCGGTGCGGGTGGACTTTATCGAGGGTGGTGCGGCCCATCGTCGGTTGTACGGCGGCGGCAGCGGTCAGATGATCGCCAAAGCGGTTGGCATCGCCCAGGGCGTGCGCCCACGGGTGCTGGACGCCACGGCGGGGTTGGGCAAGGATGCGTTCGTGCTGGCCAGCCTGGGCTGCGAGATGAGCCTGATCGAGCGTCAGCCGCTGATCGGCGCCTTGCTTGAGGATGGTCTGGCGCGCGGCGCGGAAGACTTCGACGTGGCGCCGATCGTGGCGCGGATGCGTTTGCTCAAAGGCAATTCGATCGAGGTGATGCGCAACTGGGAAGGCGAGCCGCCGCAGGTGATCTACCTCGATCCGATGTTTCCCCATCGTGAGAAAACCGCGTTGGTGAAGAAGGAAATGCGCCTGTTCCGGCCGCTGGTCGGCGATGACCCGGATGCGCCGGCCCTGCTCGAAGCGGCGTTGGCCCTGGCCAGTCACCGGGTAGTGGTCAAACGCCCGCGCAAGGCGCCGTGCATCGATGGGCCGAAGCCGAGCCATGCGCTGGACGGCAAGTCCAGCCGGTATGACATTTATCCGAAGAAAGCGCTCAAGGCTTAAGACCGTGTCGCCTTCATCGCGGGCAAGCCACGCTCCCACAGGTTTTGTGTTGGGCACACTATTTGAGATCACCTCGGAACCTGTGGGAGCGGGCTTGCCCGCGATGGCGTCAGCCCTGACACCCAATATCTATCAGGCCGGTTAAGGCCGATACGCCCGCATAAACAACCCCACCACCTCCCGCACATGGGCTTCGGCCGCATCCCCGGTTACCGGCTCGCCGCAGCCATACAGCAAGCGGAAATTCCCCGCGCCCTTGAGCAGGCAGAAAAAGTGCTCGGCGGCATTGCGTGGTTTGTCGATGCTTAGCAGGTCGCTCTGATCGATCTTGCTTAGCAGCCGCTCCATGCCGTGCAGCATGCGTTCCGGCCCGGCCTCGAAGAAGATCTGTGAGAGTTTCGGGTCCTGGCTGCCCAGCGTCATCATCAGCCGGTGCAGGTTCACCGATTCGTCACTGTTGATCAGTTGATGAAAGCCATGTGCGATGTTCAGCAGCACGGTTTCCACGGCAATGCCGTCCGGCAATTCAAAAACCAGCGGAGGCAATTGCTCCTCGCATTTGGCCACGACAGCGGAGGAGAACAGCGTCTCCTTGTCGTTGAAATGGCTGTAGACCGTCAGCTTCGACACACCGGCCTCAGTCGCTACGGCATCCATGCTGGTGTTGGCGTAACCCTTACTCAGAAACAGGATTTTTGCCGCGTCGAGGATTGCCTGGCGCTTGGCCAGATCCTTGGGGCGGCCCGGACCGCTGGGTGGGGAAAGATTGTCTGACATTCTTCGCTTTAATACTGGACTGGTGAGTTTGCTATTAATAACATACTGGCCAGTATAATTATTCCAAGCACCATTAGCGAAAGGTCCTTCACCATGCTGCGCTATGCCTTGTCCCTCGCGTTGCCGGTCAGTCTGGCTTTTTTACTGTCTGCGTGTGGCCACGAAGAGGCTCCTCAAGTTACCGTCCGCCCGGCCATGGTGGTGCAGCCAGAGCCTTCGGCGCAGGCAATGGAAAGTTACCCGGGTGAAGTCCGCGCGCGGTATGAACCGGACCTGGCCTTCCGTATTGGCGGCAAAGTCAGCCGACGACTGGTCGAAGAAGGGCAGCGGGTCAAGGCTGACCAACCCCTGGCGGAACTCGATCCTCAGGACGTGCGCCTGCAACTGGAAGTCACCCGTGCCCAGGTCGCGGCCGCCGAGGCCAATCTGAGCATGGTTCGCGCCGAGCGTGATCGTTACAAGACCCTGATGGAACGGCAGATGGTCAGCCGTTCGCAGTACGACAATGCGGAAAACCTCTACCGCTCCGGTGAGGCACGCCTCAAGCAAATCAAAGCCGAATTCAACGTCTCGACCAATCAGGCCAGTTACGCGGTGCTGCGTGCGCCACAGGATGGTGTGGTGGCCAAACGCGCGGTTGAAGTCGGGCAAGTGGTGGCGGCCGGGCAAACTGTCTTTACCCTCGCCACCGATGGCGAGCGCGAAGTATTGATCAGTTTGCCGGAACAGAGCTTCGGCCGTTTCAAGGTCGGTCAGCCGGTCTCGGTGGAACTCTGGACTCAACCCGACCAGCGTTTCTCCGGGCGCATCCGTGAGTTGTCGCCTGCCGCCGATCCCAAATCCCGCACCTTCGCCGCCCGTATTGCGTTTACCGCCGGCAAGGTCCCCGCCGAACTCGGCCAGAGCGCCCGGGTGTTTATCCAGACCGCTGAAGCGGTGCCGTTGTCGGTGCCGCTGTCGGCGGTCACCGCGGAAAACGGTGCCACCTACGTGTGGGTGGTCGGCGCCAACAACACCTTGAAAAAAGTCCCGGTGCGGGTCGGTGCATTCGGCGAGAAAACCGTGCCGGTGCTCGAAGGCCTGAACGCCAGCGATTGGGTGGTGGCGGCCGGTGTTCATGTGCTTCACGACGGGCAGCAAGTGCGCCCGGTGGATCGCTCCAACCGCGTGGTCAATCTGGCGCACAAGGAGTAATCCCCGATGGGTTTCAATCTTTCCGAATGGGCGCTGCGTAACCGCCAGATCGTACTGTTTCTGATGCTCTTGCTGGCTGTGGTCGGCGCGTTGTCCTACACCAAGCTCGGCCAAAGCGAAGACCCGCCGTTCACGTTCAAGGCCATGGTAATTCGTACCAACTGGCCGGGGGCCACAGCCGAGGAAGTGTCGCGCCAGGTCACCGAGCGTATTGAAAAGAAACTGATGGAAACCGGCGAGTACGAACGGATCACCTCGTTCTCCCGCCCGGGCGAGTCCCAGGTGACGTTCATGGCGCGGGATTCGATGCATTCGGTGGATATCCCGGACCTCTGGTATCAGGTCCGCAAGAAGATCAGCGACATCCGTCAGACGCTGCCACCGGGTATTCAGGGGCCGTTTTTCAACGATGAATTCGGCACCACCTTCGGCAACATCTACGCCCTGACCGGCAACGGTTTTGATTACGCGGTGCTCAAGGATTACGCCGACCGCATCCAGATTCAGCTGCAACGGGTCAAGGATATGGGCAAGGTCGACCTGATCGGGTTGCAGGACGAGAAGATCTGGATCGAACTCTCCAACGTCAAACTGGCCACCCTCGGGGTGCCGTTGGCGGCGGTGCAGCAGGCGCTTGAAGAACAGAACGCGATGTCTACCGCTGGTTTCTTCGAAACCACCAGCGAGCGTTTGCAGCTACGGGTCTCGGGGAATTTTCAGACGGTTGACGAGATCAAGAACTTCCCGATCCGCGTCGCTGATCGCACGTTCCGCATCGGCGATGTGGCGAACGTTCGTCGTGGCTTCAACGATCCACCGGCGCCGCGCATGCGCTTCATGGCTGATGACGCCATCGGTCTGGCGGTGGCCATGAAGGACGGTGGCGATATTCTGGTGCTGGGCAAGGCGCTGGAAATCGAGTTCGCCCGGATCCAGAAAAACCTTCCGGCCGGCATGCAATTGCGCAAAGTGTCCGATCAACCCGCCGCGGTGAAAACCGGTGTTGGCGAGTTTGTTCAGGTGCTGGTGGAGGCCCTGGCGATTGTGTTGCTGGTGAGCTTCTTCTCCCTCGGTGTGCGTACCGGCATGGTGGTGGCGCTGGCGATTCCGCTGGTGTTGGCGATGACCTTCGCCTGCATGTATTACCTCGGCATCGGTCTGCACAAGATTTCCCTCGGCGCGCTGGTGCTGGCGCTGGGCTTGCTGGTGGATGACGCGATCATCGCCGTGGAAATGATGGCGATCAAAATGGAGCAGGGCTTCGACCGGATCAAGGCTGCCAGCTACGCCTGGACCAGCACCGCGTTCCCGATGCTCACCGGTACGTTGATCACCGCTGCCGGTTTCCTGCCGATTGCCACCGCGCAATCGGGCACCGGCGAGTACACCCGCTCGATCTTCCAGGTGGTGACCATCGCGCTACTGGCGTCGTGGGTGGCGGCTGTGGTCTTTGTGCCTTATCTGGGGGCGAAACTTCTGCCGGACCTGGCGAAAATTCACGCCGCCAAACACGGCACCGGCGACGGCCAACCCGACCCTTACGGCACGCCGTTCTACCAGCGCGTCAGACGGCTGGTGGAGTGGTGCGTGCGCCGGCGCAAAACGGTGATCGTGCTGACCATCGTGATGTTCGTCGCGTCCGTGGTGCTGTTCCGTTTCGTGCCGCAGCAGTTCTTCCCGGCATCGGGGCGACTGGAATTGATGGTTGATCTGAAACTCGCCGAAGGTGCCTCCCTGAGCAACACCGCCGAGGAGGTCAAGCGTCTTGAAGGTCTGCTCAAGGATCACGCCGGGATCGACAATTACGTGGCTTATGTCGGCACCGGTTCGCCGCGTTTCTACCTGCCATTGGACCAGCAACTTCCGGCCGCGAGCTTCGCGCAGTTTGTCGTCCTGGCCAAAACCATCGAAGACCGCGAAACCCTGCGCACCTGGCTGATCGAAACCCTCAACGAACAATTCCCGGCCCTGCGCTCGCGGGTCACGCGTCTGGAGAACGGCCCGCCGGTCGGCTATCCGGTGCAGTTCCGGGTCACCGGTGAACACATTGCGGACGTCCGCGCCCTGGCGCGTAAAGTTGCGGCCAAGGTTCGCGAGAATCCACACGTGGCCAACGTGCATCTGGACTGGGAAGAGCCGAGCAAGGTCGTGTACCTGAACGTCGATCAGGACCGCGCGCGGGCACTGGGCGTGAGCACGGCGAACCTCTCGACTTTCCTGCGAGGCTCGCTGACCGGTGCCAGTGTCAGCCAGTACCGCGAAGACAACGAGTTGATCGAGATCCTGCTGCGCGGCACGGTGCATGAGCGTACCGAACTGGCGTTGCTGCCGAGCCTGGCCGTGCCGACCGACAACGGTCGCAGCGTGGCGCTGTCGCAGATTGCCACGCTGGAATACGGCTTCGAAGAAGGCATCATCTGGCACCGTAACCGCCTGCCCAACGTGACGGTTCGCGCCGACATCTACGGCAAGGAACAACCGGCGACACTGGTACAGCAAATCATGCCGACCCTCGATCCGATCCGCGCCGAACTGCCGGACGGCTATCTGCTGGAAGTCGGCGGTACGGTGGAAGACTCGGCCCGTGGGCAGAACTCGGTGAAGGCCGGGGTGCCGTTGTTCATTGTGGTGGTGCTGACGTTGCTGATGCTGCAACTGCGCAGTTTCTCACGCACTGCCATGGTGTTTCTGACGGCGCCGCTGGGGTTGATCGGGGTGACGTTGTTTCTGATGGTGTTCCGTCAGCCGTTCGGCTTCGTCGCCATGCTCGGGACCATCGCCTTGTCCGGGATGATCATGCGCAACTCGGTGATTCTGGTGGACCAGATCGAGCAGGACATCGCTGCCGGGCTCAAGCCTTGGCAGGCGATTATCGAGGCGACGGTGCGACGTTTCCGGCCGATTGTGTTGACGGCGTTGGCGGCGGTACTGGCGATGATTCCATTGTCGCGCAGTGTGTTTTTCGGGCCGATGGCGGTGGCGATCATGGGCGGGCTGATTGTGGCGACGGCGTTGACGTTGCTGTTCTTGCCGGCGTTGTATGCGGCTTGGTTCAGGGTCAAGAAAGAGCCCGTTTGATCTTGGCGGCCTCGACCTCGTGGTTTGGCTCACCGCATTCCCTTGTAGGAGCGGCCTGCGGCGGCTCCTACATGTATTTCAGATCCGTCTGATATTGAGTCAGAGCAAGGGCGGTGCTGTACTCAAGGCTCAGTTTCGTGAGTTTTTGAGACAATGATGAAAAAGCCGCCCATGCTGAAGGGCAGATCCGACCCGGTGTTCGATCGGTTGGGGCAATCGCCCAATAAGGAACGCCTCTCGGACTACCTCGCACTGCTCAAGCCTCTGGACGATCAGGGGCGTTACCTTCCATTCGATGACTTGCGCTACCGCTGGGCGCCGGGGCTGGACTCGAATCTGTGCTGGGCCTTGGTCAAAAAAGCCCGGACCGCCCAGTACTCAACCCTTCTGCCATTGGGCGAACCTGTCCAATGGGGCCGCTTCGTGCTCACGCCGCTGGCGCAGAAAGCGATTTCTGCCGTCGATCGGCAAGCAACAACGGCAGCGCTGGAACACATGACCAGCCAGATCGGCGAGCACGCGCATTTCAGCTACCTGCTCAACGATCTGATCGAAGATGAAGCAATCAGCAGCAGCCAACTCGAAGGTGCGGCAACCACTACCCGAGTAGCCAAAGATATGCTCAAGCGCAAGCGGCTGCCGCGTACGCCGGATGAGCGGATGGTCATCGGCAACTACAAAATGATGAACTTCGCCTGGGAAAAGCGTTATGAACCCTTGAGCGTCGAGCTGATTACGGCGATGCATCGTGTCGGCGTGGAGGGCATCGACGACACTCAATATTCACCCGGGGCTTTCAGGGCCAACGATGATGTGGTGGTGCAGGATGGCGAGGGCAATACCGTTCATACACCGCCGCCCGCAGCAGGGCTGGTGTCACGGCTGCAGGTGCTGTCGAATTGGATCAATCAGTCCCACAACGACCCCTATCAAGTGGATTATCTTCATCCGTTGATAAAAGGCATCGCCCTGCATTTTGCGTTGGGTTATGAGCATCCTTTTCGCGACGGCAACGGCCGGGTTGCCCGAGCGCTGTTTTACTGGTTCATGTTCAAGAATGACTTCTCGGCCTTTCGGTATATAGCGATCAGCATTTTGCTGCGCAATGCGCCGGTGAAATATGGCCGCTCGTATCTGAATACGGAAGCTGATGAACTGGACCTGACTTATTTCATCGATTTCCAGTGTTCGGTGATTCTGCGTGCCGTCAGTGGTTTTACTGAGGCTTATCGGAAAAGTCTGGCTTATGCCGAGAACTTTGATCGATGGTTGTTGGAATCCGGTTTTTTCGATCAATTGACCGAGAGGCAACGAGCTGTATACCAAGTGGCCAAGAGTGGAATGGCCAAGGAATTTACGGCGGTCAATGTGAAGGAGAATCTGGACTGTTCTTACAACACTGCGTCGTCGACCTTGAATGGGTTGGTTGAGTTGAACGTATTCGAGAAGAGGAAAATGGGCAGGGAGTGGGTGTTCTTCTTGCGCGGAGCGCCGTAGGCGCTGGCAAGCTGCCATTCTTGACCTGTGACATAAATGAAAAGCCCGCCGATCCTTTAAAAGGTCAGCGGGCTTTTTGTTGAGTCTGATTATTCCCAACACATGGAAACGATCAAGCTACGGGTCAGAACAATATCTTCGCCACATCCGCAAAGCGCTTGGCAAAGTGCACGGTAATGCCTTCCTTCAGGTATTCCGGCAGCTCCTCGAAATTACCGCGATTGGGCTCCGGCAAAATCAGTTCATTGATCTTCTGCCGACGCGCTGCGATGACTTTTTCACGCACGCCGCCAATCGGCAGTACATGCCCGGTCAGCGTCAGTTCACCGGTCATGGCCACGCCTTTTTTCGGCGGCTGGTTGCGGGCGAGGGAGAGCAGGGCGCTGGCCATGGTCACGCCGGCGCTCGGGCCGTCTTTCGGCGTGGCGCCTTCGGGTACGTGGAGATGGACGAACGCTTCGTCGAAGAACGTCGGGTCACCGCCGAATTGCTTCAGATGGGAGCTGACGTAGCTGTAGGCAATTTCTGCCGACTCTTTCATCACGTCCCCCAGTTGCCCGGTGAGTTTGAAGCCGCGGTTGAGGGTGTGAATGCGCGTGGCTTCGATCGGCAGGGTCGCGCCGCCCATGCTGGTCCAGGCCAGACCAGTGATGACGCCGACACCGGACAGCACTTGTTCGTTGCGGAACACCGGTCGGCCGAGTGAGGCTTCCAGGTCTTTCGGGCCGAGTTTGATGACGGCTTTCGGTTCGTCGAGCAGTTTCATTACCGCTTTGCGCACCAGTTTGCCGAGGTTTTTCTCCAGTTGCCGTACCCCGGCTTCGCGGGCGTAGCCGTCGATCAAGGCCCTCAATGCAATGTCGCTAATGCTCAAGTTGCCTTTGGACACGCCGGCCTTTTCCAGCTGTTTCGGCCACAGGTGACGCTTGGCGATGGCGACTTTTTCTTCGGTGATGTAACCCGACAGGCGAATCACTTCCATCCGGTCCAGCAACGGGCCGGGGATCGAGTCCAGGGTGTTGGCGGTGCAGATGAATAGCACTTTCGACAGGTCCAGACGCAAATCCAGGTAGTGGTCGAGGAATTCGACGTTCTGTTCCGGGTCGAGGGTTTCCAGCAGCGCCGAGGCCGGGTCGCCCTGGTAGCTCTGGCCCATCTTGTCGATCTCGTCGAGCATGATCACCGGGTTCATCACTTCGACGTCTTTCAACGCCTGGACGAGTTTGCCCGGTTGCGCGCCGATGTAAGTGCGGCGATGGCCCTTGATCTCGGCTTCGTCGCGCATGCCGCCGACGCTGAAGCGATAGAACGGCCGGCCCAGGGATTCGGCGATGGATTTGCCGACGCTGGTTTTGCCCACACCCGGTGGGCCTACCAGCAAGACGATGGAGCCGCTGATCTCGCCTTTATAGGCACCGACCGCGAGGAACTCGAGGATGCGGTCCTTGATGTCGTCGAGGCCAGCGTGGTGTTTATCCAGCACCTTGCGCGCGTGCTTGAGGTCGAGTTTGTCCTCGCCGTACACGCCCCACGGCACCGAAGTCGCCCAATCGAGGTAATTGCGGGTCACCGCGTATTCCGGCGATCCGGTTTCGAGGATTGATAGCTTGTTCATTTCCTCGGCGATGCGTTTCTGCGCCTGGGGCGATAACACTTTGCCCGTCAGGCGTTGCTCGAACTGTTCGATATCGGCACTGCGGTCGTCCTTGGTCAGGCCCAGCTCTTGCTGAATGACCTTGAGTTGTTCCTTGAGGAAGAACTCACGCTGATGCTCGCCGATCTTGCGGTTAACTTCAGCAGAAATCTCTTTTTGCAGACGTGCGACTTCGACTTCCTTGCGCAGCATCGGCAGGACTTTTTCCATGCGCTTGAGCATCGGCACGCAGTCGAGCACTTCTTGCAGCTCGCTGCCGGTGGCCGAAGTCAGGGCCGCGGCGAAGTCGGTCAGCGGCGACGGGTCGTTGGGGCTGAAGCGGTTTAGGTAGTTCTTCAGCTCTTCGCTGTACAGCGGGTTGAGCGGCAGCAGTTCCTTGATCGCGTTGATCAGCGCCATGCCGTAAGCCTTGACCTCATCGGTCGGCTCGGTGGGCTGATGCGGGTATTCGACCTCCACCAGGTACGGTGGGCGATGGTGTTTGAGCCAGGTCTTGATGCGCACCCGGGTCAGGCCCTGGGCGACGAATTGCAGTTTGCCGTTTTCGCGGCTGGCGTGATGGACTTTCACCAGCGTGCCGTATTCCGGCAGGGCTTCGGTGTCGAAGTGGCGCGGGTTTTCCTGGGGGGCGTCCATGAAGAACAGGGCCAGGGAATGATGGTCGGACTGGCTCACCAGTTCGAGGGTTTCGGCCCACGGCTCTTCATTGACGATCACCGGCAGTACTTGCGCCGGGAAGAAAGGCCGGTTGTGGATCGGGATGATGTAGACCTTGTCCGGCAGGTTCTGGCCAGGCAGGGTGAGGCCTTTGCCGGGGGCGTGGTGTTCGGTTCTGTCTGTTTCTGTGTATTCGCTCGGGTCTTCGGGGAATTCTTGCTGGTCGGTCATGGGGCACCTGCGCAATAGGGTATGGATCTTAGATGGGGCAGGTGGGGGGTGGTTTCAATGGCCTTGGCTATTTCAGAGTGTGTGTTCAGGGTTTTGACAGATATTGGATCTCCAACGAGCCCGCTCCTACAGGGGGTTGGGGGGGGATTGCAGCAACAAAAAAGGCGACTACCGCAAAGTAGTCGCCTTTGTTTTAACTGCCGCTACCGCTTATTCCGACAGTTTGTACGCAATCACATAGTCACCTTGCTTGGTGCCCAGCGATCCGTGACCACCCGCAACGACGAGCACGTATTGCTTGCCGTCCTTACCGGTGTAGGTCATCGGTGTGGTCTGCGCGCCGGCTGGCAGGCGGCCTTCCCAGAGTTGCTTGCCGTTTTTCACGTCATAGGCGCGCAGGTACTGGTCGAGGGTGCCGCTCAGGAAGGCCACGCCACCAGCGGTGGTGAAGGTGCCGCCCAGGCTGGGAACGCCCATGCTCAGAGGGATCGGAACCGGCGAGCTGTCGCGCACGGTGCCGTTTTTGTGTTTCCAGATGATTTTGCTGGTGGTCAGGTCGACCGCTGTCACGTAACCCCAGGCCGGTGCCTGGCACGGCAGGCCCATTGGCGAGAGCAGGGGTTCGAGGATGACGCCGTATGGCGCGCCTTTGTTCGGCTGCACGCCTTCGGTTTCGCTTTTACGCGGGCCTTGGGCTGCGATTTCGGCGGCGAGGATCAGTTTCGATTTGAACGCCATGTAGTCCGGGTTCATGAAAGCAATCTGACGCACCGGGTCAACCGAGATACCACCCCAGTCGAACACACCGAAGTTGCCTGGATAAACGATCGAACCTTGCAGCGATGGCGGCGTGAACGGGCCGTCGTAGCGCAGGGATTTGAAGTTGATCCGGCAGATCAGTTGGTCGAACGGGGTGACGCCCCACATGTCGCGCTCTTTCAGCGGCGGCGGCATCAGGTTCAGGTCGGATTTCGGTTGGGTCGGCGAGGTGTGATCACCTTCGACAGCGCCTTGTGGCACCGGCACTTCGTTGATCGGCACGATGGCCTTGCCGTTGCTGCGGTCCAGCACGTAAATGCTGCCTTGCTTGGTGGACGCAAGCACCGCCTGCTTCACACCGTCAGCGGTTTTCAGGTCCATCAGGGTTGGCTGGCCACCGACGTCCATGTCCCACAGGTCATGGTGGGTGAACTGGAAGTGCCAGCGCACCTTGCCGGTGGCGATGTCCAGCGCGGTCAGGCCGGCGGCGTGCAGTTCCGATTCAGGGGTACGCGCGCCACCGAACTGATCCGGGGTCTGGTTGCCCATCGGCAGGTAGAGCATGCCGAGTTTTTCGTCGACGGCGAACATGGACCACATGTTCGGCGAGTTGCGGGTGTAAATCTTGCCTTCGGCAATCGGCGTGGTGTCGTCCGGGTTGCCGCTGTCCCAGTTCCACACCAGTTTGCCGGTGTGCACGTCGAACGCGCGGATGACGCCGCTTGGCTCGTCGGTGGAAACGTTGTCGGTGACGTGGCCGCCAATCACCACCAGGTCTTTGGTGACCGCCGGTGGCGAAGTGGAGTAGTAACCACCAGGGGTGAAGCCGCCGATGTTAGCGGTCAGGTCGACCTGGCCACCGCTACCGAAGTCTTCGCACATCTTGCCGGTGTCGGCGTCCAGGGCGATCAGGCGGGTGTCGGCGGTCGGCAGGAAGATCCGGCGTGGGCAGACGCTGGTCACTGGCGGGTTGGCAGTGCCGGTCGGGCTCTGCTCGGACGCGTAGGCGGCATCATCGTGATAGGTCACGCCACGGCAGGTCATGTGCGCCCAACCCTTGAAGTTCGCCGCCTTCTGCGTGGAGAGCTTCGGATCGAAACGCCAGATTTCCTTGCCGGTGTCCGGGTCCAGCGCGATCACCTGGCTGTGCGGCGTGCAGACATAGAGCATGCCGTTGGCTTTGAGCGGGGTGTTTTCGGCGGTGGTTTCACCCGGGTCGTTCGGCCCTGGCAGGTCGCCGGTGCGGTAGGTCCAGGCGGGAACCAGTTTACTGACGTTCTGCGGCGTGATCTGCGCCAATGGCGAGTAGCGATCACCGTGGGCGCTGCGGCCGTAGGAATTCCAGTCACCGTCCGGCATGGCCGGGGCGGTGTTGGTCATGCCAGGCACGGCGTCACGATCCAGTTGGCCTTTGATTTCACCGGGGTTGGTGAACAGGCTGGCCAGCGCGGCGATACCGGCGATGACCACGGCTGCACTCAGCACACCAGTGCCGACCGGGTTGAAGTCGCCGCGACGCAACGGGCGACGAAACCATGGCAGCAGCATGACGATGCCGAGGGTAAAGAGCAGCGCCAGACGCGGTACCAGTTGCCACCAGTCCAGACCGACTTCCCACAGTGCCCAGACGGTACTGGCGAACAGCACCACCGCGTACACGCTCAGCGCTGCATAACGGTCGGCCAGCAGCAGCCCACCGGCCACCATCAGGCCGATACCGGCCAGCAGGTAATACAGCGAGCCGCCGAGCATGCTCAGCTTGATTCCCCCGGCCAGCAAGGCCAGGCCCATTAGCAGAAGCACGATACCGAGCAGGCTCGGTAGCAGACGGCTTCGACTCAAAGCACCATCAGTGCTCATAGTGTGGTTCTCCGTGACGTTTAAGTAGTCCCGCGCAAGTTCACTGTAGATGACGATCTGGCGCGGGCATGGTTCAGTTAAGAAAGGTGTGCGGTTGATTCAATCCCACAGGTCTTGTGGTTTTAATTAGAAAGACGACTGGATCTTGATCCCGCCAACCAGCGCGTCATCAACCTTGTCCACGCCACCGGGGTGGCGGATGTATTGCAGGTTCGGGCGCACGGTCAGCCAATTGGTGACGTGCACACCGTAATAGAGCTCGCTGCTGTACTCGGTGTCTTGCGGTGGCAGGAACGACGGGTCGTCGAAGTCCTGGACGGCGCGGGCCTGGTTGGTCGCCTCGGCGTTCTTGCGGTAGGCCGGGTTGACGTGGACACGGGCCAGCGCGAAGCCGATATCGTCTTTGGCGCGAGCATCGAACAGGCCTTTGTAGACGACGCCGGCCTGGACATAGTTGTCGATGGCGTTGGTCTTCTTGTCGTGCATCGTGGCGTTGGCGAACACACTCAGGCCGCGAGCGTTATCGCTGGCGCGGCTGGTCAGTTGCTGTTGAACACCGAGCCACACGCCATGCTTGCTCGACGCACTGCGGTAAGCCTCGCCGCTCAGGGCGGCCGGCTGGCCATTGCTGTCCTTATAGACGTCGCTGGCCTTGGCGCTGCTGTAGTAGTAACCGGCGCGGTATTCACCCGGCAGGTCATTGAGCTTCGGGGTCCAGACCAGTTCTACCGGCAGGATTGCGCCCTGAGTGCCGCTGCCGCTGAGCTTGAAACCGTTATCGCGATCCAGATTGGACGGGTTTTGCTCGTAAGCCCCGACTTGCGCGTAAAGCTCGGGCGTCAGGTGATATTTGACGCGCATGGCCCACTGGCTGACCGGCCAGTTGTACCAGATGCCACCGACCCAGTTACCGACCTGGGAGCCACAGAACGCCAGGTTCTGGAAGTCGCAGGGGAAGCTGTTGAAGTCTTCGCCCTCGCCGAAGCGGCCGACCTTGATGTCGAGCTTCTGGTCGAAGAATTTCTGCTGATACCACATCTGCGTCAGGCGCCAGGTCTGGCCACGGCCCCAGACTTCCTGCGCCGAGGTGAAACCGCCAACACGCGGGTCGTTGATCCGGTCGTTGCTGATGTTGTTGCCGTTGCGTTCGGTGATGGTCAGCTGAAACTCAGCGTCGTCCCAGCCCAGAATCTTCTGCAGGTCCAGGTGAGTACCAAAACCAAACTGGTCGCTGTAGCGCGCGGTACGGTCATGGTCGTAGCCACCGTGCAGGTTGCTGCCCATTTCACCGGTGTAATCGACTTTGAAGTCGTAGCCTTTTTTCGAAAGTTCGGTACGAGTGCCGTTCCAGTCACCCAGCATCCACGGCGAGTCGCTATCGAAGGCTGGCGCGGCCTGGGTGCAAGTGGCAAGGCCCAGCGCGGTGAACCCGCTGATCAGCTTCAGGGCTTTTCGGCTGGACACAGAGGAAGAGACAGCGCTGTCTCGCGGAGTTTGAAAATCAGGCATAGAGAAGGAATTCTTGATCTTTTTCTAAAGGGGATGAGTTGAACGCAGCAGGAATGCAGCAGGGGAGAAGCGTTTCAGCTGGACGGGCGTAAGGATAATGTCCTGTAACACATTGAGAAAGGGCTTTTACTGACATGGATCATTTCGGATTTGGTAACAGTCGGCTGCGACCGGTCGCCGCAGTGCCAGTTGGCGCAAAAAAAAAGGCGGACTGGATAGTCCGCCTCGCTATGTTTCAGGGCCGTTAATTCAACAGATAGACCGGGAAACATTCACACAAATGCATCACCCGTCGACGGACGTTGTCCAGCAGCGCCGCATTGTTCGGTTGCTCAAGCAGATCGGCAATCAGGTTGGCCACTTCGGCGCATTCGGCTTCGCCGAAACCCCGCGTGGTCAGGGCGGGTGTGCCAATGCGAATGCCGCTGGTGATTGCAGGTTTTTGCGGATCGTCGGGGATCGCGTTCTTGTTCAAGGTGATGTGGGCGCTCTCGAGCAACGCCTCGGCATCTTTCCCGGTGATGTTCTTCGCGCGCAGATCGAGCAGGAACATGTGGCAGTCGGTGCCACCTGACACCACCCGCAGGCCCCGTCGAGTAAGGATGTTCGCCATGGTCCTGGCGTTGTCGATGACGCGTTGCTGATAGTGTTTGAACTCATCACCGAGTGCTTCGTTGAACGCGGCGGCCTTGGCGGCGATGACGTGCATCAGAGGTCCACCTTGATAGACCGGGAATATCGTCTTGTCGAGCAACGCCGCATGTTCGCGTTTAGCCAGGATCAGACCGCCCCGTGGGCCGCGCAGCGTTTTATGCGTGGTCGAGGTGACGAAGTCGGCAATGCCGACCGGCGAGGGGTACAGGCCGGCTGCGATGAGCCCGGCGTAGTGCGCCATGTCGACCATCAGGTATGCCCCGATTTCATCGCAGATGTTGCGAAAGCGCTGGAAGTCGATGGTCCTGGAATACGCCGAGGCACCGGCAATGATCATTTTCGGCCGGTGTTCCCGGGCCAGGGCTTCCATCTGGGCGTAGTCGAGGGTTTCGCTGTGTTTTTCCAGACCGTAAGAGTAAGCGGTGTAGAACTTGCCGGAGAAGTTTACCGAGGCGCCATGGGTCAAGTGGCCGCCATCGGCCAGGGACATTCCCAGAATCGTGTCGCCAGGGTTGAGCACAGCGAGAAACACGGCCTGGTTGGCCTGGGAGCCGGAGTGCGGCTGGACGTTGGCATATTCGCAACCAAACAGCTTGCAGGCCCGTTCGATGGCGAGGTTTTCAATCTCGTCGACCACTTTACAGCCACCGTAATAGCGCTTGCCTGGATAGCCTTCGGCGTACTTGTTGGTCAGCACCGAACCTTGGGCTTCCAGCACTTCTTCGCTGACGTAGTTTTCCGAGGCGATCAACTCCAGGTGGGTTTCCTGGCGGTTGCGTTCGCGGCCGATCAGGCGAGCGAGGGTGGGGTCTAGATTCTGCAGGCTCATGGAGTCTTCCTTGAAATAAGTGCTTCGGCCAAGGGGGCTGGCGCGTGATGCGGCAACACCCGTGACTGACTTTTGCTGGTGTCGGAAAGAAAAATGGACGTGTCTTTAAGGCTGCTGCCCGTGAAGTCGTAACGAGCGGTCATGGTCGGCTGCCCTCGACGACGGCGCTGGCTTTGCTTTCCCGGGTGTAGGTCAGTACGAAATGTGCCACGAGCCCGAAGATCAGCCCCCAGAATGCAGCGGCCAGCCCCAGGAAGCTCATGCCCGAGGCGGTGACCAGGAAGGTGATCAGCGCCGCTTCCCGTTGTTTCTCGTCAGCCATGGCGCCGGTCAGCCCGGCGCTGATCGCCCCGAACAGGGCCAGGCCGGCGAGGGAGGCGATCAGCTCTTTGGGCAAGGCAGAAAACACCGAAGCGAGGGTCGCGCCGAAGATGCCCATCAGAATGTAGAACACCCCGCAGGCGATCCCGGCGATGTAGCGCTTGTCGCGATCTTCATGGGCTTCGCGGCCGGTGCAGATAGCGGCGGTGATGGCCGCCAGGTTTAAGCCGTGGGAGCCGAATGGCGCCATCAAAATCGAGCCGATGGCCGTGACCGAAATGATCGAGCGCGCCGGGGTGTTGTAGCCCGAGGTGCGCAACACTGCCATGCCCGGTACGTACTGCCCGGTCAGGGTGACGAGGGCCAGCGGCAGGCCAATATTGATGATCGCGTGCCAGCTCCACTGCGGGGCGATGAAGATCGGGTGGGCGAGATCAATGGTGATCGAACCGGTGTTGAGTGCACCGAACGAGGCGGCCACGGCGCAGCCGACAATCAATACCGACAGGATGGCGTAGCGCGGTGAAAAGCGCTTGAAGATCAGGTACGCCGCGATCATTGACAGCACCATGCTCGGCTGCAGCTTGATCGAGGTGAAGAGTTCGGCGCCGAAACGAAACAGGATGCCGGCGAGCATGGCGGCGGCGATGGCTTTTGGCAGGCGACTCATCAGTTTGTCGAACGCACCGGACAGGCCGACCACCGCGATAATCACCGAAGCCACCACATAGGCGCCGATGGCCTCGGGCAGGGAGACCGTGGGCAGCATCGACACCAGCAACGCCGCACCGGGTGTCGACCATGCCGTAATCACCGGAATCCGCAAGCGCCAGCTCAATAACAGACCGGTAATGCCGCTGCCGATGGATATGGCCCAGATCCAGGACGACACTTGATCGTTGGGCAGGTGCGCTTCCCGGGCCGCCTGAAACACGATGATCAGCGGGCCGGCATAGGAAATGATCACGGCGATGAAGCCTGCAATGACCGCTGACAGGGATAGATCCTTTCTGAGTGTGTCCATGATGTCTCGACTTGGCGTGGCGGGCACGCGGTGATTCAGAATTGAGATTGAGTCGATTGCTTCGATTCGAGATGAGTGTATTTGAATGAATTGAGTTGATTCAATAGGTGGGTGGGTTGTTACGAGATGCTTTTTGGTTATCAAGGTGTATTTGTCAGGTTTTTTTAAATAACTAATTGATTTATAAATATTTTTATTAGTTTGAAAATATTTTTCGTGAAAGATGCTTCTCGATTAATTCGCCGAATCAATCGACTCAATTTATTGATTGAGTCCATTTATTAGTTGCCTAACCACCCTGTGATATGCTCGGATATTCATCATTTCTACGATGGTAGCGGTCATTCATGTGGGTCCCTCAGCTAAGCGAATTCAACCAGCCGATGTATTTGTCGATTGCCGACGCGTTGGCGCGCGATATCAGCAACGGCGTGTTGAACGAAGGTGATCGTCTGCCGACCCTGCGGGAGCTGGCCACCACGCTGAATGTCACGCCCGGTACCATCAGCCGTGCCTACAGCGAAGCCCATCGGCGGCGTCTGGTGCAGGGGGAAGTAGGGCGCGGTACTTATGTGCTCAACCAGAAGCAGTTGGAATTGCCGGCCAGCAACAGTGCCGCCTCGCTGAATCTTGGGCAGTCTGAGTTACTGGACCTTTCGATCATCAAGCCTTACAGCGAAACCCTGGAATACTGGTTGCGCGGAGCCTTGGTGGGCATGGCCAAAAGTACGGATTTTGCCGATGCCCTCGATTACGCACCCGATGGCGGTCATCCGGCTCATCGCGAGGCGGGCGCGCAATGGCTGCGCCATTCGTTGCCCGATGCACAATGGCAGCAAGTGGTGATCACCGCCGGCGCCCAGCATGGTTTGATGGTCGCGATGAGTGCGCTGACCAACGCCGGTGATCTGGTGCTCTGCGAGGCGCTTTGCTACCCCGGCATCATTTCCCTTGCCCATGGACTGGAACGACGTCTGCGTGGCGTACCCATGGACGATGAAGGGATCATTCCCGAAGCGCTGCGTGAACTGTGTCAGCGTGAGAAACCGGCGATGCTGGTCTGCGTGGCGACCTGTCAGAACCCGACGGCCGCGATCATGTCGCAAAAACGTCGAGCGCAAATCGCGGCGTTGGCCGAGGAGTTCGACTTCATCATTCTGGACGATGACATCTACGGTTTTCTGGCCACCGACCCGTCGATCAAACCGCTGTCGGCGTTTGCCCCGGATCGTTCGGTGTACCTGACCAGTCTGTCGAAGTCGGTTATGCCGGCCTTGCGGATTGGCTATCTCTATAGCCCGCCGAAACTGCTGTCGCGCCTGACCTCCATGGTGCGCAGCAGCGTCTGGATGCCGTCGCCATTGACCGCTCAGTTGGCGAGCAATGTGATCACGGAGGGGTTGGATAGAAAGCTGATCCGCATTCAGCGCAACGAGGCCGCCGGGCGGCAGGCGATCGCTCAGGAAATCTTCGCCAATTTCGAGCTCAAGACCCAGCCGTATTCCTACCACATCTGGTTGACGTTGCCCGAGCCCTGGACCTGCGACGAATTCACCATGCTGGCCCGTGCCAACGGTGTGCTGGTGCTCAGTGGCACCCAGTTCCAGGCCGAACGTAGCGGCATTACCCGCTGTGTGCGATTGGTGTTGATGTCGCCTACCAGCCAGGACGAGTTGAGGTTTGCCCTGACCAAGCTTGCCAGTCTGATCGATTCGGACCCGCGTCGTTATTACTGAGTCGGGCGCTATCTTCTGACGTTTGTCCCTCAGATGATGGCCAACTCGCCTACAGTTAATTCAGCATCCGACGAATGCCGCTGTACGGAGCCCTTCCACCGGACGAAAGCCTCCGCTAAGGTGCGCGGCTTCTCATCCTTTCATCGCTCAAAGGCCCGGCATGACCGAACAGAACACCAACCCCCTGCACGGCGTGACGCTGGAGCAAATCCTCAACGCCCTGGTTGAGCACTACGAATGGTCAGGGCTGGCCGAGCGTATCGATATCCGCTGCTTCAAGAGCGACCCGAGCATCAAGTCGAGCCTGACATTCCTGCGCAAAACCCCATGGGCGCGCGAGAAGGTCGAACGCCTGTACGTGAAGCTGATGCGCACCAAGCGCCCGGTCTGAGCATGGTCATACCCTCGACCGCGAGGCGTCGTTGTGTTGCCGTGGCGGCGATTCTGGGCTGGGTGGGTTTAAGCATTCAGCTGTACCTGATTCTCTATGCCCGCTGGAGTATCGCGGCCAGTCTGTTGGGCGGGCTGGTGAGCTTTTTCAGTTTTTTCACTGTGCTGACCAATACGCTGGTGGCGGTGGTGCTGACCTGTGAACTGACGTCCCGCGAGTCAGCGGCGCGACGCTGGTTTTTGCAGCCGTGGGTGAGCAGTGCCATTGCGGTGAGCATTGCTGTCGTCGGTTTGGCGTACAGCCTGTTGTTGCGCCATTTATGGCATCCCGAAGGCTGGCAATGGCTGGCCGATGAGCTGATGCATGACGTCATGCCGCTGCTGTTCCTGGTGTATTGGTGGTGCTGTGTGCCCAAGGGCACGTTGCGGGTTGGGCATATCGGCCGGTGGGTGATTTACCCGCTGGTGTATTTCGCCTATTCGCTGCTGCGTGGACATGAGTTGGCGGTCTATCCCTATCCATTCATTGATGTGGACAAGTTGGGTTATCCACAGGTGTTTATGAATGCCGCAGGATTGCTGGCGGGGTTTGTGCTGATCTCATTGCTGGTGATCGGGTTGGATCGGTGGCGCACGGATCGCAAGTGAACACTGACTGTGGCGAGGGAGCTTTTGTGGCGAGGGGGCTTGCCCCCGTTCGGCTGCGAAGCAGTCGCAAAATCAGCAAATACGCTGTGCCGGTTAAAACTCCGTTGCAGGTTTTAGCGCCGCTGCGCGACGCAACGGGGGCAAGCCCCCTCGCCACAGAAAGCATGCACAGCGGTTATTCCTCGTCGCTGTCCTCCAGCCGCCAGTAGCCGACAGCCTTCACAAACTGCTCGTTCAGGCCATGCTCATCGAGCAACACCCGGCGGATCTGCCGCGATACTTTGGACTCGGTCGCCACCCACGCATACAGATTGCCAGCAGGCACTTTGATCTGTTGCACGGTGGTCAGCAGGTTGTTTTTGCCACCTTCCCGCAGCACCCAGATCACGTCGACCTGCGCGGCGCTTACCAGGCGTTGTTGTTCGGCGCCGTTTTCCACTTCCACGATCACCAATGCACGTCGATTGGCGGCCAGGCCTTCGAGGCGGCGGGCGATGGCGGGCAGGGCGGTTTCATCGCCGATCAACAAGTAGCTGTCGAACATGTCCGGCACGATCATCGAGCCCCGTGGCCCGCCGATGTGCAGAAACTGGCCGGGTTTGGCCTGCTCGGCCCAGGTCGAGGCCGGGCCGTCACCGTGCAACACAAAGTCGATGTCCAGTTCCTGCGTGTCCAGATCGTAACGACGCGGCGTGTAATCGCGCATCGCCGGCAGGGGGCCGTTGTCTTTGCCAGCGCCGAGCACCGGGGTTTCCAGCGCCGCTTGTTCCGCCGCGTTTTGCGGGAACAGCAGTTTGACGTGGTCGTCCGTGCCGAGGCTGACGAAGCCGGCCAGCTCCGGTCCGCCCAGCGTAATCCGGCGCATGCGCGGCGTCAGGTCAACCACCCGCAACACTTGCAGGCGACGGCGTTTGATTTCATGCATGACACGGTGAATGGATTGCACGATCACTTCAGTCATTCGGCTTTCTCCTGAACGGGTTGAACGGCAGGGCCGTCGACGATGGCTTTGGCGGTGTTGTTGAGCAGGTCGCGCACCCGCAGGATTTCTTCCGGGCTCCAGCGACCATGGTGCATTTGCAAGGCGTGACGCAGGTTGTGAACCGCTTCGTGGATCTCGGCGGGACGATCATGGCCGCGTAATGAACGTTTGCTGACTTCGATGCGCATGCGCACACCGTCCAGGGCAATCGCCTGCTCGCTTAATGACAGACGTCCGGCGTCGGTGACGCTGTAGCGTTTTTTGCCGCCCTCGGCATCGCCCAGGATCATTTCGCTTTCTTCAAGAAAGGTCAGGGTCGGGTAGATCACGCCGGGGCTGGGGCTGTAGGCGCCGTCGAACATGCTTTCGATCTGGCGGATCAGGTCATAGCCGTGGCAGGGCTGCTCGGCAATCAGCGCCAGTAGCAGCAGTTTCAGGTCGCCGGGGGCAAATACGCGCGGGCCACGACCGCCGCGTTCGCGGCCGGGGCCAGGACGTTTTTCGAAGCCGTCACGGCTGTCGCCGTGGTCTCGATGGGAATGATGGTCTCTCATTTTTGCGTCTTCTCTCGTCGTGTTTAGATACAACTTAAGATATATCTTGCGGCTTAGGCAAGCGTTCTGGACCAACGGTGCCCTCCTGTCGGCCTTGGGCTGCGCTTAAAGACCACGCGCAATGAATGAGGGGGTGATTGCTTTTTTAGAGTAATTGAACTAATTGTAAAGTTAAGATGCTGATCATTAACGGAGTGCCGGTAGTTAAGTAGTACCGGTCTTACAGAGGTTGGCTTAGTTCTTGTCTGTGTGCTTTTTTAGTTAGAGCTGTGTGTAGTATTTCTCTGAGGGTAAAGAAGTCATTTCAATGATATTTCAACTTTTTTCCTGCGGCTCGAAAGTCGTTGTTACTACATGTTCTTAGGAAGTTGCGTACTTACTTTCTCGAGGGATTTGACGATCATTCTCTGGCGTCGAAAGTTAAGCGAAATCGCCATCTTCGTGTTGAGTGGTATTCGCATTTCAAGACTTTTCTCGGCCCAATCCTTTGAAATTGACAGGTACTTAATAATGTTCAAGAAGCTTGCAATCACCGTTCCGATGACCCTTCTGGCCCTCAGCTCTTCGATGGCGTTCGCTTCGGAACAAGCGCGTTCGGCCATCAACATCAGCGCTTTTATTCCTACCGAAGTATTCCACGCCCAACCGGTGAATCCTGACTTCGGTAAAGATGAAAAAATGTCCTACAACGTGATAACCGAGCTCTTGAGCCCGCTGCGTGCGGCTTACGATATCCGCCACACTCTCGGTTCGGTCCATGCTTATGTGGAAGGTGGTCCGCAACCGCTGTTCAACGGCACCGACAACATCCGGATGACCTACACCTTCAACGGCGTAGTCTTGGGCGGTCTTCCTAAAGAAGTGGTCGGCGATACCGAATCCAACGCGGGCATGCGGGCTGATCTGGTGATTACCCCTTCCGCGCCGCTTGTCGCTCAAAGAGGTCTTTACACGGCCAATCCAGTCGTGGTCTTCGATGCCGTTCCGCGCATCTGAGTCAGCCATGACTTAAGGCTTAGCCTTATTCGTTAACACTTACCGGTCGATGGGTAATCACTGCCTGTCGATCGGGTTTCAACGCACTTATCTTCAGAGTATCCCGTTCATGTTCCCGATGACTCCCATCGCGACGGCGCTTGCCCTATGTTTTTGTGCAACCGCCCTGGCCGCGCCAGCGGACAACGGCCACACACCTCGAAGTTTGCTGGCGCAAGCCAAGGGTTTACCGAGCGAGTTCGAAGAGCACTTCTTTGATGTGCCGCTGGCGGTGCGCGTGGAACTTGATCAACAGTTTCTCGGTGAGGCGATGGTCGTGTTGACCCGCGACGATCGAATCACCTTAGTTGACTTCAATGATGTCAGCGACAGCACCATCAAGCCCAGCGAACGCGACATCTGGGCCAACCATCTGAAACAAGGCGTGGCGCTGGGCGCCTGCCAGGCCAACTGCCCCGAACAACTGTTGGCCGTGCACTACAGCCTCGAAAACTCGCTGGTGTCGATTCTCACGGAGAACGCCGAGCGGGACGATCAGGTGCAGCAGTATTACAACCTGCCCGAAGGCGGCAGCACTGGCTTGATCGTGCGCAACCAGTTGAACCTCAATGGTGGCCAGAATCAGGACCTCGGTGGCCGTTACGGTCTGGAAGCCAGTAGCAGCCTGGGCAACTGGACCCAAGCGGTCAATTTGCAACTGTCGCGCCTCGGCGGTATGGACAATCAGACCTATCACGCCGTGCATGAGCTTTTTACCCAGCGTGAATTGCAGGGCAACTTTGTGCGCCTGGGCTATTTCACGCCCAACTCTGAAGGCCTGACCCGTCAGCCGCGTACGTTTGGCGCCAGCCCTGATACCGCGCTGGGCGTCATGTATGGCAGCTCCGACAGCCTGGCCATCAACAATCCGAAACCGGCGGTTTATCCGATCTACGTCACAGCCAATCGACAGGGTTCTGTGGAGATATATCGCGACGGATTGCTGATTAACACTCAGGCAGTCCCGGCAGGGTTGCAGACCCTCGATACGCGTCCGCTGCCCGGCGGTATTTACGAAGTGGAAGTGCGCCTGATCGAAGACGGCCAGATCACCTCCAGCACCCTGGAGCTGGTCTACAAACCGAACAATTGGCGCAATCATGACGAGCGCTGGCGCTACAACCTGTTCGCCGGCCGCGAATCCAAATTGCTCAGCAACTGGGAAGAGCAGGCTGACGGCGATATGACCGCCGGCGCGGCGTTCAACTTTCTTTTGCACCCGCGTGTGATCCTCGGCCTGTCGGGGCGGCAGGTGCGCGATTCCCTGCAATATGGCACCTCGGTTGACTGGGCGATCGTCAACAATGCCAGCCTCTTCGCCAACGTCTACAAAACCGAAGACTATGGCACCGGCCTCGATGTGCAGGGACTGTACTCCTATGGCAGCGGCAGCCTCGTCGCCAGCCATAACCGCAGCTGGCTCGACACCACTCGGCTCTACGACACTTTGCCCGACGGCACGCGGGTGCGGCAGCGCAACGTATTCATCGGGCAAACCAGTAACTCGTCGTTATCGGTAAACCATCGGCTTACCAGCAAAAGTTCGGTCAATGCCCGGGTGTCCCACAGTGAAGGCAACACCAATGGGACGGGCGTGGATCTGGGCTGGACCCAACGTTCTCAGCTGTTTGGCAGTGATGCCAATTGGCGCCTGTCGCTGTTTGATCGTCCGGGCAGCGTGAGCTCGGGAGACGACCGTAATCGAGGCATCGACTTGAGTGTGAACATTGCGTTGGGCGGCCCCGGTGAGCAGATCTCCGGCAGCATCGGCACGCGCACCGCCCGTGAAGGTGGCCGTGATAACAATGCCTCGCTCACCTACCGCAAAGACTTGCAGGATCATCTGCTGCAAAACGTCTCGGCCACGGTCATCAGCGACACCTACGGCATCGGTTTGAACGCGATGGGGTCGATGCAATCGGACCTGGTCAACGGTGACGGCTTTATCCAGCGCTCGTCGTTCAACAACGACCTCACCGGCGGTTTGAACCTGGACAGTACGGTGGCCGTCGGCGGGCAAAAAATGGTCATGACCAGCCAATACCACCGCAACGGTGCGGGCATGATCATCGATGTCGAATCGGACATCGACGGTATCGCCTTGCGCGCCGACGATTTGAGCGGTGGCAGTGCGTTGCTCAAACCCGGGCGCAATTTTGTGCCGATCACGGCTTACAAAAGCAGCTCGGTCAGTTTCGATTTCGAGGGCACCGACGTCCCCGCCGCGACCATTCAACCGGCCCGTTCCAGCTATCACCTGAACAAGGGCGGCGTGGGTTATCGGCAGATTCGCGTGATGCAAACCCTCACCGTACTCGGTCGCCTGATCGACCCCCAGGGCAATCCGCTCAAGGGTCACCACATCATCAACCACGCCAGTCGCGGGGTGAGTGAGGTGGACGGGTTCTTCTCCATGGAAATGAACGCCGGCTCACCGACCCTGGAAGTGCGCCACGGCAACCAGTTGCTGTGCCAGTTCCGCCTGGACCCGAGCCAGGGGCGTACTGAAAACAATGTGTTGATGATTGGGGATTTGCGTTGCAGCCCAGACACGCTGGCGGACGTTGGCGATGCCGTGCAGAGCGCCGGTTGATGAAGGCCTCTCAATATCTGGAGTCTGCAAAATGAAGAGTTTATTGACTGCGCCATGGCGCACGACAAGAACGATTTTCATCGCTGCCTGCCTGGTTGTCGCGCCGTTGCAGGCGGGAGCGGTGGTCAAGCAGATCACCGCCACTTTCAACCCTGACCCGAGCAACCCGCAGAAAAACGAATTCAAGAACACCACGCCCAATGCTGGGTTCTGTTGGTCTTACCCCGCGATCTGCAAAAGTTACGGCATATTTAGTTTGCGCTCTCACGTGGATGTTGGAGTCCAAGGCGCGATCCAGCCCAACCACGAGGACGTACGAAAAGGCGCGATGATCAAGACGCCCGCCGCCTGGCGAGCGTTGACAGTGTTGAATCGCGAGACCGGTGAACCCGCCACGGTCGAGGTGCGCATTGCCGGGATGGGCGGTGTTTACAAGCTCAGCGATTCTGTGATGGAGCTGACAGGGGAAACGGAGTATGTGAGGGCGCATACGGCATTGTGGGGAAGCGACTGGCGAACAGCGCAGGGGCCATGCGTGGCCATTGGCACCACAACCTATTACGGTCATACCGGTTTCCAATTTTTCTGGCTGACCCCTGCAGAAGCGGTGTGTGGCAAGCAGGCCAAATTCCTCATTCCCGGGTTCGGTTACGGCGCTCTGGACTTTACCTACGAACTGCGCACGCCGGACCCACTGAAGATGTCCTCGGGCGTCTATCAGGGCACGCAGGTCTATTCGATCGGTCCTGGCGGCGACTTCGATCTGGGCGATGTCGTCGTGCCCTCGGACGCAATCATCCAGCTCGACTTCACCCTGACCGTCGAACACACCCTCAAAGTCGAGATTCCCCCCGGTGGCAATCGGGTCGAGCTGTTGCCGCAAGGCGGCTGGCAAGCCTGGTTGCAGCAGGGGCGCAGACCCACGCGCCTGTTCCGCGACCAGACCTTCAATATCTCGGCCAGTTCGCGCTTCAAGATGAATCTGGAGTGTGAATACACCCAGGACGGCAAGACCTGTTCGTTACGCGAGCCGGTGTCCGGCCATGTCGTGCCCCTGAACGTCAGCGTCAGTCTGCCTCGCGGTTTGAGCGACGCCAACGGCCTCGCTGTCGAACGGCGCCCCCTGCTGCGTGACGGCAGTGGTACCGGATTATTTCAACCGGCTTTCTATGTGGAGCGAAGACCGGGAACGCTGCACTTCGAGATTCCTCCCGACGAAGTCGCGGAAATGATAAGGCCCGAGCGACTACGGCAATACTCCGGGAATGTGACGGTGATCTGGGATTCAGAAGTTTAGCGGGCCGCCTTATGCAGCATTCAATTCAACGAGGTTCAGTACGATGAAACACCTGTTGGCACTGTTTGGTTTTTCTCTTTTCGCACAACTGGCTCACGCCGCACCGAGCATCAATATCGGCACCGTTTACGACTATCTGGACGGCGACAAAAGTACCTACTTGAAACGCGTGTTCAATGGCGGCGACAGCACGGCCTTCGTCAAGGTCAACATCCTTGAAATCCTCTATGAGGCCGACGGCACCTCGCGCGAAGTGCCGCTCAAGACCCAGGCCGACGGCAATGCCCGGGATGGCTTGATGGCCAGTCCGGCACGGCTGATTGTGCCGGCCAACGGCATGCAGGGCACACGGTTGCTGTACATGGGTGAACGCGACCGGGAGCGCTACTTCCGGGTGCGTTTCGTGCCGGTCGTACCGGAGAAGGAAGACGAATTCGCCGTTTCCAGCGAAGAGCGCGAAGACTACAAAAAGTCCTTGTCCGCCGGGGTCACCGTGCTGGCAGGTTACGGCGCAGTGTTTTTCGTGCGGCCTAAAGAAACACGTTTTGACAGCGCGATCGAGAACGAGGCGGGCAACTACCGGATCCGCAACAACGGCAACACCGTGGTGGTGATCGACGAGTTCAAGGATTGCGCGGTCAAGAACGAGCAGGACTGCCAGCCGACGACCAAGCATCACATTCTGGCCGGCCGCACGTTTCAGTTCCAGAAGCAGGCCGGTCGCGAGTACCGCTTCACCTTGGTCGAAGGTGAAAGCAGCAAAAACATCGACGTGAAGGGCTGACCCCGGGTGGTGACCATGTTCAAAAAACTGACTGTCATGCCCGTGTTGGCTGCTGCCCTGTTGGCAAGCTCGTGGGCCTATGCGGCCAGAGAAGTGCACACGTTCGACGTGTTCGTGACGATTCCGACCCTGGCGTTCTACGTGATCCCCGCCGACCCTGGCTGGATTCATCGCGAGCAGCGCCTGCCGTGGAACCTCACGGCGTCGACCCTGGGCAGTCTGCGCAAGTACTTCGATGTGAAAAACGAGGCAGGCTCGATTGAAGCAAGGTTAGAGGGGCGGCCTTATTTGTCCAACGGCACCGACGCCCATGACATCGGCTTGCGGGTGCTGTTCAACGGCAAGCTGTTGAGCGAGCACGAAAACAGCGAAGTGGTTTCGCTGACCGAGGCAGCACCCGGAAAACGCGTGTTGCTGGAAATCGTCCCGATGCCGCCTGCCGATGGGGTTTACAAACCTGGCAGTTACTTTGGCAGCGTCAACATGATCTTCAATGCGATTCTTCCGGGGGCTTGAGAGAGACGATGAACATCCTGAGCACTGAAAAAATTCCGAGTCGGTTGGCTTGGGCCATTGTGGCGTTCGGATGGAGCGTTGAGCCGGCGATGTCGACGTCAATGGACATTAAGGCGGTATTTCGGCCTGATCCATCGAAGCCTGCAGACAACAAATTCATCAACCAAACGCCAAGCAGTGGTTATTGCGCGTCGTATCCTTCCGAGTGCAAGAACCTGAACATGTTCAGCATTCGGCTACCACTGAAATTCGAGTCAGTCAGGCCCATGCTGCCTGATGCCGAGTCACGTAATAATGCAATGTTCAGAGTCCCGGCTCAGTGGCGGTCCCTGCCCGTGAAGAATGAAAATACGGGGGAGTTGGAGCAGGTTGAGATACGCATTACGGGTATGGGGTCTCAATATAAGCTCAGTGAGACGACCGTCAGCCTGACAGGTGCCTCGAACTGGCTCGAAGGGCATCAGACCTTATGGGGCTCAAGTTGGGTCTACTCACCGCCCCCCTGCGAATACAGTGGTGTCGGCTCCTACGACCCCTGGAGCTATACCTTTTTCTGGAAAACGCCTGTTGAAGGCGTTTGTGTCAAATCGACCCGATATCCAATACCGGCAATGACTTACAACTATGTAGATTTTGCTTACGAGCTTCGTACACCGAACCCGTTGGAAATGTCATCCGGGCTTTATACGGGGACCATGAGTTATCGCGTCGGGCCCGGTGGCGACTTCGACATGGGTGATGTGATGTTGCCGGACGATAACCTGATCACGCTCAACTTCGCTTTGAATGTCGAGCACACCTTGAAGGTGGATATTCCCCCAGGCGGCAATCAAGTGGAACTCGTTCCGCCAGGGGGATGGCAAGCCTGGCTGACCCAAGGGCGTAAACCGACGCGACTGTTTCGTGATCAGACGTTCAATATTTCTTCGTCGAGCCGTTTCAAGATGCAGCTGGAGTGTGAAATTCCCGGGTTGTTCGATTGCATGATTCGCGACCCCGTTTCGCAGCGCGCTGCCGTGGTGCAACTGAGCGTCAGCTTGCCCAACGGCTTGACGGATATCAGTGGGCAACCGGTCACGCGACGTCCGTTGCGTGTCGGGCAGGTGAATGCGCAAGAGTTCAAACCCGGTTATTACGTGGACCGTGCGCCGGGCATCCTGCATTTCGAGATTGCACCTTATTACGTGAACTACATGATCAAACCCGGTGAGGCCTCTCGCTACTCTGGAAATATCACCGTGATCTGGGACTCCGATGTCGGGTAATCAAAGCCTGCCCTGGAGGCGTGCTGCCTCCAGGGCAAGCGCTGTTACCCGGCGTTGAGCAGCGCCTGTCGAGTCAACCGTCTACTCAGTTGTTTTTCCTCGTAGCCGATGTCGTTCAGCAATGCGCCGTAGACCTCGTCGGTCATTTCTTCATCGGTGAGCACACGGTTTTCCTGGACGTTCAGTTGATTGGCAAGCTCCAGCAGTCGCTTCTTGAGTGCCTGTCTTTGCGCAATCACCCGTCCTTTGGAATTCGCCCAGGAACGCTGGGCCTCGCGTAATTCATCCAATTGATCGGTTCTGATTTCATACGTCCGGGCATTGCGCCTGAACTCCGCGGGATACGTGTCATGCAGGTATTTTTCCCAGAACGACTGCTCGATCATGTGATTGATCAAACCGTCGCCGCCTTCCATCGACATCACGGTATCGAAGGCCGTATCGAGCGTTTTGGCACTCACACCGGCAATGGGTCGATAGAGCATGGTCTCCGATTGCCAGGGTAAACCGAGACGCTGGGCAAGGCCGGTCTCGTAAGCGAGGAACACTTCGACTTCATCGGGATTACCTTCTCTGCTGGCGAAATCCGCCCGGGCGATGTCATCCACCCGTTCGAGACGCGTGGCGCCTTTGGCCAAAGCCACCAGCTTGCTTTCCAGGATCGCGGCCGATGTCGACTGGGCATAGGCCTCGCTGACGAGGACTTTGATGCCCATGTTGTTGAATACCTGGGCGCCAGCGTCAGCGCACGTGGTCGGTGCGGTCGCCATTTCAAACAACTCTTTGCGCAATGTCGTGTCCAGGTCGATGGCCTCGATCATTCGCCATACGCGGTCACTCAGTTGTTTGCGCCGTTCACCACCGGCGCGGTAGTCGGCAGACGCTGTCTGCTTCTGGATCAAGCTAAAGAACCCTTGGGAGTGTGGCTCGGTCATCAGGTCGTGCCAGGCTTCTACCCTGAAGATGCCCACGCCGGCGGCCTTGTCGCTCCACCAATGGGAGTCGTCGGACATGGGCCACTGATCGATCGCATGCTCGGCAATGGCCGAGTAAGGGCGATCAGGGCTGATGCCCACTGATCTTCGGTAGTCTTTGTAAACAATCAGATTGGTGTCCGAAAGGTCTGTCGGAAACAGTCGCGTACGTGCCACGAGGCGCGCGGCCTCCGAACCGGGAACGACCAAGGGGATGTCGCGCAACGGGTTTTGCATCAGGTCCAGATAAAACCCGCGCGGGCGGCGCCTTGCGAACAGGCCTTCAGGCCAGGCGGTTGCGCCGGTGTTGCTCAAACTCAGAATCTTCAGTTTCGGCATGCGTTCGACGTTCGGCAGCAGACCCAACTGCGGGTTGTCGTCGAGCCTGAGCGTTTCCATGTGCGTCAAATGCCGCAATTGCTCGACGGCCGACCGGGTCAAGCGAAGCCGGTTGTTCATCAAGCGCAACGTGCGAAGGAAATGCATTTTGCCAATCGTTACCGGCAGCTTTTCCAATCCGCAGTCACGGGCACTCAGTTGCCGAAGATTAGGGAAATCCTTCAGCAGCCCCGTGTTGCTGCCGGAAAAGAAGGTGCGGTCCAGATTGAGCGTACTGACCTGGTCGAGGTAATGCTTGAGATCAGGCAGTTCACGCCACCACAGCTCAAGATCGAGTGTGTTGAACTCCGTTGACAGGTCCAGCACATACCCGCCTTCCAGCGTGTCACTGCGCTCGCCAAAGGCCCTCGACTTTCTTTGAAAACACTCGATGAGCCGCTGGCAAATGTGCAACCCGCCACCATTCACGAACCCGTTACGATCCGGGCCCCAGGCTTCAGGTTGGCGATACCGCCATTTTTTGAGTGCGACTTGCAGATCGGCCAGTTCGCGGTCAAGTCGATCGAGGGTCTTGCGCGCCTGAGGTTCTTCGCCCAGCGAGCGGACAAAGGTGCTGACCTCGCGCTCGTTCAAGTGCGGGTAAATATCCTGCACCCGCTCCGCCAGGGTGGCCCTTTGTATGGAAAAGCCCGGGCCACGTAACAGCAGCAGGGTGTCCGGGTCGCCGATCGGGCGAATCGGTGGCTCTGCCAGTGCGATCCGGCGCTCGGCGGGGGCTTCGGTTTTGACCAGCACCCATTGTCTGAACGAGGTTCCCTGGCCTGGCCGATAACCCAGTTGCGTGCGTTTACTGGCAGGCAGGGCATTGAGTACCGATTCGTAGAAGTCGTCGGCTTCATGCAATTTGTGGTTGTCGGCGTCCCACACTTCGTACCGTGCGCCGTCATCCTTGATCAATACCCGGATGACCGAAGCGTCTTCTGCACCCACGCTGCATCGCAGCGGCCCGATGTCGGTGCCCTGACGAACATCGATACGCAAATCGCCGAAGGCGTCGGTGTGAATCCTGAGCGCGTTCAGCACCAGTCGCTCGGTCTCTGGCACCCAGCGCGCCTCATCGTTGAAACCTTCATAGGCGTGGTTGGCCCGGGTTTCGAAGGCCGTTTCACGCGCCTGGTTTTTCAGGTTCAGCGGCAGGCGTCTGTTCTGTGTCATGCGTTCGAGTTCAGCACCGTTGGCACTGTTGAGCAGTACCGTTGCCGCTCGGGTCGGTAGCTCTGGTGCCACGTCGCGCAGCTGTTGGACCTGCGGGTTGGCGCTCGCTTGTGCGGCTTGATAGCGCTGATTGAAGATATCGGGTCTGAGGCGGTCTGCCTCGTCAGCCAGTTGATTGCGCAGCGCCTGGAGCTGTTCTTCCTTGGCGATACCCGGGCCGAGCAGCGCTTGAAGTTCTTCTTCGCTCAGAAACTCGATGAGTTGCTGTGGCAGGTCACCCTGCATGAGACGGGACAGACTGGTGGCGAGCGTCTGTTCGTCGCTCGCCAGAGTATTACCGTAGGTGCGGAACCGGCCTGTCAGGTCGGCGTTTGCGTAAACGCTCAGGGCCTTGTCCGAGGGCCAGCCTTCAAGGTAAGTCGCCAGCGGCTCGAACCAGTAAGCAGCGGTATCGATGGGCAATCCGGAGCGAATATTATGAATAGCCTGCTCGGTTTGCTGCTGAATGTCTGCGCGATCAAGGCCGTCGGTGAGCAACGGGGGTGGTGCGGTGTTTTCAACGTACATTTGGCGTAATGCAGCCGCTTCGGTGCCACTGGCAATGCGAATTTGCTCCAGTTGCGCATCGTTGAAACCGTCGACGCGGTGACCGAGACGCCGCATCAGCGTCGGGTGGTCCCAGCCTCGCGGGTTTTCCGCTTCATGTGTCCAGGCGCCGAAGCCGTTGTGTTTCAGCTCGGGTAAATAAGCCTCGCCGCGATGGGGGTGTTTGACACGATAGCTGCCCGTCTTCGGGTCTTTTTGCACGGCGTAATGTTTTTTCTCCAGCGGCAGAATCTTTTGACCTTGGTGGGTATGCAGACCCAATGCGTCAGGCGTGGAGTTGGCTGGCAACTTGACGTTTGGCTGCTCATAGGGCTTGAGGTCGGGATGCCACAGGCGTTGTTGGCCATTGGGCAGTTCCACCGGTTTCATGCCTTCGATCAGCGGTGAAAGTTTGAGGCGTGCGACCTCGCCAATCTTCACGCCGGCCGCAAACGCCGCCAATTGAATGACATCCGTCACCACGCCGACGATATGCTCGGCGAATTCGGTCCATAGCCCCAACGTCATGTCGACGATGCCTTCGATGACATCGCTGACCATCTGATAGGCGGTGTAGGCCATCATCAATTCCCCCAACCCCGGCACGAAAGGCGTGACGACCATCAGCGCGACATTGAAGATGTCCGAGACGATTTTCTTGAAGTTCTCCCACCAGGCCCATCGGGCATTGCGATCGGTATCGGCGGTGGACACCGCGATATGCCGCGCATCATTGAGGATCTTGTTCAGCTTCTGCTGATAGAGGTGCTCCCACAACTCACCGCGGATAGGTGCGGCGCTGAAGTGCAGATTGGGGGTGTTGACCGGCTCTTCCCGCCAGCTCGGGCGTTGGTCCAGTGGCTCTTTTTGATGCCATTTAACCTCGAACAGGCGTTGCGCCAACCCGCCGAAAAAATGCCCGCGCTCGGCGTGGTTTACGAACCGGCTGAAGTACTGGCGATAAGTCATTCCAGTAGACGATATGACAGCGTCATCACGCAGCTGGCGAGTCAGTTCATTCATGAACGCGATGGTCGACGGGTACTCTTTCAGTGGATGCTCTGGGTCTTGCGGGACGTAAGCAAATATCGGTACGACATCGCGGGTTCGCTCCAGGTCCGGTGTAATCAGCACGATCCCGGTCAACTGGCTGTCCATGATGGACAATTCAGCGAAGTCCATCACTCGGCCCTGACGGGTAAGGCTGCGCTGGCCATCGAGCATCTTCAGGATCAGATCGCGGGCGTCGGCGTCGATGTCGCCGGTCATCACCGCTTGTTGAGCGGCCGCTTTGAAGGCGATTCGCTCGCTCTCAGCGATGTTGAGTTGCAGAAAACGCTTCGCGACGGCATCGCTGGGCAGTAACTGTTCTTCAAGGTATCGCGTATAGCGGGCGCCAATGTCCAGCTCGCGACACAGCGTCTGGAACTGGGCGATGGACATTTTGTGTTTGATTGGCTGGATATCGTAGTGCCCGCGCGCATCGGGCTGACTGATGAGGTCCGAGCCTGATTCGCAGGTTTCGTTTCGTGCGAAGTTATGTAAGGCGGCGTCCAGCAGCGAGACTGTTCGGGTGACAACGCCGCCGGAAATGTCGATGGCATACCAGGGGCGTTCCTTGGGTAAATAAAGATGTAAGTAAGTTGTTCTTACATCGACATCGACACCGAATTTCTTTATCAGGGCATTGGTGAGTAAGGGAGCGGCGAATTCATAAATGTTTTGTAACTTATCAATAAGCCGGTCAACCTTGTTTTGAGTGGACCAGAGTTTAAGGTTGGCCTCTTGTAACAGCGTGTGATCGAAGTCTGTGGCGGTCTTTATCCATTGCGCAGAAGCTGTTTTTGTAAGGCTCAGCTCCCGAACCCTTTGCAGTGAAGCCCCCTTGAAAACAGGAGGGATTCGACTCTTGATGAAATCGTAGTGGCGACCTTTATTGTCGCCTGCTGGCGGTGCATGGGGAACAGAGATACTTCCTTGTAAATAAGACATGCTTTTAATAAACCTTGAGCATTTATTGGAGTTACCAGCCTAACTCCCAAAGCACAAAGTAAAAGTCTGAATTACTGCTGCTTACCAAGTGTTTGCACTCATGAAACATTGGAATTATCAATGCCGAAAATAATTAATTACCACCCGCGATCAGCGTCGGGTGACTTCAACAGGCAGGCATCCCGTATGGTTCCCCGGTTGCAGGTAAGGCATCAGAATCGGTGCCATGCCCTTGAGCACTTGCACCGGCAACGCCGAGGTAAATTTGAAGGCTTCGGCCGTGCGCCCCGGCACGTAGGCGGTCAAGGTGCCGAAATGGTTATCGCCGATGTAGAACACGAACGTTGCGGTGCGGTTGATCGATTTCGAGCTCAGAATCCGGCCACCTGGCCCAATGGCTTCGATGCGGTTGTCGCCGGTCCCGGTTTTACCGCCCATGGCCAACGGGGTGCCGTTGGCCAGTTTGAAACTGCCTGCCACGCGTTTGGCCGTGCCGGCATCCACCACTTGCGACAAGGCCTCGCGCATGGCGGTTGCCACCTCGGAAGGCATCACGCGTTTGCCGACGACCGGATTGTTGATCAGTTGGGTTTCATAGGGCGTACCGGCCGCGAAGTGCAGGCTGTCGATACGCAGCGTCGGCAGGCGTACGCCGTCGTTGAGGATGGTGCCGATCAGCTCCGCCAGCGCGGCGGGGCGGTCACCGGAGCTGCCAATGGCGGTGGCCAGCGAGGGCACCAGGTGGTCGAACGGATAGCCGACTTTCTGCCAGCGTTGATGAATGTCGAGGAACGCCTCGATCTCCAGCATCGTGCGGATGCGGCTGTCACGGGCGCCCTTGTGTTTGCTTTTGAACAGCCAGCTGTAAACCTCCTG
Source organism: Pseudomonas sp. GGS8 (assembly GCF_024168645.1). Lineage (NCBI taxonomy): Bacteria > Pseudomonadati > Pseudomonadota > Gammaproteobacteria > Pseudomonadales > Pseudomonadaceae > Pseudomonas > Pseudomonas sp. GGS8. Next base: position 604,781 of record NZ_JALJWF010000001.1, on the reverse strand, counting down.
GCGTTCGAATTCGCTGGCTTTGACGATCTGGCTGAACTTGGCGTCGGGGTTGTTCAGCAAGTAGCCCATCAGCCACAGATCCAGCGGGTGGACCTTGGCGATGAAGCCCTGATCCGGCAGGTCGTAGCTGCCCGGGCCGTAACTCAGGTACAGGCGTTCGAGGCGTTCGTCGGTGAGCTTTTCCGTGAGCTTGGCGCCCTTGAGGTGTGAGCGCACGAAGGTGTTGAAGCTCTCCTGGTCGGCCTGCGGGAACAGGTAACGATGCACGGCCGCCATGCGGATCGGTGTCGGGTGCATGCTGTCGAGGAAGGTTTCGAGGCGCGTCTGGGTGTCTTTGTTCTGGTACTTCTTCCAGAACCGCAACAGGAATGCGGTGCCTTCGCGGTCGGCGAACTGGGCCAGGTATTCCTGACGCCGCGGGTCGCGGTCGTCCTTGAGCAATTCGGCGCTGCTGTTGGGGCCGGCGTAGGTGCTGTAGCGCACCAAGTCGCGCATCAGCCGGATGAACGGCAGGTTGATCGACTCACGAATGGCATCGCGCAGGGTCGGCATGCGGCCGTTGTCTTCCTTGCGGAAGTTAACGAACGTGTGCAGCCCGCCACCGGTGAAAAAGGCTTCGCCGGGGCTGGCGGAATATTTGCGATCCAGCGCGGCGCCGAGCATTTTTGGCAGGCTGCGGTCGGTGTTCTGAATCATGTAATCGACGGCCCAGCTGCTCAGGCGATCCTGTTCGGCGACTTCGGTTTTCTTCAGTTCGGCAACGCTCATGGCTGCGTAGCGATCGTGCAATTCGGAGATGATCTGCAGGTAGGTGGTGAGCACGCGCATTTTGGCGGTGGAGCCCAGTTCCAGCTTGCTGCCTTCATTGATGTCGAACGGCTGGTCAGTGCTGTCGGTTTGCACCCGTACCCGCGAGCCGTCGGGGGTCAGTTCGAACAGCGTGAAGCTGTAGCGTACCTGGGCGGTGCTGGTGGGGGTGAGCAGGCGTTCGCCGATCAGGCCGATTTCCGCCGCATAAGCCGGGTCGGCCAGATGCTTGAGGTAGGCGGTGGCCTGGGTTTGCAGCTCGCCTTGCAGGGTGCTGGTGGCGGAAAGGTCGAGGCGGTCGAGGTCATACAGCGGACGATTGAGCAAACTGCCCAGACGACTGCGCGCGACACTGATGCCTTTGTTGGTTTCGATCGGTTGAATGGTGGGCTGCATCTGCCAGTCGCGATAGGTCACCTTGCTGGCCAGTGCCGCTGCCGCGAGCGGCGCATCGATCACGCCATTTTGTGACAGCAGGCGAATATGGCTGTCGGTCAGACTGGCCAATTCATCACGGCCCTTGGTCAGGTAATGGGAAGGGCGGCGCTGGGCAATCATCAGTGACAATACTTCACGCAGGGCCAGGCCTTTTTCCGCCAGGCTTTTCTGATCGGTGTCGGTGCTGGCCAGCCGTTCGTTGGCTTTGTTGAAGTCGGCGCCGTACCACACACGCAAACCTTCGGCCATGCCGTGCACTTCACCGTGGCCCGGCACCGCGGACAGCGGAACACTGTTGAGGTAATCGCGAATTACATTTTGTCGCACCTGGAGGGTATCCGGCCCCGGCTGATAGGCCCGCACGCTGGCGGAAATCATTTGGCGGATTTTTTCCGCGCCCGACACCGTCAAGCCCTCGGGTGAGTGTCGATATTTCTCAAGCTGTGTCGCCAACGTACTGCCGCCCGCCGACTGGCCGGGCAGGCGCAATAGTTTGGCCACCTGGGACCACGCCGCCATGCCGAACCGCGGCCAGTCCACGGCGGGGTTGGCCAGGGGCTGATGGGGGTCGAGCAAGAAGCGGTTTTCGACGAACAGCAAACTGTTGACCACCACCGGAGGGATCGCGGCAAAGCTTGAATAAAGTTGCTGGGGGTACTTGAACTGGTACAGCGGGGCCACGCGGCAATCGGTGATCGACAGCCCGGCCTGGATTTTCTCGGTATAGGGTATGAAAAAGCCCTTGTCGCTGTACTTCATCAGGGCAGGTGAAAAGCGGGTTTGCGCCGCTATCACGTAATCGCGTTTGAGCAGCCGCGGAAGAAATTCATTCAGGGCGCTGTAACCCAGACGCTGATCGAACGGGCCTTCGCCAGGGTAGCGAATCGCATCGCTGGGGCCGGGTTGCAGTTCATATTTCAGCGAGTCGGCATATTTGCTGATTTCCCGGGCTTGAAACTTGGAGGTGCGCATTTCCTTGGCTGCGGCCAGGCCCAGGACAATCAGGATAATCAGCAGCAGCAACCAGAACGCCCCCCAGCCGTGCCGTGAGCGACGGGGTTTTTCAGGTAATGGCGCTTCATCCACACGTTCAGTCGGAACCACAGTGTCACTCGAATCGGATTGCCACAAAGCGCCCATAGTCGACTGATCCATTCACGCAGATTGATCGGACTTGTTTGAAGCTTAGACGGTGGTTGGCGTTGGTGAAAAAATTGTGAACAACCAAATATCAGATACGCACGATTACCTATGGAAAAGGGCTGTTGTGGCGAGGGGGCTTGCCCCCGTTGGACTGCGCAGCAGTCCCCAAAAAACAGCAACACTGGATTTTTCAGACACGCCACATTTAAAGGGCTCACGACTGCTGCGCAGCCGAACGGGGGCAAGCCCCCTCGCCACAGTAACCCCCCCCCCCACCACAGTAAGCTCCCTCGCCACGGAGTCCCGCGTTATAGCCAGCAGGCATCCCATAGTGGGTAATCGCCAATTTTATTGACCAACCCTGCGCGCAAGGGATTGGCAACAATGTAACGAGCAAACGGCAGAAGCTCTTCGCCATCGCGGATTGCCCGGTCGTGGTAGCCGCTTTGCCATAGCGGACCACACCGACCGGTCATTTTGTTCACTGCCAGGGTGCAGCGTGACTTGGTAGAGCTGACAACACTGCCCAGATTGCTGTCCCGCAGCTGCATTAGCCAATGGAAATGATCAGGCATCACAACCCAGGCGATTGAATCCGCTAAACCAGCGTCGTGAATTCGGCGCAGTTCTGCGACCACCAGACGTCCTAATTGCCAGTCAGAAAATATGGGTTGGCGTTCGTGAATAACAGCGGTGATGAGGTAAGCGCGGCCGTTTTCGGAGGCTCTGCCAAAGCGCAGACAATGAGAATTTGGTTGAGTAGGCAATCCATTGCTTCCTTGCGTAAGTAGACGACGCTTCTCAGGCTAGTACCCGACTTCCTGGATCGGGGCTGTAATAATTGAGTGAATATTCTGATTCTTGCGAAGGATTAACTGCGGGGAGAGGGCTGTTGTGGCGAGGGGGCTTGCCCCCGTTCGGCTGCGCAGCAGTCGTGAATCCTGTACATGCGGTGTGTCTGAAAAAATCCAGTGTTACTGGTTTTTGGGACCGCTGCGCAGTCCAACGGGGGCAAGCCCCCTCGCCACAGGGGGTATCGTCTGAAAGGGTTGAGCCAGACGCATCGAAGAGGTAAATGCTGCCTAGGTAGGGGCATGACGATGCACCATTGCTGTGCAATACTCGGCGCCGTTTCGGTGGCGAATGTTCCTGCGTAAGCCAGGTAATGCCCCTCCGTATAGCGCGAATTACCCGTTATTTATCGCTGAATATTGTGTTTTATATAGTGAAAATACCTGCTGTTAGCTTTTTATACTGCACGCCCCGCTGATCTTGCAGGTTTTGTCCTACAAGACGTGTCTGTCCACAAAACAGGCTCGGTTTCACCAGGCACTGGCTTATCGGCCGGCGCTTCGACACTCGGTGGTCACATCCAATAACAAGACGAGGTTGCACCCCTATGCCAGTCGGCAATCACCTGCCTCACGGCGAGACCGCTCAGGGCGGCCCGCTTAAACGCGAACTGGGCGAACGGCATATTCGCTTGATGGCGCTCGGTGCCTGCATCGGCGTCGGCCTGTTCCTGGGTTCGGCCAAGGCCATCGAAATGGCCGGCCCGGCCATCATGCTCTCCTACATCATCGGCGGTCTGGCGATCCTGGTGATCATGCGCGCCCTCGGCGAGATGGCCGTGCACAACCCGGTCGCCGGTTCGTTCAGTCGTTATGCCCAGGATTACCTCGGCCCTCTGGCGGGCTTTCTGACCGGTTGGAACTACTGGTTTCTGTGGCTGGTGACCTGCGTCGCGGAAATCACCGCGGTGGCGGTGTACATGGGCGTCTGGTTCCCCGATGTGCCGCGCTGGATCTGGGCGCTGTCGGCGCTCATCAGCATGGGCACCATCAACCTGATCGCGGTCAAGGCCTTCGGTGAGTTCGAATTCTGGTTCGCCTTGATCAAAATCGTCACCATCATTGCGATGGTGGTCGGCGGTATCGGCGTGATTGCGTTCGGCTTCGGCAACGACGGCGTCGCCCTGGGGATTTCCAATCTCTGGGCGCACGGCGGCTTCATGCCCAATGGCGTGCAAGGCGTGTTGATGTCCCTGCAAATGGTGATGTTCGCCTACCTCGGCGTCGAGATGATCGGCCTGACCGCCGGTGAAGCGAAGAACCCGCAGAAAACCATCCCCAACGCAATCGGCTCGGTGTTCTGGCGGATTCTGCTGTTCTATGTCGGCGCCCTGTTCGTGATTCTGTCGATCTACCCGTGGAACGCCATCGGCACCCAGGGCAGCCCGTTCGTGATGACCTTCGAGCGTCTGGGCATCAAGACTGCCGCCGGCATCATCAACTTCGTGGTGATCACCGCGGCGCTGTCGTCCTGCAACGGCGGTATCTTCAGCACCGGGCGCATGCTCTACAGCCTGGCGCAGAACGGCCAGGCCCCGGCCGGTTTCGCCAAGACGTCGAACAGCGGCGTGCCCCGTCGCGCGTTGCTGCTGTCGATCGGCGCGTTGTTGCTGGGCGTGCTGCTTAATTATCTGGTGCCGGAGAAGGTCTTCGTCTGGGTCACCGCGATTGCCACCTTCGGCGCGATCTGGACCTGGGTGATGATCCTGCTGGCCCAGCTCAAGTTCCGCAAAGGTCTGAGTGCCAGCGAACGTGCCGGCCTGAAATATCGCATGTGGCTGTACCCGGTCAGTTCGTATCTGGCGCTGGCCTTCCTGGTGCTGGTGGTCGGCCTGATGGCGTACTTTCCGGACACCCGCGTGGCGCTGTATGTGGGCCCCGCGTTCCTGGTGCTGCTGACGGTGTTGTTCTATGTGTTCAAGCTGCAACCGACAAATGTGCCGCAAGGCGCGGTGCGTTCGGCGTCTTGAATCTGTAACGCCAGCCATACAACAACCCCGGTCTGAATGATCGGGGCTTTTTATAGATTGGCGCGATCTCCTGTGGCGAGGGGGCTTTTGTGGCGAGGGGGCTTGCCCCCGTTGGACTGCGCAGCAGTCCCAAAAAACCAGCAGCACTATTTTTTATCAGGCATATCGCGTGCAACGGATTTACGACTGCTTCGCAGCCGAACGGGAGCAAGCCCCCTCGCCACAAGAATCGGCGTGCCTCAATGTCAGACGACGGCGACTTGAACCGGCGTGTTCAACCGCTTATTGAAATCCAGCCAGGCCCCCAGCAACGCCATCAACCCGACCCCCAGCATCGCGCTGAATAGTTGCATCGCCATTACATTCCCGCCCAAGGCGTTGAGCATGTCCGCCAACGGCGCCAGCAGCACGCTAAAGCAGAACACTTCCAGAGAATATCGGCCCATGCGACAGCTTTGTCGCGCCAGCCAGTGTTGCGTCCAGCCGGTGTCCGGCAACAACCTGGCGGTGACGTAGGCGAGGGCGAGGAAGTGCAGCAGGCGCGCTGGCGAGAGGTTGGTCTTGCTGATTGGATAGAGCCATTCGCCGAGCCATTGGGGCATGAACGCGTCGTGCACAGTCGGCCATCTCCACGACAGCGCGATCATCCCGGTCATCACCAGATAGGTCAGAGCCGCGATGAAAACCGGCTGCCGAGTCAGCGGTCGGGGTTGCGGCGCCCGAGGCCTTTGCCGGTGAATCGCCGCCGCGCCCCCGAGAATAAACAGCAGCTGCCAGGCCATTGGATTGAAAAACCACACGCCCCCGTCGGTGCCCGCCAGGTTCCACTGCAACCATGGCGCCAGCAGGTACAACACCACCTACAGCCCCACCACGTATTCAGCCTTGCGCAGCAGCATCGGCAGTACCAGCGGCAGGCCGAGCAGCAACAGAATGTACAGCGGCAACGGGTCCATCAGGTTTGGCTTGAAGCGCAGCAGCAACTCGTCCATCAACGCCTGCTGCGGATTGCTCAGGAAATACTGCAAGCCCATTTCCTGCACCAGATCGCGGGTTTCCACATGGCTGTTGGCGAAAAACACGATGCCCATCAACAGCGCCAGCAAAAAGATGTGCACCACATAGAGCACCCAGGCGCGTCGCAGGATTTTCACCGTGGCGACCATGACCCCGTCGCGCCGGGCGATCTTGCCGTAGGCCAGCACGGCCGCATAACCGGCCAGGAACACGAAAATCTCCGCTGCATCGCTGAAGCCGAAGTTACGCACCGTGAACTGCGCGAGCGGGTTCTGTGGCACGTGGTCCCAGAAGATAAAGATCAGGGCCAGGCCGCGGAAAAAATCGATACGGTGATCGCGTCCAGACGTCATGAAGGCGGGCTCTTGAACGGAGTTGTTGGGTAGGCGCGGGCAAGCCTCGCTTCTACAGCGGCGCGCAGGGTGCCGTGATTCACAGGCAATTGCAAAAGGCTGGATATTACCGAATGTCTCAGCTGCATATCGCGAACGGATTGAACGGCGTGGCCGTCGGTCTGCCGGACTGTTCGCGCGCCAGAACTCCCCATGATGGCATCTGGCGAGCATCTACACTTCGGTTCTCAGGAGTGTGCAACGTGAAGGTTTCGCTGATTGTCCCGGTATTCAACGAAGAGCAGGCGATCAGTCTGTTCCACCAAGCGGTGCGCCGTGAGTTGAAACTTGACCCTTATGAAGTCGAGATCGTGTTCATCAACGACGGCAGTACCGACCAGACGGCTGAGCAGGCCAAGGCGCTGGCCCAGGTCGATGACCAGGTGTTGCTGATCAATTTCTCGCGCAACTTCGGCAAGGAACCGGCGTTGTTTGCCGGGCTGGAATACGCCACCGGCGATGCGGTGATCCCCATGGACGTGGACCTGCAAGATCCGATCAGCGTCATTCCACGGTTGATTGCCGAGTGGCAGAAGGGCGCCGATGTGGTACTCGCCAAACGCCGGGACCGTGCCAGCGACAGTTACCTGAAACGCCACAGCGCGTCGCTGTTCTACCACCTGCTGAACAGAATTTCCTACACCCGCATTGAAGAAAATGTCGGGGACTTCCGGCTCATGGACCGCAAGGTGGTCAATGTGATTCGCGCACTCCCCGAGCATCAGTTGTTCATGAAAGGCGTTCTGTCGTGGGCCGGTTTCACCACCGTGGTGGTGGAGTACGAGCGAGCCCGGCGAGTGGCGGGACGCAGCAAGTTCAATGGCTGGAAACTGTGGAACCTGGCGCTGGAAGGCATTACTTCGTTCAGCACCGTGCCATTGCGGTTGTGGACTTACGTCGGTGGCGGTATTTCGATCTTCGCGGTGCTGTACGCGGTGTACATGGTGCTGGACAAGATTGTCTTCGGCAACAGCGTCCCCGGCTACCCTTCGTTGATGACGGCCATATTGTTTCTGGGCGGTGTGCAACTGATCGGCATCGGCATCCTCGGTGAGTATATCGGTCGCATTTACATCGAAGCCAAGCATCGGCCCCGGTATGTGATCAAAGACGTCATCGGCGGCAAAGACCGGATCGGGCTTTAGCATGGGCAGATTGAGCGATTTTTTCAGCGGCGAAATCGGGCGTCGTCGGGTCTGGCTGTTTTTCCTGATCGCAGCCCTGATTTATGTCATTCCGCTGATTCTTGCAGACTATCCCTACATCGATGACAACTGGCGTTCGCTGTCCGCCGGTACTGCCTGGGCGAGCCAGGGGCGGTTGTTCACCGAGCTGTTCTACAACGTTCTGACCTTCAGTGATGCCGCGCCGAACATCTTTCCGTTACCGCTGTTGATCGCCACGCTGGCCATGGCCTTTGCATTGACCAGCCTGACGTTTCATTACTACCCGCAGCCGACGCTATCCTGCTGCCTGGTGGTGTTGCCGCTCTGGTACAACCCGTTCTTTCTGCAGAACCTGTCGTATCAATACGACGGGCCTGCCAATGCCTTGAGCCTGGTGGCTGTGATCTACGCGATCACGTTTCGTCATCCTTCGCGCATCCTGCAATGGCTGGTGCCGGCCTTCCTGATTGCCCTGGGGCTGGGGCTTTATCAGGTAAGCCTGAATGTGTTTCTGGGCCTGTGTTGCCTGGAACTGCTCAGGGCCGCGAACGACAAACGGGCCTGGCGGCAGTGGTGCGAGTCGATCGGTTGGAAAATCGCCCAGGTGGTGCTCGGCGGGTTGATCTACAGCGTCACCGCTTATCCGTACATGGATCAGAACCGCGTTTTGTTCTTGAACTGGGCAGCAGCACCCTGGCTGCAACTTGAAGTCAACATCAGCCGTGTGCTGGAAAAAGTCGTGCTGCTGTTTCACGGTGGATTCACTTGGGTGTTCGCCGTGCTGCTGTTGTGTGCCATCGCCGGTTGCGTACAGCTGGCCCGCAACGTGATGGAACGCCAGGACACAGGGCTGAGAAAAGTCGTGATGGGCCTGGTGTGCGTGCTGGCCGTGCCGGTCGTGATCTTGCTGGTGTCGGGGGCTGTGTTGTTTTTCCGCGACTTCAATGAAGGCGCCAGAACCTTGATGGGGTTTGCCGTGCTGTTGGTGCTGCTGTTCTATTTGAGCCATCTGGCTCTGGCACCGATCCATGAACGGCTGGCTTTGTTATTGGCGGTGCCTCTGTTGGCGATGCTTTCGCTGTCCTACGCCTATGGGCGCGTGCTGACGGTGCAGAACACCTTTGCGTCCAGCGCGTTGTTTTCCCTGGGGCATGACATTGCAGCCCATCGGCAACTGCGCGAGGCCAAGCGCATTTACATGTCGGTGAGTTATTCCGATCACTGGCTGGTGGGGGCCGCGGGCTCGTTCAAGCAGATGCCGGTTTTGCATTATCTGCTGAACATCAACTTCTACATGCTGGCGGAAAACCTGCCGAAGGTGGGCATCACCAACGTGGTCGTGGAGAGGGAGCGACGCAACGCGACGATGGTGGGTTATCAGGGTTATCCACCGCTGGTGGAGAACCAGTTCTACAGCCTCTATCTGTTGGGTGATTACGGTTTTATCGTGGTGAAAGAGCCGACTCCGATTGCCACGCTTGAGTGGTGAAAACGGTGAGTGTTCCTGCGATCTATCTCAAACGCTTGCCATCCGGGGGCGCCGACGGTGCGGGTCTGCTGGTGGTGCTGGCGATCGCATTATTCGTAAGGTTTCACGCCATCACCGTGCCGGTCATCTGGTACGACGAGGCTTACAGCATACTGCTGGCCGAAGGCTCGCCTGCGTACATCTGGTCCACGACGGCGCGGGATGTTCATCCACCGCTTTACTATGTCTTGCTGCATTTCTGGATGTTGTTGTGCGGTAACGGCGTGTTGTCTGCGCGATCCCTGAGTGCACTGGCCGATGTCGGCACGCTGGGGCTGTGCATTAAATTGATGAGCCTGGTGACGACGCGAAGGGCGACCTGGACAGCAGCATTGCTGTTGGCATTGCTGCCGATATCGGTGCGCTACAGCCAGGAAGTGCGAATGTACACCTTGCTGGGTTTCTGGTTGATGGGCGCGACCGTGGCGCTGGTGTGCTGGGTCAGGGCACCGGAGCAAAAGCGTTATCCGGTGTTTTACGTGCTGTTGATGACGGCGGCTTTCTACACGCATTACTTCGCCGCGCTGGGTGTGTTGGTGCATTGGCTTTTTTGGTGGCGGGTGCGCAAGATCCAGGGGCGTGCATGGATAGTGGCCAATAGCGCTATCGTTGCGTTGTATCTGCCGTGGATACCGCCCCTCATCCGCCAATTGTTGCGAATGGATGGGCTCGAGTGGATTCCGCCACTGACCTGGCAGACGGTGCTGACCTTCGTTTGGCAACTGGTGGTGATGGGGGATACGGCCAGTTATTCATTCTTATGGCGCGCGTTGCCCTCGGTGTTGATCGTTGTTTGCGCTGCCGCGGTGCTATTCAAGGCACGCCCTTTCAGCGTCTTGCTGGTGAGTTATTTCTTTGTCCCGGTGCTGACCGTATTTCTGGTGTCGTTGATCGTTCCGGTTTTCAATGCAAGGTACCTGGTGTTCGCTGCCGTGGCAATGCCCCTTATCGTTGCGCTCGCGCTGGACGCATTGAGCCGACGCCATGTCGTCCTTGCGGCTATCGCCATGGCTTTTATTGTGTGGGCAGAAGTGCATGGGCTGGCGGCGGTTTATGCACAAACGGATGAGATGAACGGCACAAGCATCCGTAGAGACGCGAAGCTGGACGCCGTGGTCGCAGGTCTTGGTCGCGAAGTGCGTCCGGGTGACGAGATCATTGTGGATAACCTGTATTGGTACTTGCCGTTCACGTACTACAACGCCACAGGCATTCAACCAAGGCTATACGTCGTCAAGTCCCCGACAGGCACCCTGTGGGGAACTGCCGAATACGGTGGTTGGGCACTTATCCCCCGTCACCAGCTCTCGATTCTCTTCAACGACTTCTCGACCCTGAAACTGAATGCCAAACGAGTCTGGTGGGTCACGGGTTATGCGCGTCCAGAACATGACGCCTTGTTTCCCAAATACTGGAAACAGGTGCTGACGCTGAAGGAAGGAGCCAGTGAGGCCCGTTTGTTCATTCTGGACGGAGCGCCAACCGCTGAGGTCGGCGCGCAAAAACACCCTATGCGGCAGCCGTTTCATTAGGCTCAAAACTGTCCGCCCGCGCCATCTGCCACATCCGCGAGTAAAACTCGCCGTTCACTTCGCCAGTGAGCAATTCCCCCGGCTTCAAAAACACATGCAACTGCGAAAACAGTTTGATCTCGGTCGCCGACATGCGTCGCACCAGATGTTTGGCCGACAGTTGCGAAGGATGTTCCAGGCCCGCGGCGGCGAGCATTTCGGCCAGGGCCTTCAGCGTATTGCGATGGAAGTTGTACACGCGCTGAGCCTTGTCCGGAACCACCAGCGCGCGCTGGCGCAGGGTGTCCTGGGTGGCGACGCCGGTCGGGCATTTGTTGGTGTGGCAGCTTTGCGACTGGATGCAGCCGATGGCGAACATGAAGCCGCGCGCCGAGTTGGCCCAGTCGGCGCCGATGGCCAGGACGCTGGCGATGTCGAAGGCGCTGACGATTTTGCCGCTGGCGCCGAGTTTGATCTTGTCCCGCAGATTCAGGCCCACCAGGGTGTTGTGCACGAACAGCAGGCCTTCGCGCATCGGCACACCAATATGGTCGGTGAACTCCACGGGCGCGGCGCCGGTGCCACCTTCCTTGCCGTCGACCACGATGAAGTCCGGGAGGATACCGGTTTCCAGCATGGCCTTGGCGATGCCCATGAATTCCCACGGGTGGCCCAGGCAGAACTTGAAGCCCACCGGTTTGCCGCCGGACAGTTCACGCAGTTGCGCGATGAAGTGCATCATTTCGATCGGCGTGGAAAACGCGCTGTGGCGCGACGGCGAAATGCAGTCTTCGCCCATCGGGATGCCACGGGTTTCGGCGATTTCCTGGGTGACTTTGTGCTTGGGCAGAATCCCGCCGTGGCCGGGTTTGGCGCCTTGGCTCATTTTGATTTCGATCATCCGCACTTGCGGATTCTGTGCCTGGGCGGCGAAGCGTTCCGGGTCGAAACGGCCATCGGCGGTGCGGCAGCCGAAGTAGCCGCTGCCCAGCTCCCAGGTCAGGTCGCCGCCGTTTTCCCGGTGATAGGGGCTGATGCTGCCTTCGCCGGTGTCATGGGCAAAGTTGCCGAGTCTGGCGCCCTGGTTCAACGCGCGAATGGCGTTGGCGCTGAGGGAGCCGAAGCTCATGGCCGAGATGTTGAACACCGACGCCGAGTACGGCTGGGTGCACTGCGGGCCGCCGACCATTACCCGGAAACTGCTCGGGTCGCTCAACGGCGCCGGGCGCATGGAGTGGCCGATGAATTCGAAACCCGACTGATACACATCGATCAGCGTGCCGAAGGGTTTGTCGGCACTTTCATTCTTGGCCCGCGAATACACCAGCGAACGTTGGGCCCGGGAAAAGGGCAGGGCATCGCTGTCGGATTCGAGCAGGTACTGGCGGATTTCCGGGCGAATGCCCTCCACCAGATAACGAATGTTGCCCAGGATCGGGTAGTTGCGGCGCACCGCATGAGGGCTTTGCAACAGGTCGAACAGGCCCACCAGGCTGAGGACGCCGGTGACGGCGGTGATCGGCCAGAGCCAGTCGTATTCCAGAAAGGGCAGGCTGGCGAGGGTGAATATCACACAGACGGCAAAGAAGGCGTAGCGGCTCAGGAGTGACAGGCTCATACGGTTTCCTTGGGTTCGGACTTGGTTGTTGTGGGACATTGGCATACAGGCTTTTGTGGCGAGGGGGCTTGCCCCCGTTGGACTGCGCAGCAGTCCCAAATCATTCACCGTATTCTTCCCGACAGAACGCAATTGCAGATTTACGACTGCTTCGCAGCCGGACGGGGGCAAGCCCCCTCGCCACAATGGTTTTACTTGCTATGAAGGCTAATCAATTCAGGCATTTTGCGCTTGGAGAAAAATCGAAAACAGCTCGGACTGGGACTTGCTCCCCAGCTTGCTGTACAGGTGTTTTTTATGGACTTTCACGGTTTCGACAGAGATTTCCAGCTTACGGGCGATTTCTTTACTGGAGCAATCGCTGAGCATAATACGCCCGATCGAGGCGTCCAAAATCATTGGGCCAGTTCAATATCTGGTGGATAACGTGTGGGACATTTTGATAGGTGTTCAGGCCGCTGTTTTTGTCTGGCGCACCGGCAACTCGACCCGAAAGGTGCTACCCACCCCGACTTCGCTGCGCACTGAAATATCGCCCCGGTGTTTTTTCACGATGCCATAGGACAGGGACAACCCGAGCCCTGTCCCCTGGCCCACCGGTTTGGTGGTGTAGAACGGGTCGAATATTTTCTGCAGGCATTCCGGTTCGATGCCTGATCCGGTGTCCGCGACTTCGATCGACACCGTTTCACCTTCAAGCCCGGTACGCAGGGTGATGGTGCCCCGTTCCGGCCCCATGGCCTGAGACGCGTTGACGATCAGGTTCATGATCACTTGATTGATCTGCGACGGCAGGCATTCGATTTCAGGCAGTGTTTGATACTCCTTCACCACGTCGGCCTTGTACTTGAGTTCATTGGCGACGATGTTCAGCGTCGATTCGATGCCTTGTTGCAGGTTGGCCCACTGCCATTCCTGATTGGAGTCGACGCGGGAGAAGTCCTTCAGGTCTTTGACGATCTGCCCGACCCGGTTGATGCCGTCCTTGGACTCCTTGATCAGCAGCGGAATGTCTTCGCGCAAAAACTCCAGCTCGACCTTCTCACGTAGCTGGCCGAGTCGTTCGAGGACGTCGCTTGAGGTAATGGCCGCCTCCGCTTCCCGATAGGCATCGAGCATGGCCTGCAGTTGTTTGAAGTAGCCATCGAGGGCGCCGAGATTGGAGGAAATGAAGCCGATGGGGTTATTGATTTCATGGGCGACGCCCGCGGCCAGTTGCCCCAGCGAGGCGAGTTTTTCCGATTGCACCAGTTGGCTTTCCAGTTGTTTGCGCTCGTCGATTTCCCGCTGCAATGCTTCGCTGGCCTGCTTGAACTGAGTCGTGCGCTGGTCCACCAGATGCTCCAGATGGCTCATCTGGATAGACGCCCGTTCGGTCATGTCCCATTTGGTGAGCAGGGTGTTGGCCATCTGCTGGACTTCAATGTTGTCGAACGGCTTTTTCAGAATCAGCAGGCGGTCATGGGCGTGCAGGCGTTCCAGCAGTTCATCCCACGAATAGTCGGAGTAGGCGGTACACACCACCACTTGCAGGTTCGGGTCTTCTTGCCACAGGTGTTCGATAGTTTGTGCACCGTCCCAGCCCTCGGGCATGCGCATGTCGACGAAGGCCAGGGCGTAGGGGCGGTTCTCCTGTAAGGCCTGGACGAGTTTGCCCAGGCCCTCCTGACCGCCATAGGCCGAATCCAGCTCGAACAGAAGCTGGGTGGTTTTCACTTCGCTGCCGAACAGCGCGGCCTCCATTTCGTCCAGTTCTACATGTTTGGCCGAGGTCGGGGTGAGTATCTTGCGAAAGTCATCATGGATGGACGGTGTGTCGTCGATCAGCAGAATGCGGCGGTTCGATAGGTCGCTCATGCTTCCTCCATGACGGGGTTCAACGGGATCTGCAAGGTGAAGAGGGCGCCCTTGCCCGGCCCGTCGCTGTGGGCGGTGAGATGGCCGTTCATTTCGATCGCAGCCAGCGCACAGCTGTGCAGGCCGAAGCCGTGGCCTTCCTTGCGGGTGGTGAAACCGTGGGCAAAGATCCGCGTCATGTTCTCCGGGGCAATGCCTTCGCCGTCATCCTTGACGCTGATTTGCAGGATCGTGTCCTCGACGACTTTTACCCCGAGGGTGATGTGTCGCGCTCGGTTGCTGAGGTCGGACATGGCGTATTTGGCGTTGCTGATCAGGTTGATCAGGATCAGCAACAAGCGGTGCTTGTCGCCCATCACTTGCGGTACGTCGCCGTATTCCTTGACCACCGTGACGTGATGCCGGGTCAAGGCGCCGGCGTTCATGCGCAGGGCGTCCTCGAGCAATTCGCTGATGTACAGCGGTTCCACCAGGTTGTTGGCCCCCGCGTAGGACTGCTGGGTGGCGACGATGTCTTTGATGTGATCGACGCTTTTGCTCAGTTGTGCGAGTTCCTCGGTCATGCCTTGCTGTTCGAGGGCAATGGCTTCCACCAGTTGATTCAAGTAGCCGGGCAGCAGTTTTCCTTTCTCGTTCTGGGTCAGAAAGGTGCCCAGGTCGCTTTGATGTTCATTGATCAGTTGCATCGCCTTGCCCAGCCCCTGGGCCTTGCTGCTACGCAGCCGGCGAGTGACCAGGTCGGCCGAGATGTTCACGCTGTTGAGCACGTTGCCGACGTTGTGCAGCACGTTGGTGGCGATTTCGGCCATGCCGGCCTGGCGCGCGGTGTCGAGCAATTCGCTCTGGGTATCCTTGAGTTCGCGGGTGCGCTCTTCGACCCGTTGTTCGAGAACTTCGTTGGCGGTTTGCAGTTCCTTGTTGACCCGATTGATCTCCCCGAAGCTGCGCATCAGGCGAATCGCCAGGTACACCAGCACCAGTACCAACAGCGTCGAAAACACCAGCATGTAGAAGTGGTAGCGCTGGTCGATGGCATCGGTTTGTTGCTGGTCCTTGTTCAGCAGGTCGGTAATGTCGTCCAGCCGTTCGGCCACCGGAATGGCTTCGATGTTTTCCAACAACCGATTGACCACCGGTTGTTCACGCAGGATCAGTGCGATGTGGTTGCTCAAAATATCGATCGGGCTGTGAAACTGCTCCGGCAATCGCTGCTTGTTCACCCCCAGTTTGTTCAGCCCCAGCAGAATATCCGCCGCTTTATCGTCGGAAGTGATCTGGGCGAACTCCAGGCTGCTGAGCAGTAAGTCGTAGGTGTCGGTGGCAATGTTCTGCAGTTGCAGTTTGTCTTGATCGGGCAGTTGGGTAAGCGGTTGCTGGATGTCGTCTTCGGCAGTGGGCAGGAACGCCAGTGAGTTGCGCAGCACCGCGTTGTGGGATTTGAACTGCTCCACCAACCGGGTTTTCTCCTGGATGGCGGAAAGGTATGCGTCATGACTGGCACGCCAGGTCGGCGAGTCGTTGCGACCGTGCTTGGACTCTATGCTCTCGAACCGTTGCCACAGGCGCGTCATCTCGCTCAGCGGTGCCACCACTGGATCGTAGTTGTGACTGATAGCGATCCTGGACTTGAGAATCTCGGTTTCCCATTGCGCGTTCAACTGTTTGATCCGGCCGATCAAATCCCGGGACTCGGCGTAGGCCGACGTCTCCTGCGAGTTGGATTTGAGGTACAGGAACAACAGCGTCGAGGCCAGCAGCACGGCCACGGCACCGAGCAGCGTCAGGTCGCGACGGCGGTACGTTTTCATAACGGTTTTCCTCCCCACTCACCGGTCAGGGTCTTGAGGAATTTGATGATCAGGTCCTTGTCCTTGTCGGAGGGCACACGACCAAGCTGGAACTTGAACATCACGTCTACCGCATCTTCGAGGGTTTTAGCCGAGCCGTCGTGAAAGTACGGCGCGGTCACGGCGACATTGCGCAGGCTCGGCACCTTGAACACGTTGCGGTCCTCTTCGGCCTTGGTGACCAGATAGCGGCCCAGATCGGCTTCGGTGGGGTTGCCACGAGCTTGAAAGTAATCACCCATGACCCCGAATTTCTGGAACATGTTGCCGCCGATGTTCACCCCCTGATGGCAGGCGATGCAGCCGTAGTCCTTGAAGCGTTGGTAACCGTACTTCTCGTCAATCGTGAGTATCTCGGTATTGCCCGACAGGTATTGGTCGAAACGCGAGTTGGCGCTGATCAGCGTGCGCTCGTAGGTGGCCAGGGCACTTTGCACATTGTTCATGGTGACGCCGTCCGGGTAGGCCTTGGTGAAAGCGCTTTTGTAATCCGGGTCGGCAGACAGCATCTGGACTACATGTTCCCAATGACTGCCCATTTCACTGGGGCTCTGCACCACTTCGTGGGCTTGTGTTTCCAGAGTGTCGGCGCGGCCGTTCCAGAATTGCCGGAAGTTCAGGCTCGCGTTGAACACGCTGGGGGTATTGATCGTCAAGGGTTCGCCTTTGAAGCCGATGGACAACGCCTTGTCGTCGGCGCCGCCGATTTCCAGACGGTGGCAACTGGCGCAGGACAGGCTGTTGTTGACCGACAGCCGTGGTTCGTTGAACAACCGGCGACCGAGTTCGACTTGCAAGGGATTCTGCTCGGGCACCGCGGGCAAGGGTTTGAGCGGTTCGTCCAGCGGTGCGCCGCTGGCTATCAGACAACAGCTGAACAGAGGAGCAAGGAGCAAGTAGCAGAAGGAGCGCGACATCTTATGATTCCTTGGCACAGGGCCCTGTGTCGTTGCACATCGTTCATTTGGCTGTGGGGGAGGTGGGCTTTACGGATGTCAGGTATTGCACGAAGGCGTCCGGCTCCACGGCTTTGCTGAAGTAGTAACCCTGGCCTTCCTCGCAATGGAGGGCCTTGAGAAAATCCAGTTGTTCGAGGGTTTCCACCCCTTCTGCAATGACCGTCAGATTGAGGCTTTTACCCAGGCTGATGATGGCGCTGACCAGGGCCGCGTCATTGCTGTCACGACCCAGGCCACGAATGAACGACTGGTCGATTTTCAGTACATCGATGGGAAACCGTTGCAAGTAACTCAGGCTGGAATAGCCGGTGCCGAAGTCGTCGATGGCCAGCCGTACTCCCAAAGCCTTGAGCCGACTCAGCGCGACCATCGTGCTATCGACGTTCTGCATCAATACGCCTTCGGTGATTTCCAGCTCCAGCAAGGCGGGGTCCATGCCGGTTTGCTGGAGTATCTGTTCAATGACATCGACAAAATCCCGCTGACGGAAATCGATGGCCGACACGTTCACCGACATGCACAGATTCGGCAGGCCATTCGCCTGCCAGGTACGGGCTTGTCGACAGGCCTGGGCCAGTACCCATTTGCTCAACGGCACGATCAAGCCGCTGTCTTCGGCCACACCGATGAAGTCTGTCGGGTAGATCCAGCCTTGCCCCGGTTTTTGCCAGCGGATCAACGCCTCGGCGCCAACCACCTTGCCGGTGCCCAGGTCGAGTTTCGGTTGGTAGTGCAGGACAAACTCGTTCCGCTCCAGTGCCTGGCGAATCCCCGACTCGATGGTCTGCTGTTCCCGTGCGCGTTGGTTCATCTCATCGATGAAAAAGCTGAAATCGTTGGGGCCGCTTTCCTTGACGTTGCGCATCGCGGTTTCGGCTTTCTTGATCAGTGCGATGGCATCGAAACCGTCATCGGGATAGATGCTGATGCCCAAGCTGGCCGTCACGCTCAGGTCGTGTCCGGCGACGTGCTGGGGCGCACGTATGGCGTTCAAGAGTTTTTCGGCGATGCCCTTGGTCTGTTGGGGGTGGTGGATGTCGGCCAGAATCACTACAAACTCGTCGGAGCCGTAGCGAAACACCGAATCGGAGGCGCGTACGCAGGCCACCAGGCTTCGTCCGACACGTTTGAGCATCTCGTCACCGGTCGGGTGACCCAACGCATTGTTGATGCGCTTGAAGCGATCGAGCCCCAGAAACATCACCGCCAGTTGTTTGTCATGGCGTCTGGACAAGGCCAGGGACTGGTTCAGCCGGTCACCCAGCAAGGTGCTGTTGGGCAACTCGGTCAACACGTCGTACTGCAACAGATGAGACACCTTGAGCAGTTCGTGGACCCGGGCTTCGATGGTTTGCTCCAGACTCAGCACTTTCATCGCCGCGTCCTGCGCCATCTGCCACTTCCAGGTCAGGGCGCTGGCCATCTGGCGGATTTCCAGACTGTCGAAGGGTTTTTTCAATACCAGCAACTGATCGCCGAATTCCAGCCGTTCGGCCATGGCTTCCCAGGTGTAATCCGAGAAAGCCGTGCACAGCGCGATTTGCAGGTTAGGGTCGACTTTCCAGAGCCGTTCGATGGTTTCCAGCCCGTCCCAGCCCGGGGGCATGCGCATGTCGGTGAACGCCATGGCGTAAGGGCGACCTTCTGCCTGGGCACGCTTGACCAGTTTGAGCGCTTCCTGGCCTTGATAGGCGGAGTCGAGCTGGAAGACCAGCCGGGTTGGCTGCGGGGTGTCGAACAGCACGGCCTCAGTGCCGGCGAGGGTTAGTTCATCGTCGCTATCGGCGCCCAGGATCTTGCGAAAGTCCTCATGGATGGAGGGCGTGTCGTCGATGATCAGAATGCGTCGGTTGGCCTGGATGAACGGAGTTTTCATTTCTTGTCCTCCGTGGTGCGCCGCGAATCGTCCGGTAGTGCTCCGGGATTGTGGTTCGCGTGCACGATGCTCCCGGCCTTCAACAGTTCGGCGGCCTGCTGGCTGCTGACCGCTTGGCTGAAGTAGTAGCCCTGGGCATTCATCGGAGAGCCGGTGGCCATCAGCGAAGTGCGTTGCTCCTGGGTTTCGACACCTTCGGCGATGATGCCGATCCCGACCTCGCGGGCGAAATTGATAATGGCCCGCAAGGTGGTGGCACTGGCCGCGTCGTGGGCGGCGGTGTCGATGAACGCCTGAGCGAGTTTCAGATGATTGACCTGGTAAGTCTTGAGGTAGTCGAACGAAGAGTATTCGGTGCCGAAGTCATCGATGGCGATCTTCACCCCCAGCTCACGTAGGCGTGGCAGGATATCGTTGTGCGTCCACTTGGTCTGGGCCAGGGTCGCTTCGGTGACGTCGAAACGCAGGTCCCACGGGCACAGTTCCCAGCGGGCGGTGGTGCGTAACACGTCATAGATCAACTCGGGACCACTCTTGAGCTGGGCCAGCGACAGTTTTATCGCCACCACCGGTGGCGCCATGCCTTCGTCGCGCCACTGGCGCATTTGCCGACAGGCGCGCTCCAGCACCCAGTGACCGAGGGAGATGATGATGCCGGTCTTTTCCGCCGCGGGCAGAAATGCGGGGGCTTCCAGTAAACCGCGTATGGGGTGGTTCCAACTGACCTGCGCTTCCATGCCGAGGATCCTGCCACTGCTCAGGTCTACTTCCGGCCAGTAACGCAATTCGAGTTCGTCGCGTTCGATGGCCGTTCTCAAGTCGTTGGCGATGGTCATGCGCTCGACCACTTCCTGATTGATTTCCTCGGAGTGGAAGTGGTACTGGTTGCGGCCCTTTTCCTTGGAGCGATACAGTGCCATGTCCGCCTGGGTCAACAGACTGTCGGCGCTGAGGCTGACCTGGGCGTAGCTGCTGATGCCGATGCTGACCGAGACCCGCACATCATTGCCGGCCAGGGAGTAGGGCAGCACCAGCGCATCGCGGACCTTGGCGGCCAGGGCTGCTGATTGGGTCGGGTCGCCGACGTCCAGTTGCAGTATCGCGAACTCGTCGCCCCCCAGGCGGGCGACCACGTCGTTTTCCCGCACGCAGGTTTTGATCCGTCGAGCGACCTCCTGCAACAACAGGTCACCCACCGGGTGGCCCAGGGTGTCGTTGATACGTTTGAAGTGATCCAGGTCCAGGTAAAACATGGCGAACGGGGTGGCCCCTCGCCGGGCGGCGGCGAACGCCTGATGCAGGCGCTCGATCAGCGTCGCGCGGTTGGCCAGCCCGGTCAGCCCGTCGGTGCGGGCCAGCAGGGCGATCTTTTCCTCGGCCAGTTTGCGTTCGGTGATGTCGATGATGATGCCTTCGACTTCCAGCAAGCGGCCTTCATCGTCGCGCACCGGGATGTAGCGGTTCTCGACCCAGCGCCAGTCACCGTCGCCGGTGCGCATTCGGAACTCGATGGAAGCACCGGCTGCATGGCGGTCCAGCACTCGCGCCATGGCCGTGTCGACTTTTTCTTGATCGTCGGGATGAATCAGCTCTTGAGCCCAGTTGGACGAAGCCACCAGGGCCGCCGCGATGTGGCCGTATTTGGTGATGTTGTGGGAGATATACATCAACGGAAACGACGGTTCGCCCCGCAGCCGATACAAAATGGTCGGGCTGTTCTGCACGATGATGTTGGCGTCGGAAAGCTCCCGGGTGCGCTCCTCGACCGCTTGCTCCAGCAGGGACATCTTCAGCGCCGCGTCTTCGGTCATTTGCCATTTGGCGGTCAATGCACTGGCCATCTGGCGGATTTCGATGGCATCGAAGGGTTTTTTCAGGATCAGCAGGCGATCGCCCAGTTCCAGGCGCTCGTCGATGTCTTCCCAGGAATAGTCGGAATACGCGGTGCAGAGCGCCACTTGCAGCTTGGGATCGACCTGCCACAGGCGTTCGATGGTTTCCAGGCCGTCCCAGCCCGGCGGCATGCGCATGTCGATGAAGGCCATCGCGTAGGGTGAGTCATTCGCCAGTGCGGTCTCGACCTTGTCCAGCGCTTCGCGGCCCTGAAACGCGGATTCGATGACAAAACCTTGCGACGATACCGTCACCGAGGTCCCGAACAGGGCGTTTTCAGCGCTGGCCAGACTGTCGTCTTCGATTGATGACGGACTGAGAATCTTGGCGAAATCCTCATGGATCGATGCAGTGTCGTCGACGATGAGAATACGACGATTAGTCCGCGCAAGCAGCGTATTCACTGACATGCGCCTGTACCGACAGCAGTTTGGTGCGATGAGCTCATAGAGGGTATCCCTTCCCTGATCGCTGGACGGAGTGGGTATCGTTCTTGGATCCGAGTGATCTGAGCATAGTCGTCCGGCCAGATATTCGCTCGTTTGACTGAAACGAATCATTTCCCGGGTCGGCCTGAAAATCATCTAGCCTGTAGCTCAGGCTCGGGAAAGTCAGAGGAAGTTCTTCCGTGCCTGACATAAAGAGGCTGGTTTCACTTGAGGTATCGCCATGGAAGAGCAACTCCCCACGACTGTGACCGATAAACCCACGTTATTGCTGGTCGACGATGAGGAGTCGATTCTCAACAGCCTGCGCCGCCTGCTGCGCAGCCAGCCCTACGAGGTGCTGCTGGCCACCAGCGGTGCCCAGGCCCTGGAAATCATGGCGCAGCGGCCGGTCGATCTGGTGATGAGTGACGCGCGCATGCCCAATATGGACGGCGCCACGCTGCTGGCCTACATCCATCAGCACTACCCAAACACCACCCGGATCATGTTGACCGGTTATGCCGACCCCTCGGCCATTATCAAAGCCATCAATGAAGGGCAGATCCATCGTTACATCAGCAAGCCCTGGCACGATGAGGAAATGCTGCTGACGTTGCGGCAATCTCTCGCCTATCAGTATTCCGAGCGTGAGCGGTTGCGTCTGGTGCAGGAGACGTGGGATCAGAACGAGAAATTGAAACTGCTCAACGCCACTCTGGAAAAACACGTCGCGGCCCGCACCTCTGAGCTTCAGCAAACCGCTGACATGCTGGACCTGGCCTACGAAGAGCTCAAACGCAGCTATGTCACCGGCACGGAAGTGTTTTCGTTGCTGGCCAATCTGCGCCTGCCGCCCGCCAAGCAAACCAACCGGCAGATCATCGAACTGGTGCGGGTGTACTGCAAACTCCATAGCCTGGACGAAGGCACCAGTCGTGACCTGACCATGGCGGCGGCGCTCTACAACATCGGTAAGTTGAGCTGGACCGACAGCATGATGAGTACGCCTTCGGACCTGCTGCATCACAATGACCGCGAGCGCTACCGGGGTTATCCGAAGCAGAGTGAGTCGCTGCTGATGACGCTCGACCCGATGAAGGATGCCGCGCGGCTGATCCTGCACCACCAGGAGCGCTGGGACGGCAGCGGTTTTCCCGATCGGCTCAAGGGGGAGGCCATTCCGCTCGGTTCGCGGTTGCTGAAACTGGCGGTGGATTTCATCGAGTTGCAGCGCGGGCTGATCCTTGAGCGGCAGATGAACAGCGATGAAGCCCTGGTGTATATCCGCCAGTACGCCGGTCGGCTCTATGACCCGGAACTGGTGGAAGATTTCATTCAGGTCTGCGCAGCTTACCTGAGCGATGTGACGCTGGCTGACCCGACGGTCAAGGTGCTGACCACCCGGGACCTGGTGGCGGGGATGATCCTGGCGCGCAACCTGAATGCCGACAACGGCATGCTGCTGCTCAATGCCGGCAAGGTGTTGAACGGGCCTCTGGTGGAAAAGCTGATCGCCTTCGAGGCGATGGAAGGGGCCAAATACAGCATTTTTGTGAAGGTGCCGGAGGAAGTGGAGGCCGCGATTCTGGAGACGAGTTGAGTCTTCAGACTCAGCACCGATCAACGGCAGGAGGCTGTGTGATGCCGGTAAATCAAAACGCAGAACCTGTGGGAGCGTGGCTTGCCCGCGAATAACGATGACGCGTAATACCTGAAAAACCGCGGCGCATTCTTCGCGGGCAAGCCCGCTCCCACAGGTTCTCGGTGAATGCTTTTTTCGACGTGACGAAGAACCGGCGCTCATGTGATCCTTGTGGCCTTTACCCAAGGCCGATCCTGATCCATGACGCTTTCATCCGCTGCTTCGCCCCGTATCATCCGCATTGCCGCTGCCCTGCTGATCGGCCCCGACGGTCGCACCTTGCTGGTGCGCAAGCGCGGCACCCAGGCGTTCATGCAGCCGGGAGGCAAGATCGAGGCCCATGAGCAACCGGTCCACGCCCTTGCCCGTGAGTTGGAAGAGGAACTGGGACTGGTCATCGATCCGGCGTATGCCATCTACCTGGGGCCATTCTCGGCACCGGCAGCCAACGAGCCGGGTTTTGTCGTACAGGCCGAACTTTTTCAGCTGACTATCGATTCTGACGTTTCCCCTGCGGCGGAAATCGAAGAGGTGCGCTGGATCGACCCGGCCACCGACGGCAATCTCACGCTGGCGCCATTGACACGGGACCTGATCTTGCCGTTTTATCGAGCTTCACTGATCGAAACCGCCTGATGACCCAGGCCTAATGAATTCAAGGAAAGGATGCCATGATCCCTCTTCAAGACTTGCTGATTTTTGCCGCGGCTGCGTTATTGATGGTACTCACGCCCGGGCCGAACATGATCTACCTGATCTCCCGTTCCATCTGCCAGGGGCGCAAGGCCGGGGTGACGTCGTTGCTGGGCGTGGTCGCGGGATTTCTAGTGCACCTGTTCGCGGCCGCGGCGGGTTTGACCGCGGTGTTTATGGCCGTGCCGGTGGCTTACGAAGTGCTGAAGTGGGCCGGTGCGTTGTACCTGCTGTGGCTGGCCTGGCAGGCGGTCAAGCCTGGTGCGCGTTCGCCGTTCGAGGCGCAGCAGTTGCCGGCGGACTCGTCACGCAAATTGATCACGATGGGCTTTCTGACCAGTGCATTGAACCCGAAAATTGCGGTGTTTTACCTGTCGGTGTTTCCGCAGTTCATTTCCCCTGAGCACGGTTCGGTGTTCAACCAGAGCATCATCCTCGGCCTGACCCAGATCAGCGTGAGCTTCAGCGTCAACCTGCTGATCGCGCTGTTCGCCTCAGGCATCGCCTCCTGGTTCGTCAACAACCCGAGCTGGCTGGCGATGCAGCGTTATTTCATGGGCTTCGTCCTGTCCGGGCTGGCGGTACGGTTGATGCTTGAGCAGCGGCGAGCGGCCTGAAAATGTGGATTCAGCGGCTTGATGCCAGTCATGCCCTGGATTATCGGGCGCTGATGCTCGAAGCCTACGACTCGCATCCGCAGGCGTTCACCTCCAGCGTGCGCGAGCGCGCCGCGATGCCGCTGGGGTGGTGGGAATCGCGCCTGACCAGCAAGCTGGACCGGGTATTTGGTGCGTTCGAGGAAGGGAGATTGACGGGCATCGTTGGCCTGGCCTTCGAGTTTCGGGAAAAGGCCCGGCACAAGGCGACGCTGTTTGGCATGTACGTGACCGGCAGGATGCGACAGCGTGGGCTCGGTTATCAACTGGTACAGGCCGCATTGGCTGAAGCGCAGGCCCATGAGGGCCTGAGGCTGATTCAGCTGACCGTCACCGCCGGCAACGAAGCCGCCTTCAGGCTGTATCAGCGCTGCGGCTTCGTGCAGTTCGGGTTGGAGCCGTTTGCGGTGCGGGTGGGCGAAGACTACTTCGACAAGATCCATATGTGGCGCGAAATCTGAAATCACCCCGATCATTGTGGGGGCGAGGCTTGCCCGCGAAGACGGTTTCAAATCCAGCATTGATGTTGGCTGACACACCGCTTTCGCGGGCAAGCCCGCTCCCACAGTAATCGATGTCGTTCACAAATTTTCTGGTCAAAGTAGATATTTGTGGGAGCGGGCTTGCCCGCGATGAGGCCTGAGCAATCACCTTTCAACTTTGATCGGCATCGACAGGGTTTCAGCGAACTGCACTAACCCCATCCAGCGTCGAAAACGACGTGTCCTTGGCCGTCAGCAAAAAGTCGCGCATGTACGGCGCATCGAGCATGTCGGCGCGAATCCCGGCATACAACGTCGCAAACAAGCCTTTCTCGCCCAGTCGCTTGGCCTTCACATAACCCCGTGAACTGTACTCATGCAGCGCCCAATGGGGCATGCCGCATACGCCGCGACCGCTGGCCACCAGTTGCATCATCATCACCGTCAGTTCCGAGGTGCGCACCTGCGCCGGTTCGATGTCGGCCGGTTCCAGGAAGCGGGTAAAGATGTCCAGCCGATCGCGTTCCACCGGGTAGGTGATCAGGGTTTCCGTGAGCAGGTCTTCGGGCACGATGTACGGCTTGCTCGCCAAGCGGTGCTGGTTCGCCACTGCGAGCATGGCTTCGTAGGTGAACAACGGGACGTAAGTGATCCCGACCAGTTCCAGCGGATCGGAAGTCACCACCAGGTCCAGATCGCCTCGGGCCAGCGCCGGCAGCGGTGCGAAGGAGAACCCCGAGGCCAGGTCCAGTTCGACTTCCGGCCAGGCATCGCGGAACTGGTCGATGGTCGGCATCAGCCACTGGAAGCAACTGTGGCACTCGATCGCCATGTGCAAACGCCCCGCCGTGCCACCGGCCAGCCGTGCAATGTCACGCTCGGCACTGCGCAGCAACGGCAGGGTGGCGTCGGCCAGTTGCAGCAGGCGCAAACCGGCACTGGTGAAACGCACCGGTTTGGTCTTGCGCACGAACAGCGGCATGCCCATGCGTTCTTCCAGCTCCTTGAACTGGTGGGACAGCGCCGACTGGGTCAGGTGCAGGCGGTCGGCCGCATCCACCAGACTGTCGGCTTCGCGCAGGGCGTGCAGGGTTTTCAGGTGACGGATTTCAAGCACCGGGGGCTCCATGAGGAAAACTTGTGATCAACACGAAAAGGTTGAGTTTGTCTCATGTTGGGTTGGCTGTCGACAATAGCGCCATGTTTTACAGCATTCTTTATGGAGAGAAATTCACCATGGCTCTGGCCCACACACTTGGTTTTCCACGCATCGGCGCTGACCGCGAACTGAAAAAAGCCCTCGAAGCCTACTGGAAGGGCGACCTCGATCAGGACGCGCTGAACAGCGTCGGTCGCCAACTGCGCGCCACCCACTGGCAATTGCAAAAAGACGCCGGCATCGATCTGCTGCCCGTGGGCGACTTCGCCTGGTACGACCAGGTGCTGACTCACTCGCTGACCTTCGGTGTGATCCCCGAGCGTTTCGACAGCGCCAGGGATGAACGCGGCCTGCCGACCCTCGACACCTTGTTCGCCATGGCTCGTGGTGCCACCGCGACCTGCTGCGGCGGCGAACATGCCAAGGCGCAATACGCCCTGGAACTGACCAAGTGGTTTGACACCAATTACCACTACCTGGTCCCGGAGTTCACCGCTGACCAATCGTTCAAACTGAGCTGGGAACAGTTGTTCGACGAAGTCGACGAGGCGAAAGCCCTCGGCCACAACGTCAAACCCGTCATCATCGGTCCATTGACCTACCTGTGGCTGGGCAAAGCCAAAGGCAACGACTTCGACAAGCTCGACCTGCTGGAACGCCTGCTGCCGGTCTACGGCGAAATCCTCGGCCGCCTCGCCGCCCAAGGCGTGGAGTGGGTGCAGATTGATGAGCCGATCCTGACCCTCGACCTGCCGCAAGCCTGGAAAAACGCTTTCGAACGCGCTTACCACATCCTCCAATACTCGCCGCTGAAAAAACTCGTGGCCACCTACTTCAGTGGTCTGGAAGACAACCTCGGACTGGCGGTCGGCCTGCCTGTACAAGGTTTGCACATCGACGCGGTGCGTTCGCCGGATCAGCTCGGCCAGGTTTTGGATCGTCTGCCGACCTACAAAATTCTCTCGGTGGGGCTGGTCAACGGCCGTAACGTCTGGCGCTGCGAATTGGAGCAAGCGCTGTCACAACTGCAATTTGCCCAGGAGCGCTTCGGCGATAACTTGTGGGTCAGCAGCTCCTGCTCGCTGCTGCATAGCCCGGTGGACCTTGCGCGTGAAGACAAGCTCGATCCTGAATTGAAAAGCTGGCTGGCGTTTGCCGTGCAGAAGTGCGGCGAAATTGCTGTGCTGCGCGATGCCCTGAACGATCCGCAAGCACCTAAGGTGCAAGCTGCCCTGGCCGAAAGCCGTACGATCCAGGCTAGCCGCGCCCAATCGCCGCGTATCCACAAGGCGGATGTTCAGGCCCGAATCAACGCCATCGGCGCGGCAGACAGCCAACGTCGTTCGCCGTTTGCCAAACGCATCGAGCAACAACAGGCGCGTCTGCAACTGCCGGCGTTCCCGACCACCACCATTGGCTCATTCCCGCAGACCGCTGCAATCCGTCTGGCTCGCCAGGCCTTCAAGCAAGGCAAACTCTCGGCCAACGATTACACCGATGCCATGCACAGCGAAATCCGCCACGCCGTGAAAATTCAGGAACGCCTGGGCCTGGACGTGCTGGTGCACGGTGAAGCCGAGCGCAACGACATGGTCGAGTACTTCGCCGAGCAACTGGACGGCTACCTGTTCACCCGTTTCGGCTGGGTCCAGAGCTATGGTTCGCGCTGTGTGAAACCGGCGATCATCTACGGCGACCTGAGCCGCCCGAACGCCATGACCGTCGACTGGATCACCTACGCGCAAAGCCTGACCGACAAGGTCATGAAGGGCATGCTCACCGGTCCCGTGACCATGCTGATGTGGTCGTTTCCGCGCGAAGACGTCTCGCGCAAAATCCAGGCGCAGCAGTTGGCGTTGGCCCTGCGGGATGAAGTGGTGGATCTGGAAAGCGCTGGCATCAAGATCGTGCAGATTGACGAAGCCGCGTTCCGCGAAGGCCTGCCGCTGCGCCGGGCGCAATGGCAGGAATACCTCGATTGGGCAGTGGAAGCGTTCCGCCTCACAGCGTCCGGTGTAGGCGACGAAACCCAGATCCACACCCACATGTGCTACAGCGAATTCAATGACGTGATCCAGTCCATCGCCGCCATGGACGCCGACGTAATCACCATCGAAACCTCGCGCTCGGACATGGAATTGCTGGAGGCCTTTGAAGCCTTCGACTACCCGAACGACATCGGCCCGGGCGTCTACGACATCCACTCGCCCCGGGTGCCGGACACGGCCGAGATGGTCAAGTTGATGAGCAAAGCGGTGAAGCGGATTCCGGCCGAGCGGTTGTGGGTGAACCCGGATTGCGGGCTCAAGACCCGGGAGTGGCCGGAGACAGAAGCCGCGTTGGTGAACATGGTGGCGGCGGCGCGGCAGTTGCGGAGTCAGTTGGCCTGACGTTCTGCGGCGCTTGCACTGGCGCCATCGTCGGAACGCCGCCCGGAGCAAGCTCGCTCCCTCAGGGTTTTTGTCGATCACAAATGCTGTGTTCAACATCAATCCAATGTGGGAGCGAGCTTGCTCGCGAATGACGATTACGCGCAGTCCCGGGAGTCAATGTCACCTAGCCCATCACGGTCTATGGCAATGCCTGTCTAGTAAGATCGAAGTATTCCATGTGCCAATCATTACCATTGGCTGAGGCCTCGTGGTTGATTAGCCTCAACTGCATGGTGGGCGTCGTTGCCACAAACTGGAGTCGCAGGGGCACTATTTGATGAACGTTCGAAAGCGTGTAAATACCGGAAAATACGCCACTGCTGGTCCCCAGCTGAAGTCGCGGGTGAGCGTGCGGTGTATTTGAACGGAACATGTTGGATGTCAGCATGTAGATCGCCCCAGGTGTCAGATCGGTGAAAGTCCTTACCAGCACATTGCCGTTGGATTGGTTGGTATCCGTCTGATTATGTAGGGCCCAGTAATTTTTGACCGGGTGGATGACCCACGCCAGATCGGTTACCCGCCCGGCGCCTCCCCATACCCAACCCCCGGCGTCCTGATAGTGGAAAGACGCGATGTGGTACTGGAGACCCTCCAGCACCAAAAAGCTGAAAGCCCGAGAGGTCAAATCGCTGCCATCGACAGTCCTGGCAGTGATGGAATGACCGGTGGGGGTAAACCTGCCAGCGGGCATCGTCCATAGTCCGTCCTCATCGCTGAGGGCACGCCCCAAAGGACTGACGCCGTCCATGACTTCCACCGACTGATCGGGTTCGGCGCTCCCGCTGATGACAAACCCGGTGCGGTAATAGGTGCCGTCACCGGGCTCGAGAAAGACTCCGCCCGCCTCGATGGAGGTGATGATCGGCGCCTGGGCCCGCCGCAGCACACGGAGATCAAGAGGGCGCGATGTTGCTTGGGCGTCGCCGCGGATCAACAGGTAAGTGATGTTGACGATGAGCCCCAGATTGGCATTGATAAAGGCCAGGCTCAGCGGGAAATCCGCTTGACCGGCAGCGTTCAAGGGCAGGGGACTAAAGGTGGGAGAGCCGTCACCGGCGCTACCGTGCACCAGCAATCGCACGCGATCGCCCGGAGTAAACCCTGGCACGATCACCCGACCCGTGGCCCCTTCTGTGTTGTCCCTCGGATCCAGTTCGCCGTTGGGTGCAATCAGCACACGAGGGGGGGGCAAATCTGGCATGTCTTGGCCGATGACGCGGGCCGTGGCAATTCTCGAATTGGCAATCACTATCCCGTTTCTGGATTGCACATAACTGCCGGTCACCACGCGCCCGGAGATCACCAGGTTGTTGGGTACCTCCAGCGCAAGCGGGCTGGGTTGCCCGAACTGTCCGGTAATCGTCCCTTCGACAGAGAAAGTAGGACTGGGTGGGCTGTTGTACTCGGCCCTGATGGTGTCGTCGATGGCAAATTGCGGGGTAAAGGTTCTGACTAGCATGATCAGGTTGTTACTGCCCAACCGCGCCAGATCAATGATGGTCGGGTCATCATCAGTCGGGCTATCCAGGAAGATCGGAGCGGGACGACGCACCCCGGCGAGATCGACATCAATCACCACGGGCACCGAAAACGGGTCGGACGGGTCTGCACCGTTGGTGATCTGGTCATGAACGGTGTAGGTCAAAGTGAACTGTGGATTGTCGCCAGCTTGTTGAAACTGCTGCGCTGTCAACGTGCGCACGATGCAGATTGGCGCAATACCTCCGAACAGCGGTGCCTCGGTCGATAGCACCGTGAAATGAGAGGTCAGGGTGCCCATGCGCAACTCGATGACGTCGTACGCGCGGCAATAGGGGTAGCAGAAACTCACCTCGACACCCAGTGCTGCGCGAGCGGCGTCCAAGCCATTATCGATGACGTCCTGCGGCAACTTCAGTTGCAGCTCCGAGTGCCCCGGGATGGAATTGATGTCCCTGCTCCCGGGGCGGATGGCGTTGTACAGAATTGCCAGCAACGGGGTGGACCTTTGGGTATTGCCACCGACCCGGGTGACCGTGGTCTCCAGTGTGTTCACAG
Source organism: Pseudomonas sp. GGS8 (assembly GCF_024168645.1). Lineage (NCBI taxonomy): Bacteria > Pseudomonadati > Pseudomonadota > Gammaproteobacteria > Pseudomonadales > Pseudomonadaceae > Pseudomonas > Pseudomonas sp. GGS8. Next base: position 574,376 of record NZ_JALJWF010000001.1, on the reverse strand, counting down.
CGTTCGGGTTGAGTAGCCCATTGGGGATTGTCATCAAGTGCCGGTCATTCTCTGTCCCGGGTTCAACAAACTCCGTGTCGACGATGTTTCCGTTGAGCAGCAGGTCGATGACATCGAACTCTTCCGCGCCAATGATGGGATCGATAACGACATTGGCCCCGTTGGGGGCGTTGTCGTCGTAAATCCGTAGTGGTACCCCGAAATCGCCTCCCACCACCGCAGGGGTCCAGCCGGGGATGAGGGGCGGGAAAATCTGCAGGACACTGTTTTCAGGGGCCGCAAGGATACCGCCAACCGCTTCCTGATTCTGCACCTCGTTCGAGGCGCTGATCCTGCGCGTGTTGCCGACAATGAGAATTTCCCTGGACGGTAATTGCTGCTTGCCGCCCTGGGCGTCGGTGCGGGTGAAAAACAGTCGGGCGCTGCCCCCGGCGAGTTCCTGGATCACGGCGTTGGCAAGGGTGAATTTCAGCGTCGTTTGGGATTTCAGGGTTTGCACCTGGGTGAGCGACTTGGGCATACCCGTGCGGTCCAGACCCTTCAAGGACAATGTCAGCACATCGCCGGGGCTAAAGGCCCGGGTGTCGAGGCTGACGTTGACCGGTTGGCTCCCCAACTGACTCAAGTAGAGGGTGTTCTGTTCATCGATGCCTGTCACCGTCGGCGGTATCGGCGCAGCGGTGCCGGTCTGGATCATCACCGAAACACCCAGTGAATGATCGGTGGCGTGATTGCCGACTTCATCGCAGAGCGTGTAGTACAGAACGACCCCGCCATCGCCATTGTTGGCCACCAGCTCCGTCGACAGGGTAAACGTCAGGGACTGCCCGACCTCGGTGGCTGTTACGGTGTGGGGCAAGGCCCAGTTGCCGACGATCAGCGTGACTACATCGTTTTGGCGCATGCCGTCATAGGGCGCGACATAAACCGTTTCATCCTGTTGGCCGTTCAGGATGGTCGAGGTGAGCTGCGGTGGGGTCAACAGGTAGTGTCCCGCAGCGTCCGGTTGCGGATCGATGCCACCGGGCAATAGGGTTTTGACCAGTGCTTTCAAGGGGCCTGACATTTCAACGTTTACCCTGTAAGTCAGGGTGATAAATCCTTCCGGTATTAACTTTGCCGGGATGTATTTGCTGATGGGCTGGCCGCTGTAATCGTTCTCGACCGGCCACACCAGAACCAGTTGGTTATCGATGTACACCAACACGTTATCGCCGGGGTTGATGGCGTAGGACGGGATGACAATCTTTAGACCCTGCGCTGCGATCAAGGCTCGATTGACACCAACATCCGCATCTTCGACCGGCGAAATCGCGCCGGGAATTTCAAGTGCTGAGCGAGTAAGGCCTCCGACCGCCGGGGCTTGAGGAGTTTCGGACCGATTGTCAATGCTCATGGAAGTCTCCGGTGGATGGCGATACTGGCTTGTTTGTTCCTGGTTGATTGAATACTCAGCACCGGTGACTGCCAACTGTCAGAACTAACAGGTAAAGGGAGACTTCCGATGAGTGGTTTGTGTTTCTCCCGACAGGAACGGTAAAGGCGCTGGGGCGACCACTCGGCAATTTTCATCAAACTGTCACGCAACTGTGGCAGCGCGCTTGTACAAACTTCATCAGACTCGCGCTCTACTGGAGTTCTGCGTTTCGGTGTTTTTCATGCGTGCACGATTTTTATCCACAGCGGTCTTTCTGATCGCTGTGTTGTTTAATTTCCCGTCTTTGGCGGCGTCTCGTTGCGATGTCAATGTTCCGACCGAACGGGTCGATCTGGATCAGGTGAGTCTGGCTTACCAGAGCATCGGCCGTGCGTCCGACCCTGCGTTGTTGCTGGTGATGGGGCTGGGCGGGCAGTTGATTCACTGGCCGGACGAAGTGGTGGTTGCACTTTGTCAGCAGGGTTTTCGGGTGATTCGTTATGACAATCGTGATGTTGGCCTGTCCACTTGGCGCCAGGCGCCGGTCGAGGCCAACCTGACGTTTGAAGTGCTGCGCTACAAGCTCGGTTTGCCGGTGGCCGCGCCTTATACGCTGACGGACATGGCCGACGATGCACTGGGGCTGATGGACGCCTTGCACGTCGAGCAGTTTCACGTGCTGGGTGCCAGCATGGGCGGCATGATCGCCCAGCATCTGGCGGCCATGGCGCCGCAGCGTGTCGAGAGCCTGACGCTGTTGATGACCAGTTCGGGGGCCGAAGGCTTGCCGGCGCCAAGTGCGGCGCTGGTGCAGTTACTTTCACGACGTGGTGCGCCGAATCGTGAAGTGGCGCTGGAACAACAGGCTGATTTGCTGGCGGCACTGGGCAGCCCGGCGGTGAGCGATGACCGACAAGCACTGCTGCATCAGGCGGCGCTGTCCTATGACCGGGCGTTCAACCCCGAGGGCGTGAAGCGCCAGATCATGGCAATCCTCGCCGAACCAAGCCGTGTGGCGCTGCTCAACCAACTGCGGGTGCCGACGCTGGTGGTTCACGGCACCGCCGATCCGTTGTTGCCGGTGATGCATGGCGTGCACCTGGCGGCGCATATTCGTGGCAGCCAATTGAAGCTGATTCCCGGGCTGGCCCATCGTTTTCAAGAGGCGTTCAAGGCACCGTTACTGGCGGCGGTGTTACCGTATTTGCAGGCCCATCGTGAAGACACCTCGCATTGGGCGCAGATCGATCCGGTGGCTGAGCACAACCTTTTGTAACACCTGAATCCAATGTGGGATCTGCTGCCTGTCCAAGCCTTTCGGGTGTATCGTTCGAACTTTCCGGCGCGATTCAAGCCTTCGAGGTGAGCGATGAGTACCCCCCTGAAAATCGATTTTGTCAGCGACGTGTCTTGCCCCTGGTGCGTCGTCGGCCTGTACGGCCTGACCCGAGCCCTGGATTTGCTGGGTGACGAAGTCCAGGCCGAAATCCGTTTCCAGCCGTTCGAACTGAACCCGAAGATGGGCCCGGAAGGGCAGAACATCACCGAACACATCAGCGAAAAGTACGGCTCGACGCCTGAGCAGTCGCAGAAAAACCGCGAAATGATCCGCGCGCGCGGCGCCGAGGTCGGGTTTGCCTTTCGCACGGACGGCAACAGCCGTATCTACAACACCTTTGATGCCCATCGTTTGCTGCACTGGGCAGGGTTGCAAGGGTTGCAGTTCAACCTCAAAGAAGCGCTGTTCAAGGCGTATTTCACTGAGGGCGGCAATCCGTCCGATCACGTGCAGTTGGCACAGATCGCCGAAAGCGTGGGGCTGGACCGGCAACGGGCCGAGGCGATTCTGGCGTCCGATGAGTTTGCCAAAGAGGTTCGCGAGGAAGAACAGTTGTGGTTATCGCGCGGCGTGAGTTCGGTGCCGACGGTGGTGTTCAACGGGCAGTACGCCGTCACTGGCGGGCAGCCGGTGGAGGCGTTTGTTGGTGCGATCCGCCAGATCATGAGTGAAGCCAGGGGCGGCACGGTGAGCTGATTCCCACAGCCGATTTCTTGTGAGGAGCGGGCTTGTGTGGCGAGGGGGCTCGCCCCCGTTCGGCTGCGAAGCAGTCGTAGTTCGGTTGGTTGCGATGTGCCGGGAATCATCCGGTCGCAGGTTTTGGGGCTGCGTTGCAGCCCAACGGGGGCAAGCCCCCTCGCCACAGGAAACCGTCGTTAACTGTGAATGCGCACCCACACGCTGACCAGCACCGTCGCCGCCATCAACCACGCCACCGCCGCCACCGCCAGCGAAGCCTCCAGGCGCATCCGGTCGACCATCACATACAAGGTCGCCAGGTAGACGAAGTAGGGAATGATCGACCACATGCCAAACACGATGGTGGTCTTCAGGTCATCCAGCGAACGCCCCTTGCCGACAATGTAATGAGCGATCAGCGCAAAGGTCGGAAACAGTGGCACCAGACCTGCGATGTAATAGTTTTTGGTCTTGGCCAGCATGGCGAGGATCACCACCACCGCCGCGCCCAGGGTTGCCTTGAAAATCAGGTCCATCAGTGGCTCAGCCCGTATTTCTTCACTTTGTCGAACAGGGTGGTCTTGGCCATGCCCAACTCCTGGCTGGCCTGAGTCAGGTTGCCGCCGCTGCGCTGCAAGGCATCGCTGAGCAGGTTGCGTTCGAAGGCTTCCACCGCTTCGGCGAAGGCCATGCTCTGGTTGCCGCCACTGGCGCCGGTTTTTTTGAAGGCCGGCAGACCGAGGGCGAAGCGTTCGGCGACGTTGCGCAGTTCGCGCACATTGCCCGGCCAGTCGTGGCTCATCAGGGTCGACAGGGTCTGGTTGTCCAGTTCCGGTGCAGTGCGGTCGAAGCGCAGGGATGACTGCTGCAAAAAATGCTCGAACAGCTGCAGGATGTCTTCGCGGCGTTCGCGTAGCGGTGGCAGTTCCAGGGTGACCACGTTCAGGCGGTAATACAGGTCGCTGCGAAACTCACCGGCCTTGCTCGACTCATCCAGATCGGATTTGGTCGCGGCGATCACCCGGCAATCCACCGCCACGCTCTGGTTCGAACCCAGGCGTTCGAGGGTGCGTTCCTGCAACACCCGCAGCAGTTTGATCTGCAACGGCAGCGGCATGCTTTCCACTTCGTCGAGGAACAGCGTGCCGCCATCGGCGTGTTCGATCTTGCCGATCCGTCGTTTGCCGGCACCGGTGAAGGCGTTGGCTTCGTGGCCGAAGATTTCGCTTTCGAACAGGTTCTCCGGCAGGCCACCGCAGTTCAGCGCGACGAACTGTTTGGTGTGCCGGCGGCTGAAGTCGTGCAGGCAGCGTGCAACCAGTTCCTTGCCGGTGCCGGTCTCGCCTTCGATCAGCACGTTGGCCGATGTATCGGCGACGTTGGCAATCAGTTCCCGCAGGTTCTGCATGGCCGGCGAGCGACCGATGATCCGGCCTTCGAGGGAATCGCGTTCCGCCAATTGTCGGCGCAACGAAGAGACTTCCCGTGCCAGGCTGCGTTGCTCCAGCGCGCGGCGGGCGACGTCCACCAGGCGTTCGGGGGAGAAGGGTTTCTCCATGAAGTCGTAGGCGCCTTTCTGCATCGCGCCGACGGCCATCGAGATGTCGCCGTGGCCGGTAATCAGCACCACCGGCAGGCTGCGATCACGGGCCTTGAGCCGGGTCAGCAGTTCCAGGCCATCGATGCCCGGCAGGCGGATGTCGCTGATGACGATGCCGGCGAAATTATCGCCGACCCGCTCCAGCGCTTCTTCGGCGCTGCCGACGCCGATGCAGGGAATGTCTTCAAGCGTCAGCGCCTGTTGGCAACCGAGCAGCACATGGGGGTCGTCTTCGACGATCAGCACACTAAGGTCGTTGTTCATATTGGCTCGGCGGGAGTGGGGCTTACCAACGGTAAACTGAGGACGAAGGTGGTGCCACCGCTGGCCGGGTGTTCGACACCCAGATGTCCGCCCGTGGCGGCGGCCAGGCTCGCCGACAGGGTCAGGCCGAGGCCCAGGCCCTGTTCGCCGGGTTTGGTGGTGAAGAAGGGTTCGAACAGATGCTTGCGTGCTTCGGCATCGATGCCGTGGCCATTGTCGCGCACCCGCAGGCGATACTTGCCGTCGAATTCCTCGCCTTCGAGCCACAACGTCGGTTGGGGCTGCGACTGCATGGCATCGAGCGCATTGCCGATCAGGTTGACCAGAATCTGCTCCAGACGGGTCTGGTCGATCTGCACCTGCACGTCGGCAAAATCGCGATGCAATTGCAGCGGCACGCTTTCCATCCGACTGCCCAGCAGTTGCAGGGCGGCGTCCACGCCTTTGCCGAGGCTGGCCTGGCCCTGGTCATCGCCGCGTCGGGCAAAGGAACGCAGGCTGGCGGTAATCCGGCCCATGCGGTCGATCAGTTCATTAATCGTTTTGAGATTGGTGCTGGCCACATCCAGTTGACCGCGCTCCAGAAAGCGTACGGTATTGCCAGACAAGGTCCGTAATGCCGCCAGTGGCTGGTTCAATTCGTGGGCGATGCTGGTGGACATCTGGCCGATGGCCGCCAGTTTGCCGGCCTGGACCAGCTCATCCTGGGCGCGGCGCAAGGTTTCTTCCGCCTGTCGGCGTTCACGAATCTGACCCTTGAGCCGTTCGTTGCTGGCGCGCAGGTCGGTGGTGCGTTCGGTAATCCGACGCTCCAGCTGATTGTTGGCTTCCTGCAAGGCTTCCCGCGCTGCGAGGCGGGTGGCGATCACCTTGCGCCGCTCGTTCCAGGCGATCAGCAGGAATGCCACCAGGGCAAACGCCACCGCCACCAGAATCCCCTGATTGATCGCTTCACGCCGCAGGTCTTGCAGGGGCGTGAGCAGGGTGAAATTCCACGGGGTGTCGCTCAGCGGCCGGGTTTGCGACAAGTAGCTGATGTTCTCTTCATCGGACACCAGTTCGCTGTTGGCGGGAAAGGTCAGTTTTTCCTCGCCTTCAGCCAGTTTCTCTCGGGCCAGCGGCTGCAGTTCATTCAGCGGATACCAGTAGTACTGGAGGCTGCGGGCCAAGCGTTCCTTGGTGTCGTCGCTCAACGGCAGCACCGACTTGAGCCGCCGCGCCGGATCGCTGGAGAGAATGATGATGCCGTTCTCGTCGCTGACGAAGGCCTCCAGACGTGCGCGTTGCCAGCGTTCTTCCATGGCTTCGAGGCGCACCTTGACCACCGCGACGCCGGTGATCTTGCCGTGTTCCTCCAGGCCATGAGCCAGGTAATAGCCGGGTTCGCCACTGGTGCTGCCGATGCCGTAGAACCGTCCCGGCTGACCGCGCACGGCGTTCTGGAAATAGGCGCGGAAGGACAGGTCTTCGCCCAGGTAACTGTCGACATCGCGCCAGTTGCTGGTGGCCAGTACGCGACCGGTGGTGTCCATCACATAAATGGCCCGACTGCGGCTGCGCCGATTCAGGCCTTCGAGGTATTCGTTGACCGTCTGCCGGTGTTCCGGCGACGGGTCGGCCAACAGCTTGGAAACACTCGATTCGAGTTCCAGAAGGCTGGGCAGGTAAGTGTATTTGCTGATCTCGCTCTCGACGGCACGGGCGTGCAGTTCCAGCTGACGCTGGCCGTTCTCGCTGAGGCTGCGAATGCCGTAGTGTTCACTGACCCAGAAGCCGATGTAACCCAATCCGATCATCAGGGCGATGATCAGCGGCGGCAGGAACAGATGGCGAATCAAACGGGGTTTCACGGCGAGTGATGGCGGCGCGGCGCGATAGAGAGTGGAGTCGCATTTCATCACAGATGCCTTGGGTCAACCACAACACAATATCCATATCCCCACAGGCCCTGTGGGAGCTGCTGTGTGGCGAGGGGGCTTTTGTGGCGAGGGGGCTTGCCCCCGTTGGGTCGCGAAGCGGCCCCAATATCTGGATTCGGGTTGTATCTGACAATCCGAGTATTCAGGTAGTGGGACTGCTACGCAGTCCAACGGGGGCAAGCCCCCTCGCCACAGCGGCCCCCTCGCCACAAAAGCCCGCTCCCACAGGGGAGCGGTACCTTCCTGCTTAGTGCTGCAGAATCTTCTCGAGGAAATGCTGCGCACGCTCGGAGCGGGCGTTGATGTCGCCGAAGAACTCTTCTTTCTTGCAGTCTTCGATAATCTTGCCGGCGTCCATGAAGATCACGCGGTCCGCGACCTTGCGGGCGAAGCCCATTTCGTGGGTCACGCACATCATGGTCATGCCTTCGTGGGCCAGTTGCACCATCACGTCGAGTACTTCGTTGACCATTTCCGGGTCCAGCGCCGAGGTCGGTTCGTCGAACAACATGACGATCGGATCCATCGCCAGCGCACGGGCAATCGCTACACGCTGTTGCTGACCACCGGAAAGCTGGCCAGGATGCTTATGCGCATGGGCAGACAGCCCGACGCGCTCGAGCAGTTGCAGGCCTTTCTTGGTGGCTTCTTCCTTGCTGCGGCCCAACACCTTGATCTGCGCGATGGTCAGGTTTTCGGTGATGGTCAGGTGCGGGAACAGTTCGAAATGCTGGAACACCATGCCCACGCGCGAGCGCAGTTTCGGCAGGTTGGTCTTCGGGTCGGCGATGGAGGTGCCGTCGACCACGATGTCACCTTTCTGGAACGGTTCCAGGGCGTTGACGCACTTGATCAGGGTGGACTTGCCGGAGCCGGACGGCCCGCACACCACAATCACTTCGCCTTTTTTGACCTCGGTGCTGCAATCAGTCAGTACCTGGAAGTCCCCATACCACTTGTTGACGTTCTTGATAGAGATCATACGGCGAACCTTTTTTGCAGACGCTTGACCAGCTGCGAGGCGGCAAAGCTGATGATGAAGTATGTGAAACCGGCGAAGATCAGGAACTCATTGGAGCGGCCGATGATGTCGCCACTGGCACGCGAAGCATTGAGGAAGTCCACCAGGCCGACCGCATAGACCAGCGAAGTGTCCTGGAACAGGATGATGCTCTGTTGCAGCAGCAGTGGGGTCATCTTGCGGAACGCTTGCGGCAGGATGATCAATCGCATCATCTGGCCATAGGTCATGCCCAGCGCCTGGGCAGCACCCATCTGGCCCTTGGGGATCGACTGTACGCCGGCCCGGACGATTTCGCAGAAGTACGCTGCTTCGAACATCATGAACGCCACGATGCACGAGGCGAACGCGCCGATCGGCGTGTCTTCGCCGGTGATCCAGCGCAATACGAATGGCACCGCCAGGTAGAACCAGGTGATGACCAGCAGCAGCGGGATGGAGCGGAAGTAGTTAACGTAGGCGCCGGCAATGTTCGACAGCACTTTGCTGTGGGACAGGCGCATCAACGCCAGGACCGTGCCGAGGATGATCCCGCCGCTCACGCCCAGGGCCATCAGCTCAAGGGTCATGACCATGCCGTTCCACATACCCGGCAGAGACGGAATGATGCCCGAGAAGTCGAATTCCATCATTTACCCCCTACGGAAATCAGGCCCGGTACGGCGACTTTCTTCTCGACCAAGCGCATCAGCAGCATCAGGCTCATGTTCAGGGTGAAGTAGATCAGCGTTGCCAGGGTGAAGGCTTCGAACAGGTTGGCGGAGAACTCGGCGGTCTGTTTGGTCTGCGCGAGTAGCTCCATCAGGCCGATCAGCGACGCGACGGAGGAGTTCTTGAACACGTTCAGGAATTCCGAGGTAAGCGGCGGAATGATGATGCGGTAAGCCTGGGGCAGCAGCACGTTCCAGTAGATCTGTGGCAGCTTGAAACCCATGGCGCGGGCAGCCGATTCCTGGCCGCGGGGCAGTGCCTGGATACCGGTGCGCACTTGTTCACAAACGCGAGCCGTGGTGAACAGGCCCAGGCACACGACAACGCTGAGGAAGGCCGAGGTGGTCGGGTTCAGGTCCTGCTTGTACCAGTCCTGCAGGTTTTGCGGCAGCAGGTCGGGTACCAGGAAGTACCAGATGAACAGCTGAACCAGCAAAGGCACGTTACGGAAGAGTTCGACGTAGCAGGTCGCGATGCCCGATACGATGCGATTCGGCACCGTGCGCATGACGCCCAGGATCGAGCCCAGCAGCAGCGCGATGATCCAGGCGGCGACGGCGATGGCGATGGTCCAGCCCAAACCGGAGAGGTACCAGTCGAAATAAATTTCGCTGCCCACGCCGGTGGACTTGAAGAACACGCCCCAGTCCCAGTTGTAATTCATTAGGGTCTCCCCTCGGATTCGATCGATGTACAAGTGCCCGATGACGGTCAGGCACACGCGAACGGCTCGACAACCACCGGTTCGAGTGTTTCCAAAAATGCCAGCAGGGAGTGACAACCCCTGAAAGGGCAGAGGCCTTCTCAGGGGGGTAACGCTAGTCAGAAATCAGGACTTCTTTTCGTCAGCCGCTTTGTCGGTCGGATTGACGATCAGGGTCTTGAGCTCGTCGCTCATCGGGAAGTTCAGGTTGAGGCCTTTTGGCGGGATTGGCTGCATGAACCATTTTTCGTAGATCTTGTTGATCTCGCCCGACTTGTAGGTCGCGATGATTGCGTCGTCGACGGCTTTCTTGAACGGTGCGTCGCCCTTGCGGACCATGCAGCCGTAGATTTCGAACGATTGTGGTGTGCCGGTCACGGCCCAGTCATCCGGCTTCTTGGCCTTGGCCATTTCACCGGCCAGCAAGGCGTCGTCCATCATGAATGCCACGGCACGGCCGGTTTCCAGCATCTGGAAGGATTCACCATGGTCTTTGGCGGAGATTACGTTCATGCCCATCTGCTTGTCGGCGTTCATCGACTTGAGAATACGCTCGGACGTGGTGCCGGCGGTGGTCACGACGTTCTTGCCTTTGAGGTCCGGGAAGTCTTTGTACGGCGAGTCTTTCTTGGTCAGCAGCTTGGTGCCGATTTCGAAGATGCCGACGGAGAAGTCAACTTGTTGCTGACGCTCGACGTTGTTGGTGGTGGAGCCGCACTCGACGTCAACGGTGCCGTTCTGCACCAGCGGGATACGGGTTTGCGAGGTCACCAGGTTGTATTTGACCTGGAGGTTGGGCATGTCCAGGTCTTTCTTGATGGCTTCGACGATTTTCAGCTGGATATCGTGGGCGTAGCCAACCGGTTTGCCGGAAGCGTCCGCGATGTAGGAAAACGGAATGGAAGCGTCACGATGCCCGAGGGTGATGGTGCCGGACTCTTTGATCTTCTTCAGTGTGCCGGTGAGCTCGGCGGCGAAAACTGGAGTGCTAATCAGAGCGGCAGCAATGGCTGCGCCCAGGAGATGGGGAACGATGCGCATCAAACTTTCCTCGACATTGTTTTTTTTATGGAGCCAGTTCATCGGCCTTTTTTGGTGCTTCGAATACCTGACGGCTCTTGAAGGGGGAGCGCAACAAACATTCGTCCAAGAGTGTAGAGCATGACTCGTGCCAGGCCGGGGGATATGAGTCAAGCAATTGATTTATAAGGATATTAAGTATTTGTGGCGTTGAATTTTCTGCTGAATGATCCGGTTTACCGAATCGACCGACAAGTCGCGTTCGGAAAACCGAATGTACGGGCTTGTGCAGAACCTTGTGGGAGCCGGGCAAGCCCGGCTCCCACAAGGTTCGAGGTGTGTTCGGAATGCAAAAAAGCCCCTGAATCTTGCGATTCAGGGGCTTTGGTTTAACCGGATATCCGATCAGGCGGCTTCGATCTTGCTGCGGTTCTGCTCGACCTTGTTCAGGTAATCCTTGAGCTTTTGCTGTTCCGCCGCAGTGGTGAACAGCCCAAGTTTGCTGCGGCGCCACAGGATGTCGTTGGCGCTGGTTGCCCATTCTTCGCTGCACAGGTAATCGACTTCGCGGGTGTAGAGGCCGCCGCCGATGTGCTCGCCCAGGTCAGCGAGGCTTTCCACGCCTTCGAGCATGCGCCAGGTGCGGTTGCCATACGTGGTGGACCAGCGACGGGCGATCTCGGTAGGCACCCAATCGAACGTGTCGCGGATTCGCGAGCTCAACGCCTGCGGGGTGGTCATGTCTTCGCCGCCGGGCAGGGGAGCGTTGGCGGTCCAGCTTGGCTTGATGTGCGTGAAGTACGGAGCCAGTTGCGCCAGCGCCGACTCGGCCAGTTTGCGGTAGGTCGTCAGTTTGCCACCGAACACCGACAGCAACGGCGCTTCTTCGCCAGTGCCCGACAACGCCAGGGTGTAGTCGCGGGTGACGGCTGACGGGTTGTCGGATTCGTCGTTGCACAGCGGACGAACGCCGGAGTAGCTGTGCTGAATGTCTTCACGGCTGAGTTGCTTCTTGAAGTGGGCGTTGACCACTTTCAGCAGGTAATCGGTTTCGCCTTCAGTGATCGCCACTTTTGCCGGGTCGCCGGTGTACTCGCGGTCGGTGGTGCCGATCAGAGTGAAGTGGTTCAGATACGGAATGGTGAAGACGATGCGCTGATCTTCGTTTTGCAGAATGTGCGCGTGTTCGCCTTCGTACAGTTTTGGCACGATCAGGTGGCTGCCCTGGATCAGACGGATGCCGTACGGCGATTCCATCTTCAGGTCGTCACGAATGAACTGGGCGACCCATGGGCCTGCTGCGTTCACCAGTGCCTTGGCGCGGATCGAAAACAGGCTGCCATCGGCGCGTTCCAGGTTCATGTGCCACAGGCCCTTGGTGCGACGGGCACTGACGCAGCGGGTTTGCGTATGAACATGGGCACCTTTCTCGCGGGCAGCCATGGCGTTCAGCACGACGAGGCGTGCGTCATCGACCCAGCAATCGGAGTATTCGAAGCCTTTGGTGATTTCGCTTTTCAGCGGGCTGTCCGGGCCGAACTTCAGGCTTTTCGAACCTTCGAGTTTTTCCCGTTTGCCGAGGTGATCATAAAGGAACAGGCCGGCGCGGATCATCCAGGCCGGACGCAGGTGCGGGCGGTGCGGCAGCACGAAGCGCATCTGTTTGACAATGTGCGGCGCCTTGGCCAGTAGCACTTCGCGCTCGGCAAGGGCTTCGCGCACCAGGCGGAATTCATAATGCTCCAGGTAGCGCAGGCCACCGTGGATCAGCTTGCTGCTGGCCGACGAGGTGTGACTGGCCAGATCATCCTTTTCGCAAAGGAACACCGAAAGGCCGCGACCGGCAGCATCCGCTGCGATCCCCACGCCATTGATCCCACCACCGATGACGGCGATATCGTAGACCTCAGCGAGAGGGGGCGTAGGCAAGGTAGAAGTGGGCATCGGCTGGCCTCGGGCTTTTTGGATTTCTATATTTGAATTCGAACATTAATGTTCATTTACGAAAATACTAGCCCATAAAGACGCTCGCGACCAGTCAACTTCGATTGAAAATACTGATCGAAGGGGCGTTAAAGGAAAATTTCCGAACATTTCGATGCGGTTTTGTGGCGAGGGGGCTTGTCGGAACGCCGCATCGCCCCGTTCGACTGCGCAGCAGTCGCAGAGCGGGTTGCGATGTTTAACTGAGGGATTGGCGGTGAATGGTTTTGGGGCCGCTTCGCGGCCCAACGGGGGCAAGCCCCCTCGCCACAGGGGGCCAATGTGCTTACACGACTTCCAGCCGAATCTTGTGCTGGCTCAACAACTGCGCCAAGGCCGGCGAAGGTGGTTGGTCGGTGACCAGGCAATCGATCAGGCTGATCGGCCCCAGGCGAATCATGGCGTTGCGCCCGAATTTGCTGGAGTCTGCCGCGAGAATCACCTGCCGGGCATTGGCGATGATTGCCTGCGACACCCGCACTTCCTGGTAATCGAAGTCCAGCAGGCTGCCGTCTTCATCAATGCCGCTGATGCCGACCAGGGCGAAGTCAACCTTGAACTGGTTAATGAAGTCGACGCTGGCCTGACCGACCACACCACCGTCACGCCGTACGTTGCCACCGGTCAGCAGCACGTCGAAGTCGTCCTTGGCGCTGAGCATTGAGGCCACATGCAGGTTATTGGTGATGATTTTCAGGTGGCTGTGGTTGAGCAGCGCCCGAGCAATGGATTCGGTGGTGGTGCCGATATTGATGAACAGCGAGGCATGATCGGGAATCTGCGCCGCAATGGCTTCGCCGATACGCTGCTTTTCATCGCGCATCTGATCGGCGCGCATGGCGTAGGCGGTGTTTTCGACGCTGGAGTCGTAGGCGGCGCCGCCGTGATAGCGACGCAGCAGATTCACTTCCGCCAGTTGATTGATATCGCGGCGGATGGTTTGCGGTGTAACGACGAACAGCTGGGCCATTTCCTCGATGCTGACATAGCCGCGTTCGCGGACCAGTTCGAGGATTTGCTGCTGACGGGGAGGCAGATTCATGGGGCTTCCTTTGGGCTGCCGTGCAAAATTTGCCCATGATGCCGCAGGAATCCGCTCCCGACCAGTTACAACCGGATACGAGTCCGGCCCGTGGCTTATTCAGCGCCTTCGTGTGGTTCCCAATCGCGAGTGCGACTGACGGCTTTTTTCCAGCCGGCGTAGAGTTTTTCCTTCGACACTTCGTCCAGCGTCGGTTCGAACTCGCGCTCGATCACTGCCTTGCCGCGCAACTCGTCCAGGCTGCCCCAGAAGCCGCAGGCCAGACCCGCCAGGTAAGCGGCGCCCAACGCGGTGGTTTCGCGCATTTTCGGACGCTCGACCTGAGTGCCGAGGATGTCGGCCTGGAATTGCATCAGGAAGTTGTTCGCCACCGCGCCGCCGTCCACGCGCAGGGCTTTCAGGCGTTCGCCGGAATCCTGCTGCATGGCGTCCAGAACGTCACGGGTCTGGTAGGCAATCGACTCAAGCGCGGCACGAATGATGTGATCCACGCGTACGCCGCGGGTCAGGCCGAACAGCGCGCCACGGGCATAGGGGTCCCAGTATGGAGCGCCCAGGCCGGTGAAGGCCGGCACCAGGTACACGCCGTTGCTGTCCTTGACCTTGTTGGCGAAGTATTCGGTGTCGTGGGCGTCGTTGATGATCTTCAGTTCGTCACGCAGCCACTGCACGGTGGAACCACCGTTGAACACCGCGCCTTCCAGCGCATAAGCCACTTCGCCACGCGGGCCGCAAGCGATGGTGGTCAGCATGCCGTGCTTGGACTTCACGGCTTTGTCGCCGGTGTTCATCAGCAGGAAGCAACCGGTGCCGTAGGTGTTTTTCGCCTGGCCTGGCTCGACGCACATTTGGCCGAACAGGGCGGCCTGCTGGTCGCCGGCGATACCGCCAATGGCGATGCCGCTTTTGGTGTGGCCGTAGATTTCGGATGAGGACTTAACTTCTGGCAGCATCTCGCGCGGGATGTCGAGAACTTCCAGCATCTTCGCGTCCCACTCCAGCGTGTGGATGTTGAAGAGCATGGTGCGCGAGGCGTTGGTGTAGTCGGTGACATGCACCTTGCCGCCGGTAAATTTCCAGATCAGCCAGCTGTCGACGGTGCCGAACAGCAGCTCACCCTTGCGTGCCCGCTCACGGCTGCCTTCGACATTGTCGAGGATCCACTTGAGCTTGGTGCCGGAGAAGTACGGGTCGGTGACCAGGCCTGTGGTGTCACTGATGTATTGCTCGTGGCCATCACGCTTGAGCTGCTGGCAGATTTCGGTGCTGCGGCGGCACTGCCAGACGATCGCGTTGTAGATCGGGCGGCCGGTGGTCTTGTCCCAGACCACGGTGGTTTCGCGCTGGTTGGTGATGCCGATGGCCGCGACCTGATCGTGATGCAGGCCGGCTTGCGCCAGGGCTTCGACCATCACGGCACTTTGGGTGGCGAAGATTTCCATCGGGTCATGTTCGACCCAGCCGGGTTGTGGGTAATGCTGTGCGAATTCACGCTGGGCGGTGCAAACCACGTTCGCGTCACGGTCGAAAATGATCGCGCGGGAGCTGGTCGTACCCTGATCGAGGGCAATGATGTAGTTCTTATTCTGAATGTCGGTCATGTCGATTGCCTTGGACGAAATAAGGAAGTGAAGTCAGGCGCGGGACCAAAATGGGCAGGATCACGCGCCAACGGTTTCAAGACGTTCTTGGTTTGCCGTCAATGGCCAGTGCTGCGTCCTTTGTAGCAGGTATGGCGCTGGGCAGATGACGGGCAATCAGCCCGCGATAAGCTGCAGCACCGAGACAGGCACCGACAATCGGTGCAAAAACCGGAATCAGGAAGTACGGGATATTGCGTCCGCCAGTGAAGGAAATCTCACCCCAGCCTGCGAAGAAAGTCATCAGTTTAGGACCGAAGTCGCGGGCCGGGTTCATCGCGAAACCGGTCAGCGGACCCATCGAACTGCCGATCACGGCAATCAGCAGGCCGATCAGCAACGGCGCCAGCGGTCCTTTGGGCAGGCCATTGTTGTCGTCGGTCAGCGACATGATCACGCCCATCAGAATGGCGGTGATGATCACTTCAACCAGAAAGGCCTGGCCCGTGGACAGGGCAGGGTTCGGGAAAGTGGAGAACACCGAGGCCAATTCAAGGCTGGCCTGTGTGCCACGAACCATGTGGTGAGTTTGTTCGAAATCGAAGAACAGGTTGCTGTACAGCGTGTAAACCAACAAGGCTCCGCAGAAGGCGCCGGCCACTTGGGAGAAGATATAGAAAGGCAGTTTGCGCTTTTCGAAGTCAGCGAAAATGCTCAGCGCGATGCTCACGGCAGGGTTGAGGTGAGCGCCGGAAACGCCGGCGGTGAGGTAGATCGCCATGCTGACGCCAACCCCCCAGATGATGCTGATTTCCCACAGTCCGAAGCTGGCACCCGCCACCTTGAGCGCGGCAACGCAACCCGTACCGAAAAAAATAAGCAGTGCAGTACCCAGAAACTCAGCCATGCATTGGCTCGAGATCGACGGTTGTTGTAAAGCAGTTGTCATTGAAAACCTCGTTTTTGTTGTTGTCTGGCGCTTTTCCATCAAGGTCAAGGCGCGATTTTCACCGAGGCAGGATCCCCATCCTGTGCTCGGCTTACTGCCAGGTGCTGTGGTGAGACATTCGTACAGTATTCACATTCGAAAAAATATAGACAAGAAACACTGCTGTCAAAGGTCGAAAGTGAACTATCAGTCATATTTAAACTATTAGTCCTGTGAATGATCGCATCGTTCATCTGGCGGAAAGTGCGTGGACGGCCGACCGAAAGCCCTGCCAAGTCTTGGAAATAGCGCCGCAATAGAGCCTTTTATCGATCAATGACCTAGAATCCTGCGCAGTATTTTTCTTCTGCCGCCAAGCTTGGAGCTGTCATGACCCCCGCATTGGATTTGTTGAAAAAAGTTCGTGCCGAACATCGAGTGCACAGTTACGAACATGATCCGAAGGCAGCGTCCTACGGCCTGGAGGCCGCGGAAAAACTGGGCCTGGACCCTGCGCAGGTGTTCAAGACGTTGCTGGCGGCGAGCGAGAAGGGGGAATTATTGGTGGCAGTGGTGCCGGTCGTCGGAAGTCTGGATTTGAAGGCGCTGGCACAGGCCGCTGGCGTGAAAAAAGTCGAAATGGCCGATCCTGCCGCCGCACAGCGTTCGACGGGGTATCTGTTGGGCGGCATCAGCCCGCTCGGGCAGAAGAAGCGCCTGCGCACTTTTATCGACCATTCGGCTCAGCCTTTTTCCAGCATCTTCGTCAGTGCGGGGCGACGTGGCCTGGAGGTCGAACTGGCGCCCGCGGTATTGGCCGAGCACACCCAGGCGAAGTTCGCCGATATCGGTCGTGCCTGAGGGGGGGGATGTAAGTGCCGGGGTAATTTCTTGTAGGGGCGAGACTTGCTCGCGAAGGTGTCATGCCAGTCAATCATGAGTCGACTGCGAGGATACCTTCGCGGGCAAGCCTCGCTCCTAAGGATTCAGGGTTCAGCTAGCGGGGCTGTAGCGGCGAACGCCGGATTCGACTGTGGAAATCTGCGCTGCCGTACTGCCGGGAGCCTGGAACAGCACCAGGTGTTCCGCGGCGACCCGAATGCCTACTTCAGTACCGACCAGATGATCGGCATGGCTCGGAAAGATCGACTCCAGCTGTGCTCCCGTAGGCAACTGCAGGCGGTACAAGGTTGAAGCGCCCTGGAAACTCTTGCCGACAATCCGCGCCTTCAATGGGCTGTTTGGCGCGTAGACGATATCGTCCGGACGCAGCAATACGTCCACGGCGCCTCCCGTAGGCCAAGTGTAGGCACGATTGCCGCGCAGTTCACCCAGCTCGGTCTGCACCGACTCCGGGCTGCTCAACTGACCGCGAATGAAGTAACCCTGACCAATGAAACTGGCCACATAGGGCGTCAGTGGTTCGTGATAGAGGTTGTAGGGCGTGTCCCACTGCTCCAGGCGACCTTCCTTGAAAACACCGACATGGTCGCTGACTGCGAAAGCTTCTTCCTGATCGTGGGTCACCAGAATCGCACTGGTGCCGCGAGCCTTGAGAATGTCGCGTACTTCATGGCTGAGCTTGCGTCGCAGTTCTCCGTCGAGGTTGGAGAACGGTTCGTCGAGCAGCAACAGTTGCGGCTCCGGCGCCAGGGCACGGGCCAGTGCAACCCGCTGCTGCTGGCCGCCGGACAGCTCATGGGGAAAGCGCTTGCCGAGGTTTTTCAGGTTGACCAGTTCGAGCAATTCTTCGGTGACACGATCCTTTTGCGGATGCTTGCGGATCCCGAAGGCGATGTTCTCGGCCACGCTCAAATGCGGAAACAGCGCGTAATCCTGGAACACCATGCCGATCCGGCGTTTCTCCGGGGCGAGGGTGAAACCGGCGCTGGAGATGGTCTCGCCCGCCAACTGGATTTCACCTGCGTGCACCGGTTCGAAACCGGCAATGGCCCGCAGGGTGGTGGTTTTGCCGCAGCCCGAAGAGCCCAGCAGGCAACCGATATCGCCGGCATTCAAATGCAGGTTGAGGTTCTGCACAACCCGCTGGTTTTGATATCCACAGGCGAGATCGCGCAGGTTCAGCAGTAATGGCTGGCTCATGCGTGGTGGTACGAAGGTGGGACGAGAAATTCGAGCAGGGCCTTTTGTGCATGCAGACGGTTTTCTGCTTGATCCCAGGCCACCGAGCGCGGGTCGTCGAGCAGGTCGAGGCTGATTTCCTCACCACGGTGGGCCGGCAGGCAATGCATGAACAGCACGTCCGGTGCGGCCAGGTCGAGCAGCGCCCGGTTGACCTGGAACGGTGCGAACAGCTTCAGGCGCTTGGCGGTTTCCTCTTCCTGGCCCATGGAGGTCCAGACGTCGGTGCTCACCAGATGCGCGCCGCGCACGGCGTCCTGCGGATCGCGGACGATGCTCACCCGATCGCCGGCTTTGGCCACGAACTCAGGATTGGGTTCGTAACCTTCTGGGCAGGCAATGCGCAACTGGAAGTCGAACTGGATCGCCGCTTCTATATAGCTGTTGCACATGTTGTTACCGTCGCCGATCCAGGCCACGGTCTTGCCTTGAATCGAACCGCGGTGCTCGAGGAAGGTTTGCATGTCGGCCAGCAACTGACACGGGTGCAGATCATCGGACAGGCCGTTGATCAGCGGGACTCGCGAATTGGCGGCGAATTCGGTCAGGGTGCTGTGCGAAAACGTACGGATCATCACTGCATCGAGCATGCTCGACATGACAATGGCGGCGTCGCCGATCGGTTCGCCACGGCCCAGCTGAGTGTCGCGTGGCGACAGGAAGATCGCCTGTCCCCCGAGCTGGATCATGCCGGCTTCGAACGAAATACGGGTACGAGTCGAGGACTTCTCGAAAATCATCCCCAGGACGCGATTCTTCAAAGGCTCGAACAGTACGCCGCGGTTACGCAGGTCCTTGAGCTCAACGCCTCGACGGATCACGCTGACCAGCTCTTCGGGCGTGCAATCCATCAGGGAGAGAAAGTGCCTTGCGCTCATCATTGACTACCTTTTTGCAACAGACCGCAGATACTCAAAGCCTTGTTTAACTGAAAAACGGGCGAGACCTGCGGCGTAAGCCGCACGGGGCGACGAAATAGGGGAAGGCGCGATATTGACATTAAATGTCGCGTTTTTCCAATAGGCTACGGTGTTTAGAGGATTTCAGAGAGGCTACGGGGTGATCGTGGTAGCGATTTTGAAGCCTGTGTCCTGACAGCAGCTGACCATTTGTACACTGGGCCCGCCAGGCTTGGCAATCAGACGGGGCGCGGGCGACCTATTGGCGGTCGGTTTTCGGCCTGTCATTCGAGCCTTTGATGGGCAACATGTCCGGTCTGAAACATTTGCTAATGCAAAGTGCTGGGTTATAACTAGAACTTGCCATTCAGACTCGACACAGTCTCGGGAGATACTGGATGACAGGCCCTCATGCTGACGCAGGACGCCCTTGGAATGGAATCGAAAGAACAGCTGTTAATGGAATTACTCGGGCTTATGGCTCGCTCTCTGACCCACCTCACTGCTTCCATGACCTCGATGTCTTTCGAGTTGTTACGCAGTGAAGACGAAGTCACCAAGGCGGCTGGCCGGCGCATGATCGACCGCATGGCCACTATCAGTGCCGGGCTCGACGATCATTGGCGGCTGATCGGCGAGCTCACCGGCGTGCATGTCGCCCAAGAGCAGATCGAAACCATCCAGGAGATCCAGCTGCAGGCACCGCCGAGCCTGCCGCCGAGCTGATCCCCTTGCTGTCATCGGCTGGCCTGATGGTTGTCGATTCACAAGACGAACGTCGCTGGCGCGGTGGCGAGTCACACGCCATAGTTTTGTTCCCGCGGCCGACATTGCCCGCCCAGAACAAGACAGAGACTGGCCATGACCAAGACTCTCCATCACCGTGCGTGCCACCTGTGTGAAGCCATCTGCGGCCTGACCATTGAAACCACTGAGGTTGAAGGCAGTGGCGTGCAGATCACCTCGATCAAAGGTGACCCTCAGGACAGTTTCAGCCGTGGGCATATCTGCCCCAAAGCGGTTGCCCTGCAAGATATTCAGAACGACCCGGATCGCCTGCGTCAGCCGATGCGGCGAGTGGGCGGTGAATGGCAGCCTATCGAGTGGGAAGATGCGTTCAGCCTTGTAGCCGAACGCCTGGCAGGGATTCAGCAGCGTCACGGGCAGAACGCGGTGGCGGTTTATCAGGGCAACCCCAGCGTGCATAACTACGGGTTGATGACCCACAGTAATTACTTCCTCGGCCTGTTGAAAACCCGTAACCGGTTTTCCGCGACGTCGGTCGATCAGTTGCCTCATCACCTGACCAGTTATTTGATGTACGGCCACGGCTTGCTGTTGCCGATCCCGGACATCGATCACACCGATTTCATGCTGATTCTGGGCGGCAACCCACTGGCCTCTAACGGCAGCATCATGACCGTGCCGGATGTGGAGAAGCGTCTCAAGGCGATTCAGGCCCGGGGCGGCAAAGTGGTGGTGGTCGATCCGCGCCGCAGCGAAACGGCGGCGATTGCCGATCAGCATCTGTTCGTGCGCCCCGGTGGCGATGCGGCGCTGTTGTTCGGGCTGCTCAATACATTATTCGCTGAAGGCCTGACCCGCGACAGTCATTTGCCGGTCGATGGTGTGGATGAAGTGCGTAAGGCGATCGCAGGTTTCACTGCCGAGGCCATGAGTCCACTGTGTGCAGTGCCCGCCGAACAGATCCGTCAACTGGCAAGGGACTTCGCGGCAGCCCCGACTGCGGTCTGCTATGGCCGCATGGGCGTCTCGACCCAAGCCTTCGGCACTCTGTGCCATTGGCTGGTGCAGCTGATCAATCTGGTGACCGGCAACCTTGATCGTGTCGGCGGTGCGTTGTGTACCGAACCGGCGGTGGACCTGGTGGCGTCTACTTCGGGCGGCCATTTCAATCTGTGGCAAAGCCGCGTGTCCGGGCGTCCTGAATACGGCGGCGAGTTGCCGGTGTCGGCGCTGGCCGAAGAGATGCTCACCGAAGGGCAAGGGCAGGTCCGTGCGCTGATTACCGTGGCGGGTAATCCGGTGTTGTCCACACCCAATGGTCGACAGCTGGAACAGGCGCTGGACGGACTTGAGTTCATGGTCAGCGTCGACCTGTACATCAATGAAACCACGCGTTATGCCGACTTGATCCTGCCGTCGACTTCAGCGCTGGAAAACGATCATTACGACACCACCTTCAACATGTTCGCAGTGCGCAACGTCACCCGCTTCAATCGGGCGATTCTCACCAAGCCGCAAGGCGCACTGCATGACTGGGAGATTTTCGTGGGGTTGGCCAAAGCCTTTGCGGTGAAGACCGGCAAGGAACTGAAACCGACCGTCGCACCGGCGCAGATGATCGACCGGGGGCTGCGGATGGGCCTGTATGGCGATGCTTCAGCGTGCAAACTGTCGCTGGCGACCTTGTTCGATCACCCTCACGGTGTCGATCTTGGCGCACTCAAGCCCAACCTGGCGCCGCGTCTGAAGACGGCCAATCAGCGCGTCCAGGCAGCGCCTGTGGAGATCCTTGCCGATCTGGCACGCTTTGCGGCGCTGCAAGCACCGGCGGCCGATGAGTTACTGATGATCGGCCGCCGCCATGTGCGCAGCAACAACTCATGGATGCACAACTATCACCGCTTGGTGAAGGGCAAGCCGCGCCATCAACTGCTGATGCATCCGGACGACCTGGCCAGCCGCGGGCTCAGTGATGGGCAGCGGGTGCGCGTCAGTTCACGGGTCGGCGTAATTGAGGTTGAAGTGGTCGCCAGCCTCGATATGATGAAAGGAGTGGTCAGCCTGCCCCATGGTTGGGGTCATGCGCGACCGGGCGTGCAGATGACGATTGCCAGTGGCCAGCCAGGTTCCAGCGCCAATGACCTGACTGACGAATGTCAGCTCGATGAGTTGTCGGGCAATGCGGCATTGAACGGCGTTCCGGTGACCGTGGCGGCGGCGTGAACATGTCTGTCGGGGAGGCCGAGCATGGCGCTCGGGTTTCCGTTACAATGCGCCACCGTGCCGACCACTGAGTCGGAAAGTTCAGCCGAGGTGCTCCATGGATATCATCGAAACGATTAAAGAGCAGATTGCCAACAACACCATTCTGCTTTACATGAAAGGCTCGCCGAATGCCCCGCAGTGTGGGTTCTCCGCGAAAGCCGCCCAGGCTGTAATGGCCTGCGGTGAAAAGTTTGCCTATGTGGATATCCTGCAGAACCCGGAAATCCGCGCCAACCTGCCAAAGTACGCCAACTGGCCAACTTTCCCACAACTGTGGGTCGCCGGTGAGCTGGTTGGTGGTAGCGACATCATGACTGAAATGTCTGCCGACGGTTCGTTGCAGGCATTGATCAAAGACGCCGCCAAAGCCGCCGCTGCCAAGACCGAAGCCTGATGGGGTACCTGTAGGAGCGAGGCTTGCCTCGCTCCTACAAGGGCGACGAGACAACGGTCATAAAAAAGCCCCGCCTCTTTAAAAGAGAGCGGGGCTTTTTATTGCGTCGGGGTTAGCGGCGTAGAACTTACTCTTCGCCCATCTGCGATTGCAGATAGTTCTCAAGACCCACTTTATCGATCAGACCCAGCTGGGTTTCCAGCCAGTCGATATGTTCTTCTTCGGATTCAAGAATGTCTTCGAGCAGTTCACGGCTACCGAAGTCGCCGACGGTTTCGCAATGAGCGATAGCGACTTTCAGGTCGGCATGGCCGTCGCGTTCGATCTTCAAGTCACACTCAAGCATTTCCTTGGTGTGTTCGCCGATGTGCAGCTTGCCCAAGTCCTGGACATTCGGCAGGCCTTCAAGGAACAGGATGCGCTTGATCAGCTTGTCAGCATGCTTCATCTCATCGATGGATTCGTGGTACTCGTGCTTGCCGAGCTTGTTCAGGCCCCAATCTTCATACATGCGCGCATGCAGGAAGTACTGATTGATCGCGACCAGTTCATTGGCAAGGATTTTGTTGAGATGCTGGATGACTGTAACGTCGCCTTTCATAGTGGGAGTCCTGCCCTGTATTAGCTGTATATAGGGCGGAGTTTGAGCCGCGTAATTAACAGTGTCAAACCTAAGTTATTGAAACTTAAATGAAAATTAATCGGAATAAGAATGTTTGTGTTCCGCGTCCAGGCCCTAAGCGATTGATTTCAGGACATAAAAAAACCGGACATCAAGTCCGGTTCTTCGAAATACGGGTAGTTATGCGGCTGTAAATTCTACGGGGTAGGGGATCGCCGCCTGGGCCGTTTGCAGTTTGCCCAGTGTTTCACGCACTACTTCCTTGGCCAGGCAAGCGCATTTACCGCATTGGCTGGCTACGCCGGTAGCCTGACGGACTTCCTTGTAGCTGCAGCAACCTTCATAGATTGCATCGCGGATTTGACCGTCGGTGACGCCAGTGCAGAGGCAGACATACATAAGTGAGAACCGTCGCTGGTTGTGACTCAATTGCGATGGATCTTAATGTTAACGAGAATGATTGTCAAAGTGGTTTCTGAAGGCTTTTCGTCATAAGGGCCTGTGACTGACGAACGGTTTCCTCTCGCCTTCCATGTGGAAAATAGAGCAGCGGCCTTTTTACCTTCCAGAAAAAACCGTTAAGGACAGGCGAAAAACGCGGTGTATGATGGTCGGCCTTTGCGAAGGGGGTTCGTGTCACAGGGCTGTCGCCCGAGGGTGGCAGGCTGGTATGAACTCTGTTCTTCAACGTTTATTACACCAGGAGATATCCAATGAGCGTACTCGTAGGCAAACAAGCCCCTGACTTCACCGTACCGGCCGTACTCGGCAATGGCGAAATCGTAGACAGCTACACCCTGTCCTCGGCCATCAAAGGCAAATACGGCCTGGTGTTCTTCTACCCACTGGACTTCACCTTCGTTTGCCCGTCCGAGCTGATCGCTCTGGACAACCGCATGGCTGACTTCAAGGCACGCAATGTTGAAGTGGTCGCTGTTTCGATCGACTCGCACTTCACTCACAACGCATGGCGCAACACCCCGGTAAACAATGGCGGTATCGGCCAGGTTCGCTACACCATGGCTGCCGACATGAAGCACGAAATCGCCAAGGCCTACGACGTTGAGTCCGAAGGCGGCGTGGCTTTCCGTGGCGCGTTCCTGATCGACGACAAAGGTGTTGTCCGTTCGCAGATCATCAACGACCTGCCGCTGGGCCGTAACATGGAAGAGCTGATCCGTCTGGTCGACGCTCTGCAATTCCACGAAGAGCACGGCGAAGTTTGCCCTGCCAACTGGAAAAAAGGCGACAAAGGCATGAACGCTTCGCCAGAAGGCGTTGCGGCTTACCTGACCGAGAACGCTGCTGCACTGTAAGGGCGTTGGGCAATAAAAAACCGGCCTCTCGGAGGCCGGTTTTTTTATGGGCGGGATAAGCCGGCGACAGTATCAGTCGTTGTAGTCTTCCCAGCCGCCCATTTGTTTCCAGCGATTGACGATGCCGCAGAACAGCTCAGCTGTCTTCTCGGTGTCATAGCGAGCCGAATGAGCCTCGCGACCGTCGAAGTCGATGTCCGCTGCCTGACAGGCCTTGGCCAGTACGGTTTGACCGTAGGCCAGGCCGGCGAGGGTCGCGGTGTCGAAGCTGGAGAACGGGTGAAACGGGTTGCGTTTCATGTCCAGGCGCGCGACTGCCGCGTTGAGGAAACCCAGGTCGAAGCTGCTGTTGTGACCGACCAGAATCGCCCGTTTGCAACCGTTGGCTTTCAAGGCCTTGCGAATGCCACGGAAGATATCGGTCAGCGCCGCTTCTTCACTCACTGCCATGCGTAACGGGTGATCGAGCTTGATCCCGGTGAACTCCAGGGCTGCTGCTTCGATGTTGGCGCCTTCGAAAGGCTCGACCCGGAAGAAGTAGGTGTGATCGGGGTACACGAATCCTTTTTCATCCATGGCGATGGTGGTTGCAGCAATTTCCAGCAGGGCGTCAGTGGCCGAGTTGAAGCCACCGGTTTCTACGTCGACGACAACCGGCAGGTAACCACGGAATCTGGCAGCCATTGGGTGACGAGGACCACCTCCACCGCCTTGACCGTCCTGTTCGTCGTCGAAATGGTCTTCACTCACGCGTGTTCCTCCAGCAGGCGCCAGCGCAGTTTTTCACCGGCGCGCAGCGGGATAACGGTCAGCTCGCCAAACGGCAGGCTGGTTGGGGCGGTCCACTCGTCGCGGACCAGGGTGATGCGATCGGTGTTCGCCGGCAGACCGTAGAAACGCGGGCCATTCAGGCTGGCGAAGGCTTCGAGCTTGTCCAGCGCATTACGCTGTTCGAAGGCTTCGGCATACATCTCGATTGCGGCATAAGCGGTGTAGCAACCGGCACAGCCGCAAGCCGCTTCTTTGGCGTGCTGGGCATGGGGGGCCGAGTCGGTGCCGAGGAAGAACTTGTCGCTACCGCTGGTGGCGGCGTCGAGCAGGGCTTCCTGGTGGGTATTGCGCTTGAGGATCGGCAGGCAATAGAAGTGCGGCCGAATCCCGCCCACCAGCATGTGGTTGCGGTTGTACAGCAGGTGATGCGCGGTGATGGTCGCTCCAACGTTGGCCGAAGCCGCGTTGACGAACTGCACTGCGTCGGCGGTGGTGATGTGTTCGAACACCACTTTGAGCGTCGGGAAGCGCTCGACCACGCGACGCATGTGCTCATCGATGAAGATTTTTTCGCGATCGAAAACGTCGACATCGCCGCGGGTGACTTCGCCGTGAACCAACAGGGGCATCCCGACTTCGGCCATGGCCTCGAGTGCGGGGAAAATCTTGTCGATGCTGGTGACACCAGAATCCGAATTGGTGGTCGCGCCGGCCGGGTACAGCTTGGCGGCGTGAATGAAGCCGCTGGCCTTGGCCTCACGAATTTCTTCGGGCTGGGTGCGATCGGTCAGGTACAGAACCATCAGCGGTTCGAAACGGCTGCCGGCCGGACGTGCGGCGAGAATCCGCTGGCGATAGCCATCGGCTTCAGCAGCGTTGCGCACCGGAGGTACCAGGTTGGGCATGATGATGGCGCGACCAAAGGTGCGCGCGACATCCGCGACGGTATTGGTCAACACGGCACCATCGCGAAGATGAATGTGCCAGTCGTCGGGACGCAGCAGGGTCAGGCGGTCGGACATGAGGGGATTCCAGGCGGGTCAAACTCAGGGGAATGCTACCGGAAAAGACTCTTCCAGGCACTCGCTATCAAGTTTTACGACAAGCTTCCGATACCCAACAGGCAGGCCGTGGATATGTGTGTCGGTCTTTTTGTCGTAGAAGCCAGTGGAGCCTCCCGTGCGCCAGCGTTATTTAGCCTTGCTCAGTGTGTTTGCCAGCCTTCCCGCGATGGCGCTCACTTTCCAGACTCGTCTGGAGAGCATCGAGTGGACGGTCGAAGGTGACAAATTCGAATGCCGCCTGACTCAACCGATCACCGATTTCGGTTCGGGTGAGTTTGTGCGTCGCGCCGGCGAGCAGGCGACATTTCGTCTGAAGGCCTACAACTCAATGATTGGTGGGGGTTCCGCGACCTTGCTGGCGGCAGCTGCGCCATGGCAGCCGGGGCGTGGCGACATAAATCTGGGGGCGGTGAGAATCGGTAGTGGCAACGTGCTGTTCAACAGCTCGCAAGTGCAGGCCGGGCGCCTGATCAGCGGGTTGATGGAGGGCCGCAGCCCGGTCGTTCGACACTCATCGGGCGACGGTCGAGTGTCTGAGGTCCGTCTGCTGCCGGTCAAGTTCAGTAAGGCCTACGGTGACTATCAGGGGTGCGTGGCCAAGTTGTTGCCGCAGAATTTCGAGCAAGTGAAACAATCCGAGGTCGGCTTTCCGGGGGAGGGTATCGATCTCGATGCCAGGGCCAAGGCCCAGTTGCAGGTCATGCTGGAGTTCATGAAGGCCGATCCGACGGTCAACCACATTGAACTCGACGGCCATTCCGACAACAGTGGCAACCGCCTGACCAACCGTGAACTGTCACGACGCCGGGCGCTGGCGGTGATGGATTTCTTCAAGGCCAATGGTATTCAGGAGTCGCAGATCACCTTGCGATTTCACGGTGAGCGCTATCCGCTGGCGCCCAACAACAATGCCGCCAACCGGGCGAAGAACCGCCGGGTTGCCGTACGCCTCGAACGGGTCGCGCCGACCGAGAAACCGGCGCCTCAAGCCACCGCCGCCGCGAGCAGCGCGACGACCTCCTGAGCCTGCTGTATTCGTCGCCCGCTCGACATAATCTGTCGCTTCGTCGTCATAAGCTGTCGCGCCTCTGTAAATTATCCTGCATGAGCGGTAGACTTGACAGCTTTCCGTAGAACCCCGTGGAGTGATGGCATGGCGGACGTAAACAAGGTCGTTCTGGCGTATTCCGGCGGCCTGGACACTTCGGTGATCCTCAAGTGGCTGCAGGATACTTATAACTGTGAAGTAGTGACCTTCACCGCTGACTTGGGTCAGGGCGAAGAGGTCGAACCGGCCCGCGCCAAGGCACAGGCCATGGGCGTAAAAGAAATCTATATCGACGATCTGCGCGAAGAATTCGTGCGTGATTTCGTGTTCCCGATGTTCCGCGCCAACACCGTTTACGAAGGCGAGTACCTGCTGGGTACTTCCATCGCTCGTCCGTTGATCGCCAAACGCCTGATCGAAATCGCCAATGAAACCGGTGCTGATGCCATTTCCCATGGCGCGACCGGCAAGGGCAACGACCAGGTTCGTTTCGAACTCGGTGCCTACGCCTTGAAACCAGGCGTAAAAGTGATCGCTCCGTGGCGCGAATGGGACCTGCTGTCCCGTGAGAAGCTGATGGATTACGCCGAGAAGCACGCGATCCCGATCGAGCGTCATGGCAAGAAAAAATCCCCGTACTCGATGGATGCCAACCTGCTGCACATCTCCTATGAAGGCGGCGTGCTGGAAGACACCTGGACCGAGCACGAAGAAGACATGTGGCGCTGGACCGTCTCCCCGGAGAAGGCTCCTGACAAACCGCAGTACCTGGAACTGACCTACCGCAACGGCGACATCGTTGCACTGGACGGCGTCGAAATGACCCCGGCCACCGTGCTGGCGACCTTGAACCGTATCGGCGGCGAACACGGTATCGGCCGTCTGGACATCGTCGAAAACCGCTATGTGGGCATGAAGTCCCGTGGTTGCTACGAGACGCCTGGCGGCACCATCATGCTGCGCGCTCACCGTGCGATCGAATCGATCACCCTGGACCGCGAAGTGGCTCACCTCAAAGACGAGCTGATGCCTAAATACGCCAGCCTGATCTACACCGGTTACTGGTGGAGTCCAGAGCGTCTGATGCTGCAACAGATGATCGATGCTTCCCAGGCCCATGTGAACGGCGTAGTGCGCCTGAAACTGTACAAGGGCAACGTGATCGTCACCGGCCGCAAGTCCGATGAGTCGTTGTTCGACGCCAACATCGCGACCTTCGAGGAAGATGGCGGCGCCTACAACCAGGCCGATGCGGCGGGCTTCATCAAGCTCAACGCCTTGCGCATGCGTATCGCGGCGAACAAAGGCCGCAAGCTGTTCTGAGACCTTTGAGGCGGTAATGGAACTGTGGCCTTGTCGATGACAAGGCCACAGTTCTGAAAAAGGGCTGCTGCATATTACGTTTCGCTTTCTGCTGGTTTCTTCTAACCGTTCCTTCTGCTGCCTGCCTTTGATCTCCTTCAAGGGCTGCCTTGCTCTGTGCGACGGGTCAAAACCTAGCCCATGATCGTCACGCCATGTGAGCTCAAATTGTAAGAAACACAGAACGTTGCGTTCTTGCGTTTCTTTAGTTGTTTCCAGTGTTTGAGCGCGCTTTCCTTCAGCACTGTCTCCGAATTGGCGCACGTGAGAAATACGATCACTTGTGCAGGATTATCCGGAGGGTGCTGGATATTCTCCATCAGGGCACTGAGCGCCATTTTTTTTGTTATCCAGCGTGCATCAATGATGTGCAGGTCCTTTAGCGGTGCGGGCAGCTGCACATGGTGTTGGGCTGAGCGTTCAGGCGGCACTCTGGAAGTGCTGTTTCCTGAGTGATCGGCGTTGTCCATGACTTTTATAAAATGCTTTCCCTTTTCGAAATCGGAGGGCGCGTAAAGCGATCGATAATTGAAGTTGAGTGTGGCGAAGAAAAGAAAAAGCAAATAAAAGGGAAAGCTGATCAGAAACCAGACGTAGAGCTCTCTCTCCTTGTTGTCAAGAAAGGGCAGCGATACAGCAGCTGATGTTTCGGACAGTGCTGCAAATATTGCAATGATTGTCATGGGGTTGGTGATTCTTTTTTTGAGTTTTATCATATTTTTTGCTCATGAGATATTATCTTTTTCTCTGTGGATTTATAGGGTGTGTCTTGAGGGTGATGATGCCTGTTTGGGTTTTTTGTTTTTGCTGTTTTAAGTTCCTTTTTTACTGTGTGAGGTTGATATAGTAACTGCATTGTTCCGGGTCTGGGTATGGCTGTTTATTTGTTTTAAAGTTGTGTGGGTTTATTTTGTTGGTGAAGTGTTGCTGTGTCAGTTTTTTTTAGCCGTTCGGGCCGGGTTATGTAAGGTTCTGGAAAATACCCGTTACCTTTAAGGGTAGCTTAATAGTCAAGGTCTGTCGGACCAAGGACGTTGAACCCTGTTTTTTGGGCTGTGAATTGTTACAAAGAAATTGTCGAAGCGTTTAGCAGTATTCTGCCAATGAATCTCTGGCTCATCGTGTGCAATGATTTCTTGTAGGAATAATCCGTGTTGTTTGTAGGTAATGTCTCTCGGTGCGAGTGGTCGAGGGGGACGGCATGCCATGGGTGAAACGACTAGGCTATGGTGCGGGCTCTAAAAATTCGAACAGCGAAAATTGGACTTGCCCATGAATAAAGTGCTGATCGTGGATGATCACCCCGTCATTCGTCTTGCGGTACGTATGCTAATGGAGCGTCATGGCTACGAAGTCATTGCAGAAACAGATAATGGCGTGGATGCATTACAAATTGCCCGTGAACTTATGCCAGATATTGTTATTCTGGATATTGGGATACCAAAGTTGGATGGGCTGGAAGTTATTGCGCGCCTGACATCAGCGGCGATGCCTCTTAAAGTGCTGATATTGACGTCTCAGGCTCCAGGGCATTTTTCCATGCGTTGTATGCAATCGGGTGCCGCCGGATATGTCTGTAAACAACAGGATCTTACTGAGTTGCTCAGTGCAATAAAGGCCGTACTGTCAGGTTATAGCTACTTTCCCAATCAGGCGCTGCATACTGTGCGCTCCAGTCTTGGGAACGCCAGTGAAGCCGATATGGTGGATCGATTGTCCGGGCGGGAAATGATGGTCCTGCAGCAGTTGGCCCGAGGAAAGACAAACAAGGAAATCGCCGATGGAATGTTCCTCAGCAATAAAACCGTCAGTACTTACAAGACTCGCCTGTTGCTGAAGCTCAATGCTCGCTCACTGGTCGATCTTATTGAATTGGCTCAACGTAATGGCCTGGTATGAGTACGCCAGTGTTTGACGAGGGGCGATGAGCGGGCGTTTGTCGGGGATGGGCGCTTAGTAAAAAGCCTCCGTTTCGGGAGGCTTTTAGGTGTCATAGGTCAAAATCGTAATCGGCCAATTGCTTTTGCAGTCGGCGCTCCTCCAGCAGATTGTCGATGGTGCGGCGTTTACTCAGGTTGGTCTTCGCTACTTCCACCACCGGTTCTGCGTCATCGGCCTCAACGGCGGTGAAGTCGTCTTCTACGTCCAATTGCTCTTTGCCAGTGCTCATAAGGTCAACTCCAGGCTAAGACTGCCTTTGGCGCTCCTTATATCGACAATTTCCCGGCGGGTAAAAAAGATTTTTTCAATCGGTTAATCAAAAAAACTAATAGAGCCTCAATCGTCCGAGGTCTTTTGCTTGTATTCGCATAAGTCCTCGATCCGGCAGCTGCCACAACGCGGCTTGCGGGCCAGGCAAACGTAGCGTCCGTGGAGGATCAGCCAGTGATGGGCGTCGAGCAGATACTCCTTTGGCACGAATTTCATCAGTTTCTGCTCCACCTCGACCACATTCTTGCCCGGAGCGATGCCGGTACGGTTGCTGACCCGGAAAATATGGGTGTCCACGGCCATGGTCAACTGACGAAAGGCGGTATTGAGCACCACATTGGCGGTCTTGCGACCGACGCCGGGCAACGCTTCCAGCGCTTCGCGGGTCTGCGGTACTTCACCGCCATGGCGTTCTACCAGCAAGCGACAGGTTTCGATCACGTTTTTTGCTTTGCTGTTATACAGACCGATGGTCTTGATGTATTCCGATAATCCTTCGACGCCCAAGGCATAAATCGCCGCCGGCGTATTGGCCACCGGAAACAGTTTGGCGGTGGCCTTGTTGACGCCAACGTCGGTCGATTGCGCCGAGAGAATCACGGCTATCAGCAGTTCGAACGGCGAGGAATAGGCCAGCTCGGTCTTCGGTTCAGGATTGTCTTCGTGAAACCTGCGGAAAATTTCCAGACGTTTTGCGGCATTCATGAGCGATGCGTTTCCTCGAAGGAGGTCAATGAGGGTGTCGGGCGGGTCCAGGCCTGATGTGCGGCGATCAGCAGTCCCAGCAGAATAAACCCGCCGGGGGCCAGCGTGGCCAAGCGCAGGCCACCGTCAGCGGTGAGCCCCCAACCTTGCCAGTCCGGTTGCGTAGCACCGGTCAGCCAGGACAGATGGCTACCCAGTGTCCCGTTACCGATGAGCTCGCGCAGCAGGCCAAGTCCAATCATCAAGGCGCCGAACAGGCCATACAGGCGCAGGCGATCACGCCTTGTGCTCTGGAAAAAACCGTTGTGTTCCAGCACGACGCATTGCAAGGCGATCAATCCGGCGTAGAACCCCAGATGCTGGTGCCATTGAAGCGACCAGGCTTGCGTGGCGAGTTCCGCGCAACTGGTCAGTGTGGCAGCCAGAAGGAGGCAGGCCAGCAAATGTGTTACCGGAATCAGTCGCGAGCGCAAGACGCCCATGCTCACGCCATAAACACCGAGCACCAGAGCGGACATCAGCCACAGGCCCAGGGCCGTTACCAACGAATCAGTGACGCCGATCAAAGGCGTAAGCATCAGCGAGTTCTGCAAGGTCGATGACTTATTCATGGGCACTGCTCCCGATCAGCGGTTGCCGGTGTTCGTCGAAGTAGCGCAATGCATCGTGGGTGGCGTTGATCACCGCTCTTGAGGTGATGGTCGCGCCCGCGATCTGATCGAATTGCCCTTGGTCCTTTTTCAAGGCCCAACCAGTATCGCCTGGTTCGCCTAGAGACTTGCCGGTAAACACTTGAAGCCAGGCATTGGGCCAGTCGGCGAGTTTGCCGCCCAGCCCCGGGGTTTCCGATTGCTTGAGGGTTTTGACCCCCAGCAACTTGCCGTGGGGGTCGATGGCGATCAGCAAATCGATGGCGCCGGCATAGCCCAGTGTCTGGCTGCGCAGCAACACGGCGCTCGGTTGGCCGGCCTTGGATGCCAGGTAGCCATTCAGCAGCGTGCTGTTGGGCAGGCGAGTGTTTTCGACGCTGAGGGGGTGTTCCAGTGGCTGATTGTCATAGCTGTCGGGCGCTAGCAGATCCAGCAAATTGCGGTTGTCGATCAGGCGTTGTTCGGCGGCAATGCGTGCGGCACTGGTGTGCTGCGCGAGGTAAGTTATGCCTGTCCCCAGGCCTGCCAGTAATGCCAGGACCACGACGCTTGTCGCTCGGCTCATGGGCTGGCCTGCGCTTGTCTGGCGGCGGCGAACCGCTCCAGCGCCGGCACACAGAGGTTCATCAGCAGGACGGCAAAGGCCACCCCGTCGGGATAGCCGCCCCAGGTGCGAATCAGGTAAGTCAGCAACCCCACGCCGGCGCCGAACAGCAATCGGGCCGTGGGGCTTTTCGCGCCGGACACCGGTTCCGTCACGATGAAGAAGGCACCCAGCATGCTCGCGCCGGTGAGCAGATGAAACAGGGGTGAGCCATGGGAGTCAGAGCCCGAACCGTTCCAGCACAACAGGCTGATGACGAACAGGCTGGCGAGCATGCCGACTGGCGCATGCCAGCTGAACACCCGCCGTTGCAGCAGAAACGCGCCGCCGGCCAGGAAGGCCAGGTTGACCCATTCCACGCCGCGTCCGCCGTAATGGCCGAATGCCGGGTTACCGGCAAACAGTTCGTCCATGGTCAGGCTTTTGTTGATTCGCAGGCTGTCCAGTGCCGTGGCTTGGGCCCAGGCATCCGGTATCTGGCCGAGGCTGAAGCCGAACACCTGTTGCAGGCCCCCGAGCAAGTCCATGCCATGGGACGACGGCCAATGGGTCATTTGCTGGGGAAATGTCACTAAAACCACAGCGAAACCGAGCATTGCCGGGTTGAACGGATTCCTGCCGACGCCGCCATACAGGTGCTTGCCGAAAAAAAGTCCGCATGCCGCAGCACTGACCGCCAGCCACCATGGGCAATAAGGCGGCAAGGCCAGGGCCAACAGGGTC
Source organism: Pseudomonas sp. GGS8 (assembly GCF_024168645.1). Lineage (NCBI taxonomy): Bacteria > Pseudomonadati > Pseudomonadota > Gammaproteobacteria > Pseudomonadales > Pseudomonadaceae > Pseudomonas > Pseudomonas sp. GGS8. The sequence goes on along the minus strand of NZ_JALJWF010000001.1, from coordinate 540,648 downwards.
GCGCTGACCAGCGCACTGCCATCGTTCAGCGTCGGTTTTACAGGTTGCTTGCGCAGCTGCAACACCGCCGCTTCAACGGCCAGTGCGGTAGCCGCCGTCAGAATCAGGTTGATCAACACGCCCCAACCGTACAACCAGAACAACATCAACATTCCCGGCAGGGTGGCCAGCCATACCAGCTTCATGGCCTGCTGAAGGCGTTCATCCACCGATTCAAGGGGCGGCATAGGCATCCACCTGGCGCTCGGCTTCGCTGAGCGCATGTTGCAAGGCTGCGATCTGTTCGGCCGACGCTTCGTTTGTTTGAGCCTTCTTGAGTTCGGCGCGGCGCATGGCCAACTGGATCTTCGCCCGTTTCAGCTCGGCATCGTTCGTCGAAGCCGGTGGCGCAGTGACTTGCGATGGACTGCTTTCCAGCTGTGCCAGCGCCTGTTCAGCGGCTTCGAACTGCTGTTGCAGCACGATCAGTTGCGATTGCTGTTCGAAGGTCGGTGGATGCCCGAAGGCCTTGAGCGATTTGTTCAGCTGCGCCCGACTCATCGCCAGATCAACCTTGGCCTTCTTCAGTGCCGCATCGGCATTGGCGGCCTTCTGCGCGCGCACGCGCTCGAGCGCGGCCTGAACCGGGTCGAGTGTCACTTCGCTGTGCTGCACGGCGCGTTGGGCGCGGGCCTGACGCTCGGCGAGTTTCTGTTCCTCTTCGCGGTGTAAACGGGCATTGCGCTGTTCGAAACGACGTCGCGCACGATTGCGCTTGGCGGCTCGGGCCTGTTGTTCTTCCAGGCTGAACGCCAGCCCACCGACAATCGGCAGCACCGTGGCCAGCGGCAATGGATGCATCTCGATGCAGTCCACCGGGCAGGGCGCCACGCAGAGGTCGCAACCGGTACATTCGTCGACGATGACCGTGTGCATGAATTTCGCCGCGCCGACAATCGCGTCGACCGGGCAGGCTTGAATGCATTTAGTGCAGCCGATGCATTCGGCTTCGCGGATGTAAGCGATCTGTGCCGGTGCCGAGCCGCGACTGACGTCCAGTTCCAGCACCGGCACTTTCAGCAGGTCGGCGAGGGCGGCGATGGTTTCGCTGCCACCGGGAGGGCACTTGTTGATCGGCTCGCCGTTGGCGATGCCTTCGGCGTAGGGTTTGCATCCAGGGTGGCCACACTTGCCGCATTGAGTCTGCGGCAAGAGGGCGTCGATGCGTTGAATCAGACTCATGTTTTGATCAGCCCGCTGAATCCGAGAAAAACCACCGCGATCAATCCGGCGCCGATCAATTCGATCGGCAGGCCGCGGAAGGGCAGGGGGACATCGTTACTGAGTGTGCGCTGGCGCAAGTCGCTGAACAGGCTCAGCACCAGCCAGAAACCCAGCCCGGCACCGAGGCTCAGGGCTATGGCGTGGAAAAGTCCCTTGTCGTCCTGAGCGTTGAGCAACGTCAGCCCAAGCACGCCGGCATTGCCCAGCAGCAGGGGCCAGAGCCCCTCGAATGAAAGCTTGGCAAATAACCGTGCAAGGAGCTTCAGCAGCGGGCCGATCAACAGAACGCTCAGCGGCAGGAATACGAACAGACGCAGCGACGTCAGCCCTAACGGCACCAACAGCCAGTGGTAGAACGCATGGCCGAACGTGCCGACGATCAGCATCAGGCACGTCGTTGCGATGCCCAATGCATGCACCTGTCGCCGTTCGCTGCCCAGCACCGGATCGACGCCCAGCGGCCAGTGCAACACGAGGTTGTTGATCAGGGCAGCGCTGATAAGCGTAAGAAGCAGTTCGGTCATGATCGTGCCGGTAAGAACAGGGCTTTCTTAAGGGGCTCTCTAAAAAGAGCTCTCTAAAAAGAGATTAGGCATTATCCGGCAAGGAAGGAGGGTGGGCCAGATATGAAAATCCCACAGTCGCGCCGGGCACGACTGTGGGATCGGTTTAGCGCAGAACCTTACTTGATGCGCTGACCTGGCTTGGCGCCACTGTCGGGGCTCAGCAGGTAGATTTCTTCGCCACCAGGGCCGGCCGCCATCACCATGCCTTCGGAGATCCCGAATTTCATTTTGCGGGGCTTGAGGTTGGCAATCATCATGGTCAGGCGACCTTCGAGCTTGGCCGGATCCGGGTAGGCGCTCTTGATGCCGGAGAGCACGTTGCGTTGCTCGTCACCGATGTCCAGGGTCAGGCGCAGCAGTTTGTCGGCACCTTCGACGGCTTCGGCCTTGAGGATCAGGGCTACGCGCAGGTCGACCGCGGCGAAGGTATCGAACTCGATCTCCGGCGACAGCGGATCCTTGGCCAATTCGCCGTTGCCTTGCGGCGCGGCAGCTTCGCCGGTGTCGGTCTGGCTGGCGGTCAGGTCTTCTTTCGAGGCGTCGGTCATGGCTTGCACTTTTACCGGGTCGATGCGGGTCATCAACGGTTTGAACTCATTCAGCTGATGGTTGCTGAGCAAGGTGGCGTGGTCGTTCCAGGTCAGCGGTGCGACGTTCAGGAACGCCTCGGCATCAGCGGCCAGCAACGGCAGCACCGGCTTGAGGAAAATCACCAGTTGGCGGAACAGATTGATGCCCAGGGCGCAAATGGCCTGGACTTCATCCTGCTTGCCTTCCTGTTTGTTCAGCGACCATGGCGCCTTGTCGGCGATCCAGGCGTTGGCACGGTCGGCCAGACCCATGATTTCGCGCATGGCCCGGGCGAAGTCACGAGCCTCGTAGGCTTCGGCGATGCTCGGTGCTGCGGCCAGGAACGCTTCGGTCAGCTCCGGCGCGGCGTTGCCGGCCACCAGCACGCCAGCGTTGCCTTTGTGGATGAAACCGGCGCAACGGCTGGCGATGTTGACGACTTTGCCGACCAGGTCCGAGTTGACCTTCTGCACGAAGTCTTCGAGGTTCAGGTCCAGGTCATCGACGCCACGGCTCAGCTTGGCCGCGTAGTAGTAGCGCAGGTATTCCGGCGACAGGTGATCCAGGTAGGTCCGGGCCTTGATGAAGGTGCCGCGGGACTTGGACATCTTCTGACCGTTGACGGTCAGGTAGCCGTGCACGTTGATGCCGGTCGGTTTACGGAAACCGGCGCCTTCGAGCATCGCTGGCCAGAACAGGGCGTGGAAATTGACGATGTCCTTGCCGATGAAGTGGTACAGCTCGGCGGTGGAGTCCTTGCCCCAGAACGCGTCGAAGTCCAGCTCCGGCGTGCGGTTGCACAGGTTCTTGAAGCTGGCCATGTAGCCGATCGGCGCGTCCAGCCACACGTAGAAGTACTTGCCCGGCTCGTCGGGAATCTCGAAGCCGAAGTACGGCGCATCGCGGGAGATGTCCCACTGTTGCAGGCCGGCATCCAGCCATTCAGCGATCTTGTTGGCCACGGCCTCTTGCAACGTGCCGCTGCGGGTCCAGGCTTGCAGCATTTCCTGGAAGTCCGGCAGCTTGAAGAAGAAGTGCTGGGAATCCTTGAGCACCGGCGTGGCGCCGGAAATCGCCGACTTCGGATCTTTGAGGTCGGTCGGCGCGTAGGTCGCACCGCATTTTTCGCAGTTGTCGCCGTACTGGTCTTCGGTGCCGCATTTCGGGCAGGTGCCCTTGATGAAGCGGTCGGCCAGGAACATTTTCTTTTCCGGGTCGAAGTACTGCGTGATCGAGCGCGTGGCGATGTGCCCGGCGTCGCGCAGCTTCAGGTAGATCTGGCTCGACAGCTCACGGTTTTCTTCGGCGTGAGTGGAGTGGAAGTTGTCGAAGTCCACCAGGAACTCGGCAAAGTCGGCGCTGTGTTCAGCCTGGACGTTGGCGATCAGTTGTTCCGGGGTAATGCCTTCCTTTTCCGCGCGCAGCATGATGGCCGAACCGTGGGCGTCGTCGGCGCAGACATAAATGCATTGGTTACCGCGATGCTTCTGGAAGCGCACCCACATATCGGTCTGGATGTATTCCAGCATATGGCCGAGGTGGATCGAACCATTGGCATAGGGCAGGGCGCTGGTGACGAGGATCTTGCGTGGCTCGGACATGGGGCTCGGCTACTTGATGAAACGGAGGTCGGCCACTATAAAGCGCCGGCGCATATTTTTCACCCCTGTGACCTCTAGGCTTATTGTTGCAAAAGAGCTGTTGTGGCGAGGGGGCTTGCCCCCGTTCGGCTGCGTAGCAGTCGCAAAATGGATTAATGTGGTGAGGTTGACGGACTGTGTATGCTGGATTTTAGGGCCGCTTCGCGCCCCAACGGGGGCAAGCCCCCTCGCCACGGTATTCTGTCGCCACAAATGTGTGTCCGGCGTAGGATACCCGCCTGATTTTCCAGTCTTGCTATCGGAGTTGCCCATGAGCGCCGTCAATCGCGCAGCGGTGGAAGCCGTCCTTCGCCAATACACCGACCCTTATCTGAACCAGGACCCGGTCAGCGCCGGGTGCGTGCGCAGCATCGATATTCAGGGCGATCGCGTCAGCGTCCAGCTGGAGCTGGGTTACGCCGCCGGTCTGTTCAAAAGCGGCTGGGCGCAGTTGCTGCAGCTGGCCATCGAAGGCCTGGACGGCGTGGTCACTGCCCGCGTCGAGATCACCAGCGTGATTGCCGCGCACAAGGCCCAGGCACAGATTCCGGGGTTGGCCAACGTCAAAAACGTGGTGGCCGTGGCGTCTGGCAAGGGGGGCGTGGGCAAATCCACCACGGCCGCCAACCTGGCGCTGGCGTTGGCTCGTGAAGGTGCCAAAGTGGGGATTCTCGACGCGGACATCTACGGTCCGAGCCAGGGCATCATGTTCGGCATCCCTGAAGGCACCCGTCCTCAGGTCAAGGATCAGAAATGGTTCATTCCGATCGAGTCCCACGGCGTCGAAGTGATGTCCATGGCCTTCCTGACCGACGACAACACGCCGATGGTCTGGCGTGGGCCGATGGTGTCCGGCGCCTTGTTGCAACTGGTCACGCAAACGGCCTGGGGCGACCTGGATTACCTGGTCATCGACATGCCGCCAGGCACCGGCGATATCCAGTTGACCCTGGCGCAAAAAGTCCCGGTGGCCGGTGCGGTGATCGTGACCACCCCGCAGGATCTGGCATTGCTGGATGCGCGCAAGGGCGTGGAAATGTTCCGTAAGGTCAACATCCCGGTGCTGGGCGTGGTCGAAAACATGGCCGTGCACATCTGCTCCAACTGCGGGCATGCCGAGCATTTGTTCGGTGAGGGCGGCGGTGTGAAGTTGGCCAACCAGTATGGCGTCGAACTGTTGGCTTCGTTGCCGCTATCGATGCTGATTCGCGAACAGGCCGATGGCGGCAAGCCAACAGTGATCGCCGAACCTGACAGCCAGATTGCGATGGTTTACCAGGAACTGGCCCGCCATGTCGGTGCGCGGATTGTGTTGCAGGAAGCCGCGACGCCGGCGATGCCGAACATCACCGTCAGCGACGATTAAATCGTTCCTGTAGGAGCCGCACCGCTGGCTCCTACAGGACTGTCATCTTGCTTTAGATGCGCAACCCGCCATCCAACTCCAGAATCCGACCGGTGTAGTAGTCATTCTCGAAAATGTAGGCCGCCGACTGGGCTATCTCTTCGGGTTTGCCCATGCGCTTGAGCGGGATCCCGGAGGTCATTTTCTCCAGCGCTTCAGGTTTCATGCTCAGGGTCATTTCAGTTTCGATGAAGCCGGGTGCAATGCCCGCCACGCGAATCCCATAGCGCGCCAGTTCCTTGGCCCAGGTCACGGTCGCCGCGGCGACACCGGCCTTGGCGGCGGAGTAGTTGGTCTGGCCGACGTTGCCGGCGCGCGAGATCGACGAGATATTGATGATCGCGCCGCTGTTGTTCAGCTCGACCATTTTTGCCGCGACTTCACGGGTGCACAGGAACACGCCGGTCAGATTGACGTCGATCACCGCTTGCCATTGGGCCAGGCTCATCTTGGTCATTTCGCCGTCCTTGACCTTCAGCAACAGGCCGTCACGCAGAATGCCGGCATTGTTGATCAGCCCATGGATCGCGCCGAAATCGTCGGCCACCTGGCTGACCATGTGGGTCACTTGCTCTTCATCGGCGACGTTGCACAGGTAGGCGCGGGCTTCGACCCCCTTGGCCTTGCAAACCGTGACGGCGGCGTCGAGTTTTTCCTGATTCAGGTCCACCAGCGCCAGCTTTGCGCCTTTGCCGGCTAAATACTCGGCCATGGAGCGGCCTAAACCCTGGCAACCGCCGGTGATAATGATTACTTTGTCAGTGAGTTGCATTCGCATAGTCCCATAGCAGATCGGAGTGGTTTCTCCTTCTAGAGGGCCTCTCGATCTGAGCCTGGTGTGGCCTGGCTGCACATGAGAACTGCCCCTATGGCGTGTTGGGACTATTACCCAGGCGCCTGTCCGTTTTTTTGACGGATTTTATATAAGGAGTCATAAATTGAGCGTTGTAGTGGCTAAGCATGCCCGAGAATTGCTTCTCAAGGAATACCGTGGAGTGCTCTCGACGCATTCCAAAGCGATGCCCGGTTTTCCGTTTGGCTCCGTGGTTCCGTACTGTCTGGATGAACAGGGCCGACCGCTGATCCTTATCAGCCGCATCGCTCAGCACACTCACAACCTGCAGAAAGATCCGAAATGCTCGCTGCTGGTGGGCGAGCGCGAGGCCGAAGACGTACAAGCCGTTGGTCGGCTGACCTACCTGGCCGAAGGGGAAAAGCTCGAGGACGCCGCCGCCATCGAAGCGGCAGCCGAGCGTTACTATCGCTATTTCCCGGATTCGCAGAACTATCACAAGGCCCACGATTTCGATTTCTGGGTGCTCAAACCGGTACGCCACCGTTACATCGGCGGCTTCGGCGCGATTCACTGGGTTGATCAACTGACCCTCGCCAACCCATTCGCCGGCAAGGCCGAAGTGAGCATGGTCGAGCACATGAATGCCGATCACGCCAAGGCCATCGCCCATTACGTCGACCTGGCGGGCCTGCCGAAAACCGCGCCAGCGCAATTGGTCGGCATCGACAGCGAAGGCATGCACTTGCGCATCGGCCAGGGGCTCTACTGGCTGCCATTTCAAACGCCCTGTAATACGCCGACACAAGTCCGGGAAGCCTTGGTTTTCCTGGCTCATGCCGAGCATTGGCCGAAAAATGAAGTGGCCGATGCTTGAATTCACGAAACGGCGACGTCATCTAAGGAACACTGGCAAGGCTGTCTTGCGTTGAGGAACCATTTGATGCGCCCTTTTTTGTTGCTCTTTGTACTGTTTCCGGTGTTGGAGCTGTTCGTATTCGTCAAGGTCAGCGGGGCGATCGGGTTTTTCCCGGCCTTGCTGCTGATTATTCTCGGCTCGATGCTCGGCGTGTTCGTGCTGCGTATCGCCGGTCTGGCTACCGCGCTGCGCGCTCGTGAAAGCCTGAACCGCGGCGAGTTGCCGGCCCAGACCATGCTCGAGGGCCTGATGCTGGCCCTGGCGGGTGGTCTGTTGATTCTGCCGGGCTTCGTCACCGACGTGCTGGGTCTGATTATGCTGCTGCCGATCTCGCGTCGACTGCTGGCCAATAAAATGCGCCAGCGCGCCGAGGAACAAGCGATGCGTCAGCGTGCGTTTGCCGATGACCTTCAGCCGCGGGGCGGTCCTGCTCCACGTCAGCCGTTGGGCCGTGAGCCCAACGTGATCGAAGGCGAGTTCGAACACCGCGACTCCAAGTAACACGTCCATCGACACGGCACCTTCGGGTGCCGTGTTCGTTTTCAGGGCATCGACGTAAAAATTTCGCTCACGGCCCTTGAAATAGGCTCGCGCGCCCTTATGTAACGGTCACCGCAAGGTTTCTGGCAATTGCGCCAGACAGACTTCCGCGGTTCGCTCGACGAACCGCACCCGGCGCCGCCGGATTTGTTAAACCCGCCGGGACTACACCGGCCGATGAAAACCACAATTAGGAGAGATCGACAATGAAGCTTCGTCCTCTGCATGACCGCGTCGTTATCCGTCGCAGCGAAGAAGAAAAGAAAACCGCTGGCGGTATCGTCCTGCCAGGTTCGGCTGCTGAAAAGCCAAACCAGGGTGAAGTCCTAGCTGTAGGCCCAGGCAAAGTGCTGGACAACGGCGAAGTGCGTGCACTGTCCGTGAAAGTGGGTGACAAGGTGGTGTTCGGCCCGTACTCCGGCAGCAACACTGTGAAAGTCGATGGCGAAGACCTGGTGATCATGGCTGAGAACGAGATTCTCGCTGTTGTCGAAGGCTGATTCCCCGCTCATTTTCCCGCTACTACAAAGTATTTAAGGAATATCGATCATGGCTGCTAAAGAAGTTAAATTCGGCGACTCCGCCCGCAAGAAGATGCTCACTGGCGTCAACGTCCTGGCTGACGCAGTAAAAGCGACCCTGGGCCCGAAAGGCCGTAACGTGATCATCGAGAAGAGCTTCGGCGCTCCGACCATCACTAAGGACGGCGTTTCCGTAGCCAAAGAAATCGAACTCGAAGATCGCTTCGAAAACATGGGCGCGCAGCTGGTCAAAGACGTTGCCTCCCGTGCCAACGATGACGCAGGCGACGGCACCACCACCGCGACCGTTCTGGCTCAGTCGATCGTCAACGAAGGCCTGAAAGCCGTCGCTGCCGGCATGAACCCGATGGACCTGAAGCGCGGTATCGACAAAGCGACCATCGCGATCGTCAAAGAACTGAAAGCCCTGTCCAAGCCTTGCGCTGACACCAAGGCAATCGCTCAGGTGGGTACCATCTCCGCTAACTCCGACAACTCCATCGGCGACATCATTGCCGAAGCCATGGAAAAAGTCGGTAAAGAAGGCGTGATCACCGTTGAAGAAGGCTCGGGCCTGGAAAACGAACTGTCGGTTGTTGAAGGCATGCAGTTCGACCGTGGCTACCTGTCCCCGTACTTCGTCAACAAGCCAGAGACCATGACTGCCGAGCTGGACGGTCCGCTGATCCTGCTGGTCGACAAAAAGATCTCGAACATCCGCGAAATGTTGCCAGTACTGGAAGCCGTTGCCAAAGCCGGCCGCCCACTGCTGATCGTGGCCGAAGACGTTGAAGGCGAAGCCCTGGCGACTCTGGTTGTGAACAACATGCGTGGCATCGTTAAAGTCGCAGCCGTCAAGGCTCCAGGCTTCGGCGACCGTCGTAAAGCCATGCTGCAGGACATCGCTGTTCTGACCGGCGGTACCGTGATCTCCGAAGAGATCGGTCTGAGCCTGGAAAGCACTACCCTGGAACACCTGGGTAATGCCAAGCGCGTGATCCTGTCCAAAGAAAACACCACCGTGATCGACGGCGCTGGCGTTGAGGCTGATATCCAGGCTCGCGTGACCCAGATCCGTCAACAAGTGGCCGACACTTCGTCCGACTACGACCGTGAAAAACTGCAAGAGCGCCTGGCCAAACTGTCCGGCGGCGTTGCAGTGATCAAGGTCGGCGCTGGTTCCGAAGTTGAAATGAAAGAGAAGAAAGCCCGCGTTGAAGACGCCCTGCACGCTACCCGTGCAGCCGTTGAAGAAGGCGTGGTACCTGGCGGCGGCGTGGCACTGATCCGTGCCCTGCAAGCCATCAGCGAACTGAAAGGCGACAACGCCGATCAGGACGTCGGTATCGCTGTTCTGCGTCGTGCGGTCGAAGCGCCACTGCGTCAGATCGTTGCCAACTCCGGCGACGAGCCAAGCGTGGTTGTCGACAAGGTCAAGCAAGGCGCGGGTAACTTCGGTTACAACGCTGCCACCAGCGAATACGGCGACATGATCGAAATGGGCATCCTGGACCCAACCAAGGTGACCCGTTCGGCTCTGCAAGCTGCATCCTCGATTGGCGGTCTGATCCTGACCACCGAGGCCGCTGTTGCCGAAGCACCGAAGAAAGACGGTGCAGCTGGCGGCGGCATGCCAGACATGGGCGGTATGGGCGGCATGGGCGGCATGATGTAAGCCAGCCTTACCCCGTACGAGCTTACCCCCATAAAAAAACCCCGCCTGCATTGAGCAGGCGGGGTTTTTTATGGCCTTCAGTTTGGTAGGCCTGGAGACCGAGTCGTGGCCATCGCGGGCAAGCCACGCTCCCACAGAGGATTGCGTAAACCTGTGGGAGCGGGCTTGCCCGCGATGGCGTCGGTTCAGGCGCTGACCGGTTCTGCCTCGTTCGCCTGCTCAGTCTTGGCCGCTGGCCGGTACAGGGTGTAGTAGTACGCCCCCAGGCAAAACAGCCAGCAGAAAATCGCTGTCCACACGTTGTGCGAGAAGAAGTGCGCGCCCTGCATCATCCGGCCGACGGAAAACACTGAGCCCAATGTGAAAGCGAAGACAAACGCACTGCGTGCCAGCCGCGGACGTCGGTCACGCAACACAAAGAACAACGCAAACAGGCTGAAACCGGTCGCCGCATGACCACCGGGCCAGCAGCGGCCTGGCTTGTCGGTGTGCGGGCGAGGGCTCAGCAGTTCGCTGTAGGTTTCGTGCCCGCCGAATTGTTCCAGGCTCCATGGGCATTGCACCGCCGTCGCCGCTTTTAGCGGGGTGACAAAGGAGGTTGCCAGCGCCAGAGACAACACCAGGCAACCCATTTCACGTTTGAGCGGTTTGAGCCTTTCAATGAAAAAGGAGCCGATAAAGCCCAGGATGGACAACACCGAAAAGGCAATGACCACTTGCTTGGCCCGGTCGTGCAGGATGTTTTCCAGGAAATAACTGTGGCGCCCGATGAATGCACCGGCGACCGGATCATAGAACAGCTTGGCAAGGTCCATGTCCAGGGACGTCAACTCGAGCAGCATCAGGGTGATCGCCGCAATGGCGGGTACTCCCAGGCACAGCCAGAAGTTGAGCGGGCGGGAGACGGGACGGACAGCGGTTGATGACATGGTGGATCCTGATGAATGGAAAAACCCCGGGGCATCAGCCCGGGGCCATTCGATTAACGTTCGCTGACTTGGCGGGTGCCCTCCGTGGGCGCTTTCCAGCCGAGCAGCTGTTGCTTGAAGCCATGACTGGCAGTTTGGTAATAAGTGATTGCGCGGGTGATCAACGGATCACCTGTGGTTGCCTGTGATTCGCGACTGTCGGTCAGTGCATCGTCGTGGCGACGCAGCCCCTCACGCGGGCTCAGGATCGCTAAATCCTTACCATCGAACAAGCCCAGATGTTGATAGTTGCCCACCACCACTCGCGGCGGCAGTGGATTGTCCTGCAACAGGTTGCGACCGAAGAACGTCGACTGGTAATCCAGGTTCAGCAGCCCGAGCAACGTTGGCGCAAGGTCGATCTGACTGGCCAGCTGTGCGGTTTCCCGAGCGTCGATCAGCTTCGGTGCATAGATGAACAGCGGAATCTGATAGTTGCTGATCGGCAAGTCTTCTTTGCCGGCGCTGCCAGCCGTGTGGTCGGCAACGAAGACGAAGATTGTATTATCGAACCAGGGTTTTTTGCGCGCCTGATCGAGGAACTGACCAATGGCGAAGTCGGTGTACTTCACCGCACCGTCGCGTCCGCTACCGGATTTGATATCGATCCGGTTATCCGGGTAGGTGTAGGGGCGATGGTTGGAGGTGGTCATCAGTTGCAGCAGAAACGGCTGTTGCCTGGCGTAGTCGGCATCGGCCAGTTTCAGGGTCTGGTTATAGAGGTCTTCGTCAGCCATTCCCCAGGCGTTCTTGAAGTGAATCTCTGATTCATCGACGCTGCTCTGGTCGACGATGCGATAGCCGTTGCCGCTGAAGAACGCGTTCATGTTGTCGAAGTAACCGCGCCCGCCATACACGAATACGCTGTCGTAACCCACGGCGCTGAGTTGCTGGCCGAGGCTGGCGAAACCGCTTTCACGACCCACGCGCTTGACGATCGAGCGCCCCGGCGTCGGTGGAATGGCCAGGGTGATGGCCTCCAGGCCGCGATCGGTGCGGGTGCCGGTGGCGTAGAAATTATTGAAGTACAGGCTTTGTTTGCGCAAGGCATCGAGGTTTGGTGTCAGGTTGCGATCGTTGCCATTGCTGCCCATGTACTTGGCACTGAAGCTTTCGATGGTGACCAGCACGATGTTGGGTGTTCGTTCGATGCCGGGATTATCGATCATCCGGCGGATGTCCTGCGGATCCTCGCCGATGAAGCGAGCGTTGGGCTCGGTCAGTTCAGCGCGAATCTGTTGTGCGACGACGGCATTCGGCAGGCTGCTGTAGAACTGCGGGTAATCCAGTTCATTATTGCGGAAGGCGGCGAAGAACTGGTACGGGCCATTGCTCGCCAGTTCGTTCTGATAGGCATTGCCGCCTTGAGCGCGCGGCGCATCCTGGCTGAGCAGTTGCGCGCTCAGGCCCGCGACGATCAGCAGGCCGAGCGCATTCAGCAGACGCCCGCGCATGGCAGGCAATGGTGCGTCCAGTGCAGTGTTGAAGGATTTGCGCAGGGCAAAGCTCAGGACCACGGCCAGCACTGCGAGCATGCTCAGCAGCTTGCCGATCGGGTACGACTCCAGCAGGTTATTCAGCACTTCGTCGGAGTACACCAGGTAATCGACGGCGATGAAGTTGAAACGCACACCGAACTCATCCCAGAACAGCCATTCGGCCACCGATGTGAACAGCATGGCAAACAGGCTGACGGTCAGCAGTCCCTGAAGGAACCAGCGATGGCCACGGCGGCGCCACAAGGCTGGCGGGCATAGCAGCAGATAGAGGCCCATGGGCAGCGCCGCGTAGGCAATGAAACCCAGGTCATAAAGCAGACCGATGCCAAACACTGACAGGAGTCCGCTGCCGGCCTCATCCAGGTGAGTGAGGAGTAGAATGCTTCGGGTCAGGAGAAAAATGACCAGCCAGGAACTGGTTACCAGCAGCAGAAAGCGCATTGGCGCCATCTTCAAACAATCCATTATCAACATTCCCTATATCAATCGCGCGAAAGTTTCTCTTGAACGCTGTAGTCAGGTTGTGAACCGACAGTGAAAAACTTGTTAGTACCATTATTTGGTTGAGCGCATCGATTCTACGACCCGCCGCCCTAGCCCTGAGTCACACTTGGCCTTAAGCTGCGCGCCAAGACGGCCGTTACTGTATACGGAGGAGGTGCCGATGCGAATTCTATTGGTTGAAGACAACCGCGATATCCTGGCCAACCTGGCCGATTATCTAGGGCTCAAAGGTTACACCGTGGATTGCGCGCAGGACGGTTTATCTGGCTTGCACCTGGCGGCCACCGAGCATTACGACTTGATCGTACTCGATATCATGCTGCCCGGTATCGATGGCTACACCCTGTGCAAACGCCTGCGCGAAGACGCTCGCCGTGATACGCCGGTGATCATGCTCACCGCGCGCGATCAACTGGACGACCGTCTGCAAGGCTTCAAGTCCGGCGCCGACGATTACCTGATCAAACCCTTTGCCCTGTCCGAACTGGCGGCGCGCATCGAGGCGGTCATGCGCCGTGCCCAGGGTGGCGGTCGCCGTGCCTTGCAGGTCGGCGATCTGAGCTACGACCTCGATACCCTGGAGGTCACGCGCGAAGGCCGTCTGCTGAAACTCAACCCGGTGGGCCTGAAGTTGTTGGCCGTGTTGATGCAGAAAAGCCCGCACGTGCTGCGCCGGGAAATTCTCGAAGAGGCCCTGTGGGGCGACGACTGCCCGGACAGCGACAGCCTGCGCAGTCACGTCCATCAATTGCGCCAGGTGATCGACAAGCCGTTCGCCAAACCTTTGCTACACACGGTGCACGGCGTCGGTTATCGCTTGGCCGAGGGCCGTGATGGAGTTTAAGCAGAGCCTTTCGCAACGGATCATCATCGCCTTTGCGTTGATGAGCGCGTTGGTCGCGGGAGCCTTCGCGATAGGCATCATAGCGACCGTGCACCTGGTGGAAGAGAAACTGATTTCGGCAGGTCTGGGCGGCGATTTGCAACGCCTGTTGCTGATGGACAGCGTGACGGACTGGAGCCACCGCCCCGAGCCGGACCAGCTATTCTATTTCAGCGGTGGGCCGGGCGATTTTGAGTTGCCCAAGGATTTGCGGCATCTGGACTCGGGTTTTCATGAAGTCTTTCGCGACCATCTGTCGTATCACGCAATGGTCGAAATCGTCGACGGACGGCGTTACGTGCTGTTGCAGGACCAGAGCGATTTCGAAGAGCGTGAACGGGTGCTGTTTGCCGTCGTGCTGGTGGGTTTCGTGCTGAGCCTGGCGCTGGCGGTATTTCTGGGCTGGGTGCTGGCGCGCAAGGTGATGGCGCCGGTGGTGCGACTGGCCCGTCAGGTGCGCCATCGCGATCAGCTGCTGGGCCTGGCACCACCACTGGCTCCGGATTATGCCGCCGATGAAGTGGGCGAACTGGCCGTGGCCTTCGACGCCACGCTCGGGCGCTTGCGTCAGGCGTTGACCCGTGAGCGATTGTTCACCAGTGACGTCAGCCACGAACTGCGCACGCCATTGATGGTGTTGGCCAGTTCCTGTGAATTGTTGCTGGAAAACCCCGGCATCGATCAGCGCGGGCGTGCCCAGGTCGAGCGGATCGCCCGGGCTTGCACAGAAATGCGTGAGCTGGTGCAAACCTTCCTCATGCTGGCCCGTGCTCAGCATGAAGACGCCAGCATGGCACCCCAGCAGAGCCTCAGTCAGGTGGCTGACGGGTTGCTTTGCCAATGGCGTGAACCGATCGAAGCCAAGGGCCTGACGTTGAACGTCGAGTTGGGCAACCCGCCGGACACTCGCTATAACGCGACGCTTCTGCACGCGGTGATGGGCAACCTGTTGCGTAATGCGCTGCATTACACCGAGCATGGGTTTATCCGCCTGGCCCTGACGGATACGGGGTTCGTGGTCGAGGACAGTGGTGTAGGCATTCCCGAGGAAAAACGTGAGGCGATGTTCGAGCCTTTCGTACGCGGCAGCGAGAAGCGTGGCGAGGGCTTGGGGCTGGGACTGTCGCTGGTGCAGCGAATCTGCGAGAACCAGGGCTGGAGTGTCAGCCTGACGAACATGGAACCTAACGGTTGTCGCTTTCAGGTGGAGTTGAGTCAGAAATAGCGGTGAACGGGGTGAACATTAAATCGGCTCCGCAAAACCCTGAAATGATTCCGGGTTTACCTGACGAAATTTTCACCAAGGCATGACCTGACGCTGACACCTCGCAACTTAAGGTGGTTGTCATCAGAAGCTCAGGAGACTGCAGTCATGGCTGGCCCGATAAAGCTCGGCTTCTCCGAAAAATACGACGATCAACCCGCACGGAAAAACTTGCGCAAGCACCCGGTGGGGCTCGGTCGCCGACTGTCCCAATGGCGTGACGAACACCTGGCGCGAAAGGCCCTGGCGTTGGCCGGTGAACCTGGCCTGGTCCTCGATTTGCCCTGCGGTGCCGGGCGCTTCTGGCCGTTGCTCGCGGAAAAACACAACCGTGTCATCATCGGGGCCGACAACTCGGTGTCCATGCTCAAGACTGCCATGCGCACGCAACCCGCCGATGTGGTCAAAAGGGTACAACCCTTGCACACATCTGCATTCGACATTGCCTTGCCCGATAATGCCGTCGACAGCATTTTCTGCATGCGTCTGCTCCATCACATCGGTGAAGCCGAGCAACGACTGACCATCCTGCGCGAATTCGAGCGTGTCACCCGCGACAGCGTGATTGTTTCGCTATGGGTCGACGGCAATTTCAGGGCCTGGAAACGCAAGCGCGCCGAGAGACGGCGTGGGCAAGAAGGTTACCAAACTCGATTTGTGTTACCGGCGGCTACGATTGAAAAGGAGTTCGAGCAGGCGGGTTTCCGTATTCAGGGGCAAATGGATTTTTTACCGCTCTATGCCATGTGGCGGGTCTATGTATTACGCAAGAGGTAACAGAATGACAGTGCACTATGCAGCTGCGCCCCATGACCTGAAGCAAGGGCGTCGCCACTCGTCGTTCAGCGATACAGACTGGGAAAAACTCGTCTATTTTTATAACAAGGCGTTTGGCAGCGCTATCAAAGGCTTATCGTGATGAAACTCGAAATTGCGCGAGGTTTGTTTTTAGCCGGAGCCTTGGCAGTTGCTTCTTTGGCGGTGGCTGCCTGGGAGCAGCCCCGCATGCAAGTCCTCAGTTCAGTGCACGGTGACGCGCATTGTCCATTGCCCCGGGTGGCCAAAGCACCCATGGCCACTCAACCTGATCATGACTTGTTACTGTTCATGTTCGGACTTTCTCAGGGACTGAGGCCACAGAGTTGAACAGATTGAAGCCCACATAAAAGGCCTCGCGAATGCGAGGCCTTTTGGTTTTTGACGTTAAGGTTTATCGGGTTTGGCCAGCAACGTGTAAATGCACGGCAGCACGAACAAGGTGAACAGCGTCCCGATCGACATCCCCGTTGCGATCACTGTGCCGATGTCGAACCGGCTGACGGCCCCCGCGCCCGTGGCGATGATCAACGGCACCATGCCGAACACCATCGCCGCCGTGGTCATCAATACCGGACGCAGGCGAATGGCCGCCGCTTCCTCCACCGCTTCGCGAGGTGTCAGGCCTTTCTCCTTGCGTAACTGGTTGGCGAACTCGACGATCAGGATCCCGTGCTTGCTGATCAGCCCGATCAACGTCACCAGCCCCACCTGGGTATAGATGTTCATGCTCGACCAGCCGAGGAATAGCGGGATCAGCGCGCCACAGATCGACAGTGGCACGGTCACCAGAATCACCAGCGGATCACGGAAGCTTTCGAACTGGGCCGCCAGCACCAGGAAAATGATCGCCAGCGCCAGGGCGAAGGTGACCCATAGCGCGCTGCCTTCCTGAACGTATTGCCGTGAGGCACCGGCATAGTCGACGGCATAACCCGCCGGGGCTTCTTCCCGGGCGATCTGGCGCACGGTGTCGATGGCTTCCCCCATGCTGACCAGCGGAACCCCGGAAAGAATCGCTGAGTTGAGTTGCTGGAACTGGTTCAACTGACGCGGTCGTGCCCGGTCGGTCACGGTGATCAAGGTCGACAGAGGCAGCAATTCACCCTTGCTGTTCTTGACGTAATAATGGTTCAGCCAGTCAGGGTTATCGCGGTAGGGGCGTTCCACTTGGGCGATGACTTTGTAGCTGCGACCTTCGATGGTGAAACGGTTAATTTCGGCCTCACCCAGCATCGTCGCAAGAGTTCCGCCCAGGTCCTGCATGGACACGCCCATCTGCGCAGCCTTGGCGCGGTCGATATCCACCACCACTTCGGGCTTGTCGAAGGCCAGGTCGACGTCGACAAAAGCAAACTTGCCGGACTCCATCGCTCTTTTTTTCACCCGGTCCATCACCTGTAACAGCGCCTCGTAGCTGTTGGCCGAGTTGATCACGAATTGAAACGGCAAGCCTTCGCCGGTGCCTGGCAGGGACGGCAGGTTGAAGCCGAATATTTGCAGCCCGGGAATGCTTTCCAGCTTGCTCTGGACCAGTGGCAGGATCTGCATCTGGGTCCGGTGGCGTTCATTCCAGGGTTTGAGCAGGAAACCGCCGATCCCCGTTTGCACGCCGTTGAAGCCGTTGATCTGGAACGAGGAGTAGTACTCGGGAAACTCCTTGAAAATGGCGACGAACTCGTCGGTGTAGGCGTTCATGTAGTCGAGGTTGGCTGGTTGCGGGGCATTGGCCATCATGAAGATCACGCCCTGGTCCTCGTCCGGCGCCAGTTCCGACTTGGTGAACTTGAGCAGCACCGGAATCAGGCACAGCACGATCACCGCGAATACCAGCACTACCGGCCGAGTGTTGAGAGTGCCGTGAAGCACACTCTGGTAGCGGCGCTTGAGGCCTTCGAAAATCCTGTCCAGGCGATGGGCCAGGCCCGTGGGGTTTTCATCGTGGCGCAGCAGCAGGGCGCACATCATCGGCGACAGCGTCAGGGCGACGACACCGGAGATCACCACCGCGCCGGCCAAAGTCAGGGCGAACTCCTTGAACAACGCCCCCGTCAGCCCGGTCAGGAAGCCGATCGGCGCATACACCGCCGCCAGGGTGATGGTCATCGACACCACCGGCATGGCGATTTCCCGGGCGCCCTCGATGGCTGCATCCAGTGGTGTCTTGCCTTCTTCGATGTGCCGGTGAATGTTTTCCACCACCACAATGGCGTCGTCCACCACCAGCCCGATGGCCAATACCATCGCCAGCAAGGTCAGCAGGTTGATCGAGTAGCCCATCATCTGCATGAAGAACATCACG
Organism: Pseudomonas sp. GGS8; assembly: GCF_024168645.1. Classification (NCBI taxonomy): domain Bacteria; kingdom Pseudomonadati; phylum Pseudomonadota; class Gammaproteobacteria; order Pseudomonadales; family Pseudomonadaceae; genus Pseudomonas; species Pseudomonas sp. GGS8. The sequence continues at coordinate 522,520 of NZ_JALJWF010000001.1, read as the reverse complement.
CCGATCATCGACAGCGGAATGGTGACCACCGGGATCACCACCGAGCGTAGGGCGCCGAGGAACAGGAACACCACCACGATGACGATCATTACCGCTTCGAACAGGGTTTTCAGCACTTCGTCGATGGAGGCCTGGATGAACAGCGTGGCGTCGTAGGCAATTTCGCCTTTGAGGTTTGGCGGCAGCTGGGCTTCCAGGTCCGGCATGATCTTGCGCACTTCCCTGATCACGTCCAGCGGGTTGGCGCCGGGCGTGGCCTTGATACCGATGTACACCGAGGGCGTGCCGCCGAAGGAACTGATGGTGTTGTAGTTCTCCGCGCCCATCTCCACCCGTGCCACATCCCGCAGGAGCACACGGCTGTCGCCGTTGACCTTGAGCGGGATCGCGCCAAAGGCTTCGGCGGATTTGAGTTCGGTGTTGGCGTTGATGCTGGTGACCACGTACTCGCCTTTCACCTCGCCGGCGGCGGAGAGGAAGTTGTACTGGCGCACGGCGTTGGTCACATCGCTGGAGCTCAGGCCGAAACCGGCGAGCTTCACCGGGTCTAGCCACAGGCGCATGGCGAACACCTGATTGCCGAGAATCTCGGCCTCGGCCATGCCCGGCAGTGTCGCCAGCTTCGGCTGGATGACCCGGGACAGGTAATCGGTGATCTGCGGGTTACTCAGCTCGTTGCTGAAGAAGCTGATGTACATCAGCGCCGAGGCGCCGGCGGCTTCCTTGCTCAGCACCGGGTCTTCGGCGTCCTGGGGCAGCTTGTTCTTGACCTCGTTGGCCTTGGCCAGCAGTTCGGTGAACAGGCGGTCGCTGTTGGAGCCGATGCGTGCGTAGATCGAGATCACCGAGAAGTTCTGGCGACTGACCGACGTCATGTAGTCGATGCCCTCGGCGCTGGCCAGGCTCTGCTGCATCGGTTGGGTAATGTAACCCTGGATGGTCTCGGCGTTGGCTCCGGGATAAGCGGTGGTCACCGTGATCAGGGCGTTTTCCATTTGCGGGTATTGGCGCAGGGGCAGCTTGCTCCAGGCCTGGAAGCCCAGCAGCACTATCAACAGGCTGACCACGGTGGCGAGCACCGGGCGGCGGATGAACGGGTCGGTAAAAGCCATGGGGATTCCTTGATCAATCAGCGCGCGGCTGACTGTTCTTCTCGGCTAGGGTCTTGTCGTCGCTGATGGCGATGTGCGCGCCATGGTCCAGTTTGAGCTGGCCGCCGGTGACCACTTTTTCGCCGTTCTGCACGCCTTTGATGATCATGACCATTCCGTCGCGGCGCTCGCCGGTTTCGACGAAGCGTCGTTCGGCGATCAGAACCGGTTCGCCCTTGTCGTCTTTTTCGAGGCTGCCGTCTTCGGCCTTTTTCTGCGCGACGACGTACAGCGAGTTGCCATAAAGGGTGTAGGTGATCGCGTTCTCAGGCACGACGATGTGCGGCTGCGGGTCGGGCAACATCACTTGCAGGCTGGCGAACATCCCCGGCATGAGTTTGCCATCGGGGTTGGCCAGGGTCGCGCGCACCAAGACGTTGCGCGTGGTGTTCTCGACCTTCGGGTTAATTGCACTGATGGTGCCCGGGAAGTGCTCTGTCGGGTAGGCCGAGACAGTGACTTGTACCGGTTGGCCAAGGGCGATCTTCGGCACGGCCTGCTCGGGTACGAAGAAGTCGACGTAGAGGCTGCTGAGATCTTGCAGGGTGGCGATCATCGTGCCGCTGGCCACGTAGTCGCCAACGTCCACCTGACGGATGCCGATGGTCCCGCTGAACGGGGCGATGATGCGTTTTTTCGCCAGAGACGCCTTGAGCTGATTGACCGTGGCCCGGTTCTTTTGCAGCACCGCCGAGAGTCGGTCGAATTCGCCTTTGGAGATGGCCTGGCTGCCCACCAGTTGGCTGCCTCGACCGTAATCCAGTTGCGACAGGCCCAGGTCGGCCTGAGCGGTTTCCAGCAGGGCGGTTTCAACGGCGCTGTCGAGTTGCACGATCGGTTGACCAGCCTTGACCTTCTGCCCCGACTCGAACTGCACTTCCTTGACGGTGCCGGCGGTCTCAAGGCTCAGGTCGACCCCTTGCAGCGCCTTGAGGGTGCCGACCGTGGGCAAACGGCTTTGCCACGGTCGTTCGGTGGCGGTGGCCACGGCGACGCTAATCGGCGGTTTCGGCACGGAGAATCCCTTCATCATCGTGTAGATGGAGAAGGCTTTGTAACCGGCCAGGACCAGCACGATCAGCAGAACAACACCCAACATGATCAGCATGCGGCGACGCAGCATATTTCCATTTCCTTGGAGAAAATCAGGTGAGACAGGCGGGAACATTACTCTGAGTATGAGGGGGATTCCAACTGGCAGTTATTACAGAATGACGCAAACCCTGTAGGAGCGAAGCTTGCTCGCGAAAGCGGTGTGTCAGGCAACTAATCTACTGACGGATACACCGCTTTCGCGAGCAAGCTTCGCTCCTGCAAGGGAGGATGGAGTCAGATCAGATGAAGGTGGTTGTCCCAGAGCCCCGCAGGCAATTCCAGAGGTTTTGCAACAAGGTTTGTCTGGCGGCAATCGTAGAACCGGCAACGGCCTTGACCCGAGGTCACAACAAATCCATCGGCCACGGCCCCGACACCGGCGCAATCGGGAAGCGGTGCATCCAGGCGTACTTCACCGCTGTCCAGGTCCCAGATAAAAAAGCGGTTGCCCCGCGGCGCGGTCAGGGCGACCAGGCGCAGTTCGCTGTGCACGGCCACGCTGGCGGTGTAATGCCCCATGGCCTGCAACTGATGCTCGGGCACCGGGAACGCCACGAACGGTTTGCCGGGACGTTTGATTGCCAGCAGTTCCGAAGATTCGTGAGCATCGCCCATGAACTGCTGACCGGCGACAATGGTGCCGTCACTGGCGATACCCAGGTGTCGCACGCTGTTCATCTGCTGGGCCAGTGTTTCCTTGCTTAGCAGCGTGCCGTCGCGCTTCATCAGCACCAGGCTCGGTTCCATGGCATTGAGATTCATCTCGACCCGGCTTTCGGCCTCGGTGCGAATGCCGCCATTGGCCACCACCAGCGTCTCGCCATCGGGCATCCACGACACCTGATGCGGGCCGACGCCGTGGGTGGACATTTCGCCGCTGTGCACCAGTCGCTCACCTTCAAACTTATACACACCGAGCAGGCCACGGCCCGGATCGGAGGTGTCGTTTTCGGTGGCGTACAGCCAGTCGCCGCTCTGGTGAATCACCGCGTGACCATAGAAGTGCCGGTTCGGCTGCGACACCACGGTTTGCAATAGCGTGCCGTCGCGCAGGTCGATCAGGTAGCTCTCGGTGCCCGGACGCCGAGCGACGAATAGCGCAATCGGCAATGTCGGGTGGTTGATGATGTCATGGCAGCGCTGACCGACTTGGGTGGCAAACACCCGGGTGCCGTCCAGCCGATAACCGACGGCGTAGTGCTTGCCGTCACCGTCGTCCCGTGCCGAGAGCAGCAGCGGGCTTTTGTTCTTGTGCTTGAACAGCGTCCAGCCGCCCAGTGTCACCGCACCCAGCAGCAAACTCCCTAACGTCAGAGCCTGGCGTCGCAGCATGGCACTTGCCCTCATCAGTCACCGTCGTTGGCGTTGAAGCCCAGTTGGATGCCCAGCGCCTTGGCCAGTTCGCCTTCGTGCAAGCGGTGGACGACGTTGAGGCTGTCATAGATGTCGTTCAGCTGCTGGCGACCGGCATCGTCGGTGAGCATGTCGGTCAGCGAGCGCTGGTTGCCGGCAAGCAGTTTCAGGGACGCTGCGTAAGCCGCGTCGATCTTGTCGGCCAACGGTTTTTGCTCGCTTGGCAACAGACCGCGCAGGCCTTTGTTGTCGACACCCACCCAGACGGTTTGCGCCGCGCTCAGGCTTGCTTCCATGCCTTTGAGCGACGACTGGCTACGCCAGGCATCGGCCTGGAATGGCTGTGGCGTGCCCTTGCTCTGACGGCCCATTGGCGTGCCGAGTTTTTTCTTCAGGGTGTCCAGCGCGGTCACTTGCACACGCAGCAGGTCGGCGATCGCTTCGTGAGAATCGGCGTAGCGCTGGTTGGGGAATTTGCTCATTTGCGCGAGCATGCCGTCGTTGGTGTTCCAGCGCGACAGGATCTCTTCGGCCAGTTGCTTCTGACGTTCGCCAATGGCGGTCAGCAGCGGGCAGTATTTGGCTTTCTGAGCGCTGTCGGCCATGTCGATCTTGCTGTCGAACAGGATGTATTCATAGGCTGAGAGCCCTTGCACTACGACACTGGACTTGGCCAGGGCGGCAGCATCGATCTGCGGCTGCGCGGTGACCAGTTGCTCGACCTGACGGCCCACGAGGTTTTTCTTGTCCGGCCAGAACTGCACCTGCCACGAACGGTTGCCCTCGGCCAGTGGCCCGATCAGCAGCGGTTGCAGTTCGGCCCAGGCCTTCTGCGCGTGCAGGAAATCGGCGCGAGCGGTGTCCAGGGTTTCCTTGCCCTGGCAGAACGCCAAGGCGCTGACTGCCAGCTGTCGGTCGGCTTCAACCCAGCGGCTGTAGGTCGGCAGGATCACTTGCTTGGCGATGGCCGCCGAGGTGACCGCTTGCGGATCCTGGGGCGAGCAGGCGCCCAGGGCGAGGGCGGCAAGGCTGGTGAACAACAATTTGGGACGGAACATGTCGGGCTCCCGTTGAAGGAATACGTATTAAAGGGAATTCAAAAATGCCAGCAACGCCGCGCGCTGCTCGGCATTGAAAGACAAAACCTGTTGCTGCGCCGCTTTTGCCTCGCCGCCATGCCAGAGCACGGCTTCGAGCAGGTTGCGGGCGCGGCCGTCATGCAAAAACTGGGTGTGGCCGCTGACCGTTTGCGTCAGGCCGATGCCCCACAACGGCGGTGTACGCCAGTCGCGGCCACTGGCCTGGAATTCGCTGCGGTGGTCGGCCAGACCGTCGCCCATGTCGTGGAGCAGCAGATCGCTGTAAGGGCGAATCACTTGATTGGCCAATTCAGGTTCCGCGGCGTTGGCGGCGGTGGTGTATTGAGGGGTGTGACAGGACTGGCATCCAGCCTGGAAAAACAGATTCTTGCCGGCCAGCACCTCAGGTGCGCCAACATCGCGACGGGCCGGCACGGCGAGGTTACGACTGTAGAACAGCACCAGACGCAGAATGTTGTCGCTCACTTCCGGTTCGCCATCCGGGCCATTGCCGTTGGGCGCCTGCTTGCACGCGGTTTGGGCGTCGGTGCAGTCATCAATGGGTCTGAGGCTTGTCGTCAGGCCCATATCGCCAGAGAACGCATGAACGTTCTGTTGATTGAGGTTCGGTTGCCCGGCCTTCCAGCCAAATCGTCCGAGGACGGTTTTCTGCTGCGCGTCGTCCCAGACCCGGTTCGGTCGTCCGGCGATGCCGTTTTTCTCCCGGGCCTGGGCCACGGCATTGGCGAGGATGGCTTCGTCAGGGATCGCTTCAAGCAAGCCCAGGCCGATCATCGGCGGTGCGATACGTGCCGAGAAACGTGTGTCGGGGTGCATCGGGCCATAGCCGAGTTGGGTGATCTGCAAGGTCGGTTTGCGCAACTCGATTTCGCTGCCGTCCTTGAAACGCACCGGGACCGGTGTGTAATCGACGCGCACCTTGCCTTCCGGGGCGACGCCGGGCACCGACATGTCCTGGAGCTGGCCGCCGTAGACCGGCTCCGGCACTACGCCCAGTTGTTCGATGACTTTGGCATAGGCCGGCGCATCGGGAATCGACAGGCGTACCAGCATCGACACCGCATTCGGTGCATCGGGCGTCGGTGGATGACCGCGCCCGTCCTTGATGTGGCAGTTCTGGCAGGCGTTGGTATTGAACAACGGGCCGAGGCCATCGCGGGCGGTGGTGGTCGACGGCGCAATCACCCAGGGGCTGCGAAAGAAGCTATTGCCGACGCTGAAGTCGACGCGCCGTGACGGCGGCAGATTGGCGGACGGCAAAGAGAATGCATTCTGATCGGTCTTGCGCACCGTCGCGCTGCCACCGGACCGGGCTTCACCAGGTTCGGCCTGGGTAAAACGTGGGGCGTCATCGCAGGCACTCAGGCCCAGGGCCAGCAACAGTGCAGACAAGCGAAGAGGCAGCGAGGGCATCGGATATCCTGCAAGACGAGCAAAACAAGGGCGCAAAGTCTAACAGGGCAGAGGAGTTTGAATAAGAGGAATTATCGTTTGGTTGATGTGGGGCAGGTTTGACGTCAGACCGCGTCGCGGCCATCGCGGGCAAGCCACGCTCCCACAGAAGTTTTGCACTGAACTTGTGGGAGCGTGGCTTGCCCGCGATGAGGCCATCAGCATCACTCAAAAATCAGGCATGAAAAAGGCGACCCGAAGGTCGCCTTTGTATTCACTCAGCCAGCGTTGATCAGAACTCGTGATCTGCGTTGTCCGGGTTCAGGTCACTGATGCCCAGTTTGCCGGCGGCGGCTTCGATCGAACCGGTCTGCTTGACCAGCGAGACGATGGCGTCGCGCACGATCTGATTGCCAGCGGTGTTACCGGCGGCGATCAGTTGGTCGTAGTGTTCACCCTTGTTGGCGTGATCGACCATGATCTGGATCTTGGCTTCCGTCGCCGCCAGGTCGGCTTTCAGCGCGGTATCGGTAGCAGGGTCGGCCTTGGCCACCAGGGACGACAGGCTGGCGCCGGTCATTTTGGTGCCGTCGACACGGGTGTATTCGCCCAGGTACACGTTACGAATGCCTTTGGCATCGTAGAAATGTGAGTTGTGGGTGTTGTCGCTGAAGCAATCCTGTTCGTCTTCCGGGGAGTTGGCTTCCAGGGAAACCTTCATGCGCTCGCCGGCCAGTTCGCCCAAGGACAGGCTGCCCATGCCGAACAGCATTTTGCGCAGACCGGATTCAGCCGGTTCGGCTTCCAGGGTGGCGCGGTAGTTGTCGGCCACGTTCGGCTTCCAGTTACCGACCATTTCTTCCAGGTCGTTGACCAGCAGTTGGGTCACGGATTTCAAGTAAGCGCGACGACGATCGTTGTGACCGCCGGTAGCGCCTTTGCCTTCCAGGTAATCGGAGGCTGGACGGTTGCCGGCGCCAGGGCCGGTGCCGTTCAGGTCCTGGCCCCAGAGCAGGAATTCGATGGCGTGGTAGCCGGTGGCGACGTTGGCCTCGGAGCCGCCCAGCTCGTTCAGGCTGGCGAGTTTTTCCGGGGTGATGTCTTTCACGTCGACCTTGTCTTCGCCGATCTGAACCTGAGTGTTGGCGATGATGTTGGCGGTGGCGCCCGGGTTACCCAGTGCGTGTTCGTAGGATTTGTCGACGTAGTCGATCAGGCCTTCATCCAGTGGCCAAGAGTTCACCTGACCTTCCCAGTCGTCGATGATGGTGTTGCCGAAGCGGAACACTTCGCTCTGCAGGTAAGGCACGCGGGCCGCGACCCAGGCAGCCCTGGCGGCTTTGAGGGTGTCGGCGTTCGGCGTGGCGAGGAACGCGTCGACGGCGGTTTGCAGGGTTTTCGCGGTGGATTCGGCATCGCTGTAAACGGCAAAGACCATGTCGGCGTAGTGCGCGACCACAGCCTTGGCGGCAGCTTCGTCGACTTTAGCGCTGGCAGCAGGCGCAGTTGTGCTGGCGGCCGGGGTCGGCGCTTGTTGAGCGACAGCCTTGTCTTTGCCTTCGCCGCAACCGGCGAGGGAAATAGCGATGGCCAGCAGACTGGCGGTGGCCAGAGGCATACGAATCATGGCGAACATCCTGCTTCGGTAATGGATTGGGCGCGCACGGGCGGCGCGCAAAACTGCGACATAATGCAAATCTTTCGCATTATCTGTAAAGGGTTGCGCCTGTAAATATTTCTTATTCACCTGTGGCGAGGGAGCTTGCTCCCGCTGGACAGCGAAGCTGTCCCAAATTCTGCAACCCGGTTCTTCCAGAAGGATCGCGTCAACCTGGTGGCGACTGCTGCGCAGCCGAGCGGGAGCAAGCTCCCTCGCCACAGGGCTCCGTCAACTGCTACAAAGGTTGTTTCAGAGGATGGCCGCGTTACTGCGCTGGGCCTGCTTGAGGTAGGCGCTCAATTCCCGCGCCGGCAGCGGTTTGCTGTAGTGATAGCCCTGACCTTCGTGGCAGCCTTCGGAGATGATGTAGGCCTCTTGTTCAGCGGTTTCCACGCCTTCGGCAATCACCTGCATGCCCAGGCTTTTGCCCAGCTGGATGATGGCTCGAACGATGGTCGCATCGTCGTCGTCATCGAGCAGGTCCTGGACGAAACTCTTGTCGATCTTGATCTTGTCCAGCGGCAGGCTTTTCAGATAACTCAATGACGAATAACCGGTGCCGAAGTCGTCGATGGCGATCAGCGCGCCGGAGCGACGCAGGCTCAGCAAGTGCTGGGCGGCGGTGCTGATGTCTTCCATCAGGCCGGTTTCGGTGACTTCCAGCTCCAGGCTGCGCGGTGGCAGGCGGTAGATCTGCAGCAGGTTGTTGACCACCCTTGGCAACTCGGCGTGGTGCAATTGCACGGTGGACAGGTTCACCGCCATGCGCAGGTCGACGAAGCCCTGATCGTGCCACTCGCGCAGTTGTTTGCAGGCCTGATCCAGCACCCATTCGCCAATGGCGATGATGGTGCCGTTCTGCTCTGCCAGCGGAATGAACAGGTCCGGTGGCACCAGCCCATGCTCGGGATGCTGCCAGCGAATCAACGCCTCGACACCTACCACGCGATGATCGCGGTAGCTGATCTGCGGCTGGTAGACGAGGTAGAACTGGTCACGGATCAAGGCGTCGCGCAGGTCTTTTTCCAGCTCGCGACGCCGCCGCATTTCCGTGTCGACGCTGGCGATATAGAACTGATAGCGGTTGCGCGAGCGTGTCTTGGCCAGGGTCATGGTCTGCTCGGCTTTTTGCAGCAGTTTCTCGGTGCTGTCACCGTCCTCGGGGAACAGGGTGATGCCGATGGTGGCGCGCAGGCGGATTTCCTGATGATCGAGGGCGAACGCCGCTTCCAGATCATCGAGAATGCTTTGGGCCAGTTCGGCAGCTTCGTAGGGTTGTTCGATGTCGGCCTGGACCAGCGCGAACTGGTCGCCACCCAAGCGGGCGAGGGCGCCGAGGCGGCCGCTGTGAGCCCGAAGGCGATCGGCCAGGGCCAACAGCAATTGGTCGCCGGCCTGATAGCTGAATTGTTCGTTGATGCCCTTGAAGTCATCGAGCCCGACACACAGCACCGCGACCCGACGCTGCAATTTGCCGGCGTCGACGAGGATCTTGTCCAGCTGTTGCTGCAATTGCTGGCGGTTCGGCAGACCGGTGAGAAAGTCGTACTGGGCCATGCGCAACAAGCTGTTTTCCGCTTCGTGGCGCAGGTGAGTGTTGCGCTCGATGGATTCGAGCAGCTGGTTGGCGGTGTTGATCCAGATCCCCAGCTCGTTTCTCTCATGACCCTTGAGCTGCGGAATCTTGTGGGCGCTGGGCCGGTCCGGGTTGATTTCAGTCAGATGCTGGATGATCCGCGACAACGGTTTTGTCAGCAGCCAGTGGTAAACCAGATACAACACCAGGCCCATGGCCAATGCGCGCAAGACGCCAGAGATGAAGATGATCACCGAGCTGATGATGAAGCTCTGGCCGTAGGTCGCGGTGTCGAGGGTAATGCTCAGGTCACCGTAGTACTCGCTGTAGGGACCGCGCCCCACCAGTTGGGTGGTGAACGTGCGTTCCTGGCCGAGGATCAGGTCGGTCAGCCAGCGGCTGTGTGAGTGCTGCAACTCGCGGGATTTTTGCGCGAGCATCGCTTCATTCGGGTGGCCGATGGAGGCCATGCGCACGGCGTCGTCCTGGAACAGGCCTTCGATCACCTGCATGCCCATTTCCCGGTCCAGGCTGTAGACGGCCTGGGTGGAGGGATCTCGAAACATGTCGAGGATGCGCTGGGCATCGCTGGCCACGGCCTGACGTGTTTTATAGGCATCGAAAACAATCTGTGCGCAGCTCAAGACCACGCCGACGATCAATGCCGACAGGAGCACGACCCGGAGCAACTTCACCGACAAGCTGTTCTTGAGTTCCAGCTTCAAAGGGTTATTCCTTGTTCCGTGCGGATAGCGTCAAGTTGCCGTGAGTATTGGCAATACCGTGATGGCAGTCAAAGGGACAATCCAGCCCGGGGGATATTGCCGGTAGCTTGGCCGATAGGCTGCTGTTTGGAGTATTTGCCCTATTAACACTGTGTCGGTTGTCGAGGCCTTCAACTTGAGGAGATTGTGCCAATTTTTCCTTGTGTTGATGTTAGACCGCTGTGCTGTAGGGGCAATAGGGCGAACGATAGACCGCGTTATCGTTCTTCGCGGCTGTAGGGATGTATCCATTTCCGAACCCATAAAAAACCCGGCATGAAAGCCGGGTTTCTTGACTGGAGCGAAGCTTAAGCGGTGAAGGTTTTGCCTTCGAACTGCTCAGCCACGAATTTCCAGTTGACCAGGTTCCAGAACGCTTCAACGTACTTCGGACGCAGGTTGCGGTAGTCGATGTAGTAAGCGTGTTCCCAGACGTCGCAGGTCAGCAGCGGGGTGTCGCCGCTGGTCAGCGGGTTGCCGGCGCCGATGGTGCTGGCCAGAGCCAGGGAACCGTCAGCCTTTTTCACCAGCCAGCCCCAACCGGAACCGAAGGTACCGATGGACGTTTTGCTGAACTCTTCCTTGAACTTGTCGAACGAACCGAAAGCTGCGTTGATGGCATCAGCCAGAGCGCCGGTTGGTTGACCGCCGGCGTTTGGCGCCAGGCAGTTCCAGTAGAACGTGTGGTTCCAGACCTGAGCGGCGTTGTTGAAGATACCGCCCGAGGAAGTCTTGACGATTTGTTCCAGGGTCTTGCCTTCGAACTCGGTGCCTGGCACCAGGTTGTTCAGGTTCACGACATAGGTGTTGTGGTGCTTGTCGTGGTGGTATTCCAGAGTTTCCTTGGAAATGTGCGGCTGCAGGGCATCGTGTGCATAAGGCAGCGGCGGCAATTCGAAAGCCATGATGATTCTCCTAATCAGGTCAGTTGCGGTGAGCGCAAGGCCGATCACGGGCGGCCAGACATGCGCCGGGGAGTTTGTACTCTTTGCGGCGCAGGGATCGGATCATAGCACCGGGGGTGCGGCATAACCACGCAACAACTGTGTGGGATAGAGGTTCAAGGGGATGCCCTCGCTAAATGACGGATCGCGTTGGAGCTGTGATCGTGCCAGGCAAGGCGCGGGACGCTGAAGATGCTTTCTGCCTCTTCAAGTCCCGCAACGCCGCCTGGCACGATCACAGCTCCAACCCGGAGGGCCGTCCCCCCGTAAAGCGCAATCCGTCGTTGTTCGTCGCTCATTTGGACCACCAAACCTCACTCCTCACGCCTAGTCTTGCGCTTTACGGGGGGGCGGCGCGACCGTCATTTAGCGAGGGCATCCCCTTGGCCATTTGGAATAAATCACCCGGCGATGATCAGTTGAATCGCTACGGTGAACATCATCACGGCGACCAACAGGTCGAGGATTCGCCAGGTACTGGGCCGTGCCAACCACGGTGCCAGCCACGCTGCGCCGAGGGCCAGGGTAAAAAACCACAGCAACGATGCACTGGCCGCGCCCACGACATAGGCACCGGGCTCGGTCTGTTGTGCGCCGAGAGAGCCGATCAGCAACACGGTGTCCAGGTAGACGTGCGGGTTGAGCAAGGTCACCGCCAAGGCGCTGAGCAGCACTGCCCGCAGCGAGCGCACGGTCTGGTTCTCGCCTTGTTGCAGGCTCTGTTTCGAGCACGCCCGACGCAACGCAAGGCTGCCATACCACAGCAGAAACGCCGCGCCACCCCAACGGGCGATGGCCAACAGCGTCGGGTTCTGTGCCAGCAACGTCGCCAGGCCAAACACCCCGGCGGCCACCAGCAACGCATCGCAGGTTACGCAGAGCGCCGCCACCGGCAGGTGATGTTCACGTCGAAGGCTCTGCGCCAACACAAACGCATTCTGGGTGCCGATCGCCATGATCAGCCCGGCGGCCACCAACAGGCCGTTCACATAGCTTTGCCACATAAGATGTTTACTCCGCGTTGGCCGCCAAATCCCGCAGTACCTGCAGGGCGCGTTCGGCATCGGCCTGGCCGACGAACAAATGGTCGTGGTAGTACCGGCAATCACGTTGCAACTGATGCCGGCCTGGCCCAGTGCCGTGGCGAACGCGGCAGTCAGGCCGACGGCTTCGAGCGCTGAGTGCACGTTCAAGGTGATCCAGGCAGCGACGTAGTCGAAGCCGAAACCGGCCTTTTCGGCCTGGGAACGTTGCAGAATCACGGTCAGCCCTTCCTGTTCGCGCAAGCTGCCGACAATCTCAAGGCCCGCGGGCAGCTTGCCGTCGGGCAACGTGCAGAACACGTATTCACCGTCGTTGAGTTGCGGGCTCATGCTGCGCAGCAGAGCGGCCAATGAGGTTTCGCCAGCCATGTCGGTGATCCTTGTTCAAGAGTTCTTGCTGGCCATTCTCCGGTGGGAAGTTGTATAAGAAAAACCAATAGTGCTGATCGCTCATTAGGAAAACTGATGTTCGACTACAAATTACTGTCCGCGCTCGCCGCTGTGATCGAGCAGGCCGGATTCGAACGCGCCGCGCAGGTGTTGGGCTTGTCCCAGTCGGCGATCTCCCAGCGCATCAAACTGCTGGAGGCGCGGGTCGGCCAACCGGTGTTGGTGCGGGTCACGCCTCCGGCCCCGACGGAGATTGGCCGGCGATTGCTCAACCATGTGCAGCAGGTGCGATTGCTGGAGCGCGATCTGCAAAGCCTGGTGCCGGCGCTGGACGAAGAGGGCCTGCCGGAACGCCTGCGCATTGCGCTCAATGCCGACAGCCTGGCCACCTGGTGGGCTGCGGCGGTGGGGGATTTTTGCGCCGAACAACATTTACTGCTCGACCTGGTGGTGGAAGACCAGACCGTCGGCCTCAAACGCATGCGCGCGGGTGAAGTGGCGGGATGTCTCTGCGCCAGTGAGCGGCCGGTGGCCGGCGCGCGCAGCGTACTGTTGGGGGCGATGCGCTACCGTGCGTTGGCCAGCCCGGCGTTCATTGCCCGGCATTTTCCCCAAGGTGTGCGCGCCGATCAGCTGGCCAGAACCCCGGCGCTGGTGTTTGGCCCGGACGATTTCCTGCAGCATCGTTACCTCGCGTCAGTAGGCGTGAATGGCGGTTTCGAACACCATTTATGCCCATCCTCCGAAGGTTTTCTTCGTCTCACGGAAGCGGGGCTTGGCTGGGGTCTGGTGCCTGAATTGCAGGTGCGCGAGCAACTGGCGCGCGGTCAATTGGTGGAGCTTTTGCCAGATAAGCCGATCGATGTGCCGCTGTACTGGCATCATTGGCGCAATGGCGGTCAGCTGTTGGGGTTACTCACCGATCAATTGGTGCGTTCGTCGAAGCAATGGCTGGTGCCGTTGGACTGACGGCTGGCGTCAAGACCTCACGCCCTATGCAAAACGCAAAACGCAAAACGAAATATTCGGAGCAATACATGAAGATTCTGGTCACCGGCGCAAGCGGCTTCATTGGCGGACGCTTTGCGCGTTTCGCCCTGGAGCAGGGCCTGGACGTGCGGGTCAACGGTCGCCGGGCCGAGAGTGTCGAGCATTTGGTACGCCGTGGTGCCGAGTTCATCCAGGGCGACTTGAGCGACCCGCAACTGGCGCGCGACCTGTGTTCCGATGTCGAAGCCGTGGTCCATTGTGCCGGCGCTGTCGGTTTGTGGGGACGCTATCAGGACTTCCATCAAGGCAACGTCGAGGTCACCGAGAACGTGGTCGAGGCCTGCCTGAAGCAACGGGTGCGGCGCCTGGTGCATTTGTCGTCGCCATCGATTTACTTCGATGGCCGCGATCATCTGGGGTTGACCGAAGACCAGGTGCCCAAGCGCTTCAAGCATCCCTACGCCGCGACCAAATACCTGGCCGAGCAAAAAGTTTTCGGGGCGCAGGAGTTCGGCCTCGAAACCCTGGCCCTGCGCCCGCGTTTCGTGACGGGCGCAGGTGACATGAGCATTTTCCCCAGGCTGCTGAAGATGCAGCGCAAAGGGCGGTTGGCGATTATCGGCAATGGCCTGAACAAGGTTGACTTCACCAGTGTGCAAAACCTCAATGAAGCGTTGTTCAGCAGCTTGCTGGCCAGCGGTTCGGCCTTGGGCAAGGCCTACAACATCAGTAACGGAGCGCCGGTGCCGTTGTGGGATGTGGTCAATTACGTGATGCGCAAAATGGATGTCCCACAGGTGACTCGTTACCGTTCCTACGGCTTGGCCTACAGCCTTGCGGCGCTCAACGAGGGTGTTTGCAAGCTGTGGCCGGGGCGTCCCGAGCCGACCCTGTCGCGGCTGGGCATGCAGGTAATGAACAAAAATTTCACCCTGGACATCAGTCGCGCCCGGCATTATCTGGACTACGATCCGAAAGTCAGCCTCTGGACCGCCCTCGATGAATTTTGCGCCTGGTGGAAGGCTCAGGACATTCGCTGACACACAAGGGTTGCCCCCTACTGAACCGAGTTCGGGGTTCAGGGTCAACCGGTGCGCCAGCGGGAGTTATACTTCGCCGCATCAAGCCATCACCGCGTTTTACAAAGGTTGACTCAATGTCCATGCGTAACGATGCCAACGACGACTTCGACGATGTACCGAGCCTGCGTGCCGACAGCCTCGACGATGATGATTTTCCAACCACCGCTCGCACGTCCGTGCATTCGCGCACCGCACCGGTGGTCAAAGTCAAAGGCCCGAGCACCGGTCCCCTGTGGGCGTTGGTCGGCGCGTTGTTCTTTGCCTTCGCCGGCCTTGCCTGGTGGAGTTTTCAGCAGATTTCGCTTATGGAACAACAACTGGTGGCGACCCAGGAAAGTTTCGCGCGCATCAGTGAGGAAGCGGCGGGGCGCTTGCAGGACATTTCCGGCAAGGTCGTGGCCAGCCAGTCTACGGTCAACACCGGCAGTGAAGCGTTGAAGCTGCAAATCAAACAACTGGAAGGCAAACTCCAGGACCAGAGCAAACAGCTGGAAAGCAAACTCCAGGATCAGAGCAAACAGCAGCAAGGCGTGCTCGGCCAGACCTCCGATCTGGACAAGCGCCTGGCGCAAATGACCACGCAGGCCACCGAACAACAAGCCGCCAATGCTCAGTTGCAGGCCCAGGTCAAAGCCTTGAGCGGCGAACTGGCCGCCTTGAAGAGCGCGCCGGCCGATACCAGCAAAGTCGACGCCCAACTCAAAAGCCTTGGCGCCGACATCGCTGCGCTGAAGCGGCAAGGCAACCCGAGCGCCGCCGTCGAGCGCCTGGAGCAAGACATGATCGTGCTCAAAAGCCAACAGGACAACCGCCCGGCCGCAACGCAGGGTGGCAACAATACCGCCGAGTTCGATGCCTTCCGCGGCCAGGTCACCCGCAACATCAACACCTTGCAGGCGCAGATCCAGAACCTGCAACAGCAGCTGCACGCCAGGCCTCAATAGCCCGATGTAGCAATGGGGTTTGTGCAATGGTCTTTTTGTGGCGAGGGAGCTTGCTTGTGGCGAGGGGGCTTGCCCCCGTTGGGTGGCGTAGCCGCCCCATATCCATTTTCCGTGGTGCCTGATTTGCGACTGCTGCACAGCCGAACGGGGGCAAGCCCCCTCGCCACAGATAATCCGCCCACCACAGATAATCCCTCTCACTACACTGGCCACAGGGCTTGCCCGCGAAGGCCGCGCCTCGGTCTTTCTACCGAACCTTGTCTTCCCGCCCACGCAACACCCTGTTCGGCATGGCAATCGCTGCCGCCAGCCCCAGCAGCGATACCGCCGCGCTGACCATCAGCAAATGCCGGAAGGTCAGCAGCAACTCGGCGCGCAAGGCGTTTTGCGCGTCCCCCGGCGCGGCGCTCAAACCATCGAGCAAGACATTCCCCGAACGGCCCTCGGCAATCAGCGACGAGCCGGCCAGGTGCGCGAAACTGGAGTCCTGCAACAACGCCAGCAACAGCGCCGACATCAACGCCACGCCCACTGCACCGCCCAGCGCGCGGAACAGATTGGTGGTGCTGGTGGCCACGCCAATGTCCCGTTGATCCACTGAGTTTTGCGTGCCCACCAACGACGTCGGGAACTGCATTCCGCTGGCGATGCCGCTGAGCAACATGAACAGGCTGCTCAGCACAAATGCCTGCGGTGCACTGAATGCCATGCCGAGAATCGACAACGGCATGAGCAACGCGCCAGTCAGGATCATCGGCTTGTAACGACCGGTCACCGAGGTCCGGCGCCCGGCGAAATACGCGCCTATCGGCAAGCCCATGGCCAGCGGCAACAGGTGCATCGCGGCGCTGTCAGCCCCGGCGCCGGTGACACTCTGAAAGCGCAGCGGCATCAGCACGATCAGGGAAATCGCCTGGAAACTGGTGAAGAAAATCGTGCACCAGCAAAGGATCGCATTGCGGTTGGCGAATAAATGCATCGGCAGCAGCGGTTCCCGCGTTCGCCGTTCATGCCAGACGAACACGGCCAGCACGACCACCGCACAACCGAGCAAACCCGCCACTTCGGCACTGCGCCACGAATGCCCCTGGCCAACCTGAGTGATGCCCAACAACAACGCCGTCAGGCCAATGATCATCAGCAGCGTACCGAGGTAGTCGATGATCGGCTTGCGCTGCGGCACCGGCAGTCCCACCAGCGTGCGGTAGGCCACCAACCAGGCACCCAGGCCCAACGGAAGATTGATCAAAAACACCCAGCGCCAGGACAGGTATTCGGTCATGTAGCCACCGAGTACCGGGCCGGCCACGCTGGCCACCGCGTACATGCTGCTGAAGTAACCCTGATAGCGACCGCGTTCGCGCGGTGGAACGATGTCGCCGATGATCGCCTGGCTCACCGAAATCATCCCGCCGGCGCCGATGCCTTGAAAGATCCGCGCCAGCACCAGTTGCTCCATGCTTTGCGCCATCCCGCAGAACAGTGACGCCAGGGTGAACAAGCCCATTCCAAACAGCATCAACCTTCGGCGGCCATACAGATCGCCGAGTTTGCCGTAGATCGGCACCGCCACGGTCATCGCCACCATGTAGCCGGAAATGACCCAGGCCAACAGGCTGACATCCTTGAACTGCGCAGAAATCGCCGGCATCGACACAGCGACGATGGTCTGGTCCAGCGCACCCAGAAAGATCGCCAGCATCAGGGCGATCAGCACGCTGCGAATGGCTGGTTTGGGCGTTTCAGGCCGGTTGAGATTGGTCACGGTAAAACCTGCGGGCAGTGATGGACCCGCAAGGAGCAAGGCGAGCGGGGATGCTCGCCAGTGTAAGTCGGTAGGAGGCTATTCGATAGCCTCATAAGGAAGGCCGACGTAATTTTCTGCGATGGTTTTTCGGCCCGCCTCGGAGTCAACGAAATAGGCCAGTTCCGACTCGCTGATGCGCTGACTGAACGCGTCGTGCTCGTCGAAGCGATGCAACATCGAGGTCATCCACCAGGAAAACCGTTCGGCTTTCCACACCCGTCGCAGGCAAACTTCGGAATACTTCTCCAGCAAATCGATACGCCCTTCACGGTAAACCTTCAGCAGAATATTGAACAATGTACTGACGTCGCTGGCCGCCAGGTTCAGGCCTTTGGCGCCAGTGGGCGGGACGATGTGCGCGGCGTCGCCGACCAGGAACATCCGCCCGTACTGCATCGGCTCGACCACGAAACTGCGCAGCGGTGCGATGCTTTTCTCGATTGACGGGCCAGTCACCAGCACATCGGCGAGGGCGGTCGGCAGACGGGATTTGAGTTCGTCCCAGAAGCGTTGGTCGGACCAGTCATCAACCTGATCCTGGGCCGGTACCTGAAGGTAATAACGGGTACGTGTCGACGAACGCATGCTGCACAACGCAAAGCCCCGTTCATGCCGCGCGTAGACCAACTCCTCGTGAACCGGCGGGGTGTCGGCGAGAATCCCCAGCCAGCCGAACGGATACACCCGCTCGAACACCTTCAGGCAGTCGGCAGGGATCGACTGCCGCGCCACGCCATGGAAACCGTCGCAACCGGCGATATAGTCACAATCAAGTCGATACGTTTCGCCGTCCTTGTCGAAGGTGACAAAGGGTTCAGCGGTTTTCATGCCGTGGGGGACGACGTTGCCAGCTTCATAAATCGTCTGCGCGCCAGCGTCCCGACGAGCGGCCATCAGGTCGCGAGTGACCTCGGTCTGGCCATACACCATCACGGTTTTGCCACCGGTCAGCGCCTGCAGATCGATGTGCACTCGGCGCCCGTCCAGGGCCAGCTCGAAGCCTGTGTGGACCAGCCCTTCGGCGTCCATGCGCTGGCCCACCCCGGCCTGACGCAACAGCTCTACCATGCCTTGTTCGAGGACACCGGCACGGATGCGTCCCAGCACATAGTCCGGGGTTTGGCGTTCGAGAATCAGGGTGTCGATGCCGGCGTTATGCAGCAATTGGCCGAGTAGCAAACCAGAGGGGCCGGCCCCGATGATGGCGACTTGGGTTTTTAGTGTTTTCATTGTTTTTTTGACTCGCAAGCTCCACGCGACCAAGGCCGGTGGATGATTTTTATGGACCGAGTGCTTGCATTTTTCACTTGCGGGTCTGTCAATTGAAGGTGAAAACTGAGCCGATACCTGTACATTCTGCCAATCGGTGCGATTATCGCCCCGTTACCCTCGAGGCCTGGATTGAAGTGATGAACAAGCCCGCCCTGCCATCGATTCCGGTGTTCAAACTCTACGGTGAAAGCCTGGATTGGCCGACCCCCGATTTGCTCCACTGTGAAACCATTTCCAAACGCAGCCGCGAACATCAATGGGAAATAAAGCCCCATCGCCACGCTGATTTGTGTCAGTTGCTCTTCGTCTTCAAAGGTCAGGCAGAGCTTGAGATCG
Source organism: Pseudomonas sp. GGS8 (assembly GCF_024168645.1). Taxonomy (NCBI): domain Bacteria; kingdom Pseudomonadati; phylum Pseudomonadota; class Gammaproteobacteria; order Pseudomonadales; family Pseudomonadaceae; genus Pseudomonas; species Pseudomonas sp. GGS8. The sequence continues at coordinate 503,621 of NZ_JALJWF010000001.1, read as the reverse complement.
AAGGCAAACGCTCACAATTGGCTGAGCCGGCAATCATCATTCTGCCGCCGTTATCGGTGCATGGTTATCGGTTTTCCGAGGACGTCGAAGGGTTCGTTGTCACCCTGGCCGCGCCGCTGGTCACCCATCTTCAGGCGCAGTTGGGCAATTCGGTGAATGCCCTGGCCCAGGCCGAAAGTTACCCGGCGGGAAAGGACAGCGAATACCTCAACAGCTTGTTTTCAGCGCTGCAAAGCGAATACACCAGCCATCAACCGGCGCGGGAAATGCTCATGCATTCGCTGGTCAGCGTGATCATGGTGTGGGTCAGCCGTCAGGTGATTCAGCGCCGCGCTGCCAATCAGCGTCCGCAGCGTGCCCGGGAATACCTCAACGGTTTTATCCAGCTGGTGGAGGAGACCTATCGCCAGCACGTCAAGGTCGAGGACCTGGCCCATCGGCTGGGGATTTCCGTGTCCCACCTCAACGGCACGTGCCGTGAGCTGGCGGGGCAACCGGCGTTGCAGATCATGCACGAGCGTCAGTTGCTGGAGGCCAAGCGCTTGCTGACCTACACCAGCATGACCATTTATGAAATGTCCGACGTGCTGGGGTTTTCCGATCCGACTAACTTCACGCGCCTGTTCCGGCGTCGGGTGGGCATCTCGCCCAAGGCTTTTCGCGACCGCTTGAAGGCCGATCAGGACGCTGCCGATCAGAAGAGCGAGGCCTGACCCCTGTGGCGAGGGGGCTTGCCCCCGTTGGGTCGCGAAGCGGCCCCAGCATTTCAATGAGAACACCGCATTCACCGAATTACGACTGCTGCGCAGCCGAACGGGGCGGTGCGGCGTTCCGACAAGCCCCCTCGACACAAGGTGTTCGTCAGCGGAGGGCGTTGAGGCTCGCGCTGTGGGGGATGCAGCGCTCGAAGTTGCAGCTCGCGAAGTCACGGGGCACTTTGCGCAACTGTTCGACACGCCAGGCGGCTGTGCCATACAGCGCCAACGTCGCCGCGCAGGTGATGAAAATGGCGAGGTATCTTCTTGTTTTGATGTTCATGGCGTTGACCTCTGAACGAATACCTTTCGGTACTGTTTTGAGCATAGGTCAGCGCGGATGAGTTGCCAGCAAAACCGCCCCGCGTTTAACGCGATATTCAGAACATTGATGCTCCCACAGAGGAGGTGTTTACAGTCCTGCATCCCACGCCGGTTCTTCCGGAAATCTGAGCACCAGGAAATCCAGCATGCTGCGCAGCGCCACCGGCATGTGCTTGCGTGAGGCATATACCGCGTAGATGTTCATCTGCCGGGGCTCGGCCTGAGGTAGCAGGCGGATCAGCTCGCCGCTGTGGATATGCACGCCGGCCTGGTAACTGGGCAGCATCGCCACACCGGCCCCGGCCATCGTGGCGCGCAACAACGTGCTGGCCTCGTTGGCGCTGATGTTGCCCTGCACTGGCACCGAGACCGGTTCGCCATCCTGCTCGAAATGCCAGAGGCTTTTGCCGAAGTAGGAGTGGGTCAGGCAATTGTGCAGGCTCAGGTCTTCGACCCGTTGCGGCGTCGGGTGCTCGCGCAGGTAAGCGGGGGAGGCGCAGATCACCGAGCGGCAGACCGTCAGCCGCCGGGCGATCAGGTTCGGGTCCAGGTCGTTGCTGGTGCGGATGGCCAGGTCGATACGCTCATCCACCAGGTTCACCGTGCGGTCGAGCATCTGCAGGTCGATACTCACGCCGGGGTAACGTTTGACGTAAGCCGCCATGGCGTCCGCCAGTTGTGCCTGGCCGAACGAGGTGCTGACGCTGATCCGCAGCAGGCCGCGCGGAGCGTCGTCCGGCTCGCTGACGGCGGCTTGCATGTCGCTGGATAAATCGAGCATCTGTCGGCAGCGGGGGAGGATTTCGCTGCCGGCGGCGGTCAGGCTCAATTTGCGCGTGGTGCGGTGCATCAGGCGTGCGCCGACCCAATCTTCCAGCTCCGCCAGATACCGTGAAACCACCGGCCGCGACAGGTCCAGATGATCGGCGGCGGCCGATTGGCTGCCCAGGTCCACCACCGTGACGAACACTCGCATTGCTTGTAGACGATCCATGATTTGCCCGCTTTCAGAAACAAACTATGTTCAAGCATCGCATTTTTTGTATCGAACCAGGCAACTAAGCTCTATCCCATCGCCAGCACGGCATTCGGACAACGGAGCAACAGATGATCGGCTTCACTTCAATCAAACGCATTCTTCTGGCAACCGCCGCACTGGGCTTCGCGGCCCACGCCGCTGCGGCGTCGACCCTGACCCTGGACGTCTATAACCCGGGCACCAACGCGATCTTCCCGGTGACCTCGGTACTGGTCAGCGGCGAGAAGGAAGCGATTCTGGTGGACGCACAATTCGGCAAATCCCAGGCCGAACAAGTGGTGGAAAAAATCCGCGCCAGCGGCAAGCAACTGACCACCATCTACATCAGCCACGGTGACCCGGATTACTACTTCGGCCTCGACACCGTGACCAAAGCGTTCCCGAAAGCCAAGGTACTGGCCTCGCAACCGACCGTTGATCACATCAAGAAAACCGTCGACGGCAAACTGGCGTTCTGGGGCCCGAAAATGGGCGCTGACGTGCCGAACAAAACCATCGTGCCGCACGTGCTCAAGGGCGACAGTCTGATGCTGGAAGGGCAGAAACTGCAGGTAGTCGGCCTGGACGGCAAGCAACCGGATCGCAGCTTTGTGTGGATTCCGTCGATCAAGGCCGTGGTCGGTGGTGTGGTGGTCGCGGAAAACATTCATGTGTGGATGGCTGACACCCAGACTCCGCAATCCCATGCCGATTGGCTGACGACGTTGCACACGATCGAAGCCTTGAAGCCGAACACCATCGTGCCGGGTCACTACCTGGGCGAGAGCGCTCGCTCTCTGGCTGCTGTGCAGTTCACCGCTGATTACATCAAGGCGTTCGACGAAGAAACCGTCAAGGCGAAAGATTCAGCCGAACTGATCGGCGCGATGAAAAAACGCTACCCGACCCTGGGCGAAGAAAGCTCGCTCGAACTGAGCGCCAAAGTCGCCAAGGGCGAGATGAAGTGGTAACTCGCTGAGTAGCCAATGCTGCAGCGTGAGATTTTGTGGCGAGGGGGCTTGCTGTGGCGAGGGGGCTTGCCCCCGTTGGAGTGCGAAGCACTCCCCTACATTCTTTCAGCCGCACCGTATGCACAGGTTTTACGACTGCTTCGCAGCCGAACGGGGGCAAGCCCCCTCGCCACACTGATCAATGCAAACCAAGTAATTTCGCGTACACCCAAACCAACTGGAGAACGTCATGAGCAAAATCGCAATCATCGGTGCCACCGGTCGTGCCGGTAGCCAACTGTTGGAAGAAGCCCTGCGTCGCGGTCACAGTGTCACCGCCATCGCCCGCGACACCTCGAAAATCGGCCAGCGTGCCGGTGTCGTGAGCAAAAACGTCGACGTGCTCGATGCCGCTGCTCTGCAAGCGGCAGTAGCCGGCCATGACGCGGTAATCAGTGCTGCGCATTTCTCTACCATCCCCGCCAGCGCCGTCATCGAGCCGGTGAAGAAGGCCGGGGTCAAACGTCTGTTGGTGGTGGGCGGTGCCGGTTCGCTGTTGCTGCCGGGTGGCACGCGGGTGATCGACAGCGAAGGCTTTCCGCCGGAGTACAAGGCCGAGGCCAGTGCCGGTGCCGAGTTCCTCACGGCCTTGCGTCAGGAACAGGACCTGGACTGGACCTTCCTGTCGCCGTCGGCGGAGTTTGTCGAAGGTGAGCGTACGGGCGCGTTTCGAGTGGGCAAGGATGACTTGCTGGTGAGTGCGCAGGGCCGCAGCTGGATCACTTTTGCTGACTTCGCGATTGCGCTGCTCGATGAAGTGGAAGCGCCGAAGCATTCCCGCCAGCGGTTTACTGTCGGCTATTGAGTTCACTGATCACTTGTGGGAGTGAGCCGGCTCCGGGCGGCGATCCGACGAAGACGGACTTACATTCAACATTGATGTCGACTGTACGGCCTCCATCGCGGGCAAGCCCGCTCCCACAGGACAGTGGATATCCTGTGGGAGCGGGCTTGCTCGCGATGCTTTTTGGGGTTCAGCGACTCTGCGCTTGTTCCACCAACCACCCCATCAATTCGCGCAACTTCGGTGAAGGCGCAGGTTTCTCGGGGAACACCAGGTAATACGCCAACCCGGTTTTCACCTTCAAATCAAAGGGCATGACCAGCCGCCCGGCGCTCAGGTCATCGCCGATCAACGACCAATCGCCAATCGCCACGCCCGTGCCCTGGGACGCCATCGACATCGCCAGGTCCAGGGTTTCGAAATGCTGGCCCTTGCCGACATTGCTCAGATGAATATCCGCCGCTTTCAACCAGGCTTTCCAGTCCCGTTCATCCCGGGTCGGATGCAGCAGCAAGTGCTGTTGCAGGTCTGCAGGGGTCTGCAAGACCAGTGGCCCTTCAAGCATCGGCCGGGAACACACGGGCGTCAGTTGCTCATCGAACAAATGATGGGAGGCCAGTGAGCTGTCCGGTGGCGTGCCATACATCACCGCCGCATCGAATTGCTCGCGATGAAAGTCCACGCCGTGTTTCACCGTGGTGGTCAATTCCACCGGTACATCCGGGCGTTCCTTTTGCCACTGCAACAGGCGCGGCAACAGCCAGCGCATCACGCAGGTCGGGGCCTTGAGTTGCAAGGTTTCGCGCTTCTCGCCGATCTGCTCCACCGCCTCGTCGATCAGGCCGAAAATCTGCTGCACCCGTGGCAACCACTCACGTCCTTCGGCGGTCAGGCTCAAGCCCCGCGCCTGGCGAATGAACAGCTCATAACCCAGATGATCTTCCAGCCCGGCGATCTGCCGGCTCACCGCGCCTTGGGTGATGTGCAGCTGTTCGGCGGCCCGGGTGAAGTTGCAGCACTGCGCGGTGATCAGAAAAGTGTGCAGCGCCGGCAGGGGAGGCAGTCGTTTCATTGGGATCCAAGGTATGACGTGAGGACATGGCTAGTATGACTTTTTATCCATTGTTGCGGCTACGTGTCGCCCGTTCCAATGAGGCCATCCCTGGACCTGCCAACCCATCATAAACACTGCGCAGGCCCGGCGTCTCAAACGAACAAAAAGGGCAAACACATGGCGACGTGCGGCGAAGTATTGGTCAAGTTACTCGAAGGTTACGGGGTCGAGCAGGTGTTCGGCATTCCCGGGGTGCATACCGTGGAGCTGTATCGCGGGCTGGCCCGTTCGAGCATCAACCACGTCACTCCGCGCCACGAACAGGGCGCCGGTTTCATGGCCGACGGCTATGCGCGCACCAGCGGCAAACCGGGTGTGTGCTTCATCATCACCGGCCCCGGCATGACCAACATCACCACCGCCATGGGCCAGGCTTACGCCGACTCGATCCCGATGCTGGTGATCTCCAGCGTGCAATCGCGCAGCCAATTGGGCGGCGGGCGCGGCAAGCTGCATGAGCTGCCGAACCAGAGCGCACTGGTCGGCGGTGTGGCGGCGTTCTCCCATACCTTGATGTCGGCGGCGGAATTGCCAGGTGTGTTGGCGCGGGCCTTCGCGCTGTTCCAGGCCGGGCGTCCGCGTCCGGTGCACATCGAAATCCCGTTGGACGTGCTGGTCGAAGAGGCCGATGATTTGCTCGCCAGCGTGCCGGTGAACATCGACCGCGCCGGTGCTTCGCCCAGCGCGATCAGCCGCATGACCGACTTGCTGGCCGGGGCCAGGCGCCCGTTGATTCTCGCCGGTGGCGGCGCCATCGATGCCGCGGCCGAGCTGACTGAACTGGCCGAGCTGCTGGATGCGCCAGTGGCCTTGACCATCAATGCCAAAGGCATGCTCGAATCCAGCCATCCGCTGCTGATCGGTTCGACTCAAAGCCTGGTGGCCACCCGTGCGCTGGTGGCTGAGGCCGACGTGGTGCTGGCCATCGGCACCGAACTGGCCGAAACCGATTACGACATCACCTTCGCCGGCGGCTTCGAAATTCCCGGCGTATTGCTGCGCGTGGACATCGACCCAGACCAGACCGTGCGTAATTACCCGCCGAAGGTGGCGTTGGTGGCCGACTCGCGCAATGCCGCCCAGGCCCTGTTGAGCGCGTTGTCCCACAAGTCGCTGGCCGAGCGCCGCAACGACTGGGGGCAGGTGCGCGCCGCTCGCTTGCGTGAGGAACTGGCCGCGACCTGGGACGCCCCAACCCTGGCCCAGACCCGTTTCCTGGAAACCGTGCTGTACGAATTGCCGAACGCGGTGTTCGTCGGCGATTCGACCCAACCGGTGTACACCGGCAACCTGACGTTCAACCCGGAACGACCGCGTCGCTGGTTCAATTCCTCCACCGGTTACGGCACCCTCGGTTACGCCCTGCCGGCGGCGATTGGCGCCTGGCTTGGTGGCAGCGTCGAAGGTGGTGCGCGGCCGCCGGTAGTGTGCCTGATCGGCGACGGCGGCCTGCAATTCACCCTGCCGGAACTGGCCAGCGCGGTGGAAGCGCGCACGCCGGTGATCGTGTTGCTGTGGAATAACCAGGGCTACGAAGAGATCAAGAAATACATGGTCAACCGCGCCATCGAGCCGGTGGGCGTGGACATCTACACCCCCGATTTCATCGGTGTGGCCAAGGCCCTGGGCTGCGCGGCCGAAGCTGTCAACAGTGTTGACAGCTTGCGTGAGGCGTTGCGCCTGGCCACCGATCGCCAGGGCCCGACCCTGATTGAAATCGATCAGACTTCGTGGATGAAGGCGGTGTCGAAATGACTTTCCGCATGACTTTCCCAACGGCACTGGATGGCCTGTACATCAACGGCCAATGGTCGGCTGGCAACGAACATTTGCGCGTGATCAACCCGGCGACCGAAGCGCTGCTGACCACCGTCAACGGCGGCGATGCACACGCTGTCGATCAGGCCGTCACCGCTGCGACCCATGCGTTCAAGCAATGGTCGAAAACCACCGGCGCCGAGCGCGGGGCGATCCTGCGCAGAATCGCCGCAGGCGTGCAGGCCAGTCGCGAACAGTTGATGAAGTTGCAGTCGAGCAACAACGGCAAACCGCTGTTCGAAGCGGCCATCGACGTCGACGACGTGATCGCCACCTTCGAGTATTACGCCGAGTTGGCTGAAGGCCTGGACGCGAAACAAGACAGCGCCGTGGCATTGCCAAGCGATGATTTCAGCGCCCGTTTGCGCCGCGAACCGTGCGGTGTGGTGGGGTTGATCGTGCCGTGGAATTTCCCGATGGTCACCACCGCCTGGAAACTCGCCCCGGCCCTGGCCGCCGGTTGCTGCGTGGTGCTCAAACCGTCTGAAGTGACGCCGCTGCCGGAGCTGGAACTGGCGACGATCATTGCCGAGGCCGGTGTGCCAAACGGTGTGTTCAACCTGGTCTGCGGCACCGGCCTGGCGGTTGGCGCACCGCTGTCGGCTGACCCGCGCATTGCCAAGATTTCCTTCACCGGCAGCAACGCGGTGGGTGTGCAGGTGATGCAGCGGGCGGCGGAAACCGTAAAAGGCGTGAGCCTGGAACTGGGTGGCAAGTCCTCGTTGCTGGTGCTCGCCGATGCCGACATCGAACTGGCGGTGGAAGTGGCCTGTGGCGGTGGTTTCTTCAACGCCGGGCAGATGTGTTCCGCGACCAGTCGCGTGCTGGTCGCCGATGAGTTGGCGGATGAGTTTGTTGCGCGATTGAAGGCCCGTGCCGAAGCCATTCGCGTGGCCGACCCGTTCGACCCGAACGTGGAAATGGGCGCGCTGGTCAATCAGGCGCAATACCAACGGGTGCTGGGCCACATCGATCGTGGTTTGAGCGCTGGCGCGAAGCTGATCTGCGGCGGCAATCGTCCGGCGGACCTGTCGCGCGGCTATTTTTTGCAGCCGACCATTTTCATCGACGCGCCCCTCGACAGTGCGTTGTGGTGCGAAGAGATTTTCGGCCCGGTGATCTGCGTGCGCAGTTTCACCTCCGAGGCTGAAGCGATTGCCCTGGCCAACGACAGCCAGTTTGGTCTGGTCGCCAGTGTGGTCACGCGCGACAGCGAGGCCGCCGATCGGGTCGCCAACGCTTTGCAGGCGGGGCTTGTGTGGATCAACGCGCCGCAAGTGATCTTCCCGCAGACCGCCTGGGGTGGCTACAAACAGAGCAGCATCGGCCGCGAATTGGGGCCGTGGGGTTTGCAGGCGTTCCAGGAAATCAAGCATGTGATTCGGGCCGTCTGACAGCACGAAAACAGTGAGCGCATGCCTCTTGATGAGGCATGCGCCAGCGTCATGGCTTCAATGAGTTTTTATCGATAGTCAGGTGTTTTGCACGACCTCAGGATGAACCCGCAGGTCAAGCTCAAGTCCTTTGAAACCGGGGACTTCAAGCCGATCTGGCCGCGCGGATGCAACGGTTGCGACCAACCTCATACTTAAAAAAACAAAGGGAGTCCTTCATGGGCAAGCATGATCTGAACAGACGTCAATTCATCAAAACCGTGGGCGTGGCGTCGGTAGCCGCGGCAGCCATGAGCATGCCGTTCATCCGGGCCAATGCCAGCGACACGCGCTTTACGGGCAAGACCCTGCGCCTGCTGACCTGGTCCGATGACACCGGCCTTGCAGCACTGCGCAATATCGCGGCGACCTTCGAAGACAAGTACGGCTGCAAGGTCATCGCTGACCGCACCGGCAGCACCTCGGAAATGGTCGCCAAACTCAAGGCCGGCGGTGATCGCCCGCAGTACGACATCATCACCCTGGCCGGCGTCGGCGCCGAAGGCCTGGCGGCCGCCAACCTGCTGGAAAAACCCGACCTCAACCGCATCCCCAACCTGGTGGATGTACCGGAGAAATACCGCACCGGCGCCAATGGCCACGGTATCGGTTACCTGCTGTGGTGTAACAGCCTGGTCTACAGCACCCGCACCCAGAAAGAAGCCCCGGACAGCTACGCTGCGATGTGGGACGCCGACCTGGCGCCGAACATTTTCCTGCCGCCGCCGAACTGGACCGAGGCTATGGACCTGATCATCATCGCCGCCAAACTGGCCGGTGGTGACGAACACAACATCGAACCGGGCTTCAAGAAACTCGCCGAGCTCAAGAGCCGCGTGGTCACCCTGGGTGAAAACCCGAACCAGATCGCCGAGCTGTTCCGCACCGGTTCTCTGGACATGGGCGGCTTGTACGCGCCGGCGTTTTTCCCGAAACAGATCCGCGACCCGGCCTACGGTCTGGGCGCCACCTTCGGCATGAAGGAAGGCTTCTACACCGACCTGATGCTCTCAGTGATGCCGAAAAATCGTCCAGGCGATACCGACCTGGCTTATGCCTTCATCAACCACTCTCTGGACCCGTTGGTGCAGGGCAAGATGGCCGAAGACATTTACAACGGCCCGGTCAACGCCAAGGCGATCATCTCCGCCGAAGCCCGCAAGAGCCCGTACATCCTCACGCCGGAGCAGATTGCCGAGAAGGCGATCATGCACGACAACGCCTTCCTGGCCACCGTACATGACCAATGGATTCGTCGTTACACGGAAATCTTTTCTTCCTGATCGAGTGGCGTACGCAAGCCCTGAGAGCACCACAAATCAAATGTGGGAGCGGGCTTTTGTGGCGAGGGGGCTTGTCGGAACGCCGCATCGCCCCGTTGGGGCGCGAAGCGGCCCTGAATCCTGTCATCGCGGTGCATCAGGTGTACCGCATGAGATGGTTTACGACTGCTTCGCAGTCGAACGGGGGCAAGCCCCCTCGCCACAAAGCCCGCTCCCACAGGGTTCGCGGTGGTTTTGAGGACTGTGTTTGCCAGCTGCTTTCCATTGACGAGACCCTTGCTATGGAACACCAACCTCTGACTCATCCGGTAAGCGCGGCACCCACGCGCATCACTCGGGGTGTCTCACCGACAGCGCGTGCGTGGCTTTTCCTGTCGCCGTCGATGCTGTTTCTCGGCGTGCTGATTGCCGCCAGCCTCCTGGTGCTGCGCATGAGCGTGGGCACCAAAGGTGCGGAGTGGTCCGGCTTCAGCCTGGCCAGTTACGCGCAATTGCTGGAACCGTACTACCTCAAATCCTTGCTGCTGACCCTGCGCCTGGCGCTGATCAGCGCGGTGATCGCGGTGCTGCTGGCGATCCCGGTGGCCTACACCATGTCGCGGTTGACCTCACCGTTTGTGCGGCGGATTTTCCTTGCGGCGGTGCTGCTGCCGTTGCTGGTCAACCTGCTGCTGCAAAGCTACGGCTGGCTGGTGATTCTCGGCCCGGGTGGGATGCTCAATCAGGCGCTGATGGGCCTGGGCCTGATCAAGCGCCCGATCATGCTGCTGTACAACCAGAACGGCGTATTGATGGGCCTGGTGCAAACCGCGTTCCCGCTGGCCGTGCTGCCGATTGCCAGCGCCATGCGCGGCGTCGCCCGCACTTACGAAGAAGCCGCCGCCACCCTGGGCGCCAGTCGCTTGCAGGTGTTTCGCCAAGTGGTGTTGCCGATGAGTTTTCCGGGGATCATCACCGGCGCAACGCTGGTGTTCGCCTACAACGCCAGCAGCTTCGTGGTGCCTTTGCTGCTCGGCGGTCGGCGCGTGCCGATGCTGGCGGTGATGGTCCATGACCAGATCGCCCCGCTGATGAATTGGCCCGCCGCGTCCGCGGCCGGTGTGGTGCTGATCGTTACCACGCTCGCCATCATGACCTTGTCCGAATACATCACTGGCCGTCGTCGGCGCATGCTGGAGGCTTCGCAATGAGCACTTTGATCAAGAAGCGTCAGTCGCTGTTGCCGGGCGATACCGGCAAGTTCGCCGGCATTCTCTCGGGCTTCATTTTGCTGCTGGCGGTGCTGCCGATCCTGACCATGATCGTCATGTCGTTCAGCGGCGCGTCGAACCTCGACTTTCCGCCCAGCAGCTACAGCCTGCAATGGTACAAGGCCGCCTGGCACACCTTCGTCTCGCCGGACGCCAGCGACGTGCTGAGCCTGGGTAAAGCCATGAGCACCAGCCTGATGGTGGCCTGCCTGACCATGATCTTCGCCACGATCATCGCGGTGCCGGCAGCCTATGCCCTGACCCGTTGCGAGTTCCGCGGTAAAGCGGTGGCGCTGCAATTGATGTCGTTGCCACTGGTGTTCCCGATGGTGGTGCTGGGCCTGGCCTTGCTGTTGGTGTTCGACAGCCTGCCGTTCCAGATCACCACCTCGCGGTTGGTGATTGCCCACGTGATTCTGGCGCTGCCGTTCGTGGTGAAGAACTGCACGGCAGCGATGCTTTCCATCGGCAGCGAAGTCGAAGAGGCCGCGCAAATGCTCGGCGCTTCACCGACTCGGGCGATTGTCGATGTGGTGGTGCCGTTGATGAAGTCGGGGATTCTGGCGGGCATGCTGCTGGCGTTCATCGTCTCGTTCAACGAATTCACCGTGACCTATTTCCTCTACACCATCGACGTCGTGACCGTGCCGATCTGGATGTACAGCCGCACCGTGTCGTCGCTCGACCCTACCGTTTTCTCGTTTGCCGTGCTGATCGTGCTGATCGACTTCGTGCTCATTTGGGCGCTGGAAAAGTTGGTTGGCGAAGGCGGCGTTTCGTTCTGATTTCTTGAGGTGATTCAAATGACTGGTCTGATTCTGGAAAACGTCGAGAAACATTACGGCTCGGCCTGCGCGGTAAAGGATGTGAACCTGCATTTGCCCGAGGGCAAACTGGTGTGTTTTCTCGGCCCGTCGGGCTGCGGTAAAACCACTTTGCTGCGGATGATCGCCGGGCTCGAAACCCTGACCGGCGGCGAGATTCGCCTGGACGGTGAAGACATCGGCCATACGCCTGCGCATCAGCGCAATTTCGGTATGGTGTTTCAATCCCTGGCGCTGTTCCCGCACATGACGGTGGGGGAGAACATTGCCTATCCGTTGAAACTGCGTGGGGTCAGCAAGGCCGATCAGCAGGCGCGGGTGGTGGAGTTGCTTGAGCTGATTCAACTGCAGGAAATGATTGATCGCCCGGTGGCAAAACTCTCCGGCGGTCAGCGTCAGCGTGTGGCGATTGCCCGGGCGATTGCCTCGCGGCCGAAAATCCTGCTGCTCGATGAGCCGCTGTCGGCACTGGACGCCAAGTTGCGCGAATCGATGCAGGTGGAAATCCGTCAGCTGCAACAGCGCTTGAACATCACTACCATCATGGTCACCCACGATCAGCGCGAAGCCATGACCATGGCCGACATCGTGGTGGTGCTGGGTGAGCATCGGGTGCAGCAGGTGGGTACACCGATTGAGATCTATCGGCACCCGGCCAATGAGTTCGTCGCGGACTTTATCGGTTCGGGGAATATTTTTCCGGCCACGGCGTTGGGCAATGGCAAGGTCAGCCTGCCGGGTGGCGATGCGCTGCAAGTGCCGATCTGCAGCAGCATTGTGGTGGGGGAGAAAGTGAAAATGCTGATTCGCCCGGAAGACCTGCAACTGTCGCAACCCCAGGCGACGGCGGGGAATCGCTTGCTGGGGAAGGTGACGTTTGTGCGGGATATCGGCGCGACCATCGAAACCACCGTCGAGTGTTCCGGGGTGTCGTTTACCGCGTTGAGCACGCCGTGCCAGGGGGTTGGGTTGAGCATTGGCAATCCTGTGTCGGTAACCTTGCCGGCTGAGGCGTGCCGAGTGCTGAGCGCCTGATCCAGATTTGATGTTGGCCTTTCTGGCCTCATCGCGGGCAAGCCCGCTCCCACAGGGTTCCGTGTACACCGGTCCGTGTGGGAGCGGGCTTTCCCGCGATGAGGCCATCGGCCACACAACAAATGCCGGATCAAATCGACAACCGCAACCGCGCCAGATCCCGCAACGGTGGCGCCCCGAACAATCGGCTGTACTCCCGACTGAACTGCGAAGGGCTTTCATACCCCACCCGATAACCCGCCGCCGACGCTTCCAGCCCTTCTGCCAGCATCAAGCGCCGCGCTTCTTGCAGGCGCAGCTGTTTCTGATACTGCAACGGACTCATCGCCGTCATCGCCTTGAAGCGGTGATGCAGCGTCGACACGCTCAGGTTCACTTCCCGCGCCAGATCGTCGATGCGCAGCGGTTGTTCATAGTTGCCGTTGAGCCATTTGATCGCCTGGCTGATGCGATGGCTCTGGCTGTTGGCGATGGCAATCTCATACAGTCGATGGCCCTGCTGGCTGCGCAACAGCCGATACAGAATCTCCCGGCGAATCAGCGGCGCCAGCATGGCGATGTCTTTGGGGGTGTCCAGCAAACGCACCAGACGCAGCACGGCATCGAGCATGGCCGAGTCGATCCGCTCGACATACAGGCCGCGCCCCGTGGGCCGTGTGGGCACGCCGATGGGGCCGGCGTCGGCAATCAGTGCGGTGATTTCCGCCGGATCGATGTCCAGCCGCACCGCGAGGATCGGTTCGTCAGGCGAGACATTCACCACCCGCCCACTCAAAGGCATCGAGACCGACACCACCAGGTAATTCAGCGGGTCGTAATTGAAGTGTTCGTCCGCCAACCGAACTTCCTTGCGTCCCTGGGCCATGATGCACAGGGCCGGTTGGGCCAGCCCCGGGGCGAAATCATGGGATTTGCTGTGACGCGACATGAACAGCGAACCGACGGCAGTGGCGTAGGAGCCATCGTCCATGGTGTTGCGACGGATGAGGTCGGCCAGTTCCGCGCGCTGTTTTTCCATGTCAGCGGGAAGCGGAGCCTGAAAGTGATCGAGCGACGACATGCAGGGAATCCTCCGTGAAGTGTTGGTCTTGGGCCGAGCTTAAATTTGTGCAAGGGACAGCGGTAGACACATCCTGTCAAAAGCTTGCCTGATTCTGCGCGGGGTGAATACGCGGCGCTGTTATGGCAAGGCAACGCCGGTGAAACTTGCTTGAAAGTCATGTTGCAGCGGTGTGACAGTGTTTTACCTATTGTTATAGGCGTTGGGTGCAGCCGCGCAGGATTGTGCAATAAGCCGGCAGAAATCGACTAACGGTGACTGTGATGCGCCGCCTAATCTTGGATCCTGTCGCAGCCCGTCCCACGGCTGCCACTCGACTCCCTGGGAGGGTTGAACATGTCTACGCAGATCCCCGTCAGTCATATGGCCTTCGTTCGCGCCCGCGCCGGGCGTTCGGTAGAACTCGGCGCGCGCCTGAGCAGCCTGATCGAGCCGTCGCGCAACGCATCGGGTTGCCTGAGCTTCGCCCTGCAGCACTCGCAATGCGATCCCGAGTTGTGGCTGGTGTCCGGTTTCTGGGCCAGCCAACAGGCGATGACCGCTTACTTCGGCAGCCCGGCAATGCAGATTTTTGCCGAGCTGGTGCAGGATATGGTGGTCAACAGCCTGGATTTCCATACCTTCAAGGATGTCTCGGCGACCCAGGCCCTCGGTCAGTCCCAGGCAGCGGTACACAAACTGGCCGGTTGAGGGTTTAATGGCGCAACTCTCCATTAGCCAGGATGCGCAACATGGCACGTAAAGCCTTTGAACACTTTGAAGCCGTTTCAGCAGTAGTACCGGGCGAGGGCGGCTACCACGCTGCGATTGCCGTCAAAGCCCTCGGTGGTGCCGGTGCCCCGGTTTTTCACAAAGTGCTGGAAGGCCAGACTTTCAAGACCGCTCATGAAGCCGATGAGGCCGCGGCCAAAAAGCTGACCCACCTCAAAGACGTCAAAGAAGACGCCGACCTGCTCTGGTAATCACTTTACCGCCCCTGGGCGGAACATCTTGAACAGTGCCTCCGGCCCCAGCTGGAAGTAGTCCGCCGGCCCGCCGCCGCGCAGAATCGGTTCTGCCGCGGCGGTGTCGTACACCCCATCCTTCAACAGCCATTTGGCGATGTGCACGGCGACCACTTCGCCGAGAATCAGCCAGCTCGGCACCACTTCCTTGTTGGCGCGTTGCAACTGAATGATCTGCGTGACCTTGCACTCGAACGACACCGGGCTTTCGGCGACCCGTGGCACCTGAATGATTCTCGACGCGGCGGTGGTCAGCCCGGACAGTTCGAACTCATTGACCTGCGGTCCGACCATGGCGCAGCTCTGATTCATTTGCTCGGCCAGCGGACGCGTCGCCAGGTTCCAGGCGAATTCGCCGGTCTGCTCGATGTTGTTCAGGCTGTCTTTGCGCCCGACACTGGAAAAACCGATGATCGGCGGGATGTAGTTGAAGGCGTTGAAGAAACTGTAGGGCGCCAGGTTCAGGCGTCCATTGGCGTCCTGGGAGGAAATCCAGCCGATGGGGCGCGGGCCGACGATGGCATTGAACGGGTCATGGGGCAGGCCGTGGCCGTTGGCGGGTTCGTAGAAATGGATGTCGTCGGGCATACAGTGAATTTCCTGGGGCGTTCGGTAGGTGATCATGGTGCAAGGGCCAGCGGCAGATTTCCAGTCCATCCTCGATCACTGTGGGAGCGGGCTTTGTGTCGATCCGGTATTTTTGCTTTCCCCCAGAAATGACTAAGCCCGGCCAAGGCCGGGCTGTGGTGTTGCGTGCAAGATCAGTTGGTGCGAGCTGCGTCGGTGCGATCGACGCTGTCGGTAGCGACTGGTATTAACCAGCGATTAATCGGCTCTTTTGCCTAAGTGACAGAATTTTCATCCTGCACTTACCTATTTTTCACTGCTCCACCGCCAGTCTGCGCACCGATCAATAACCTGAAGAAACGACCGCCATGAACACTGGAGCTCACCTTGAATGAATAAACTTCCTCAGATCACCCTCGCGTTCTGGATCATGAAAATCTGCGCGACGACCCTGGGTGAAACCGCGGGGGATTTGTTGTCGATGACCCTCAATGTTGGTTACGCCATCAGTTCGCTGATTCTGATCAGTGTATTTGTACTGACGCTGGTCACGCAGTTGATGTCCAAAAGCTACAAGCCGGTGCTGTACTGGATCGTGATTCTGTCGACCAGCACCGCCGGTACCACCATGTCGGACTTCATGGACCGCACCCTTGAATTGGGCTATGCCACGGGCTCGATGATCCTGATTGCGATTCTGTTGGGGATTTTCGCGGCCTGGCGCTTGAGCGGTGATTCGCTGAACGTCACCAAGGTGCAGACCTTCCGGGGCGAGATGTTCTATTGGATGGCGATTCTGTTTTCCAACACCTTGGGCACTGCACTTGGCGATTACCTGGCCGACGATTCGGGCCTGGGTTTTGCCGGCGGCGCACTGCTGATCGGCTCGACCATTGCGCTGGTGGTGCTGTTGAAATACTTCACGAAGATTTCGTCGGTGCTGCTGTTCTGGGTGGCGTTCGTGCTGACGCGGCCATTCGGCGCGACCTTGGGCGACTTCCTGACCAAACCTCATGCAAAGGGTGGCCTGGATTTCGGCACCATTGGCTCGTCGCTGGTGTTGGCGGGGATTCTGGTGGTGATGATTGCAGGGGCGTCTTACGTGCAGGGCAAGTACGCGAAGCAGACCGCGGCCGAGTTGACCTGAAACCGAGGCGTCCCCATCGCAGGCAAGTCGAATCGTCGCACCGCCGCTCCCACAGGGATTTATGTCGTTCACATAACCTGTGGGAGCGGCGGTGCGACGATTCGACTTGCCCGCGAAGAGGCCGGTACAGCCGCCCTCAATGTTGCTGTCAGTCGGTTTCGATCCGCGAATGCTTGCGGGTGTCTTTCATGGTCACGTACACCAGCAACGACACCGCAATGCACGCGGTGACATACCAGTAGTAACCGGTTTCCATGCCGATGCTCTTGAACCACAGCGCGATGTATTCAGCGGTGCCGCCGAAGATCGACACGGTCAGTGCATACGGCAGGCCAACGCCCAGGGCACGGATTTCGGTCGGGAACAGTTCGGCTTTGACCACCGCGTTGATCGAGGTGTAGCCGCTGACGATGATCAGCGCCGCCATGATCAGGAAGAACGCGCCCCACCAGCTCTGGATGGTGTGCAGGGTGGTCAGGATCGGTACGGTGAACAGCGTCCCGAGAATGCCGAAGGCAATCAGGATCGGCCGCCGACCGACTTTATCCGACAGCCCGCCGATGATCGGTTGCAGGCACATGAACAGGAACAGCGTGGCCGCGGAAATCGTGGTGGAGTCGGAAATGCTCATGCCGACGGTGTTCACCAGGTATTTCTGCATGTACGTGGTGTAGGTGTAGAACGCCAGCGTACCGCCCATGGTCAGGCCGACCACGGTCATCAGTTCCTTGGGATGGCGCAGCAAGGTGCGCATGGCGCTTTCCTTGGCTTTCTCTTTCTTGGTGAACGACTCGGTTTCTTCCATGCCACGACGCAGGTACAGCGCGACCACGGCACACAGCGCGCCGATGGCGAACGGAATGCGCCAGCCCCAGGCGTACAGCTCTTCGGTGGTCAGGAAATTTTGCAGCACGATCAGCACACCCAGGGCGATGAGTTGGCCGGAGATCAGCGTGACGTACTGGAAGCTGGAGTAGAAGCCGCGACGTTCCTTGGTCGCCATCTCGCTGAGGTACGTGGCCGAGGTGCCGTATTCACCACCCACCGACAAACCTTGCAGCAGGCGGGCGAGCACCAACAGGATCGGCGCGCCGATACCGATGGTTTCATAGCCCGGGCTCAGGGCGATCAGCAGCGAACCGAAGCACATCAGATAGACCGAGGCCATCAACGCACGTTTGCGACCTGCCTTGTCGGCGTAGAGACCCATCAGCCAGCCACCGATCGGGCGCATCAAAAAGCCAACGGCGAAGATTGCGGCGGTGTTGAGCAGTTGAGCAGTGGTGTCGCCTTTGGGGAAGAAGGCTTTGGCGAAGTACAGAGAGAAGGCGGCGTAGACGTACCAGTCGTACCACTCGACCATGTTGCCGACAGAGCCGCTGAAGATCGATTTGATCCGGCCAGCAGTGGTTTTTTCTTTGACCGGCACGGCAGCCGACCCAAGAGGCAGGGCGTTGGAGTTATCCATTGAAGGATCCTTCGTTTAATTGTTTTTGTGGAGCGCGTTTAAACGCAGCCTGCAGGGGCTATAGCAGGAGCTGTGCCAAGGGGAGGAGGGCCGGTTTAGAGGGGGTGGGAGGTTTTGTTGAGCGGAAATCCGCTTATCGTAGAGGATCGGTGAGCGGAAAGTTGCTTATTCTGGGCTTGGATTTGCTGTGCCTGTTGCTGACCTCATCGCGGGCAAGCCCGCTCCCACAGAATCGGTTTCATGCACAAAATCTATGTTCGACTCGGTCATTGTGGGAGCGGGCTTGAACTGGTCAAGTAATTCTGGACACCAGTTAAGGTTTTCACGCCGCCAGTTTCTCCATAGCTACCGGCGACCGGTAATCGTTGTAGCTATGGAGCCTGACGTTGTTGTATCGCATCACATAACGCTGCACATCCACGCGGGCTTCATGCTCCGAGCTGTAGCCATCTTCTGGCACCCACTCTGACTTCAGGCTCCCAAAGAAACGCTCCATCGGGGCATTGTCCCAGCACTCACCTTTACGACTCATGCTGTGCAGGAGTCCATGCTTGCGCATCTCATTCCTGAATTTGTGGCTGGTGTATTGGCAGCCTTGATCAGAGTGAAACAGCACCTCTTTTGGACGGCCTCGCAATTGGACCGCCATCCGCAACGCTTCGCAGGTCAACGTGGCATCGGAAATCATTGAAAACGACCACCCCACGATCCGGCGAGCAAACAGATCCAGCACCACCGCGAAATACATCCAGCGCTTGCCAACCTTGATGTACGTCACATCGCCACACCACACCTGGTTGATCGCCGTGACATCAAACTTGCGCTTGAGTACATGCGGCGCCACCAGCGCTTCCACGCCGGAAGATTTGTACTTGTGCCGCCGCCGCTGATGACTGGCAACCCCGGCTTCACGCATCAAACTGCGAGCCATATGTCGCCCGACACGATGCCCCTTGGCTTGCAGCTCCTTGGAAAGGGTGCGAGAGCCTGCGGACGCTCTGGACTCCTTGTGATGCTCGACCAGCACGGCTTTGAGTTTCTCCCGCTCAGGCTTCACCTTGCCTTGGCGCTGACGCCAGGCGTAAAAGCTGCTGCGGTTGACTCCAAACGCCCGACAGCAATTGTTAACGCCGTACTGCTCGTCCAGCTCATTGATCAACGAGAATGATCTTTGGAGTCCAAAAGCAGGAGAGCACTGGCCTTTTTTAGGATTTCAATGTCCAGGTCTTTTTGCCTGAGCAACGCTTTGAGCTGCTGAATCTCTCGCTGATCGGCGGTAATTGCCTTAGCCCCCTCCGGGGTCGAACCCAAGCGCTCTTTGCGAACCTGGTCGACCCAACGGCGCAAGGCGGTAGGGCCAATATCCAGACTGGCACAGACTTCGGGAACTGACTGGCCCTCGTCCAGCACCATGCTGGCGGCCTTGAGCTTGAATTCACTGGAATAAGATTTACGCATATCCAAACACCTCAGATTTGGGCGCCATCATAGCGCCCGATTGAAGTGTCCAAAATCATTAGGCCAGTTCAGCTTGCCCGCGATGAGGCCCAGACACCACAAGATTCAGCTGTCCTGCACAAACATCTCCCGGCTCAAGCCATGGCGCTGCATCTTTTCATTGAAGGTGCGGCGCGGCAGTTGCAGTTCTTCAAGCACCGCTTTCACATCGCCCTTGTGCCGGGTCAATGCCGCGCGCAAGCAATGGGCTTCGAACGCTTCCGCCTGCGCCGCCAGCGACTGGCCGGGATCGATCCCCGCCGGTTCCTGTTCGCCGAGGCCCAGCACCTGGCGTTCGGCGACGTTCGCCAGTTCACGCACATTGCCCGGCCAATCGTGGCTCAGCAGATGGCTCAATTGCGGCCCACTCAACGGTGGAAATGTACGGCCAAGGCGTTCGGCAGCGCTTTGCGCGAAGAACTCGAACAACAGTGGAATGTCCTCACGCCGCTCGCGCAACGGCGGCAGCCGCAGCTCGGCGACGTTCAGGCGATACGCCAAATCTTCGCGAAAACGCCCGGCCCGGGCTTCATCCAGCAAGTCGGGCTTGGTCGCGGCGATGATCCGCAGATCCACGTGGATACTCTGATTGGAGCCCAATCGCTCAAGCTTCTGCTCCTGCAACACCCGCAGCAGTTTCACTTGCTGGGCCAGCGGCATGCTTTCGATTTCATCGAGAAACAGCGTGCCGCCGTCGGCGTATTCAAGCTTGCCGATGCGCTTGCCTTGGGCGCCGGTGAACGCGCCGCTCTCATGGCCGAACAGTTCGGCCTCGAACAACTGCTCGGGAATCGCCGCGCAGTTCAAGGCGACGAAGGGTTTGTCGGCGCGGGGGCCGAAGTCGTGCAGGCAACGGGCAACCAGTTCCTTGCCGCTGCCGGTTTCGCCACGGATCAACACATTGACCGGCAGCGCCGCCAGATCCAGCACCTGCCGGCGTAGTGTCTGCAAGCCACGGGAGACACCCAGCAAGGTGGCATCGAGTTTGGCGCGATTGTCCGCCTGTTCGTGCAGGGCACGGTTTTCCAGCACCAGACGGCGCTTGTCCAGCGCCCGGCGCAGGCTGCTCAGCAGGGTTTCCGGGCTGAAGGGTTTTTCGAGGAAATCGTAGGCGCCATCGCGCATCGCTTCGACGGCCATCGGCACATCGCCGTGACCGGTCAGCAAAATCACCGGCAAATCGGCGTCGCGGCGCTGCACTTCGGCCAGCAGCTCCAGCCCGGTCATGCCAGGCATGCGCACGTCGCTGAGAATCACGCCGGGGTAGTGTCTCGGCAGTTGCGCCAGGCATTCATCGGCACGGCTGAACAGTTGCACCTCGAACCCCGACAGGCTCAGCCACTGTTCGACGGCGCTGCGGATGCTGCTTTCGTCATCGACCACCATCACCGAGTTGAGCATCAGCCGGATACCTCCAGATCAATGGGCAGCGTCAGGGTGAATACCGCGCCTTTTTCGCCATTATCGGCGCTCAGGCGTCCGCCCGCTTCGTGGACGATGGCAAAAGACACCGCCAGCCCGAGGCCCAAGCCATCGCCCACCGGTTTAGTGGTGAAGAACGGATCGAACACCTGGCTCAAGTGTTCTTCGGCAATACCGCCGCCATTGTCGATGACATTCAAGCGCCACAGCTGTTCATCGGCTTCGAGGCGAATCTCCAGACGCTTGCAGGGTTTGCCCTGCATGGCGTCCAGGGCGTTGCGCAGCAGGTTGATCAGCACCTGTTCCAGACGAATCGCATCGCCACGCACCCAGGCCGGGCGGGTCAGGTGCAGCACCATGCTGACCTGTTCATCGCGCAGGCGCGCGTCGAGCAATTGCAGGGCCTGATCCACCACCGCCGCCAGATCCAGCCGTTCGCGCAAACCGCTGGGGCTTTTGCGCGCGAAGGTTTTCAGGTGGCCGGTGAGGGCGGCCATGCGCGTGAGCATGTCGTCCACCGGTTTGAGCGCTTTGTAGGCGTCGTCGACCCGGCCGTGATCGAGTAGCAGCCTCAGCGTAGCAAGCTGCATGCGCTGGGCGGTCAGGGGCTGATTGATTTCATGGGCGAGGGCGGCCGACATCTGGCCGAGGGCCGCGAGTTTGGCCGATTGCACCAGACCGTCCTGAGCGGTGCGCAGGTCGCGGGTGCGTTCTTCCACCAGTTGTTCGAGTTCTTCGCGGCTGCGTTGGCGCATTTTTGCCAGGCGCCAGCGTTGGTTAAGGAACAGCAACAGAAACACCAGCGCCAGCCACAACCCGGCAGCGGCGAGCGCGGCGTTACGGGCGTCTTCGAAGGCGACTTGCGGGCGGCGCAGCAGGTGCAAGGTCCAGCCTTCGGTGGTCAGCGGCAGTGATTCCCACAGGTAGTTTGCCGTGCCGTCAGGGCCGACGACGCGCGCCAGATCGCTGGTGTCGTCAAAGCGCTGCAGCGATTGGTAGTCCAGCGGTGTCAGCGGTTGTTTGTCGTATTGGCGGGTGGCCTTGAGCTCGGTGTGATCGCTGTCGTTCAACGGCTTCAACAGGCGATAACGCCAGCCCGGCTGATTGGCGATAAAGATGATCCCGCGTGCATCGCTGACCAGCAACGTGTCGCTGCCCTGACGCCATTCGCGCTCCAGCTCCGGAAACTCGAGCTTCACCACCATCGCGCCAAGGAACTCGCCACTGTCGCTGGTCACCGCGCTGGACAGGAAGTAGCCAGGAATGCCGCTCGTTACGCCCACCGCGTAAAAACGCCCGGTGCCCTGGGTGCGGGTCTGGCTGAAGTAGGGGCGAAAACCGTAGTTGTGGCCGACGTAACTGCTGGGCAAACGCCAATTGCTGGCGGCCACGGCCAGGCCGGTGCGGTCGAGCAATTCCAGGGTCGAGGACTGCGCGGCGCCGTTGATTTTTTCCAGTTTGCGATTCAGTGCGTCCTGTTGCTCAGCCGTTACCGAGCCATCGAGCGCGCCGCGCAACTCCGGGTCCAGCGCCAGCACGGCGGGCAGGGCGCGGTAGCGGTCGATCAGGGTGTGTAGGGAATTGGCGTACAGCGCCAGTTGCTGATTGGCGCGGGCGGCGTCCTCGACCAGCGCCTGGCGTTCGGCGTGACGCAGGGCGAAACCGGCCGCCAGCGCGGCACCGGCGAGGATCAGCAAGGTGTACAACAACAAGCGCAAGGGGCGGGGAATGGGCAGCATGCTGGACGAACGGAATTAGGACGGGCAGGCACCATACCATGGGTGCGCTTGCCGCTTCTCACTTCCCCTATCGCCCATTCAGACTACGCTGAACTGCCTTGATCGAGAGTGCAGCATGGTTCGCGTGTATTCCAGTTCGTTGACCACCGAGTTGGTTGCGCTTCGCAGGCTTTCGACGGTATCGCCGTTGTCGCCAAAGTAACTGAACGTGTGCATGGCGCTAACGCCTGCCTCGGCGAAATCTTTCTCAAGTTTGTCCATGTCCCCGTTCAATGCCTCGATCAGTTTCAATAGATTGCTGTCGGCCTTGGCTATTTTCTCTGGAGACAACTCGGTGCCCGCGCCCGCCACCTCATGCGCGATTTCCACGGCGCCCAGTAGCCCGCTGACCGCAGCACTGGCGCTGCCGGCAACGTCAGGCGCGGCAGCCTTGAGTATCAGACCCGCTCCAGTGCCGGTTGCCTCCTTGGCGCCTTTGAGCATGTTTTTTTGCGAGGAAAGGTTCATGTTGGCGAATTTTTGCTTAACGTAATCCATGAAGTTGAGGGTTTTATACTCGGCTTTGGTGATGATTTTTTCGGGGGACAATTTGCTCGCCTTGAGCTTGACCGAAGCGCTTGCACCCGTACGCTCAGCCACATAATCCACCGCCAGACTGACCGCTTTCTTGACACCGAAACCCAGTGCAGCACCCATTACATTACCCACCCCCGGTGCTACCGCCCCCAGTGCCTGTGCTCCGACGCCGACCGCTATGCCGGCGCCGTAACTCACGCCCTGTCCCACCAGAAGCACGGCGGTGCGTCGGGCCGCAGACAGCGCGTGATCGCCGACTGAGCGGTGGTTGAGAATCTGTTGTTGAGCATCCAGCGCCCGCCGCTTCGATATCCCGAGAATATTGATATGGCGGTTAATGCTGTCCGACAAATTCCTTCTGGTGACAGATTGCGCTTGCATGGCGGCGCTGTCGGTTTTGCGGGAATCCCGTTGTTCAGGCGTTTCAATAAACTGATCCATGAAGTCGCCCAGCCCCAGCCCGCCGATGTCGACAAAGGCCACGGGATTGTTTTTCACGAACACATACAGATTCAACCCGTCCACATCGCCTGCCGGGTCGGGACAGATCCACCGCCACAACCACGGCGCGTAATACCGGGCGCCATAGTAATAAAGCCCGCTGCAGTCCATTTCCTTGCCGGAATACCGAATGGTTTTGTAATCGGCCTCCACCTCTGAACGCGCCGCCCACCACGCCGTACCGCCAAACGCGTAATAGAACTCAAGACTGATCAAGGCGCCATGGCGATCCAGTTCCAGTGCGCAGGAACCCAGGTGGTCGTCGAGGTTGTAGCGCAGCTGATCCGGTTCCAGATCATCGGGACCTGCGCTGACCCAGTGCAAGCATCGAACGCTGCCAAAGGCGAGTGGCAGGCTAATGACGTGCAACACGCGACCGTCGTCGCGGGTGTGAATGTCCAGCCCCGGCAGGTAAAGGACTTCCCGGGTGTGAGTCATTGACCGGGTGTGGGTGACGTGGCGTTTGCAGACACGTTCGCCCTGGCTGTAGAGGTAGGTTTCTTCATCGTCCGCCAGGCCATTGCTGTGGCTCAGCAGCGTGACCTTCGTTAATTGATCCCGGGCATTCCAGTTCAGGGGGGGCGCGCCGTCCTGCAGATAGAGCTGGTTGCCGTTCGGGTCGAAGAGCTCTTTGAAGTCCGGGTCTGGATCATCCGGCTTGCGGCGAACGCCACGGTTACTGTGCGGATCGATGCGCATGTGCTGCGTGAAGTTATTACCGTCGCGTTGATGGCGAAGTTCGATCAGGTTGTTGCTCGTATCGTAAGTGTAGTGTTCGCTGTAACTGTATCGACGTCCGGGGTCGATGGGCTGAACGAGCTCCGGTAAACCGGGTTTCAGATTGGGCACTTCGGCCTCGAAACCACTGGCACTGATCAATCGGTACAGCGAGTCGTAGTCATATTCCCGAAGGCCCTCCACGCGTTGGTTGGCGAAGTAAATGGTGGGAAGCGTGTGATCTTCGATACGCAGGATGTTGCCCATCCGGTCATAGGTGTAATGCAGGTCCTGCTGCAATGCGTCGTTGGGTTTACCGGAGGTGAGCGTACAGAGACGACCGTTCGCCGGATCGTAAGTCCATTGGGTGCGCACACCGTTGCCGGCAATTTGCACCTCGATCTGACCGGCGGCGTTGTACTGTGCATCCTGCAGGACAGGTTCTGGTTGACCGTTCTTGAGTTGCAATATCACCTGGTTGAGCTGCCCGGCAATGTCGTAGTGCAGGTCTTGCTGATGCTCACCAGCATCGGTCTGAGTCAGTATCGCCCCCAGCGGGCTGTAGGTCCGGCTGCTGACAAAGGTACCCGAATCGGCAATCGTTCGGCTTTCGGCCAATGATTGGCCGTGCAGTCCGAAACTGTTGAACTCGATCGACCCTGACACATCGTCGTGTCTGATCAGCTGTCCACGCAGATTGCGAGCCGAATCAGCCAAAGCGTCGGCGTAGGTGAATGTGTCGACGCCCGGTTGGCCGTTTTCTTCCACGGCGAGCGGGCGCAATTGATCATCGTAAAGGGTGCTCCAATGATTGCCGCGCGGGTCCCAATGGCGCAGTTCCTGACCGGCCAGACCGAACAGGGTCACCCGCGAGCCAGAGTCCACGCTGGCCGTCTTGACGGTTTCACCTGACAGGCTATGGACGTGGCACGTATTGGGTATGGACAGCCGCGGATCCCATTGTTCGGCCAGGTGCCCGGCAGGGGTGTAGATGAGTCGGGTGATACGTGCTTCCACGTCACCACCGGCTTCTGTGCGCAGGTACGCCACCTGACGAATGGGCAAGCCTCTTGCGTCAGTAGCTGTCAGGTCCGGGGTTCTGGCAGAAACAGTGGCGGTCATTTATTTCAGGCCGCTTGTTGTTTTTGAAAACGTTGAGCTAACCGGTGATTCAGATCGAACACGCGTTGCATCTTGGCTTTGACAACGATTTCCGTCGCACCCAGCCGATGGCGGGTTCCGGCGACCTCTGCCTTGTGCATGGCAATAGAGCTTTCAAGCTTTGCCAGCGCTTCATCAGCCATATCTTTCTGGGTATCAAGGAAGTCGCTCAGTGTTTCGAGAGACTGGTTTGTTACGTCCAGATCTCGCAGACCGAGTGTGCCATTCAACGCTTCGGTCAGCTCGGTACTCAAGCGAAAGAGCGCCAGCGCCTTTTCAAGGTGAGAGGTTGAGGAGAGCGTGTCTACAGTATTGATGACTGCTGCAAACGCAGTTTCTTTTTGGCCATCCGTTGTTCGCGGGTCGTATTTGGAGGCCATTGATTTCACTTCCTCTTTCAGGCCCGAAGGTGTTGCTTCCTTGACTATATTGTCCACATCGAAGTCGTCTGCCTTGGGTAAGAGCGGATAGCCAAAAGCGCTCTTTTTAGCGACTTTGTCCAGAGCATTCCCTGTTACATCCGCGGCAACGATGCCTGCACCAACCCCTAATATTGGGGCGGCCGGCCCGGTGAAAGCCGTGGCAGCCGTCGCCGCCGTAGCCGCCAAACCCGCGGTAATGGCTGAGGCAATAAGATTGATGGTGGTGAACACGAATCTTTTGGCGCCTGATTTGTAGATGTCTCGGGTACGATGCAAGTTGCTTAATTGGTAAATCGCCTGATCCAGTCTGGTCTCCACTGTTGCCAGCAGAGTCTCGTAATTGTCGACGATGGCTCTCTGCTCCGAGGAGGTCCGTTTTTCTCCTTCCTCATCGAAATAGTTCAGCGGGTTGTTCCTCACAAACGCAAAAAGATTCGGCCCGTCCACAGGCCCCGCCGGATCAGCACTCACCCATCGCCACAACCACGGCGCGTAATAGCGGGCGCCATAGTAATAAAGTCCGCACTCATCCATTTCCTTGGCCGAATAGCGGATCGTTTTATAGCTGATCTCCAGCGCAGAACTTGCTATCAGCCAGGCCGTGCCGCCAAACGGGTAATAGCCTTCGCGACTGACTACCCGAGCGTTTTGATCAAGCTCCATGACAATGGAGCCCAAGTGATCGTCGACGCTGTAGCGCAGTTGATCCTGCTCGATGCCGTCGGGTTTTTTGCTGACCCAATGCAGACAACGCACGCTGCCCCGACCGCCTGGCAAGGTGATGACGTGCAGCTCTTCGCCGCTGTCCTTGGTGCGGATCTGCAGCCCCGGCAAATAGCGCACCTCATGGAAGTGGCTGGTTTTCGTGGTGTAGGTCTCGTGGCGTTTGTAGACACGCTCGCCTTGGCTGTAGCGGTAATGTTCCGCATCGTCGGGGCCGCTGCCGTTGCGATCGACCAGGGTCACCGTTTCCAGCTGGCCGCGGCTGTTCCAGTGCATGCGCTGGCCCGGTTGCAGGGCCAACATGTTGCCGGCGGGGTCGAACAGCGTGTCGAGGTCCGGCGACGGATCACCTGGTTTATGGCGCACGCCACGGTTGCTGGCGGAGTCGATAAACATCTCGGAGGTATGGCTGGCGCCATCGCGCGTATGGGTGGTTTTGAACAGGTTGTCGCTGTTGTCGTATTCGTAGCTTTGCGTGTAATTGCGCCGGTCGTTGGGGTCGGTCGGCTGCGGCCGGCCCGGGTTGTCCGAAGGTGGGGCGTCGGAATAACCGGTTGCGCTGCGCAGCCGGGACAGCGAGTCGTATGTGAATGTGCGATTGCCATCGACCCGTTGGTTAGCAAAAAACGTGGGCGTGAAGACGTGGTCGAGGATGGCGGTGATGTTGCCCATCCGGTCGTATTGGTATTCGAAATCTTGAAGAACCGAGGTCGGATCCTTTTGCGCGATTTGCCGGTGCAGGCGCCCGTCGGCCGGACCGTAAAGCCAGCGACTGGTCACGCCGTTGCCGGTCACCTGTTCAATGATCTGGCCGGCAGCGTTGAACTGCGCATCCCGCAGCACCGTTTGCCAATCGGATTGGTCCTTGAGCTGCAACTTGACCTGTCGCAGTTGTCCGGCAACGTCGGATATCGACTGTTGCTTGTTTTCGCCGGCATCGATCTGTTCCAGCACGGTTCCCAAGGGGCTGAACGTGCGACGACTGACAAAGGCCCTGGCGTCGTGAAAGGTACGGGTTTCGCGCAGCGCCGCGCCGGTCAGGCCGAAGCTGTGAAAATCAACCCTGCCCGACGGTTCTTTCAGTGCGGTCATCTGTCCGCGCAGGTTGTGGCCGGAGTCGGCCGAGGCGTCGGCGTAGGTGAAGGTTTGGACGTTTGGCACCGCGTTCTCTTCGATGGCCAGCACGCGCATCTGATTGTCGTAGCTCATGCGTCGATGATTGCCGCGGGCATCCCAGGACTGCATTGGTTCTGCGGACAGTCCCGGCAGGTTCAGATTCACCCCGGCATCGACGCTGTAGACCTTGAGCGGCTGGCCGTCCAACCCATAAAGGGTGCTGGTGTTAGGCGTGGGCAGGCGCGGGTCCCGTTGCGCCGCCAGCCGTCCGGCATTGTCATATTGCTGGCGGGTGAGGAGGATTTTCACCTCATCACCGGCCACCTTGCGCAGGTATTCGACTTGCCGGATGACCAGGCCGCGAGGGTCAGTGACGGACACCGAAGGTGTGCGCCAGTGCACACTGCCGCTCATGGCTTGATCCTCTTCGCCAACGGTGATTCGTCAGTGTCGTTGAAGTCGTAGCTGAGCTTGAACCAGGGATGCAGGATGTCGTACGCCAGATAGTCCAGGGCATTGATCGTTTGGATCGGCCGTCCTGGCGCATCATAAAAAATCCGATCGTGATACCCGTACTGGCGCATCGAGCTGTCATTGATGTAGCGATAGGTATCGAGGAAATACGGCCGGTAGACCCGGATGGTCTCGCCTTTATGGTTGCGCTCGACGCGCCCGCTGACACGCCAGCGTCGATCCGCCAGTGCCTCGCGCGGCTGACCGTTTTCGAGTTCGAGATCGCCCTCGGGAGTGGCTATATAAGCTTGGCCCGCTTCGACTCGTTGTTTGGTTTGCAGCTCGCGCCCGAAGCCGTCCACAAAACGGATGACAATCTGGATCAGTTGCGGACTATCGTGAGGATAACGGTCGGCTGTCAGGGTGACGCTGTGCACGGGTTGGCGGGGGGCAGTGCGGGCGCACTCAAGCAGGGTCTGTTCGTTATGACTGAGCTTTTGCAGCCGGTTCAACCAGCGCAGGGCCGTGGCGCGGATGCGTCCGTCAGGCAGTATCAAACCCTGGGCGATCCATTCCTTTCTATCGATGGCGAGTGCTTCGGAATCAGGAAGTTTGGGCATCCAGCTATACAGGTCAACGCGCACCGCGCTGGCGGCAGCCTCCACCACTATCTTCGGATATTCAATGGCGTAGCCGGGAGTCTCGTCAGTCGGCACCGTATGCTCGGCAAGAGGATTGAACCCCTCAGCCTCGCCTTCTTCAGTGCCGTAAGAACTGGTCACCAGAGGTTGCCCGCCCCGATCATATAGCACTTCCTGAAAATTGTCGTTGGGGTCTCTAATGCTCTTCGGCAAGAGGAAGTGGTAATCGTAATCCACTTGGGTCGTGCACCCGTCCGGCAAAGTGATGGTGGTGGTCAGCAGGTGGTAGCGATCTCGGGTGATTTCAGTCACGCCATGGCTGCTGGTCTGCTGCACGGCGATGATCTGGTAAAAATGGCTGGCAGCGGCGTAGGTGAAAAAGCCGCTCAGCGCTGACCACAGGTTCTTCAGCTGATCTTCAATCGGGTTTTCAGGAAAAAACAGGCTCATGGGTTGGTAGCCGATTTTCTCCAGTTCTGCGCGAATGGCAAACGGAGGCTGGACATCGTCGTAGGCCGCCAGGGCCTTTTTGTCGAACACCGCCTGTTCCGTGGGCCCGGCCAGCGGCGGATACAGGATCTTGCCATCGTCGCCCTCCAGATAGTGTTGCCGGGAGAGCGATGTCAGTTCACGACGCGCCGTCCATTCGCCGCTCGCCTGATGCTGCAAGAGTTTTTCAAAGCTCACCTGATCCGGGCTCAGCCCCTGAGGTAACGTGCCCTTGGGCAGTATCAGCGCATTGCTGCGCTGGCGTGAGGGTAACCCGAGCAGCCAATGGGGGGCGGTGATGTGAAGGAAATCGGCAAGGGTTTCTGTCAGGTAAAACACTTCTTGTTGATCATCGAAGCTATCGATCCAGGCTTGGTGTTGATCCTCTTCCTCGAACGGTGGTTTGTCGTCCTTAGTCTGGCGTCGTGCACAGTCAATGGTGAAACCGTGGACGAGTTGGCCGAACCGGTCCCATTCCAGGTTGACCCCATGCTGACAACGCGGGTCGTCCATAAAACGCTCGTATTGAAAACTGCGGGTTTCTTGTTCCATCACCATCATGCTCGATGGCTCGCCGGCGGTTTTCCGAACCCGGTAGCGGAGTTCGGTTTGGGAAAACAGTCGCTCGGGCTCGCTGTCGTCGGCCTGGGAGACTTCGGTGCGCAGCAAATGACCACTGAGGGCGTAGGCGATTTCGCGTTCCTCGTTGGGGTTGGGCTTACGAATCAGATCGACGTCCTCGATCTCGTCGAAGGTTGAAAACAGTGTGCGGCCCAACGGTGTCGCCTTGTCGTCGAGCTGGCAGGTATCTTTGAGTTTGATCTCGATACTTTGACCGGTGTGAAACCAGCTTTTGACCCGCATCGGGGCAGTGTGACCACTTTCGGCCTGGTCCGGCGTCAACTCGCTATCGGTCTGGTAGACCCGCCCGAAACCACGAAACTCTCGCTCTGTTCCGTCGTAATAGCCTTCGAAATACTCAAAAAACTGCATCAGGTAATTGCCGGTAATCTCATCGTCCTGCCGCAACCATTTGAGCACTTGCTGAGGGAACGGCAGGTAGCAGACCGGACGCTCCCCTGCCATCAACGCTTTGCGTTTTTCATCCAGCCAGCATTGTGCGCTGCTGACATGGCCCAGCGTGGCGCTGTAACCCATGTTGTTATTGCAGCCGTTGAGCAGGTATGGCCGCTCGGTGACGAAGTGATACACCCAGTGCTGCGGCGACATGTGCGGCACGGTCAACAGCAGGCTGGCGCAGCCCAGGCCTTGCAGGTCGGCGAAGGTCACCTGGCAGAGGTTGTCGTAGCGCACGCCTTCGGGCCACGGAACCGTTATCGGATCCGGCGCCAGGCCATTGCCGCCGTAGTTGTAGTAAATCTCAAAGTAATCCGAATACAGATAAATCAGGGCGGGCGCACCGGATCCGTCCAGATCGGCAATGCGCACCTGATCGGTGTTGAAGTCCGGATAATCGAAGAGCGGGGCGCTGATCTCGATGCCTTGCCCGAACTTGCCATGGCCCAGATTGGGCCAGCATTCGATTTTGTCGTGGCGAACCCGGCACAGCCCGGGGAGATCGCTGGCGTGAATGTTGCCGAAAAACACCAGTTCGGAGCGGGCGTTGCTGAACAGCGGCAGTGAACCCTGCGGTTCATGAGGCACATCCTTCGCCACTGCGAAGCCTTTTTCCCGCAGGTTGGCGTACACCCGCACGCTTTTCGGACCGATCAGGGCCATGGAGTCCAGGCCGTCACCACTCAAGTCGCCCAATTGAGCCAACTGATGAAAGAATTCCACGGGAAACTGGCTGAACGGCTTGAACGGCGACCAGGTGTGATCTGGATTGAAGGTGTAATAACCGCTGCCGCCCGGCTGCGCGACGATCCAGTCCAGACGTCCGTCGCCGGTGAGGTCGGTCAGAATCTGCACCACCGGTTTGTTGCCGTCGGCCGTCGGAATCTGGGGCAGCAACGTCCATGGGCTATAAACGATTTTGTCAGTGCCCAGCTCAGCCCGCAGAGGCTCACGGTAATACCAGGCGTTGTCGTACTGGCACAGAACACCTGGCACGCCGTCACCGTAAAGGTCGACGCAGTGGTAGGGCTGGCCGTCGTTGAGCCCGGGCATATGATCGAGATTCAAAAAAGGCTCGGGCCGGGTATTAAGTTCGAACGCCGAGTAAAAAAACTCCAGAGGCGGGATCTGTTTGACCCGCCCCCCGGCGTCGTAGCTCATGTAGTGGGCGGCTTGCAGCTGGTTGTAGCGCAGTGGCGTAGCGTGATGTTCCAGCAACAAGCGATTGACCAGTACTTTCTCGGTGCCGATGTTGTTGTACATCAGAAATTGCCGGCACAGACGCCGGGTGCCGACCTCGAAGCTGTAGCGATGCATGCGCGAAGGGTCGGTGCGCAGCGGCCAGGCATTTTCATCCGGGGCTTCGAACGGCGGCGCCACGAGGGGGTCAGTGCTGCGCTCGCCGTAGTCCACCACCATCCGGAAATACCAGTTCAGGTTCTGCGGGGCCTCATAAGCAAGACAAAACAACTCGGCACGGGCCGTCTCGTTGCCGTAGCAGATCTGACGCAGGTATCGCTGAGCCCGATAGTCATGACGATCGTCGGGGGCTTTATCGTCGCTCTTGTACTCAAAGACGATATGTTCGCCCACCACGCTCATGATTTCCACCAACAGCCAAATGGCGACGCGGTGTTCGTTTTCAGGGTCGAACACCCGTGAGGTCTCGCTGTTCCCGTAGCAGGAACACGAGCCATCAGCGCCGTAAACCATCCAGAATCCAGGTTTGCCGTCGGCCGGTGACCAAAACTCATAGCGGCTGAACGCTCCCTCCAGACGAGGGATGTAACGCACCACCGAGTATTCTTCGGTACGCGGGCCATGGCGATGGGTGCGCTTGCTGGCCTTGATCTTGCCCTCAAGGGTCAGTTCAGGCCGCAGCTCGGTGCCGTCGGCCTGCATCACGTCATCGGCCTCGTATTCTGGTACGCCTTTGCTGGTCTGGCGGCTGATGGCGGGCAGATTCAGATGCCAGCCCAGGCCAAACGCGCCGTTGCCCGCGTTGCTGTCGTAGTGAAGGGCCAAGTCAGGATTGAGCGTGCGCCCGGTCTGAAAAGGCAATGGCAGTGTGTAGGACTTTTGGCCGGTGGCGCCGATTTCCCCCCAACTGCGGCCATTGGTGGCAATGGACGCCGTTTTGGCGATGGAAGGGGGGGTAATGAGCGCATCTGCATCATTGGCCATGGCAAGTAAACCTGTGAACCGGGGCAGGGAAATGAACGCCGGTGAGGTTCCAACTTATCAGAGCGCCTATGGGGAGTAACCTGTCAGATCTGATAGGTGTCGAAAGCATCGTTGTATGGCAGGCAAAAAAAAAGACCGGCTGGTCATTGCTGACGGGCCGGTCTTTTGTCGGGAGGGAAACGCTTACTGCACTTCCACCGCCAGGCTTTCACTGATCTTCTGCTGCCAGATCGCAGGGCCGGTGATGTGTACCGACTCACCCTTGCTATCCACAGCAACGGTCACCGGCATGTCTTTCACGTCGAACTCGTAGATGGCTTCCATGCCCAGTTCAGCGAACGCCACCACGCGGGATTTCTTGATCGCTTGTGCCACCAGGTAAGCCGCACCGCCGACTGCCATCAGGTAAACGGCTTTGTGGTCCTTGATCGCTTCGATTGCGGTCGGGCCGCGCTCGGATTTGCCGATCATGCCCAACAGGCCGGTTTGCTCGAGGATCTGGCGGGTGAACTTGTCCATCCGCGTGGCGGTGGTCGGGCCAGCCGGGCCAACCACTTCTTCGCGCACCGGATCAACCGGGCCGACGTAGTAGATGAAGCGACCCTTGAGGTCTACCGGCAGGGTTTCACCCTTGTTCAGCATCTCGACCATGCGCTTGTGCGCGGCGTCGCGACCGGTGAGCATCTTGCCGTTGAGCAGGACGGTTTCGCCCGGCTTCCAGCTCTGCACTTCTTCAGGCGTCAGGGTGTCGAGGTTGACGCGACGAGCCGACGGACCGGCTTCCCAGACGATTTCCGGGTAGGCGTCCAACGGTGGCGCTTCCAGCGAGGCCGGGCCGGAACCGTCGAGCACGAAATGCGCGTGACGGGTGGCGGCGCAGTTCGGGATCATGCACACCGGCAGGGAGGCGGCGTGAGTCGGGTAATCCATGATCTTCACGTCGAGCACGGTGGTCAGGCCACCCAGGCCCTGGGCGCCAATACCCAGTTGGTTGACCTTCTCGAACAGCTCCAGGCGCATCTCTTCGATGCGGTTCTGCGGGCCGCGCGCTTTCAGCTCATGAATGTCGATGGATTCCATCAACACTTCCTTGGCCATCACGGCAGCTTTCTCGGCGGTGCCGCCGATGCCGATGCCGAGCATGCCCGGTGGGCACCAGCCGGCGCCCATGGTCGGAACGGTTTTCAACACCCAGTCGACGATCGAGTCGGACGGGTTGAGCATGGCCATTTTCGACTTGTTCTCGGAACCGCCGCCCTTGGCCGCCACGTCCACTTCCACGGTGTTACCCGGAACGATGGAGTAGTGGATCACAGCCGGGGTGTTGTCCTTGGTGTTTTTACGAGCGCCCGCCGGGTCGGCGAGGATCGAGGCACGCAGGACGTTTTCCGGCAGGTTGTAAGCCCGGCGCACGCCTTCGTTGATCATGTCGTCCAGGCCCATGGTGGCGCCATCCCAACGTACGTCCATGCCCACGCGCACGAACACGGTGACGATGCCGGTGTCCTGGCAGATCGGGCGGTGGCCGGTGGCGCACATGCGCGAGTTGATCAGGATTTGCGCGATGGAATCGCGGGCTGCCGGCGATTCTTCACGCAGGTAGGCCTCGTGCATCGCCTGGATGAAATCCACGGGGTGGTAGTAGGAAATGAATTGCAGGGCGTCGGCAACGCTCTGAATCAGGTCGTCTTGCTTGATCACGGTCATGAGTCGCGCTCCTCTAAAAGACGGGAACATTCAATAAGGTGCTTGCAGCTTGAGTGCATCGGTCGGTTGCAAGCACCTTTCAAGGCACGCCGGGGCTGCTGGCGCGACGCTAAAAAGGCGCGGCAGTATACCGCGCCTCGATGGCCTGTACACGCGCCGGATTTTGTGGCGAGGGGCTTGCCTGTGGCGAGGGGGCTTGCCCCCGTTGGAGTGCGAAGCGCTCCCAGACATTCTTTCAGGCACAGATACTCGCCGCATTGGCAGATTTTACGACTGCTTCGCAGCCGAACGGGGGCAAGCCCCCTCACCACAGGTTACCCCGAGCCAAGGTCATGGGTTTGACGCCAGAATTTCGCCACAAAAATTGAATGGTCATTTATCAGACTCGCCACTAAAGTGGCATCCGGCCTGTAGAGTAGGACACTCCGACAGCCTCCTTTCGCACGGTGAATCAACGATTGACCCATAACGCCATCCAGCGGCTTTTGCTCAAACGCTTTGCCCTCGCGGCCGGCACCTATGCCCTGGCTTTGCTGCTGCTGTGGCTGGCGTTTTTCACTGGCCATTACGATGACTCCCTCGCCGGCATGGTGATCGGCAGCGTGTTGGCGGTGCTCAGTCAGGTCGTGTTGTTCGCAGTGTTTTATAGCGGCGCTAACCTGCGCTGTTCCGACCCCAGCCTGACCGAAGTGCAAATGCTGCTGGGGCTGGGTTGGCAAACGTGGCTGATCGCCCATCTGGACGAGGCGCGCGGTGCGTTTCTGGTGTTTTACCTGCTGATCCTGTTGTTCGGGCTGTTTCATTTGTCGCGCATCGCTTTTGTGCGTTGCGCGTTGCTGGTGTTTTTCAGTTTCAGCGCCATCACGTTATGGGAACTCTACTACTTCAAACTGCACGACCCGACGCAGGCCCTGTTGCAGGTGTGCGTGCTGTTTGTGGTGCTCAGCTGGCTGGTGCTCTATGCCCGTTATGTCCAGGTGTCGCGCCAGCGTATGCGTCAGCGGCGGTTCGCCTTGCAGGCGCATCAAGACACCCTGCGCGGAATGATGCGTCAGCTCGAAGGCCTGGTGGCGACCGACGAACTCACCGGGCTGTTCAACCGTCGGCATTTTCTGCGCCTGGCTTCTCGCGAGCTGAACGCCTTGGAAGTCGGTGTGGTGCATGGTCTGGCGCTGATCGACCTCGACCACTTCAAACGCATCAACGATGTTCACGGCCACGCCGCCGGCGATCAGGTGCTGCAAGCATTCGCCGGGGTGGCCACTGCCTGCCTGCGCGATGGCGATATTCTGGCCCGTTATGGCGGTGAAGAATTCGTGGTGCTGCTGCCCGATTGCGATGCCGAGCGCCTGACAGCGTGTTGCGAGCGGTTGCGCATTGCCTTCATGGATGTCGAATTGGTCGGCCTGGAGATCGCCCACCTCAGCCTGTCGGCGGGCATGACCTTGTTGGAACCGGGCGATGATCTGGATCACGCCTTGCACAGTGCCGATCAGGCGCTGTACCGCGCCAAGCGTGATGGCCGCAA
Source organism: Pseudomonas sp. GGS8 (assembly GCF_024168645.1). Classification (NCBI taxonomy): domain Bacteria; kingdom Pseudomonadati; phylum Pseudomonadota; class Gammaproteobacteria; order Pseudomonadales; family Pseudomonadaceae; genus Pseudomonas; species Pseudomonas sp. GGS8. Next base: position 467,774 of record NZ_JALJWF010000001.1, on the reverse strand, counting down.
CCGTTGTGCGGCAGCCTGGGAGAATGTCGATGCCTGAGTTACGGGTCGGCGAACGCCAATGGGCGGTGGCGGCGGGCAGCAACCTGCTCGATGCCCTGAATCAAAACGGCGTGGCGGTGCCCTACAGCTGCCGCGCCGGCAGTTGCCACGCGTGCCTGGTCAAATGTGTCGAGGGCCTGCCCAGCGACAGCCGTCCCGATGCCTTGAGCAATGAACAGCGTCAGCAGGGTTGGCGGTTGGCCTGTCAGTGCCAGGTGGTCGACGATCTGCAAGTCGAAACCTTTGACCCGCTGCGCGATGGCCTTGCCGCGCAAGTGGTGGCCAGCGATTGGCTGAGCGCCAGCGTGTTGCGTTTGCGCCTGGCGAGTGAGCGACCGTTGCGCTATCAGGCGGGGCAGCATCTGGTGTTATGGGCGGGGCAGGTGGCGCGGCCGTATTCCCTGGCCAGCCTGCCGGAAGAAGATCGCTTTCTGGAGTTCCACCTCGATTGCCGCCAACCGGGGGAATTCAGTGATGCGGCGCGTCGCTTGACCATCGGCGACCCGATTCGCCTCGGCGAGTTGCGCGGCGGGGCGCTGCATTACGACTCGGGCTGGCACACCCGACCGCTGTGGTTATTGGCGGCCGGCACTGGTCTGGGGCCGTTGTTCGGTATTTTGCGCGAAGCGTTGCGTCAGGATCACCAAGGCGCCATCCGCGTCATTCACCTGGCCCATGATGCGAGTGAGCATTATCTGGCCAAACCCCTGCAAGCCATGGCCGAGGGCCGTGAGAACCTTAGCGTCGAGCTGTGGACGCCGGCCGAGTTGCCGCAGGCGTTGGCGCAACTGCGCCTTGTTTCCCGGCAAACCGTGGCTTTAGTCTGCGGAGCCCCCGACAGCGTCGACGCCTTTGCCCGGCGTTTGTACCTGGCCGGTTTGCCGCGCAATCAACTGCTGGCGGATGTCTTTCTACCCCGTGGTTGAGTGCTGCTGCGTTATCAGCGGGTATTTGAAAAGGTCTTGAGCGGACTAATCAAGGGTGGATTGGCAGAGGTGTCAACTGTCAGAGTTGCCAGTAGCGCAGCAGTTTATTGCGGCTTTAGGCTCAGATTCGAATGCACTCAATGTGCCGGATCTGGAGAATCCCATGGACAATTCTCATGTGAACAAAGCTGAAGATTCGCCGAAGCAATCGGACCCGTCATTTGGCGTTGATGGTTTTTTGAAGCTGCAGGAAGAAGATTGCTACGCTCGTACCCTGACGACGGCTGCCGGCGAGCGCTGGATCGTCGGTATCAAGCCGGACCACAACTTTGAATTGATCCGCGTGACCAGCGACGGCAAGGTGGATACCACGTTTAAAGTCATTGGCAGTTTTGATACCGCGTTGGCCAACAATTCCTTTTTTCACTCGGTGGTCGAAGACGCGCAGAGCCGATTGTTGGTGTTGGGCCACCTCTATGAAAGTTCCACCGGGATCTACTATCCCGCAGCCGCTCGGTATACCTGCGAGGGGCAGCTTGACAAGACTTTTGGTGAAGGTGGCAGGGTAGTTTTCAAGGAAATCGACGCACCGCAGCCCAAGGGCGAACCTGCCCATTCACCAACGGTATTTCATTTTTACCGCAGCAATCGCGTTACCTCTAATGTGTCGTATCTGGTCAGCGTTAATGACAACGGCACGCTCAACACTGACTTCAATGCCCGGGGCTTTCTTGAGCTGATGTATCGCTCACAGCCCATCGAAGTGACTGCTTCGCAGAGCCTGCCAGATGGTTCCTGTCTGTTCACCGCCAATACACCTACTCAGGTGTTAGTGGGTAGGGTCACTGCCAAGGGGCAGGTTGACACGACTTTCGCAGACTACGGTTTCCATGTACTGGAGTTGCCAGGCTCTCGCCATAATGCACTCGTGACGGACCGTCATTCAGCGATCTGGGCTCTGGGCAAGGTTCAATCCGCTAGCGGAAATAAGCTGGTTGTTCTCAAACTGTCATCTAGAGGCATTGCGGCCCCGGATTTCAATGGAGGAGAACAGTTGGAATTGGCCTTGGGCAACCTTGATCCGTTTGGGAATGCCCTGTCTATCGATTCCAAGGCGCGTGTACTTATTACCGGTTGCCACCTGGACAAAAACACCCGCTACCCGTTGGTCGTTCGCTTGTTGCCTGAAGGAAAACTGGATCCTGCGTTCTGTGCAGGACAGGGATATGTCGCCGAAGGCAATGCGGGTGAGTACAACGCCGTGGCGCTGAGGACGGATGACCGGATCGTGGCAGCCGGCCACTGGGGTATTTTCCCCTATTATGTGTTGGTCGCCGGTTACCTGGGCTGACAGTCTTCCAGAGCGCAAATAAAAAAGCCCCGCCATTCGTATGGCGGGGCTTTTGTTTTTCAGCAACCGGTCACTCAGACCATCTTGTCGCCAACATGCAGGATTTTCATCCCGTTGGTGCCGCCGATGGTGTGGTAGCTGTCGCCCTTGGTCAGGATGACCCAGTCGCCTTTCTCCACAACACCGCGTTTGAGCAACTCGTCGATCGCAGCCTGGCTGACTTGCTCAGGCGGCAAGGACGCCGGGTCGAACGGTACGGTGTAGACGCCACGGAACATGGCCGCGCGGGCCTGGGTTTCGCGGTGCGGGGAGAACGCGTAGATCGGCACCGAGGAACGGATGCGCGACATGATCAACGGCGTGTAGCCACTTTCGGTCAGGGCGATGATCGCCTTCACGCCCGGGAAGTGGTTGGCGGTGTACATGGCCGCCAGGGCGATGCTCTGGTCACAGCTTTCGAAGACCTTGCCGATGCGGTGGCTGGAGGTCTTGCTGGTCGGGTGCTTTTCAGCGCCGATGCAGATGCGCGCCATGGCTTGCACGGCTTCCAGCGGATACAAACCGGCGGCACTTTCGGCCGAGAGCATCACGGCGTCGGTGTAGTCGAGTACGGCGTTGGCTACGTCGGACACTTCGGCGCGGGTCGGCATCGGGTTCTGGATCATCGACTCCATCATCTGGGTCGCGACGATCACGGCTTTGTTGTGGCGGCGTGCGTGCAGAATGATTTTCTTCTGAATGCCCACCAGTTCGGCGTCGCCGATTTCCACACCCAGGTCACCACGGGCAACCATCACCGCGTCGGAGGCCTTGATCAGGCCGTCGAGGGTGTCGTCGTCGGCCACGGCTTCAGCGCGTTCGATCTTCGCCACCAGCCAGGCAGTACCGCCGGCCTCGTCGCGCAGTTGACGGGCGTATTCCATGTCGGCGGCGTCACGCGGGAAGGACACGGCGAGGTAGTCGACTTCCATCTCGGCGGCGAGCTTGATGTCGGCCTTGTCTTTCTCGGTCAAGGCTGGCGCCGTCAGGCCACCACCGCGACGGTTGATGCCTTTGTGGTCCGACAGCGGGCCGCCGATGGTCACGGTGCAATGCAGTTCGGTGGCGGTGGCGGTATCGACGCGCATCACCACGCGGCCGTCGTCGAGCAGCAGCTCGTCGCCCACGCCGCAGTCTTTCACCAGGTCCGGGTAGTCGATGCCGACCACTTGCTGGTTGCCTTCGGTCAGAGGATGGCTGGTGGAGAAGGTGAATTGATCACCGATCTTCAGCTCGATCTTCTTGTTGGCGAATTTGGCGATACGGATTTTCGGGCCTTGCAGGTCACCCAGCAGGGCAACGAAGCGGCCGTGCTTGGCAGCGAGGTCACGCACCAGCTTCGCGCGAGCCTTGTGCTCGTCGGGGGTGCCGTGGGAGAAGTTCAGGCGGGCGACGTCCAGGCCAGCCAGAATCAGCTGTTCGAGAACTTCCGGCGAGTTACTGGCCGGGCCAAGGGTAGCGACGATTTTGGTGCGACGGACGGACATGCATAGACTCCTGAGTTCAAGCGCTAGCAGAGGCTACTATGGTCTATGGGTGTAGTCATTGTTCGTTTGCACTACTTTTTGTTTGTTTCTTTAAACGAACATGCCTGAAGATTTCCCCGTGTGATGGTGTGCACCGTCTATCGGGACTGTCAGTTCTGTCAGGTAGGCAGGCGTCTGAGGGGAGGCTTTAAATACTCCGGAACCTCGTCAAGGGTGACGAGTCATGGAGAAAGATATGACCACTGAAAACGAAGCCCTGCCCGTTCCTGTCATTCAGAGCCCGGCAAAAGATGCGACAGCGAGCAACAAAGTCAGTATTTCCGGAACCGTGGAGGACAATGGAGAAGGGGAAGTGACCATCTATAGGGACTTGTCGATGCAAATCCTGCTCAAAGTCGACGTGGTGGAAGGCAAGTGGTCAGGTATTTTGCGCGAAGATCTGTCCAAAGGGGACCACGCAATTGCAGCAATGTTGACCCGTCAGGGTGAGCACTCAAGGCGTTCAGAATACCGACAATTCAAGGTCGAATGATCGCGACATTCATTCGTGCCATAGCCCATTGAGCCCAGGCGGTTCAGTGGGTATTTTTGTTTGGGCGGATCAACGAGCGTGACACCTTCAGCCGGTTGTTCATTGGCTTAAGCGTATTTTCGTCATCCAGGGCCTTGGGTGGGCTCTACTCGTTTGTATCCGTCATCTGATGACTGAAGAATTTGCACAACGGGTCGATACAGAGCGCAAGACAGGAGATCCCCCATGCGATTCGTGCTCATTGCCGCCCTTGCCCTCAGCGTCCTCAGCGTCACCGGCTGCACCCGTTGGTCGATGGACCATCATTTGAATAATGCCTACAGCGCCTACGAACGCGGCAACTGCGAGCAGGTGATGCTCGAACTGTCCAAGGTCGATCGTGACAGTCGTTCCCGTCGTTACGTACAGCCGGAAGTGTCGATGATGCGCGGCCAGTGCCTGGAGCGCCAGAAGCTGTTTATCGATGCGGCGCAAACCTACCAGTTCATCATCGCCTCGTACCCGCAAAGCGAATATGCCTACCGTGCCCGTGCCCGCCTGGAAACCCTGGAGAGCCTGGGACATTACCCGACCCGCAGTGCGGCGGTGGTTCGCCCGACCCGGTTCTGATGGGGTTGTCCTACAAAGGCTGGCTGACCGGCGGCGGTGAACTATAGTCGAATAGATCGGTTTAGAGCTTTGTTTCTAATCGACGTAACACCTGTGATCGGCAGCAGTAAGTGACAGCGGATGGACGGACTGTCGCACCAGGATCGGGGAGAGCGCGCCCATGCCTCTATCAATAGAAGCAGGCCCGTTCCGAAGCATTAGTGCGGCCCTGCTTAAGGGCCTTGCATGGCGTACTACGCATGTTCACTGACCGCCGGATCGAGCGGCATCAATTGCCGTATTTTCTGAAAGTGTTCAACAGCGTCACCGACAAGCCTATCGGCTTTCTGGGCAATCTCTCCGCAGATGGGCTGATGCTGATCAGCCAGTGGCCGATGATGGTGGGCGCCGATTTTACTCTGCGCCTGAAAATCCCCATGGACGGCCATTGTCAGCAGGTGATCGACCTCAACGCCAGTTGCTTGTGGTGCCACGAAGACGCAACCCCCCACCACTATGACGCCGGGTTCAGCCTGCAACGGGCACCGCCGGAGTATGGGCAATTGGTGATGGCGTTGCAGCAATACTTCAGTTTTCAGCCGTTGCCTGCGTCTGCCTGAAGCCCTCGGTGCCTGTACTGACGCCATCGCGGGCAAGCCCGCTCCCACAGTTTTCGAGTTGAACGCAGGTTTTGCGTTCACCGAATAACCCTGTGGGAGCGGGCTTGCCCGCGATGGCGTCAGCATAGACAGCAACAAATAAAAGGCTAAACCCTACGTCGTTTTAATCGCCTTCTCGTTATCCAGCGACCGCTCCACCAGCATCAACCCCAACTCACTCATCCGGTAAATCGCCATCGCCAGATGCCGCGGCTTGTCGTTCAGGCTTTCCGCCAGGTCGAGCAGCAGAATGCTGACCGTCGAAAAGGTTTCGTAGGTCTCGATGGTCAACGCTTCGGGGTTGGCATCAGGGACAACGGTGAACATTTTCATGGCACGGTCCTGGGAAGAGCGCGACGGGGCAATGTCGGGTTTGAGGTAGTGATCGAGGGCCTTTTCGGCGGCGTCGTGGAGCTTTCTTGAATCGAGGGTGGCGTAGGGGGAAACCGGGTCGGTTTCTGGGGGATTGGGTGTGGCTTTGAACATATTCGCGATTCCGTAGTTAGGGCTACCACCCGTCTCGCGACTAAACGAGGGGTGGCGGCTGGACGCAGGTTAGTCGACCGGGGAATCACGAAAAAACCGGCGCGCCCGAAGGCGCCCTGCGAACAGCCACCATCGAGTGCGGGGATAGGGAATACCCAACTGGATGACGCTTGTGCACATTCGTGAAACCCCGGGCGACTAAACCCGATCGCTGATTGGCAGCGACGCGGATCAAGTTACGGGGCAAGGCCAAGGTGCACAAGCCGGCGGATTCTGGCGGATGTGTAGTCCGTTGCGCAAGGTTGTGTAGTCACTCGCCCTGCTCATGAAAAGCCGCGAGTTGGAGTCAAGAGACCAGTATACCGCTCGTCGGAACTGTCAGATTTTACAGGTAGGCAATGCCCGATTCGCGACGTAGAAAGGAAGCCTTGGGTACTTCAACAGTCTGGACTGAGGAGCGGGATGATGTCAGACGAAAAGGATATATCTGCTACTTCACCGGCTAATAGTAATAGTGAAGAACCGCTTCAGATCAATGCCGTTAGCGAGCGTTCTGGTGATGACGGAACAGTAAAATTGGCCTTGGATAGGTTGGAGGTTCAGCGTGAAAATGAAACTGAGGTAAGCGGAACGAGTTCGCAAATTGTATTTAACGTTCCGCAACGCAATGGTGAACATCAAGTCTGGATTAAATACATCACGGGTCCTGATGTAAGGACGATAGTTGATGGGGTCTTTTATAAGGGTAACGTGTTCAATTATCTTTCTGTTCATGATCTTCCGGTGGGTGAGGGGTATTATCAGACACAGTGGAAATACGGCAGCCAGTGGTCTGAACTAGGATATAAACGTCTCAGCGTGAGATCTGCGCCTGTTATTGATGGGGCGGATGGTATGTTAATTAATGTTGTGATTTCGGGTGCTGCAGGTGCCGGAGGCCAAGTAACGGTTGTGCGGTCAGGTGACCCCACAACAATCATGAGTGAAACGAAAACAGTCGGTGATAATAATAGATGGTCACTCATGCTTAAAACTGATGTGCGTTGGGGAGTGCACGACGTTGTTATCAGTCAATATTTTAATGAGCGATTTCCCATTGTTTATACCGGCCCTAAAAGAATAGTCTGCCTCAAGGCGCCTGCTATTGATTCTCCCGATTCAGGTGCTGTAATACTGCACGGTACTCCGATCCTATTGAAAGGAAGGGGGGCCCCGAATGAAATTATTGAGTTGAAGAATTTTGATCGCTCTATCACTCACGCTGTGACTACCGTTTCGAGCGATGGTAGTTATGTGGCGACCTTAAATCAGGCGAACTATCCCAATGGCGGTGAGGTTGAGATAATAGCCAAGCATCGCAGAGCAGGAGACATATCGTGGTCGGGATACCGGACTCTCTATTTGCTTGCAATACCGACCATCACCGGCCCCGAAGCCAGTTCGCTTCAAACCTCGCCATTTGAACTATCGGGCTCCGGAACCAAGGGCGCCATTGTTCGGGTGTACCAAGATGTTACCGATAAAATCGTTGGCGAATCCGGGAAGTTGACAGGGACTGACTGGAGCTGTTCGGTCACGGTGCCCGCAGGCGTGGTGTCGCTGGTCACAACACAAATAATGGACGGGAAAGAAACGACCCGCAGCGAGGCTCGCGCCTTCAAAGTCCGCCCAGCCATGCTGGGTAACATCACGTGCACCTTCCCCTCCGAAAACACTGTGAAGTTTTCAGGTACGGGTGTTGAAGGTGCAACGATTGTCTTCACATGGGTGAGCGGGGAGGTGACAGCGCCGGCCTCTGTTGTTGTGAAGGACGGTACATGGGAGACGACGGCGACTGACTGGCCCTTTGCCAAGTACAGCGTGGTGGTCATTCAAAAGGTTTCCGACAATGACGGTGGTTGGATTGAGTCATATGGGCTGTACTTCGATGTTCAGGTACCGTTACCGAATCCGAGCGAGGTGGGGTATACGAAGGTCTACCGCCCGACCATTTACGGCAAAGGCACGGACGGCGCGACGGTGCAACTACTTAACCCTGGTGGTGGCTCTTCGGCCGCCCCCGATGCGCCTGTGTCCGACGGCGTATGGTCGAGTCAAGTAGAGGAGAATTGGGGGGAGGGCCCAATATTCAAAAAGGAAATCCATATACGCCAAACGAAGGATGGTCTTTATTCCCCGGTCTGGACCGTAGTTGAGGTCACCATCCCTCCATTGGCACCTGTCATTGAAGAAATCGAACAGGGTGTCCTCTCGCCAAAATTCACCGGGACCTGCTGGTCCCAGGGCGCTACCGTTGTACTCAGGTTTAGTGATGAAAGCGCCACTGAGTATCCTGCCACCGTTACCGGTTCAATCTGGAGTTTTCAGCGCGAAACGCCCTTTGCCGAGGATGTCCTCCTTCGCGTGACCGTTACCCAACACGTCGCGCAACAGACCTCACCCTCGGCATGGCAAGACTTCATCGTGTCCCTGCCCATTCCGCGACCGGAAATCACGGATCCGCAATCCGGCTCGGAAGTGGGCAGCGATCTGACCGTTTACGGCGAGAAAGGCATGGAGGGGTGCCGGATGCAACTGCGGGATGCTCAACTCGGCGGCGATCTGGGCAGTCCAAAAACGCTGACCAGGGACGGTGGCTGGTTTATAGAACTCCGCGATCTGGACTTTCGTCTGTACAACATTGTTGCGGTACAGAAGCGCAATCAGAGGGAATCAGCCCCTAGCGAGAGGATCGATGTAACAGTGGGCCTGTTACCACCGGAAATTACCGTGCCGAGCCAAAACGGCCAACTGCCTCGAACGGCAATGCTCGAGGGGAAGGGCATGCGGGGTGGGCGCGTTACGATCTGGCTGCAAGGTGTCGCTGAGCCTTTGGCTTCGGATGTCCCCGTGGACAACGACAGTAACTGGAAAGTCTGGATAACTTTGCTGGTGGGGTTTAAAAACATTCAGGCAGAGCAAACCTTTGGGGATCGAACCTCCATCAAGAGTGAAATGTTGAGCTTTAGTGTGGTGCCGGAGGAACCGTTTATCGAAACCCCGGTCATGGGCGCGCACATAAGTCGGCGGACAGTGGTGTCAGGCTTCGGCGTGTCGGGAGACACAGTCACCGTGGCGCTGAGCCAGGCAACGCGTACGGTGCTGAGCACCAGTGTGGTGCAGCAGGATCGCACCTGGTCAGTGACGCTTGAGTTCGATCAGCCCGATGGTAACTACGCACTGGTGGCGGTGGCGTCGTGCGACGGTTTCGATTCGGCCGACTCCCCTGCGCGCCCGGTCGTGCTGGGTACCTATTTGCCCATTTTCAAGTCGCCCGCTGCGGGGCAGTGGACCAGCGACCCGGTCGGGTTCAACGGTCAGGGCAGGGCGGGTGTCGGGCAGGTGCTGAGCTGGTTCAACCCTGATCAAATATGGGCGCCGGATCTTCCCGTTACCTTCGCCTGGCAGGGCAGCGCGACGCAGCCGCTGCCCCATGGCGGCAATTGGTGTCGGTTCAAGCAGACCATCACTGACGATGCCGATGGCGCGACGGTTTCCGACTATGTCGAGAGTCCGCGCTTCGAAGTCCTGCCTCCGTCCTCGGAGTCCTGACGCCAGTCCTCCGACGAGCGGTCGTGTCTACTGTCATTTATGACAGTAGACGGTGACCGGTTTCAAGCGCCAAATCTCTTTAACCGAACGAACAGCCTGACAGGTTTGTCAGGCTGTTCAGGGCCGTTATCGACTCAAGGAATCTGACCATGGCTGACGCCCCTCCCGCCTTGCAACTGCTGAACCAGGTGTTTAGTGAAGAGCAACTTACACTCTATGCCGACCTGGAGACTTACCTCAAAGAGGGTGGTTCGATCTTTCCTCTGGTGGAAATGCGTGAGCAGGGGCTGACCAAGGTATATGGGATGAGCCCTGCTGATGCACGACAGTTTTTGCGGCGAGCCAACAGCATGGCCATCTATGTGCGTCGCCGGTTTATCGAACACACGCTGACGGGTAGTGGAAACACCGCAGCAGCACCCTCGAGCTATTCGGTACCGATGGTCGTAGGACCCAATTATGCGGGGTTGTTCGACACCAAATTTGACAACCTTTGTCCCCCGGATGCTCTGGAGTCCAACGATTCGCCAGTGGCCTATCTGATCCAACTGTTGCTCTGGGTCCAAAACCGTATAGAACCTTTTGGCGATGCAATGAAATTGCCCCTGCATGATCGCCGTAAAGACCTGAAACCGCTGTCTGTCGACTTCAACGCAGTGCACAAATCAGTGTCCGCAGTCGACATCATCGTCTCGGTGCTGGAAAAGTTCATCACCTCGCATTATCCGCAAGCGAAGCTTGAAGATGAATTGATCGAGGCGCGCTACCCGAACGGACTGCCTTATTACCAGCACTGGGTCACCCTGGATGCCATCACCCACCACTATGGTTTGTCGGTGGGTAATTTTGCGCACATGGTGGACCTGAATTTTCCCTATTTTCTACAAGCCGAGGCCTGGGACGCCGATGCCGGGCGTGCGCTGGCCCATGCATCGCGGATGGGGCCTTATATGCGGGAGTTATTGACTGAAGCTCCGAAAAAAATTGAGGATCTGGAGGCTTTTTACTTGAAAGACTTCGGTGCCGACGGCCTGTCATGGCAGAACCTCAACCAGGTGCCGTTCTTCGGTGAGCGGACGAAATTAGCTGCGCGGGCAATCGAGGCATTGCTGTCGGTTCGCAGTTTTTTACCGGTTCGCTCTGCCAATGTGATGTATCCCCCGGTGATGCTGCCTGTAAAGTCGGAAAGCGAGCTTTCCGGTTCGTCTTACATCAACGCCCATAAATACCCCCCCGTCGATGTTTCAGATGGCCCTACGTTCCTTCACCGATTGACAGCAGATCCCGCTGACGCCGACGGCCTTGACCGATACGATCGCATGAACCGCAAGGTGCGTCTGGACCAGTGGCTGAATCTGCCCAGCGACGAAGTGGATGCATTACTGGCGGCTGCCATCAAGGCGGAAGAACAAGGCGGCGCGGATGAAGGCCAGTGGTGGATAACAGACAACGTGGTGCACGCGCTGGGCTTGTTCCAGGCGTTACGCGAGCGCTATGGGTGCACGGCGCGAGACTTCGCGGTGTTTATCAACGAGTTGTCAATTTACGGTCGCGGGGACGCGCTGTCGCAGTTTGATCAGGTCTTCAATAACCAGGGCAATTATCGGGAACCCTTGAAACTCGATGACGGAACGTTCCCGCTATTGCCGGTACAAGGTGATACCGACTTGACGGTCAACCAACTGTGCAGCGGCCTGGGCATTGACCCGCAGACTTATTATTACCTGGCCCTGGCGATTGACCAGGCGCTTGACCTCAAGGGCACGCTGAGGCGCAGTTCGGAGGTGGTTTCCAGTTTTTACCGCCTGGTGAAGCTGCCGCGCCTGTTGGGCATCACACCGGTAGAAGGCGTGCTGATGCTGACGTTGCTGGGTGGGGAGAGCTGGGTCAACGGCCTGGCGGGTGTACCTCGGATCAATAAGACCCGGGAGGACACGCCGGATGTGCTGAATCTCATCTATGCCATGCATTCCTGCGCTGGCTGGTGTCGGGATTTCGACATGCCGGTGCTGTGGATGCTGCAGCAGGTGTCTGCACCGCAGCCATCGAACGCGGCCTCTGAACTTGATATCCAACTGTTCGAGCAGGTACGCAATCTGCTGTCGGCCGCGCTGTTCACTAACACCGGGTTATTGATGGCCGGTGTGCCGCCTCTGCCGGCTGCCGACTGGCTGGACTTGTTGTGGCGTCTGGTCGACGCCGATGGTCTGGTGCTGGCATCGGCCAGGACGGAGTCCGAGTACCTGGACTTCGCCCGCAGCCTCCTCGAGCAGGCGGTCAAGGAAGGCCTCGGTGACATCGATGCCAAGCAGCGTGTTGTCATTGTCGGGAAAATGCTCGTCGTACTCTTGCAGGCTCGGGACGCTCAGGTGTCGGTAGTCAAACAATGCCTGGCCGTTTATACCGGCGTCGACGCAGAGCAGGCGATACGCGTGCTGAGCTGGGCAAAAGCCACGGTTCATCTGCTGTTGCGTCAGGTACTCGAACGAACCGGGCTGGAGCCTGATGAGTCGGTAAGAGGGCGCAACGAACAGCCTGATCCATTACTGACGCTGTTGGCCGATGTGCGGCGCCGTAGTGCCGTGGTGGCGAAACTGGATCTGAGTGCCACCTTGTTGCAGGACTATCTTGATTACGGCCATAAGGCCTGGCTGGACCAGGACGATAAACATGCGTTCACGGTCAAAACCCTCTACTACCTTACGGCGCTCACCCGGGCGTTTGAAATGAGTGAACAGCCAGCGCAGGAACTGCTCGACTATCTGCGACAAGTCAATGCACTGCCCAACCCACTTACGGGGCATGCACTCTGGCTGGCCCAGCAGGCGGCGGCCATCAAGCTGGCCGAGTTTTTTGGCTGGAGTGTTCAGGAAGTGCGTGAGTGTGTCAGCCGCATCGATCCGTCAGGCCTCAAAGTACTGAAGAATCTGATCCAGCTGGATCTGTTGATGCGTATCCGCGTGCTGTCGACGCACACCGGCATGGATGCCAAGACGATTTTTCTGATCGGCACCTTGCCGGAGGCGATTGACAAAACAGCCTATGCCGACGCCGCCGAACGTGCCTCGCTGAGCGTGTCCGAATCGAGGACTCCCGTTATCCCGCTCCCCAGCGACCTGAAACAGCTCGTCAAGATGACCTGCACTGTGGACGGCGACAACTTTGTGGTGGCGAATAAACCAGGGGAAAAGATCACTTTTAAGGTCACTCTCAGCGACGCCAAAGGAGAAGCTCTGAGCGGTGTCAACATCTACTGGAGCGCAACCCTGGGCAGCATCGCTACGAAGCCCACCTCGTTGGACGGAACGCTCATCGCGGAGTTTATCCCGGGCGACGTCATGGGCACGGACACTCCGCTGTTCTGGCTGGATCTGTTTGAACCGGAATACGCCCCCACCGTCAACGTTGTCGCCGATGTGACGGGGTTGTCGTTTCCGCGCCCACTCATGTCCGCAGTACCGTTGGGGCTTGTGGAGCGAGGGGATGAGGTCGAACTCTTTGCCACGCTGATGGACAGTTTTTCAAACCTTGGGAAAAACCAACTCGTGCGATGGTCTGCAACGCCCGCTGATGGGGAGGAGGGTACGTCGCTGATGATTCGGCCAATGCAGGGATTGACCAATCAGGAGGGGCTCACGCGAGTGTTTGTCTCCAGCCATACCGGCGGAAATTTCATTGTCACTGTCCTCAGCGAAGGCAGTGAAAACGACAGCGATTTCCCCCCCATTAAGTTCGAGCGCGGTGTGAAACCGGCATGAACGGTATCACTGGCTGACGTGCGATCCCGGTTAAGGGGCACAGGAGAAAGAATCATGCAATTGGATTACATCGGCGAGCTGCTCGAAAAACGCCGTGCGGCGTTGGTGGAGTACAGCATCGGGCAAATCAAAGAAGAAAACGGTAAAAAGAAATATAACTTTCTGCAGGAGCCGGGAGACCTGTTCGAACTTCTGCGCATGGATCCGCTGGATACCTTCCCGGTGCAGAGCTCCTGGGTCGCCGAAGCGATCAGTTGCGTTCAGCAATACATTCATGCGGCGTATCGCAAGTTGGAGCCGGGCTTTTCCGAGACTGAGTTCGACAAACGGGATCTGGCCACGTGGTTGTTTTACAGCAACTATCCGGACTGGGCGGCGCTGCAGATGATTGCAGTCTACCCGGAAAACTTCATCAACCCGTTTGTGCGCCAGCGCAAGACCGGCCTGTTCAAAACCCTTGAAAACAGCCTCAACCAGACGCGCTTGAACGACGACTCCGTCCAGTCGGCGTTGCAGACCTACCTGCAAACATTCGAGCAGACCTGCAACCTGGACGTCATCAGCTGCTTTATGGATGGCCTTTCGCCCGCGCAAGCAGATTACTACTTTGTCGGTCGCACACGGGGGGAGCCTTGTCAGTACTTCTGGCGCAAGGCCGAGGTTGAACTTTCTTCCACTTGCACAGCGATCAATCCGGCAGCATGGAGTGAGTGGCAGCCAGTGGATATTCCTGCTGGCGGGAAGGTGTTGGATATTCGTCTGGTGTTCTGGAACGGGCGGTTGTGTGTGGTCTGGGCTGAATGGCAGGACAAGGTGAAGGGCAAGGATATCAACGATAGCTTGCCGTATCGGCTGAACATAAATTTGGCTTTCAAGACCCAGAATGGCCAATGGTCGGCACCGCTGAACTTGCACTATTCCACTTATGATGATGATGGTGATGAACATGACCGTACCCTGGGAGCCCGACTCATTGCGACCGTGTGGGTCGATCGTCAAAACCCCAAGGGAAAACTGGGTGTTATGTTGTTTACTCGCAACACCCTCGGTGGATTCTCTGACGTGTTCGCCGTGCGCGATGTGCTGTTGCGGCCCCTGACCGATGGTGATGGTCGCTGGCTGCAATTCGCGGCTTTGCATCGCTTCGTCACCGCCGAGACAGTTCAGCACCCACTGATGAATCAACCGACAGTTATCGATACTCTCGACCCCGGTGCGGACGACTTCATTAAATATCTGGACCTGCAGGCCGTAGTGTTTCGTCAGGGTGACGACGATGTGCTATGTGTTCAGGGCTTTTGCAGGCCAACGATTTACCCGGGACAAAACCTTGAGCTTGAGTTGAAGTTGAACAACCCAATCGAAGGCCAAGATGATGGCCCCATAAAACAAAGCTTTTCAACTGCGGGGGGCTGGAGTACCAGATGGCTGGTCTTTAAACGTAAGAAGGGGGGATGGGTCGCGCCTACCTTTTCTTTTGGTACAGAAGTTGGCAACCATAAGTACAAACACTTTACATTAACGATCGCCAACGTAACGAACTTCACGCCTCCGGCCCTGCTCAAAAACACCCTCGATGCAGCGCAGTTTCTCGCCCTCAAACAGTCGGATCTGCTGCTCAAATTCACCCGCCTGAACTCGCTGTTCGGCCCCGAACTGGTCCAGCGCTCCAATGTTTCCGTCGATGCCGTACTCGATTGGCTGACACAGTTTCTGTCTGAGCCACCTCCGGCTTCTGCAACGATCAACGAGCCGAACGGTGCGTTCAACGGTGCCAACGGTCTGTTTTTCTGGGAGCTGTTTTTTCACCTGCCGCATTTGTTGGCCACACGGCTGCGCGCGGAAGACCGTTTTCAGGAGGCGCAGAACTGGCTGCATTATCTGTTTGATCCACAAGCGCCGGCGGATGCTACGCCACCTGCAAAACCTCTGTATTGGCGCTGCCGGCCCTTGGATACCCCCGGTAACCCTGGCTTTGAAACGAAGGCACCCACCGATCCCGATGCCATCGGCTATTCAGCGCCCGAGCATTTTCAGATTCTGGTATTCACCGAGTACGTCAACAACCTGATCGCCTGGGGCGACTGGTATTACCGGCAACTGACCCGTGACAGTCTGGTGGCGGCCAAGTTGTGTTACGTCCAGGCCGAGTTCCTGATGGGCAAGGCACCGTCGGCACAAACGGTAAACCGCTGGGAAACCGCCACGGTTGGGAGTCTTTTGGACCGGAGCGTTTCGCGACCGGCACTGGAGCAGTTTGAACAAAACCTTGCCTTCAGCCTGGCGGATTTTCCTGCGGCCTCCGATACCGCACCCCTGCTTGGAATGCTGGCAATCGAGCCTTTCAAAGTGCCGATCAATCAGCAATTGCTTGACCTGTTCGCCTTGCCCGGTCAGCGCCTGAACAACTTGCGCAAAAATCTCACCCTCGACGGCAAGCCGCGGCAGATTCCACTTTTCAGCCCGCGCACAGACCCCAACCAGCTGCTGCGCGATCTGGCCGCCGGAGGTGTCGGCGCACCGAGACCCATGGGCGGGCGATTGGTGGTCGGTGCCTTCCGTTGGCGGGTCACGTTCGAGGCCGCATTGCGTGCGGTGCAAACACTGCAGGAATACGGCAATCAGGTGCTGAGTCTGCTGGAACGACGGGATCGGGCCGAGCAGGATGAAATGCAGCAAAACCATCTGGTGGAACTGGGAACCTATGCTGAAACAGTGCAGCAACAGACCATCGATCAATTGGTCGCCACTGTAAGCGCCCTGGTGCAGAGCTGGGCAGTGGCGCAGGAGCGGGCCGAGGCGTATGCGCGACTGTATGACGAAAACGTGTCGGCGGTTGAATACGAGGTCATGGCCAGTCTGCAGAATTCACAAATACTCGCGCTGACCTCCGCAAGCATCAAGCCTTTCGGCGCGGTGATTGCCTCTTTGCCCAACATTTTTGGTCTGGCGAATGGTGGGCATCGTCTCGACAAAGTTACTGACGCCGTTTGCTTCGGTTTGGATGTTGCCTCGTCGGTGATGCGACTGACTGCGGACAAACAAGCCACCACTGAGGCTTACCGTCGCCGTCGCACTGAATGGGAGGTGCAGCGCAATCAAGCGTCGGCGGAGGTTCGCGCGATCGATGAGCAGATCGCCGCGCAGGAGCATGCCGTACTGGCGGCCCGAACCAGCCTTGCGCAAACCCTCAGGGCCAACAGTCAGGCCTTGACGGTTTACAACTTCCTCAAGAAGCGTGCGACCAATGCCGAGCTGTACGGCTGGCTGCTGGGTCAGCTCAAGGCGTTGCACTATCAGGCTTACGATGCGGTCGTCAGCCTGTGCCTCAGCGCCCAGGCCTCACTCAGTGCCGAAACCGGTGATTACGACTCGCATATTCCTTTGCCCCAGGTCTGGCTGGACAACCGCCACGGTCTGACCGCAGGCGAGCACTTGCGCGAGTATTTGCTGCGCATGGAGCGTAATTACCTGCAACGCCATGAACGACGGTTGGAACTGGTCAAAACCGTCTCGCTGCGGCAATTGTTTGATGACGAAGACTTTCCGCAGACAGGTATTGATAGCTGGAATGATGCATTGACGCAGTTGCGGCGGACAGGGTCTCTGGAGTTCACGCTCACCCAGCTGTTGTTCGATCGAGGTCATCCGGGGCACTACTGCCGGCAGATCAGATCGGTCGAAGTCGATTTGCCGGTGCTGACCGGGCCTTTCGAGGATGTGCGGGCCATCTTGCTCCAGATCAGCAGCATGACTGCCACCAAGGCAACGGCCCAGTCAGTGAAGTATTTGCACAAACCTGAAGGTGCCGTAGCGCCCTCCGATGTGCTGTTGGACCTGCGCAGCGGTCAGCGTATAGCCTTGTCGGTGGGAATTGCGGACAACGGCATGGCCGCGATGATGCCCGATGAGGGGTTGCTCAACGCCTTCGAAAACACCGGCGTGGTCTCTCGCTGGACATTGAATTTCCCATGGCCGCAAAAAAAACCGCAACTGACGATGCTGGGCTCGTTGACGGACATCATCCTGCGCATCCGTTACACGGCCAAGGTCGGCGAGCCGACCTTCACGCGCAAGGTGGAAGACATGGTGACCCAGGCCGAAAACGCCGGGCAAAACAAAAAGGTCAAGGGAGCGGACAATCATGCCTGAGTCGATCATTCGAGCCGACGAGACACTGTTACTTAATGGTGATTTCTTAGAGTGGCCAAGTCACTGGAAGATAGGAGAGCTCAATCCTGATCTTCTCGGTCCAGAATCAGAATGGTATGACGGGGTACGGACTCGCTTTCTGGCCGCCTATGATGGGGCGTCGATCAGTCAGGACATCACTATTCCCAAAGACCCTGATGTCACTGCGCGTTATGTCCTGAGCTTCCTGTGCGAGACGCGACATACCGAGGCCGGTTTGATGCGCATCGGCATTGTGGGGGGGACTGATGAACAGAATGTCGAGCTATTGCCGGGGCCACCACGCAATCTTCAGGAGGATCAGGCGCGTCTGGCAGGCGGGCAGCCGCTGGAATTCATTCCGCGTAAGTATGAAGTCGAGTTGGCGCTTCCATTCAAAAGTGGGGATGTGATTCGCGTCAGTGTATTCAGCCCCAGGAACGAGCCTCCGGACTATTTCTCGAGGATCTGCATCACCCGAATCAAGCTTCAGGTGCACCTGGAAGAAGCGGTGATGCAAACGTTGATTCTGGACGACGAGCGTGTGCCATCGACAGGTACTTTGTACATGTGCCTGGGCGCTTCAGATAGCTTCGCTCACCGGCTGGGATTTGTGCTTGCGTCGGATAATGCCTGGGAGGGCACCAAAGCCTCATTGACCATCGATGACAACCCTCAAGGTGCGATTGTCGCGGTGCCTGGCTGGGAAGTGGATCATCCTCTTGAAGAGGGTTGGTCGCTCGAATGCCCATTGATTGGAGATCAGGATCCCTATCTGCACCGCAAAACCCTACCCGATTGAGGTGTCGCTGGGGCATCACCGACTGGTGTTTCGTGAGGTGCTGGAGGCGGCGTACTACCCGATTCTTGAACATGGGCAAAAGGTTCTCCTGGGGGTTCAAGTCGCGTCGTATTACACCGGTCAGGTTCTCAGCGGACTGACGGTGACCTGGTCGGTCGCAGGCCAACAGGTTAAAGGCACTGACGTCACTGATGAACGGGGCTGGGCGTGCTTTGAATATGAGCCGATAGCCGAAGGCAACTACGATGTCGTGGCGTCGGTCGTGAGTCTCTACTACGCCGCTGGTGTTGTGACTAAACCGATAGCGGTCCGGGTACTGGCGACCGATCCATGGAAGGAGGTCATGGTCGTTGACGATGGCGAAGTGAGGCGTTGGGAGGAAAAAACAGGCTACCCCGATCGGGGTTCCACCTATCCGGTTCACGTGCAACTGCCTTCGATCTTTTTCGGAACGGATGTGTCTCTGCACTGGAGTGGCGATCCCGTCGAACAATTGGGAGTTGAAGTCCGCCCGGCGATTGGGGAGCCGGTGCCGGTCGACGATATCAACAAAATCTGGGCGCTCAAGAGTGAAGATCGTCTTGATGGTCGTTTCAAACTGTCGCTTGTCTGCTCGAAATTGTTGCTGCCTTCGCCGGAAAAAAACATGTCGCTGGCACGCAACGTGGTCAAGGTCGGTGAGGTGCGCGAAGCAAACAAATTTCCGGTCATTGATGAAAGCGAAAGTGTGCTGTTGCGGATTCAGGTGGTGCATTTCACTTCCGGTGATCCGGTGGTCAATGCGCTGGTCGACTGGAAGACCCCGGACGGGGCGGTATTCACTGTCAAAACGGGCGCTGGTGGTTGGGCCGGTTTTTTCTTTACGCCGAAAACCGAAGGGGGACAGGATGTTGTTGCCAGTATCAAAGCGCATGCGGAGGCCATTGCGGTAGAGCAGACTTTCGAAGTGAAAGCCATTGCGACCAGCCCCTGGAAAAGTGAAGTCAAGATCCTGCTGGATGGGGTGGAGGTCGATCGCCATACGCTCGGCGTGCTTTGTCGACGTGGCCAGACACATACCCTGAAGGTCGAGCCTGTCCAGGGCAGCGAGTGGGTTGGAAAAAACATCAGTCTGCACTGGCGAGGGGACGCACCGGCTATCGGACTGATACCCGGCGAGCTGGAAACGCCCAAGCCTCTAGTGGCAACTGGTGTGGAATGGAAACTCGTCTCACCGGTCGTTAACAGCACCAGCAGCCTGTTTGAGCTGGAGCTGCGCCTTGAAGGCATTTTAATTGTTCGAGAGCTGTCTGGGCGATTGATGTCCGCGGATCTGACCGAAGAAATGGGCCTGATGCTCGATCAGGTGGCGGCTGCGCTAGACGCCCAGACACTCTATCCGTGCCTGGGCGCGCTCCATAGCTTCAACGTTCTGCCCAATGAATTGAGCCCGTTGGTAGGGCTGATGGCATCGCTGACATGGTCGGGGACGCCCGCCGATCAATTGGGTGCAACGGTGCAGCCTACCTTGGACCTGCAGCAGGTTTTAAGCGACTCGGGTGCGATCTGGACGCTTGATTTTACCGCCAGTCAGCAACCAGGCCAGTTTGCCTTGGCATTGGCACTGCCGCAGCTGGCGTTCGTCGCCATCACCAAGCCGATGGCGCTCGCGCATAACAAAGTCAGGATCGGAGCATTGCGTGAATCGGCGGTGGACCCGGTCGTGAGGCAGGATCCGGCGTGGTCGTGGGTTCAGGTAATTTCCCATTTCACCGGCCTCGCTGTTGGTCAAGTGCCGGTGAAGTGGACGACTGCTGAGGGTCCCAGTGAGGTGGCATCAAATGCCGAAGGCTGGTCCGGTTGTGCTATTTCTCCCACATCCGCTGATCAGGAACATCGGATAGAGGCATTGGTGAAGAGTCTTTACGACGGTTACCAAGACCAACGACCCTTAACGGTAACTGCACTAGCGAATGATCCGTGGCCGGGGTTGGAGGTCAGTTTTGATAAGCAAGAATTCCTGCCTTGGGGTCAGAAAACCTACTTCCCGCGTCGCAAGGGTAAACATTCCATCGACCTAAGGGCCGCACGCAATAGCAAATTGTTTGGTCATGCCTTAACACTGGGGATGATCGGAGAGGGGCCTGCCGGACTGGGCATCAGCTTTATTTCGGAAGGGCTCGGCGTGCCTCGACCGTTCTGCGAAGAGGGATTGCAGTACCAATTCGAGGTAGGCGATCTGAAAGACGGCAGTTTTGCGTTGCGCCTGTCCTCAGAGCGGCTGGCGAGCCTGTCGCCGGCGAACGCGATGTCCTTGGGTGAAGGCACGCAGGTGCTGAAAATCACCGGCAATAGCGTTTATCAAACTCTCGAGTGGGGGCAGGCGTTTGTCGGACAGGTTGTTGTGGTGTCGGTTATCAGTGGCAAGCCGATGGTGGGGGTGACGGTGACGTGGCGCAGTCCTGACCTTGGGGTTGTGACTTCAGTGACCGACTATTACGGGAGGGCGAAAGTGCGCTTTATCCCTACGATTTCCGGTCCGACGGAATTGACGGCGACAGTGGGGGAGGGGATTTATGCACAGAGGCTCTCGTTCCCGTTCGAGATGAGTGAACCGCGGGAGGTCAGTGCGTTGATCATTACCCAGTCCGGCACTTATCCGGGGGACGAAGTGGAGGCGCAGGCCACTATTGTTTCGGCGTTCACCGGTCTGGCGCTCGAAAACGTCGAGGTCATGTGGGAGGTCGATGGTGTTTGGCTCACGCCGACTGTAACTGAGGCTGATGGGAAGGCGACGGTTCGATTCAGGCTTGAAACGTCCGGTAAAAAGCTGTTGACGGCTTCAGTGCGTGGCGGTGAGGGAGGCTGGGATAGCGCGTTAGTGGTGTTTTTGGTGGAAGCCGTTGTACCGGTAATTGAAAAATTAAACGCCAATTATGTAGTTCATTCGGGTTTCCCTATTTACGCGGAGGTATCAGTGGTTGCATCGAATGATGGTAAAGGTTGGCCCGGAATAACGATTCATTGGACTTTCCCGTGGGCGACCCTACCTTCTACTATTACTCACGCTACGGGAAAATCCCAAGCAACCATTAGATCGAGTGAAATTGGTGTCTTTCCTCTCACAACTTACATTGATGATAGCCCAGAGACGAAATCTATTGATATTGAAGTGGTAGGCTTGGATGCGCCGCGAATCAGTCGAGTGGGAAGACTTGGGAATGGAATTTTCGAAGCGTTCATTACAGACGGCCACCTGATGCCAATTGAAGGGAAAACAGTCTTTTGGCGTGTTGATGATTTGGTACTTGAACCTACGATTACAGGGGCTGACGGCATTGCCAAAATTCATGTCTCACAGATTTTTGGCACTCTTTTTCCTGGAATTCTTATAGGTGCGGCCAACTACCTACACGAAATGGGGTTTCGAATCTAAAAATGAATAGTTCAACGACCGAATAGCGAAAAGAGAGTCGTTAAATTTCGCCCGCCCTTTTCCAGCATAGATACCGCGTCACCAACTCGGCCCCCAACTCTTGGGGCCGAGCATCCACCACCGGCACTCCATGAGCACTCAACCGCTCATGGAGCTGCGCCCGGTCATTCAAATAATCCACCGTCCCGCAATAGGCCAGCGCCTCTGGCAAAGTCTGCACCGGCGCATGCCGCAGGCTATCGAGCAAGTCTTCACGCAAACTCGCCACCAACACCCTATGCAGCTTGCTTAGGCGTTTGACCGCAGTCAGCAATTCTTCATCGTCTTCATCCCGCAGGTTGGTCACCAGCACCACCAGCGCCCGGCGTTTTTGTCGGGCCAGTAGTTGCGTGGCGGCAGCCTGGTAGTCGGCGGGGCGCTGGGTGCTGTCGAGGTCGTAGACACTGTTGAGCAATACATTGAGCTGGCCCGTGCCTTTGACCGGGGCGAGGTAATGCGCTCGATCGCTGGCGAAGGTGCTCAGGCCCACTGCATCGCCTTGGCGCAGGGCGATGTAGCTGAGCAACAGGCAGGCGTTGAGTGCGTGATCGAAATGGGCGAGTTCGCCATCCTGGCTGCGCATGCGGCGGCCGCAATCGAGCATGAAGATGATTTGCTGGTCGCGCTCGTCCTGGTATTCGCGGGCGATGGGCGTGCGTTGGCGGGCGGTGGCTTTCCAGTCGATCTGGCGCAGGCTGTCGCCTTCGCGGAATTCGCGCAGCTGATGGAATTCCAGACCCAGGCCGCGACGTTGGCGCTGGCGTACGCCGAGTTGGCTGAGCCAGTTGTCCACCGCCAGCAGTTCGCCGCCGTAGAGGCGGGCGAAGTCGGGGTAGACGCGGGTATTGTCGAGCAGGTTGAGCAGACGTTTGTCGGACCACAGGCCCATGGGACTCGGCAGGTTGATCTCGCAGTGTTCGAAGCTGAAGTGGCCGCGCTTGAGCGGGCGCAGGCGGTAGCCGATCTGGCTCTGTTGGCCGGGTTGCAATTCAACCGACAGAGGAAGGTGTTCGAAGCTCAGGCCGTCGGGTACATGGTCGAAGACCTGAATGTTCAGTGGCTGGGTAAAATTATGCTCGACTTCCAGTCGCACTTCGCTCCATCGACCGAGTGCCAGGCTGCCGGGCATTTGTCGCTGGAGGCGCGGTGAGGGCAAACGCTTGAGGCGAATGGCGTCGAGTATCGCCAGGGCCAGCAGGGCTAGCAGCAATCCCCAGTTGATCGACAACAGGGTTGATGGAACGTCGAACTCCAAAGCCCGCAAGGTGCCCAGCACGATGCCGATGGCGAGCAGGATGGCAAGCCAGATCAGCAGCAGGCGCGAGGGTTTCATGGCGTCGCGACCTCGTGGCAAGGGTTGGTCTGGCACGGTAATTCTGTGGCGAGCGGGCTTGCCCGCGTTCGGCTGCGAAGCAGTCGTAAACCCGACAAACGCGGTGTGTCTGTCGACATGCGATTGTAGGTTTTGGGGTCGCTTCGCAACCCAACGGGGGCAAGCCCCCTCGCCACAGGGGTGGTTCGCATGGCCATGTTCACAGGCGTGGCGCCGGCACTTGTTCGAGCAGTTGCTTGAGCACCTGATCGACGTCCAGCCCTTCGATATCCAGCTCCGGGGCAATCCGCACCCGGTGACGCAGTACCGCGAGGGCGCAGCCTTTGATGTCATCGGGAATCACGAAGTCGCCACCTCGCAGCAGCGCACGGGCGCGGGCGCAACGCACCAGGGCGATGGAGGCGCGAGGCCCGGCGCCGAGGGTCAAGCCCGGCCAGGTGCGAGTGGTGCGGGCCAGGCGCACGGCGTAATCGAGCACCTGATCGTCCAGCGGCAGATCGCTGGCGATGCGCTGCAAGGCCAGCACGTCCTTGGCTTGCAACACGGTGCGCAGCGGTTGCACGTCGAGCATGTCGGCGCGGGTCGAGCGACTGACCTGACGCACCATGTCCAATTCCTGATCGGTCTCGGGGTAGTCCATGCGCACTTTGAGCATGAAGCGGTCGAGCTCGGCTTCCGGTAACGGGTAAGTGCCTTCCTGTTCGATGGGGTTTTGCGTGGCCAGCACCATGAACGGTTGCGCGATGGGCAGGGCGCGGCCTTCGAGGGTGACCTGGCGTTCCTGCATGGCTTCGAGCAGCGCGGCCTGGGTTTTCGCCGGGGCGCGGTTGATTTCATCGGCCAGCAGCAAGTTGGTGAACAACGGGCCTTTGCGCAGTTTGAATTGCTCGGTCTGCAAGTCGTACACCGCGTGCCCGGTGACGTCGCTGGGCATCAGGTCGGGGGTGAACTGGATGCGCGCGTATTCGCCACCGAAGCAACGGGCGAGGGCGCGCACCAGCAAGGTCTTGCCCAACCCCGGCACGCCTTCGAGCAGCACATGGCCGCCGGCGATCATGGCGGTGAGCACGTCGTCGATCACGCCGTTCTGGCCGATCACGGCTTTTTGCAATTCCGTTCTTATCGCCTGGGCCAACTGGCTGGCGCGCTGGCGCTGCTGGGCGGCGTGGGTCTGGGTGCCGGGCTCGATCTGTTCACTCATAAGGCGTTCCTCAAGGTTTGCAGGTGGGCGACCTGACGGCTGAATTCAGCGCTGGACAGCCGCTGTTTCGGTCGCGGGCTCATGGCCTGGCTGATGGCGCGTGTGGGTTGGCCGGTCAGGCGTGCGAGCACCAGCCATTGTTCGGCGACGCCGAGTTGTTCAAAACCGGGGTGTCGGTGGCGGACACGGCGCAGGATGTCTTGCTGCAAGGCTTGCAACAGGCTGTGCTGACCGCTGCGGCGCAGCCTGAAATCGGCGCTGGCGCGCAGGTGTTCCTGAAGTTGCCGGCGGGCTCTTGGAGCCGGTTCCAGCAACGGGCCATTGCGCACGCCAACGTGCCAGAACCCCAAAGCGATCAAGGCGATCAGGGCCACCAAGGCTTGCGCAAAATAGCGCCACAGCAACGTCAGCAAGCTGTCGTGATCGGTATTGAACAGCAAGGTCACATCGGTGTCGGCCGCCAGGTACCACAGCAGCCAGGCGTTGTCGTATTGGCCGATGGCGGGGCTTTTCCAGAGGTCGGCATCGGTCACCACGGTGATCGAACCCAGCCCGTGGCTCAGCTGCATCATGTGCGTGGCCTTGCCACTGTTGGCCCAGGCCTGGGCGAGGTTTTTCGGGTCGTCGAGGTGGAACGCGGTATCGAAGCTGAAGTAGGCCGGCGCCTCTTCGTTTTCCAGATAGAGCTTGGTCAGTTTGGGGTAGGGATCATCGCGCAGATCGGGAGGCGAGTCCTTGAGGTCTTTGCTCAGGAACTGGTGCAACTGCACCCGATCGAGCAGCAGGTCATTGCTCTGACCGGTTTTTTCATCCCACAGGGCTTCGGCGACGAATAACAGACGTCCACCGGCCCGGGTCCAGTTCAGCACCTGATCCACCTGTCGCGGGGACATGTTCGATCGGTCGCCGAGCAACAGCAAACTGTGCTGACGGGGCTCAATGGTCGGCAGGATGTCGAGGTTGTCGGCATGGCTGACGGTCAGGCCCTGTCGGCGCAGAAAGTGCTCGGCCGCCAGGTAGGGGTTGGCCTGGGCTTCGGGGGAAGGGCCGTGATCGATGTCTTCTTGATAGGGCATGGCCTTGAAGTAGAGGTAAACACTCAGCGCGCCCAAGAGCACGGCGATGAATACGCCGACCGCCTGCCACCCCCTGCGGTTCAACGGGTTGCTCCCGGGCCGAACAACACGCGCCAGCCGTCACAGAGCTCCTGTTGCAAATGCGCCGGTGGCAGGCGATGCCCGTAGGCCATGTTCTGCCAGTGCGCGGTCAGGTTTTTGCTGAAGGCCAGCAAGGCTGGCTGTTGCAGTTGTTCGATGCGCTGAAGCACCTCGCCTTCGGTGTCGGCGGGTTTGAGCGCCATGTTGAAATCGTGCAGTAAGTGACTGAGCAGGGCGCGATAGAGCAAGCCGAGGGCTTCACGCGGGTTGGTCTGCCAGAGGCTTTCGGCGCTGGCCGCGACATCGGCGGGCAGGGTTTCGCGGTTGAGGTCCAGGCCGAACGCTTGCTGCGGTAATGGTCGCGTCATTTTTCGGTTCAACGCTGGCCGGCGGCTGACGAACGCCTGCAACCAGTCGCGGTAACGCCAGATCAACAGGCCAATGGCGCCCATCACCGCGCCCCACAGCAACACTTCGATCAGGTTGGCCAATGGGCCGAAACGTTGGCTGTCGAGCAAACTGAACAGCGCTTTCAGCCAGGCGGGTGTTTGACCATCGTGCACGGCGTCGTCGGCGGGCTTGTCTTGGCCAAACCGATAGCGGGTCACCGTTTCCTTGTTCTTGAACGGTGGTTGATCGAGGATGGCCTTGATGCTATCTCGGGACGCCTGACTGGTCAGCGGTTGCTCCAGCAGACGCGGGCTGTCCGGTGACATGTCCGGTTCGGCGGCCCAGACGCTTTGCCCCGTCGGCGCCAGTACAATCGTCGCCAGCAGCAGCATGACGACCGCGCTGCTCAGGCGTTGGCGCAAGCGGCGGAACACCAGTTCGATGTCCCAGGCTTCCAGCCGCGTGCGCCGGTTCAGATAAAGGCTGAAACCGCAGGCCACATAGATCGGTTCCCAGACCACCAGCACCAGGGCGTAAAAAGTATTGGTCAGGTGTTCCAGCCAGCGCCAGTCTTGTGTGGCGGCGGCAATCAAGGTCTGCCAGCCCCAGTCGAGTTCGACCTGCAATGGCAAGAACATGTAGAACAGCACCATCAGGCCGATCCACAACGCGCTTTCCAGCTGTACGCCGATGATCGTCAGCCACTGCGCGGCACCGGCATTGCGCTGCAACAGCACGCGTATACGTTGTTGTCGTGCTTCGCCCTCCAGGCCTTCGAGTTGCACCACCGGCATCAGAAAACTGCGGCTCAGGCTCAGGCGGCGCCAGGTCAGGCTGGCCAGCAGTTGCGGCTTGAGCAGGCGCGGCCATTGGCGCAGGGCCTGTTTCAGTGTGGGGGTTTCGCCGAACATGGCTTTGGACAGGATGTACAGCGGCAGCCGATCGAACGCGGGTTTGAGCCACCAGAACAGAAACAGGGCGAGGGAGGGCGAATCCCACAGTATCAGGCTGAGCAGGGTAAAGATCGGCAAGGTCACGATCGCCCAACTGGTCATCAGCAGGCGTCGATGGCGCTGACTCAGCAGCACCCCCAGGTCCATGGCTTCCCAGCTTGTGCGCGGGCGAATCACCGCACTGGCGTCACTCAGGCGCATGGCGGGGCCGTCCGGCAAACAGCAGATAAGTGGCGACCGACACCCAAAGCGCTGCGCCAATCAGGTATTTGGTCAGCAGCGCAGTTTCGCTGCGCGACGACCAGTAGGCTTCGATAAACGCCGCAATCAGCAGCAACAGCATGACCCCGCAAATCAGCAACACGCTTTTGCGTGCGGCCAGTCGCAGGGCCTCGGCCCTTGGCAAACGACCCGGCGCGATCAACGCCCAACCCAGTTGCAGGCCGGCGGCACCGGCCAGGGCAATGGCGCTCAGTTCGAAGGCACCGTGACCGATCACGAACGACCAGAAGGTTTGCCCATAGCCGATGTGTGTCAGGTGCCCGGCCACCGCACCGATCATCAAGCCGTTGAAGAACAGGAAAAACGCACTGCCCAGGCCAAACAACAAACCGCTGGCGAAGGTCTGAAAAGCGATGCCGATGTTGTGCATGATGTAGTAACCGAACATCATCCAGTCTTCACTGGCCGCCCGTTCTGCCAAACGCCCCAGATGACCGGCGTCGGGGTCGTACATGTTTTGCATCTCACTGACCTGCTCGGCCGGGATCAGGCTGTAGACCAGTTCCGGAAACAGATAGACCAACAACGCGAAGCCGATCAGGCTGCCAAAAAATATCAGGCCGGAAGCCAGTACGAAACGCCATTGTTCGCGCACCAGTCGCGGGAATCCGGCAAGGATGAAACCCAGCATATTGGCACCCAGCCGACTGCGATGCCGGTAGAGCTGTCGATGCCCGCGCAGCACTTGTTGCTGCAACGAGTCAATCAGGAAACTGCTGTAACCGCGCTCCTGAGCCAGAGCCAGATGGTGGCAGAGCCGTCGGTAATCGCTGGGGAAACTGGCGATTCGTGAGGCTTCCTTGTTTCGTTCGAGCCGTTCAAGCGTGAGTGCAAATTGCTCCCATTCGGCCTTGTGGCGGTTTTCGAACAGGCTTTGCTTCATAGGGGGCCCAACAGGCCGCGGGCGATGCCGTTGAGTTCGGCCACGGCCTGCGGCTTCGATACCTGTAACGGTTGCGCAAGTATCGAGGCGAGCTCGTTGATCCGTGCTTCGGAGAGTTCACTCTGGCGCTCGGCAAACCCGAGGATGGCGCGTTGTTCGGTCAGCGTCAGCGCGAAGGCTGTGCGCCGTGGTGGGACATCGGGCAACTGTGGGCGGGTGAGCGGTTGTTCGCTATAGACCACCAGCGTGCCGGCGGCCAGGTCGCCGAGGCGTTTGAACGTGGGATTTTGCAGGCAACTGATCGCCCCGAGAAAGTAGCCGAACGGCAACATGTCGACAAATCGCAACAGGTTGCGCACCAAGGACGCGGACCAGCCGATGGGCGTGCCGTCGTCCTGCACCACGCGCAGCCCCATCCATTGCTTGCCCGGCGAGCGCCCCTGATTCAGCACTTCGAACAGCACCATGTACCACCAGCTCACCACGAACAGCAAAATCGAGCCCAGCCCGGCGCCGAGTTTCCCGAGAAACATCAGCACCATAAACAGCAGGCCCAGGATCAAGCCGCGCAGGCCCAGGTCGATGGCGAACGCCAGCGCACGGACCATCAACCCGGCCGGGCGCAGTGGCAAGTCGATGCCTTCGGGCGTTTCGACGTGATACCGCGTGTCCAGTGGCGGGGCCAGCGTTGCTTTCCGTGGCGGTGCTGTGGTCTCGAACATGGGCAACCTTGGTGTGGCTGGTTTGCGAATCGATGTCCGTCCGATGCTAGCAGCCTCTCGGGGGGAAACGACATAACTATGTATTGCACGGTGCGTGGCCAGAGGTGATTGAATGACAAGAATTCTGGTCGGGGCAGCCTGTGTGCGCCTAGACTTCGCCGGTCTTCAGTTCAGGAACAACCCGTGACCTCGATCTTCTGGTACGACTACGAAACCACTGGCATCAACCCCCGTTGCGACCGTCCGTTGCAAGTGGCGGGGATTCGCACCGACTTCGATCTCAATGAAATAGACGAGCCGGTCAATCTCTACTGCCAGCCCAGTGACGACATCCTGCCGCATCCGGCAGCCTGCGCGATCACCGGTATCACGCCAGACCGTCTGGCCGAGCAAGGTTTGAGCGAAGCCGATTTCATGACACGGGTGCATGCCCAGCTCGCCGCCCCCGGTACCTGTGGGGCGGGGTACAACACGCTGCGTTTCGACGACGAGATGACCCGTTACAGCCTGTATCGAAACTTTTTCGATCCCTACGCACGGGAGTGGCAAGGGGGTAACAGCCGCTGGGACCTGATCGACATAGTGCGCGCGGCTTATGCGTTGCGTCCCGATGGCTTCGTCTGGCCCACGGATGACGAAGGGCGGGTGACGCTCAAGCTCGAACGCCTGACGGCCGCTAACGGCATCGATCACGGAAATGCCCACGAGGCGCTGTCGGATGTTCGCGCCACCATCGCCCTGGCGCGTCTGATTCGCGAGAAACAGCCGAAGTTGTATGACTGGCTGTTTCAGTTGCGCAGCAAACAAAAGGTGATGGACCAAATTCGGCTGTTGCAGCCGATGGTGCACATTTCCGGACGCTTTTCGGCAGCCCGCCATTATGTGGGCGTGGTACTGCCACTGGCCTGGCATCCCCGCAATCGCAACGCGCTGATTGTCTGTGACCTGCACCTGGACCCACAGGGGCTGCTCGAGCTGGATACCGAAACCTTGCGTCAGCGGCTTTATACCCGCCGTGACGATCTGGCTGAAGGCGAACTGCCGGTGCCACTCAAGCTCATACACATCAACAAGTGCCCGGTCGTGGCGCCGTTATCGGTACTTCGTCCCGAAGATCAACAACGCTTGGGGCTGGACATGGCGCTCTATCAGGAGCGGGCGCTGCGGCTAAGTGCCGCACAACAACTTTGGCAAGATAAAGTGTCGGGGATTTATGCCCGTGAGGATTTCGCCGCGAGCCAGGACCCCGAACAACAGTTATACGACAGTTTTATCGGCGATCGGGATCGTCGTCTGTGTGAGCAAGTCCGAGCCGCCGACCCTGCGCAATTAGCACAAGAGCAGTGGCCGTTCGATGATGAACGTTTGCCTGAATTATTGTTTCGTTATCGAGCACGCAACTTTCCCGATACGTTGAGCCTGGAAGAGCAAGAACGCTGGCGAATATTCTGTCAGCAACGTTTGTCCGTACCGGAGTGGGGCGCTCCCAATACGCTGGAAAGTTTTCTGACAGCTGCCGCCCAATTGACGATTAGTCCTACATCGTTTCAGCAAGAGGTTCTGGATGACTGGCTGATTCATGTCCAGGCATTACGAAAACGTTTGAATCTTTGAAAACGAAAATGATGTCCGCTTGAATCCCGGACATAAAAAAACGCCAGCATTCGCTGGCGTTCTTTTGGGTCGCGATCAGGCTGCGACACGCTTGCGGCTTAGCCCAGCAGGGTAGCCCAGCCTTCAACCACATCACCGCCCCACTTGGCTTTCCACTCTTTCAGAGTCTTGTGGTTGCCACCTTTGGTTTCGATGACTTCGCCGTTGTGCGGGTTTTTGTATTGTTTAACTTTGCGAGCACGCTTGGTGCCGGTAGTTTTTACTGCGCCGCCACGTGGAGCCTTGGTTTTGGACTCTGGATCCAACAGGGCAATGATGTCACGCAGGGATTTGGAGTATTCGCCCATCAGGGTGCGCAATTTGCCTTCGAATTCCAGCTCGGTTTGCAGTTTGTCGTCTTGGGACAGGTTCTTCAAACGGGCTTGCAGCTCTTTGATAGCTTCTTCGGTGGCGCGATATTCGTTGATCAAGGACATGGGGACTACCTTATGTTGGCGCTAGATGACAGGGTGACAGTGCGACAATAATAGTCAGGGTGTTTCATCAAGTAAACATTTAACCGAAGTTTTATTTAAATGAGTTGCGGTGAATAGGACACACATTGGGATGACAGTTAAATAGCGTCACAATTATTCACAGTTGCCCCCTTGAAGATTGGCTACAAGAGCACCATGCACTGGCGTATGGCGCCGCCGGAATCTGTGTCGCGGACCGCAATCTGCGGCCGCGCGTCATCAATACTGCAGTTTTGCTGCGCAATCGCTAGAATGGCGGCCTTTGCGAAGTTCTGGAGTTTCCCCCTCATGCGCACTTTTCGGCTGGTGATTGCTTGCCCGGACCGCGTCGGCATCGTTGCTAAAGTCAGTAACTTTCTGGCGTCACATAACGGCTGGATCACTGAAGCGAGCCATCACTCGGACAATCTCAGTGGCTGGTTCTTCATGCGTCACGAAATTCGTGCCGATTCGCTGCCTTTCGGTATCGAAGCCTTTCGCGAAGCGTTTGCACCGATTGCCCAAGAGTTCTCGATGGACTGGCGCATCACTGACACCGAGCAGAAGAAGCGTGTGGTGTTGATGGCCAGCCGTGAGTCCCATTGCCTGGCTGACTTGTTGCACCGCTGGCACAGCGACGAACTGGATTGTGAAATTGCCTGCGTGATTTCCAACCATGACGATTTGCGCAGCATGGTCGAGTGGCACGGTATTCCTTACTACCATGTACCAGTCAACCCGCAGAACAAGGAACCGGCCTTCGCCGAAGTCTCGCGTCTGGTCAAACAGCATGAGGCCGAAGTGGTGGTGCTGGCCCGTTACATGCAGATTCTGCCGCCCGAGTTGTGCCGCGAATATGCCCACAAAGTCATCAACATTCACCACAGCTTCCTGCCGTCGTTCGTCGGTGCCAAGCCGTATCATCAAGCTTCGATGCGTGGCGTGAAGTTGATCGGCGCCACTTGCCACTATGTCACCGAAGAGCTGGACGCCGGTCCGATCATCGAGCAGGACGTGGTGCGCGTCAGTCACAGCGACAGTATTGAAGACATGGTGCGCTTCGGTCGTGACGTCGAGAAAATGGTGCTGGCCCGTGGCCTGCGTTATCACCTGGAAGACCGGGTGTTGGTGCACGGCAACAAAACCGTCGTGTTCTGACAGCCATTCGGTTGAAATTCGAAGGGCCTGGGCGTTCAATCGCTTCAGGCCCTTCGCCGTTTCTGCACTGAGGACATGACCATGGCCGATCCGCTGGACAAAGCCACTTCCAAGGCGCCCGCCACATTGGGTGAGGGATGTTTGAGCCGCTACGACCCGGATGACCTGAGCCCCGAAGACGGCACGGAGTTTCCCGGTGCCGCCGAGTTGTGGGAGCAGTTGCAGGACGATTCTGACGATACAGCCAGCGGGGCCTGAAAAGACCCTGTGGTGAGGGCGCTTGCCCCCGTTGGGCTGCGAAGCGGCCCCGGCACTCTTTCAGGTAGACCTTGCGTGCTGATCTTGCGACGGCTGCGCCGCCGAACGGGGCGGTGCGGCGTTCCGACAAGCCCCCTCGCCACAGATGATCTTTAAGCTTGCTTGAATTTCATCAGCTTTTTCAGCAATGGCCGCCCGAGCATCAGCAGAAACACCGGGCCACCGACCACCAGATAGAAGTAATAGGTCACTGTCCGCCAGATCAGAATCGCCGCCGCTGCGGTGGATTTCCCCACCATGGGCGCCAGCAGCGCCGCCGACGTCAGTTCCGCCGCCCCGGCACCGCCCGGCAACAGACTGAATTGCCCCGCACTCAATGACAGCATCTGGATCAGAAAGCACCAGGCCCACTGCAAATCCACGCCCAGCCCGCGCAACGCCAGATACAGCACGCTATACCGCAAGACCCAATGCAGGCAGGTCAGGGCAAACACGGTGATCAACGTCTGAAAGGGTAACTTCAGTGTGTCAGTGAACGCCGCCAGGAAGTGCAGGAGCTTTCGCGCCCAGCGAAGCCGAGTCGCCTCTTTGACATTGAGGTGGGCGAGCAACCGACCGCTCAGGCGAATCAGTGAGCGGTGGTAGCGAGCCACCACCGCGCAACTGAACAGCCCAACGAACATCGAGATGGCGCTGACAGTCAGCAGCCACTCCATGCGCTGACTGAGGTGCTGGAACAATGCATAAATCAGAATCCCGCACAGTGCGCAGAGGAAAAACAGCAGGTCGCTCAACTGGTCCATGGCGAACACGGCGCTGCCCCTGGCTGGCCGCACACCGTGTCGAGCCAGCAGGGCCATGATGGTCAGCGGTCCGCCACTGCCGCCGGGGGTGGCGCAGTAGGCGAACTCGGCGGACATCACCACCCCGAGGCTTTTGAGGCGGCTCACCTTGTCACTCTGATCGCCCAGCAACAGGCGCAAGCGCAGGGTGTTGATCATCCAGCACAACAGGATCATGCCGAACATGATCAGCAGCCATTCCAGCGGGAAGCGTTGCAGCCGTGACCATGTCTCGCCGCCGCCCAACAACGAGGGGATGAGCACCGCAGCGAGCAGGGCGATGACCAGCAGAATCCCGCGGCTCATGCGGCGCGACCAACGAGGTCGTGTTGCAGCGACAGCCAGTTGGCCTTGGTCATCGGCACACGGCCCTCGTCGAGCAAACGCTTGAGGAGTTGCAGCCAATAATGACGCGAGAACTCATGACGCATGTCCACCGGGTGCAGGCCGAGGCGAATCACCGGCGCCTGGCGCCAGCGCTGTTCGCGCTGATCGCTGACGATTTTCGACAGGCCACGGCGCCAGGCACTGCGCGCGCTCCAGACCAGGCCGGGGGCATCGATTGCGGTGAAATCCGGCAAACGATACAGGTGCTGCGAATCGCTGGTGTAGCGCAGCGGTAACTGACGCAAGGCCTGGCGGGTGCCTTCGCTCATCAGCCAGGCGGGGGCGACGAAGCCTTCGAGCGGCCAATTGTAACGATGGAATACCTCGATTCCGGCACGCAGACGGGTGAGGGCGGCTTCAAGAGGCAGGTCGTAGAATTCGCCTTCATGGGTATAGATCCGGCGCATGAACCAGTCTCGGGGAGTGGTGGGATTCGGCCCGTCATCGCAATGGTAGTAACCGTGCAGTGCCAGTTCGTCGCCGCGAGCGACACGATGGCTCAGCAAACGTCGAAATGCCGGATAGGCGTCGAGGTCGTTATGTTTATGGAAGTTCGGCACCACCAGCCAGGTCATCGGCACTTCAGCCAGCGCGTCGACGGCTTCGACGAAAGCCTGGTAGTCGGGCCAGGTTTGCGGCGCAACGTCGTGTAGCACCAACAACACACTGGGCGCGTTCATGGGCTCAGCCATTGGCGATCAGCGGCCATTGCGTGCCGAGTACGGCGTGATAGTGCCCCAGCAGGCTGTGGACCACTGTGTCCCAGGCGTAATGTTGTTCTACATGTCGGCGGGCCTGCTTGCCCAATGCGGCGCTGCCCTGGCTGAACAGCTCACGTACGGTGTTGGCCATCGCCACTGGATTGTTCGGTATACAAAGCAGGCCGCATTGATCGGTGACAATCTCCTGAAAAGCCCCGGCCGCCACGGCGACCACCGGAATGCCGCTGGCCATGGCTTCAAGGACGACCAGGCCAAAGGTTTCCTGATCGCCGGCATGCACCAGCGCGTCGGCACTGGCCATCAGGCGCGCGACTTGCGCCGCCGGGCAGAACTCATTGAGGACGGTGACATTGCGCGGCACCAGGGTCGGCATCGAGGAACCGACCAGCAACAGGTGGTAACGACGCCCCAGGCGTTTCATGCAATTGAGCAGCACCGGCAGGTTTTTTTCTTTGGAGCCACGGCCGGCGAAGATCAGCAGGTGAGTGTTTTCATCGATGCCCAATTCGGCCCGCAGGCCTGGATCCCGTACAGCGGGGTTGAAGGTTTGCAGGTCGACACCCAGGGGTTGTACGAAAACGTTCTTCACCCCCAGCCCGATCAGTTTGTCGGCCATGACCTGACTCGGCGCCAGAACCCGGTCGAAGTTGCCATAGAGTTTGCTGACATAAGCTTCGACATTGGGTGTAACCCAGTTGCCCATGCGGTTACTGACCAGCATCGGCAGGTCGGAGTGATAAAAGCCGATCACCGGCACATCAAGTTGCCGCTTGGCGTCCAATGCGGCCCAGGCGGTCAGGTAAGGGTCGCCGACTTCAATCAGATCGGGCTGTAAATCTCGCAGAACATTGCGCCACGGCCCGAGACGGAGGGGGAAGCGATACCCCTTGCCGAAAGGCAGGGCGGGGGCCGGAACCGTGTAAATGCCATCCCGTTCACTCAAATGCGCCCCTGGGATCAGCAAGCTATGGCAAATGCCGGGTTTGATGCCCAAACGACGGTGTTTGGCATCCAGATAAGTGCGCACGCCACCGCTGGCAGGGGCGTAGAACATGGTTATGTCAGCGATATGCACGATGAACATCCCTCCGGGTTCGATGTGCTCCCTTTGGTTGACCTATATGAAGGATAGATGTTCGGTTGGGTTTTGCGGTGGGGGGATGCAGCGGGATTTTATGGGGGCTGGATGGACGCCTTCGCGGGCAAGCCTCGCTTCTACAGGTTCACATATACCTGTGTAGGAGCGAGGCTTGCCCGCGAAGAGGCCAGTTCAGACGCTAGATACGGAAACTGCCCACCAATTGCTTCAAGCGCGAGGCCTGTTGCTCAAGGTCCGAGCACGCCCGCAAGGTCGATTGCAGGTTTTCCACGCCTTCCTGGTTCAGCGTGTTGATCTCAGTGATGTCCACGTTGATCGACTCGACCACCGCCGTTTGTTCCTCGGTCGCCGTGGCCACCGACTGGTTCATGCCGTCGATTTCGCCGATGCGCAATGTCACGCTGTTCAAGCGCTCGCCGGCCAGGTTAGCGATTTCCACGCTGTCCTGGCTGTGCCGCTGGCTATCGCTCATGGTGCTGACGGATTCGCGGGCGCCGACTTGCAGCTCCTCGATCATGGTCTGCACCTGTTGCGCCGATTCCTGTGTGCGGTGCGCCAAGTTGCGCACTTCGTCGGCCACCACGGCAAAACCGCGTCCGGCTTCACCGGCCCGTGCCGCTTCGATGGCGGCGTTGAGCGCCAGCAGGTTGGTTTGCTGGGAGATGCTGGTGATCACTTCGAGAATCTGCCCGATGTTCACGGTTTTGCTGTTCAGCGATTCGATGTTGGTGCTCGAAGCGCTGAGCATGCTCGACAGCTGATTCATCGCGGCAATGCTGCGATCCACCACTTGCTGGCCGTCTTCGGCCAGGCTGCGGGCATCGCTGGCCTGGTTCGATGCCTGAGCGGCGTTGCGGGCGATTTCCTGGGCGGCGGCGCCGAGCTGGTTGATTGCCGCGGCGACGCTGCTGGTGCGCGAGGCTTGCTGGTCGGAGTTGAACATCGACGAGTTCGAGGCCGCCACCACCCGCAAGGCCACTTCGTTGACCTGGCCGGTGGCCGAGGACACTTCGCGGATCGAGGTATGAATCCGTTCCACGAAACGGTTGAACGCTGTGCCTAGGATGCCGAATTCGTCCTGATTCTGGATGGTCAGGCGTTTGGTCAGGTCGCCCTCGCCGTCGGCGATGTCTTCCATGGCGCGGGTCATGACGTGCAGCGGCTGGATCAGGATGCGGATCAGCATGCCCAGCAGGGCGATGATGATGGCCACGGCAATGACCGTCGCGACGACCGCCGAGGCGCGGAATTCGCTGAGCATGGAGAAGGCTTTGTCCTTGTCCACCGACAGGCCGATGTACCAATTGACCGACGGCAAGCCTTTGATCGGGGTGAAAGAGACGATGCGGGTTTTGCCGTCGACGTCCACTTCAGTGAAGCTGCTGCTAATGCGTGGGGTATTTTTCGGGTACGCCTCGCTCAGGGACTTCATCACCAGGGCTTTGTCCGGGTGAACCAGGATCTTGCCGTCGGCGCTGACCAGAAAGGCATAGCCCATGCCGCCGAAATCGCGCGCGATCAGGGTGTCGATCAGGGTTTTCAGGCTCAAGTCACCGCCTACCACCCCCACGCTTTTCCCCGATTTTTTCGAAGCGGTGGCAATGGAGATGATGGTTTGACCGGTCGCCGCATCTACGTAAGGTTCGGTCAGCGTCGAGCCGTTGCTGTTTTCCGCGCCTTTGTACCAAGGGCGAACTCTGGGATCGTAGCCGTCCGGCATCTTGGAGTCCGGGCGGTTGATGAAGTTGCCGCTGGCATCACCCAGGTACCTGGCCATGAAGGTCGATGCCAAAGCATTTTGTTCAAGCAGACTGACGACGTTGGATTGTTCGGGGTTGATGGCAATGTTTTGAGCGAGGTTCTCTACCAGCAGGATACGACCGGCCAGCCAACTCTGGATGTTGTTGGCGGTGACGTCTCCCATCTCGGTGAGATAGTTATCCAGATCTTCACGAATCGCATTGCGCTGCAAATAGTCGTTGTACAGCGTGAAGGAGGCGAAGGCAGAAATAACGATCAGGGCGGCGGCAAGCAGTATTTTATGGCTGAAGCGCAGATTTTTATTCATGGCTTGGGGGTCCGCTAAAGTCTTAATGTCCAGGGCGTGCTTTTACAAAGGCGCGCAAAATGGGCAGTGATGAAAGTAAGCTGATATTTCCGTCTCTCCTTAGGGAATTACCGACGCTATTTTCAGTCTGGTCTCTCGGTTGTTATCGGCCATGAAGGATCAAAGATTAACCATGGGTGACAAAATGCCTGACTCATCGCAACTCGTTATCGGCGCTGACCTCGCGGGCCAGCCAATCGCCCAGGCCATGCGCCTGGCGAACCGTCACGGTTTGGTAGCGGGCGCTACCGGGACCGGTAAAACCGTTACGTTGCAGCGTCTGGCCGAAGCGTTCAGCGATGCAGGCGTGGCAGTATTCGCGGCGGACATCAAAGGCGACTTGTGCGGCCTGGGCGCCGCCGGCAACCCTCAAGGCAAGGTCGCGGAGCGGATCGCCGGCATGCCCTGGCTGAACCATAAGCCTCAGGCCTATCCGGTAACCCTGTGGGACATTCACGGTCAATCGGGTCATCCACTGCGCACCACCTTGAGCGAAATGGGGCCGTTGCTGCTTGGCAGCCTGCTGGAGCTGACCGACAGTCAGCAGTCGGCACTGTATGCCGCGTTCAAGGTGGCTGACCGCGAAGGGCTGTTACTGCTGGATTTGAAGGATTTGAAGGCGCTGCTCAATCATCTGCGCGATAACCCCGAGTTGCTGGGCGATGACGCCGCACTGATGACCACCGGCTCCAGCCAGGCCCTGTTGCGCCGTTTGGCAACGCTGGAACAGCAAGGCGCCGAGGCGTTGTTCGGCGAGCCGGCGCTGCAACTGGAAGACATGTTGCAACCGGCCGTGGATGGTCGCGGGCGCATTCACTTGCTCGACGCCAGCCGTCTGGTGCACGAAGCGCCGAAGGTCTATGCGACGTTCCTTTTGTGGTTGCTGGCCGAACTGTTCGAGCAACTGCCGGAGCGCGGTGATGCGGAGAAACCGCTGCTGGCGCTGTTTTTCGACGAGGCGCACTTGCTGTTTGCCGGTACGCCCAAGGCGTTGCAGGATCGTCTGGAACAGGTTGTCCGTCTGATCCGTTCGAAAGGCGTGGGTGTGTATTTCGTCACCCAATCACCGGGCGACTTGCCGGATGATGTGCTGGCTCAGTTGGGCCTGCGTGTTCAGCACGGCTTGCGCGCGTTCACCGCCAAAGAACAGAAATCCCTGCGTGCAGTGGCCGAGGGCTTCCGGCCGAACCCGGCATTTGACGCCTTGTCGGTGTTGACTGAGCTGGGGATCGGCGAGGCGTTGGTCGGCACCTTGCAGGACAAGGGCACGCCCGGCATGGTCCAGCGGGTATTGGTCGCGCCGCCGCAATCGCGGATCGGGCCGTTGACCGAGACGGAACGTACGGTGCTGATCGCCGGTTCGCCGTTCAAGGGGCGCTATGACAAGCCGATCGATCGCGAATCGGCCTATGAAGTGCTGATGGGACGCAAGGGGCTGGCGCCAGAGCCTGAAACCGCGCCGGGAAAACCTGCACCCAAAGAGCCGAGTTTCACCGAACAGGCCGGGGAATTCCTCGGTACGGCGGCAGGGCAGGCACTGAAATCGGCGATGCGACAGGCGGCCAATCAACTGGGCCGACAATTGGTACGTGGTTTGATGGGGTCATTGCTTGGTGGCAACAAACGCCGCTAGCGAGTGTACACAGTCAATATGTGGGAGCGAGCCTGCTCGCGATTGCGGCCTGACATTCAACGCATATGTTGACTGATACACCGCTATCGCGAGCAGGCTCGCTCCCACATGGGGCTATGTCATGCCTTGGGTTTGGCGTGCGCCGCCAGGCGTTCGAGGGCCGCCCGCAGGTTCGGGTCGGTAATCCCGTCAGCCGTCGCCTGAATGGTCGCCGCCGCATCCGTCGACAAGTCCATGGTATGCCCAACCGCTCCTTGCTGAACTGTGGGCGGCTGCACCTTGAACAGAATCCGCGTCAGGCTGGCGAACTCGTCGAACAGCTGTAACTGGCGTTGCAGACGCTTTTGCTGGTAGCGCAGGCGGGTGGCCCAGTGACCGTCGGTGACAATCAGTAATAAACTGCCTTCGCGCCACGACGCCACATGGCAATGCTCGCGGGCGGCCGGTTGCAGCTGGCTTTCCACCAGACGTTGTAAATGACCCAGGCGTTGAGCGTGGCCAAAGATGGCTTTCAGCGGTTTGGCTTCGCGAAGCAGAACGGCGGGTGCTCTGGCCGTGAGAGGGCGAAATGCCATGATCGAACACCTGAAGTAACAGAACGGCCATGGTAACAGAAAGCACCCGCTGGTCCCGACCCATTGCTTTACGAGCGCTTTACCCATTAAATCAACGAGTAACTTGTACCCTCGATGGGTTGAAGTTCAGTAAAAAGCCCTTATTTTAAGTGAGCCCCGTCACAGCGCAGTGCATGCATCGTGGAATAACGCCACTTTCCTCACCATCGTTTCCGGGTAGAATGCTCGTTCGCATGCGGCCATGAGGGCTGCACGGGCGACTCACGGGGCCGCCCTCCATCCCTTTAGTGTGGAAGATCCTGCCGATATGTTTGCGCCTTTGTTAAAGAAACTTTTTGGAAGCAAGAACGAGCGTGAAGTCAAACGCATGCTCAAGACGGTGCAGCTCGTCAATGCCTTCGAAGAGCAAATGGTGGCCCTTTCGGACGATCAATTGCGTGCCAAGACCAACGAGTTCAAGGCTCGCCTCGCCAAAGGGGAAACCCTCGACAAGCTGCTGCCAGAAGCCTTTGCGGTCGCCCGCGAAGCCGGTAAGCGCGTCATGGGTATGCGCCACTTCGATGTCCAGCTGATCGGCGGCATGACCTTGCATGAAGGCATGATCGCGGAAATGCGTACCGGTGAAGGCAAGACCCTGGTGGCAACACTGGGCGTTTACCTCAACGCGCTGTCCGGCAAGGGCGTGCACGTTGTGACGGTGAACGACTACCTGGCCCGTCGTGACGCCAACTGGATGCGCCCGCTCTACGAATTCCTCGGTATGACGGTCGGCGTGGTCACGCCGTTCCAGCCACCGGAAGAGAAGCGTGCCGCTTACGCCGCCGACATTACCTACGGCACCAACAACGAATTCGGTTTCGACTACCTGCGCGACAACATGGCGTTCAGCATGGAAGAAAAATTCCAGCGCGAACTCAATTTTGCCGTGATCGACGAAGT
Organism: Pseudomonas sp. GGS8; assembly: GCF_024168645.1. Taxonomy (NCBI): domain Bacteria; kingdom Pseudomonadati; phylum Pseudomonadota; class Gammaproteobacteria; order Pseudomonadales; family Pseudomonadaceae; genus Pseudomonas; species Pseudomonas sp. GGS8. The sequence continues at coordinate 427,143 of NZ_JALJWF010000001.1, read as the reverse complement.
CGACTCCATTCTCATCGACGAAGCCCGTACTCCGCTGATCATCTCCGGTCAGGCCGAGGACAGTTCCAAGCTGTATATCGAGATCAACAAACTGATCCCGCAGCTTGAATTGCACGTCGAAGAAGTCGAAGGCGAAGTCACCAAGGCCGGCCACTACACCGTGGACGAGAAGACCCGTCAGGTCGAACTCAACGAAGCCGGTCACCAGTTCATCGAAGACATGCTCACCCGCGTCGGCCTGCTGGCTGAAGGCGAGAGCCTGTATTCGGCGCACAACCTTGGTCTGCTGACCCACGTTTATGCCGGCCTGCGCGCGCACAAACTGTTCAATCGCAACGTTGAATACATCGTGCAGGACGGTCAGGTCGTGCTGGTCGACGAACACACCGGCCGTACCATGCCGGGTCGCCGTTTGTCCGAAGGCCTGCACCAGGCCATCGAAGCCAAGGAAAACCTGAACATCCAGGCCGAGAGCCAGACCCTGGCGTCGACCACGTTCCAGAACTACTTCCGTCTGTACAGCAAGCTGTCCGGCATGACCGGTACCGCAGACACCGAAGCGTTCGAATTCCACCAGATCTATGGCCTGCAGGTCATGGTCATCCCGCCGAACAAGCCGTTGGCGCGTAAAGACTACAACGACTTGGTGTTCCTGACCGCCGAAGAGAAATACGCGGCGATCATCAACGACATCAAGGAGTGCATGGCTCAGGGCCGTCCGGTGCTGGTGGGTACCGCCACCATCGAGACGTCCGAGCACATGTCCAGCCTGCTCGTGAAGGAAGGCATCGAACACAAGGTTCTGAACGCCAAGTTCCACGAAAAAGAAGCCGAAATCATCGCTCAGGCCGGTCGCCCGGGCGCACTGACCATCGCCACCAACATGGCCGGTCGTGGTACCGACATTCTGTTGGGCGGTAACTGGGAAGTGGAAGTGGCTTCGCTGGAAGATCCGACCCCTGAGCAGATTGCCCAGATCAAGGCCGACTGGCAGAAACGTCACCAGCAAGTGCTGGAGTCGGGTGGTTTGCAGGTGATCGCCTCCGAGCGTCACGAATCGCGCCGTATCGACAACCAGTTGCGTGGTCGTGCCGGTCGTCAGGGCGACGCCGGTTCCAGCCGTTTCTACCTGTCGCTGGAAGACAGCCTGATGCGCATCTTCGCCTCTGACCGGGTGAAGAACTTCATGAAGGCGCTGGGTATGCAGTCCGGTGAAGCGATCGAACACCGCATGGTGACCAACGCCATCGAGAAGGCTCAGCGCAAGGTTGAAGGTCGCAACTTCGACATCCGTAAACAGCTGCTCGAGTTCGACGACGTCAACAACGAACAACGTAAAGTGATCTATCACATGCGTAATAGTTTGTTGGCCGCCGACAACATTGGCGAAACCATCGCCGATTTCCGTCAGGACGTGCTCAACGCCACCGTCAGCGCACACATTCCGCCGCAGTCGCTGCCTGAGCAGTGGGACGTGGCCGGTCTGGAAGCGGCGTTGCAGAGCGACTTCGGTGTGGCGCTGCCGATCCAGCAATGGCTCGACGCAGACGACCACCTGTACGAAGAAACCCTGCGCGAGAAGCTGCTGAACGAACTGATCGCCGCGTACAACGAGAAAGAAGATCAAGCCGGTGCCGAAGCACTGCGCACCTTCGAGAAGCAAATCGTGCTGCGCGTGCTCGACGACCTGTGGAAAGACCACCTGTCGACCATGGATCACCTGCGTCACGGCATCCACTTGCGTGGTTATGCGCAGAAGAACCCGAAGCAAGAGTACAAGCGCGAATCCTTCACCTTGTTCTCCGAGCTGCTGGATTCGATCAAGCGCGACTCGATCCGTGTGCTGTCGCACGTTCAGGTGCGCCGCGAAGACCCGATCGAAGAAGAGGCGCGCCTGCGTCAGGAAGCCGAGGCGCTGGCTGCGCGCATGCAGTTCCAGCACGACGAAGCGCCTGGCCTGGAGCAACCGGAAGTGTTGGGTGAAGAGATCGATGTAGCGCTCGCCACCGCACCGGTACGCAACGAGCAGAAGCTGGGCCGCAACGAACTGTGCTACTGCGGTTCGGGCAAGAAGTTCAAGCATTGCCACGGGCAGATCCAGTAAAACCCGTTTCAAACGCTGAAATACCCGCGCCGCGACCGGCTTATGCCGTCGCGGCGTTTTGCCATTTAAACCACCGTCTATCGCAATGACGGTGCAGACAACATTTTTTAAGGAGCGCATTCATGGCTGTTGGTCTTGGTCCTTTGCCAACGTTGCACCCGGTTGCCGGTTTTGAACTCGGTATCGCCTCGGCCGGCATCAAGCGCCCGGGGCGCAAGGATGTCGTGGTCATGCGCTGTGCCGAAGGTTCCACAGTGGCGGGCGTGTTCACCCTGAACGCCTTTTGCGCCGCTCCCGTGATTCTGGCCAAGCAACGCGTGCAAGGCCCGGTACGTTACTTGCTGACCAACACCGGCAATGCCAATGCCGGCACCGGCGAACCAGGCCTGGCGGCCGCCGAGCGCACCTGCGCCAAACTGGCGGAGCTGACCGGTGTTGATGCAAGCCTGGTGCTGCCGTACTCCACCGGTGTAATCGGTGAGCCGTTGCCGGTCGAGAAAATCGAAGGTGCGCTGCAAGCGGCCCTCGATGACCTGTCGGAGAATAACTGGGAAGCGGCCGCCACCGGCATCATGACCACCGACACGCTGCCCAAGGGCGCCAGCCGTCAGTTCCAGCATGACGGTGTGACCATCACTGTCACCGGCATCAGCAAAGGCGCGGGGATGATCCGTCCGAACATGGCGACCATGCTCGGCTATATCGCTACCGACGCCAAAGTCTCCCGCGAGGTGCTGCAAAGCCTGTTGCTGGACGGCGCCAACAAGTCGTTCAACCGCATCACCATCGACGGCGACACCTCGACCAACGACTGCTGCATGCTGATCGCCACCGGTCAGGCGGCGCTGCCGGAAATCACCTCCGCCAGTGGTGAATTGTTCGCCAAGTTGAAGCAGGCCGTGTTCGAAGTGTGCATGGACGTGGCCCAGGCCATCGTGCGTGACGGCGAAGGCGCGACCAAGTTCGTCACCGTTGAAGTCAACGGCGGCGGCAATCACCAGGAATGCCTGGACGTCGGTTACACCGTGGCCCACTCGCCGCTGATCAAGACGGCGCTGTTCGCCTCCGATCCGAACTGGGGCCGCATCCTGGCCGCCGTGGGCCGTGCCGGTGTGCCGAACCTGGACGTGAGCAAGATCGACGTATTCCTTGGCGAGGTGTGCATCGCCAGCCGTGGCGCGCGCGCTGCCACCTACACCGAAGCCCAGGGCGCGGCGGTGATGCAGCAGGAAGAGATCACCATCCGCATCGAGCTGGGTCGCGGTGATTGCAGCGAAACCATCTGGACCACCGACCTGTCCCACGAATACGTGAAGATCAACGCCGAGTACCGTACTTGATCACTCGTTAGACCGAGTCGCTGCAATCGCGAGCAGGCTCGCTCCCACAGTGGATCTCCAATGAATACAACATTTGTGTTCGGCAGGATCAAATGTGGGAACGAGCCTGCTCGCGATGACGGTGTGCCAGTCGCTGCATAGACTGGCCTGTTTCCTCATTCAAAAGGTCCCGAACATGAGCCTCCACCTGATCATCGGCGACAAATTGCTTTCTTCCTGGTCCCTGCGCGCCGCGCTGGCCCTCGATTTGACCGGGGCGTCCTACACCGAAGAACTGATCAAGCTGAACCAGTCGGACACTCGCGCGCGCGTGCTCAAGCATTCGCCGACCGGGAAAGTCCCGCTGCTGAACACCGAACACGGCACCATCGCCGATTCGCTGGCGATTGCCGAGTACCTGGCCGAGCAATTCCCCGACGCCGGCCTCTGGCCCAAAGACACCGCCGCCCGTGCCCAGGCGCGTTCGGCCTGTGCGCAGATGCACAGCGGTTTCTTCGCCATGCGCGGCAATATGCCGTTCGATCTGAGCCACAATGCCCCGCTGTCGCCGACTCCACCTGAGGTTCAGGCCGAGATCGAGCGCATGCTGGCGTTGTGGGCTGAATGTCGTGCTGCCTCGACTGAACCCGGCCCGTTCCTGTTCGGTGGCGCGACCCTGGTCGATGCGTTTTTCGCACCCATTGCCGTCCGTCTGCGCACCTATCAAGTGAAACTGCCCGAGGTCGACGCAGCTTATGTCGAAACCCTTTACCAATGGCCAGCCTTCAAGGCTTGGCAGAAGGCAGGTCTGGAGGAGGTGGGTCAGTGAAACGAGTACACGTGGCCGCTGCGGTGATCCGCGATAGCAATGGCAAGATCCTCATCGCCCGGCGTGCCGACACTCAGCATCAGGGCGGCTTGTGGGAGTTCCCCGGTGGCAAGGTCGAGGATGACGAATCCGTCGAAACCGCTCTGGCCCGCGAGCTTCACGAAGAGTTGGGCATCGTGGTCAATACCGCGCGCCCGATGATCAAGGTTCGCCATGATTACCCGGACAAGCAGGTGTTGCTGGATGTCTGGGAAGTGTCGGCGTTTACCGGCGAACCCCATGGCGCCGAAGGTCAGCCTTTGGCCTGGGTGACGGCGCGGGAACTGCTGGATTACGAATTTCCGGCCGCCAACCAGCCGATTGTCGCCGCTGCACGCTTGCCCGGCGACTACCTGATCACCCCGGACGGCCTGGAAACCCCGGCCTTGCTGCGCGGTATCCAGAAAGCCATCGCGGGCGGCATCAAGTTGATTCAGTTGCGCGCGCCCAACGGCTACGACCCGCAATACCGCGATCTGGCGGTGGACGCGGCGGGGCTGTGTGCCGGCAAGGCGCAGTTGATGATCAAGGGGCCGTTTGAATGGTTGGGAGACTTCCCGTCTGCCGGTTGGCACATCACTGCGGCGCAGTTGCGCAAATACGCGGCGGCCGGGCGACCACTGCCGGCATCCCGCTGGTTGGCGGCGTCCTGCCACAACGCTGAAGAACTGGCACTGGCCGAGCAGATGGGCGTGGACTTTGTGACTCTGTCGCCAGTGCAACCGACCCAGACGCACCCGGATGCTCAGCCGTTGGGTTGGGAACAGGCGTCGACCCTGATCGAAGGCTTCAGCAAGCCGGTGTTTTTGCTGGGTGGTGTTGGCCCGGCAGAGCGGCAGAAAGCTTGGGAGGTCGGGGCGCAAGGTGTGGCGGGGATTCGGGCATTCTGGCCTGAGGTTTGATTTGCAGTGTTGTTGCTGGCCTCATCGCGGGCTTGCCCGCGATGGCGTCTTTGAAAGCGCCGACTAAACCTCTGGTTTCGCCGCCGCTTGCCAAAGAATCTCGGCAACCCCCTGGCGCTTGGCAATCAACCGTGCCGCCACAAACAACAAATCCGACAACCGATTGATATACGCCAGGCCAACCCCGGCCAACGGTTCAATCGCATTCAAATGCTGACAGCGGCGTTCGGCACTGCGCGCAAGGCTGCGGCACACGTGGGCCTGGGCTATCAGCGCCGAACCGCCGGGCAGAATGAAATTTTCCAGCGGCCCCAACTCCTCATTCCACACATCAATGGCTGCTTCCAGCCGTTCGATTTCTGCCGTGTTCAGTGCCTGATACGCCGGCATCGCCAGTTCGCCACCGAGGTCGAACAACCGATGCTGGCAGGGCGCCAACACCTCGATCACTTCTCCAAGCCCGGGAAACTCGCCACTTTGCGCCGCCAACCCGGCCAACAGCACGCCCACTTGGCTGTTCAGCGTATCGACTTCGCCAATGGCCTCGATTCGCGGATGGTCCTTGGGCACCCGACGGCCGTCGCCAAGCCCTGTTTCGCCTTTGTCGCCAGTGCGGGTGTAAATCTTCGACAAGCGAAAGCCCATGGTTACCTCGACACCTGATTGAGTTCTTGAGAGGCCACCGCAGTGCCCGACAATGGCAGGCGCAAGGTGAAGCAAGTGCCTTGGCCCGGCGTCGATTGCACTTCCATCTGGCCCTTGTGGTTGTTGGTGATGATGAAATACGAAACCGAGAGCCCAAGCCCGGTGCCCTGACCGATTTCCTTGGTGGTGAAGAACGGCTCGAACGTGCGTTTGCGCACGCTTTCGCTCATGCCGATGCCGTTGTCCTCGACCTGAATTTCCGCCCACGGCGGATTCAGTTTTGTACGCAGAATGATCCGCCCCGGTTCGCGGTCGTCTGTCCGCTGGTGAATGGCTTGCGCGGCGTTTTTCAGCAGGTTGAGCAGCACCTGTTCCAGTTCGTTGGCGGTGCCGGGTACCGGGCCCAGCGCCGGATCGAACTGGCGAATGATCGCCTGGCCCTTGAAGTCGAAGCCAATGGCCAGGTCGAAGTCGTTGCCGGCGATTTCCACCGCTTGATCGATCAGCGCCGGCAGGTCGCACGGCGCCATTTGCCGAGTGCTGCGGCGGCTGAAGCTGAGCATGTGGGTCACGATCTTCGCCGCCCGGGCGCCAGCCTGCTGAATGCCGTCGAGCAACTGCGGTACTTCACGTGCTTTCAGGTACTTATTGACCGTTTCCAGTTCGATGCCCATTTGCTCGGCCTGTTCGAGGTTCTTCGGCAGGTCGGGGGACAGACGTCGACGAATGTTCTGCACGTTGTGCAGGATCGCGCCCAGCGGGTTGTTGATCTCATGGGCCATACCGGCGGCGAGGCCGCCGACCGAGAGCATTTTTTCCGACTGCACCATCATTTCTTCCAGGGACAGACGCTGGGTGATGTCGTCGATCCGGATTACCACGCCACGCCCGGCGCCGCCCATCAACGGGTAGAACGTCAGGGCGTAATGCCGGGGTTCGTCATCCTTGGGCCAGGTAACGCGTTCGATCTTGGCCACCGTATGCTGCTCGACGGTTTGCTTGAGCTGCGGAAGGAATGGCTTGAGGGGTTTGAAGGCGAGGAAGATCGGCTGGTTCAAGGCTTCGTCCAGGCGCGTGCCGGACAGAGCGCTGGCCTCCTGATTCCACTGGGTCACGTAAAGCTGCTCGTCGAGGGCGATCAGTGCCGACGGCATGGAGTCGATGATGCTGTTGAGGTAGTTCTGGAAACCGGTGAGTTTCTTCTCGATCTTGCTCCGCACCTGAACTTCCAGTTCCAGCTTGCGGTTGGTGTGACGGGTTTCTTCGGCCAGCCCCTGGGCCTGGTCGTAAGCCGCCTGGGAATCGTCGCGGGCACGTTTGAGCTGCTGCTCCCGGGCCTCGATGCGCGAGAGCATGGTGTTGAACGCTTCGGCGAGGCTGCCAATTTCGTCGTGGTTGCCGCGAGAGGCGCGCAGGGCGTAGTTCTCTTCCCGGGTGACTTGCCGGGACAGCTCTTCGAGTTGATGGATGGGGCGGGTAATCAGGCGTTTGATCTGCCGGGCGATCACCAGCCACAACAGCACGCTGAAGATCAGAATCCCCAGGCTGGCGGTCAGGGTCCCGGTGTAGAACGCCATCGGCAATTCGCTGCTGGCCACCAGTAGCAGATGCCCCGGAGCGGTGCCGGGGCGGGGCAGGGTAATCACTTGATTGCTGCGAAACTCCGTGGCTTGCCAGGCTTCGAGGTGCTGATAGTGCTCTGGAAGGCTCAGCGCGTCGCCGTGTTGCAGCTCCGCCAGGCGCGTACCCTTGCCGTCGTAAAGGGCTGCCGCACGCAGCGGTGAATAGCTGTTGAGTTCGTTGAGCAGGCGTTCGGCGTTTTGCGGTGACTTCAGGGCGTCGGACACCAGGCTCGGGTTGGACACCAATCGGCCGATCGTCTGCAGGGCCTGGGGGGCCATGCTTTCCTGGGAAATGTAATACGCGGCGCTGATAAAGGTCAGGTTGGCGACCAGTAAAACGGTGGTCAACAGCACCAACAGGGCGGCCAGCAGTTTCTGGCCGACCGGAAGGTTTTCAAGGCGCTGGCGCAATGGCATCAGGTTCATCGCTGAAAAGGAACAAGTGGCCAGCGTAGCCGCTGCTCAGTCGCTGGGCAATCCAAGGCTGTGCAGATGAGCGATCAAGCGCTGCTGCAATTGATTGAGGTGGGGCAGGTTCAACTGATGCCGCGACGCAACTTTGCAGGCGTGGCCCAACAGGTAGCTGATTTCGGTGCGGCGCTGATTGGCGACATCCTGGTACATCGAGGAGAAATTGGTCGCGGTAGCCTTGATCACCCGTTCGACTTCCTCCCGGAGGTTTTCGGCTGCCGCCGGCTGGCCGCAGCGCTCCAGCAGTTCGGTGAGTTCGGCGCACAGGGTGGCCACTTCGCACTTATGCTGCTGCAAACCGCCGTTGCGGCATTCGTGCAGGACGGTCAACGGGTTGATCGCACAATTGAGCGCCAGCTTGCGCCACAGCCTTGTGAGAATGTCGGTGCTCCACTCATGGGGAATGCCGGCGTCGCTCAAGTCCTCCAGCCAGAACGGTGCCACCGGATGGCCGGCATCTCCCAGCCAGGTGTAACCATGACCGGCAAACACCACACGCCAGTCGCCATCGCGAAACGCGCCTTCGGTACTGGAGGCGAAGATGCAGCGAGCATGCGGGACTTGCGCGGCGACGGCGTCCTGGCTGCCAAGGCCGTTCTGTAACAGGATCAGTTCGGCGTCGGGTGTCAGGCGGTGGGCGAGCCGGGCCACGGCGGTTACGGCGTCATAGGCTTTACAGGCCACCAGCAGACGGCTGATCGGCCCGTCGCTGTCGACTGTTTCGCCGGGCACCGGGTACAGCTGCGCTTCGCCGTGCTCGACCAGCGTCAGCCCGCCTGCCGCCTGATAGGCCTGCAGGCGCGCCGCGTCTCGTACGATTAGCCTGACCGGCACTGAAGCCCGAGCCAGGCGGCTGGCCCACAACGTGCCGAGGCTGCCGGCGCCCAGAACATGCCAAGGGGTGGACATCAGCTTTTTACTCGGTTTGTCGCTGGCATGTGAGGCTCGCAGTATCGGTTGGAAAAGACCCGTTATAATGAGCCCGATTTTAACCGCAAGCCAAGCGCGCTCCATCGTTATCGAGCGCGCCTTTTTATTGGAGAGATTACATGCCGTCGTTCGACGTGGTATCCGAACTGGACAAACACGAAGTCACCAACGCGGTCGAGAACGCCGTCAAGGAGCTCGATCGTCGTTATGACCTGAAAGGCAAGGGCAGCTTCGAGTTCAAGGAAAAGGACCTGACCGTCAACCTGACCGCTGAAGCCGATTTCCAGCTCGAAGCGATGATCGAGATCCTCAAGCTGGCCCTGGTCAAGCGCAAGATCGACGTGCAATGCCTTGAAGTCAAGGATGCCTACGCGTCGGGCAAGCTGATGAAGCAGGAAGCGGTCCTCAAGGAAGGCATCGACAAAGAGCTGGCGAAGAAAATCGTCGCTCACGTCAAAGACGCCAAACTCAAGGTCCAGGCCGCCATCCAGGGCGAGCAGGTGCGTATCACCGGTAAAAAACGTGACGATCTACAGGAAGCCATCGCCGCTCTGCGCGCCAAAACTTTCGACATGCCGCTGCAGTTCAATAACTTCCGCGACTGACCTTTCAAGCGGGAACCTCTCGGCGTTTTCGACGTCCGAGGCCCAAGCCACGGCAGAAACGATCGAGCCTTACGGGTTCGGTCTTTCTGCCGCTCATTTTTCGCGTGCCGGGTAGCCGGAAATCAGGAGAAAGAAGATGGATTTGAATGCTGAAGTGGACAACCTGGTCAAGGCATCCCAAGCCTGGGTTCCGATGATCATGGAATACGGCAGCCGCGTGCTACTGGCGGTGATTACCCTGGCCATCGGTTGGTGGCTGATCAACAAAGTCGCGCAAAAACTGGGCGGCCTGCTGGCATTGCGCAACGCCGACCTGGCGCTGCAAGGCTTCATCAGCAGCCTGGCGAACATCATCCTCAAGGTGCTGTTGATCGTCAGCGTGGCGTCGATGATCGGTGTGGAAACCACCTCCTTCGTCGCGGCTATCGGTGCGGCCGGCCTGGCCATCGGTCTGGCCCTGCAGGGCAGCCTGGCGAATTTCGCCGGCGGTGTGCTGATTCTGTTGTTCCGCCCGTTCCGTATCGGTGACTGGATCGAAGCCCAAGGTGTTGCCGGTACTGTCGACAGCATCCAGATCTTCCACACCGTACTGCGCACTGGCGATAACAAAACCATCATCGTGCCTAACGGTAATCTGTCGAACGGCATCATCACCAATACCAACCGTCAGCCGACCCGCAAAGTAGTATTTGATGTGGGTGTGGATTACGAGGCGGATTTGCAGAAGGCCCGTGAAGTGTTGTTGGAACTGGCCAAGGATCCGCGAGTGTTGGCTGAGCCGGCACCGGAAGCGGTGATTTCCACACTGGGCGACAGTTCGATCACTGTTTCCCTGCGCGTATGGGTGAAAACCGCTGACTATTGGAATGTGATGTTCATGTTTAACGAGCAATCGCGTGATCGCTTGAAGACTGCCGGCATCGATATTCCGTTTCCGCAGCGGGTTATTCGCGTGGTGCAGGAGTCTGCAACGGTTTAATGATCGGTCTTTCAACTAATGTCTGACCTTTTGGTCAGACATTTCGCAAGACCTAGTGCTGTAGCCAATAAAAAAGGCCCATCCGAAGATGGGCCTTTTTTTATTACCGCGAACTAACGAACCGCAATTACAAGATCGACAGTGGGTAGTCGACGATCAGACGGAACTCGTTGATATCGCCTTCGCCCTCGTCGGCGTTGGCGCGGTGCCATGCTTGACGGATGCGGAAGGACAGGTCTTTAGCTGGGCCAGTTTGAACAACATACTTGGCTTCCAGGTTGGTTTCGTGATGCTTGCCATCTTCACCGTACAGTGGGCTACCGTCAGAGTTGCGGTACACGCTGTTGGCAGCTAGGCCGGTGCCATCGATATCCCAGCCTTTCACGTAACGGGTCATGAAGCTCAGACCTGGAACGCCGTACTCGGCCATTTTCAGATCGTAACGGATCTGGGCAGACCTCTCGCCAGGGGCGTTGAAGTCAGAGTACTGGATGGAGTTGGCGAGGAAGATCGAGTCGCCGCCGCGGTTGGTGGAAGGATTGTGACCACCTACACCGATGTAGTCGAACGGAGTGTCACCGTTGACCTTCTGGAACGCGACGGTGATGGTGTGTGCTTTCAGGAACGAGAAAGCGGCTGCCAGGGAGTAGGCAGTGTTGCTGATGTCGCCAGCCTTGGCGCTGCCGGTATCGGTAGTGCGGTAGATGTTACCGTCCAGGTTCAGCGACTCGGTACCACCCATTGGGATGGTGTAGTTCAGGTTGGCGTAGTACTGGTTCCAGATGTCTTCCAGCTTGGCGCCATACAGCGATGCACTCAGGTTGTCGGTGATGCCGTATTTGCCACCGAAGTAATCGATGGAGTTGGCTTGTACGCCAGCGTAGGTTGCCCACAGCTCGCCATCACGAGCGTTTTTGTCCTGGCTGGTCGACGAGTAGAAGTGACCGGCTTCGAGGTCAAGGTCTTTGACTTCGCTGCTCTGCAGTTGGAAACCGCTGGCAGTTTGAGGAAGGACGCGGGAACCGCCAACAGCGAACACTGGAGCAGTGCTTGGCTGCATGTCGCCGACTTTCAGCTCGGTTTTGGAGATACGGAATTTAACGGCCGCACCGGCTTTACCCTGGCTGTCATTGACTTCGCGATGACCGTTGGCATTTGGGGTGTCGCTACGGCTCATGTTGCCCGTGCCGCCTGTGCCGTCGCCGCCGTCCAGTTTGACTGCCAGATAACCGAACGCATCAATGCCGACGCCTACGGTACCTTGGGTGTAACCGGAGTTGAAATTACCCCAGAAACCTTGTGTCCAGTCTTTCTGATCGTTTGCGCCGTCTTTCCGGTCACGGTTGAAGTAATAGTTGCGCAGCAGCACGTTTGCCTTGGCATCTTCAACGAAGCCTTTGGCTTCGGACTGGTCACTTACGAAAGGTGCGGCCGTAGCCAATTGAGTACTGGCTGCTGCAGCAACTGCCAGTGCGATCATGCTCCACTTCATCACGCGCATCGTGATTTGCTCCTTTGGTTTTTAGAAGAGTTCTGCCGTCCCACCTGTTTTATTATCTGGGCGGCTCTTTCTTTTTGTGTCGGCGCAAACTTATATCACGCCGACCCTATTGGCGATACTTGCGCATCTAACCTTTCAGCTTCTTTACGACCCTGTCGCAAATGGCTTGATCAATGTCGCAAATTCACAATCCCGATACAATCAGACTGACAACTTCAGCGCTGTTTTCCAGGGCTTGAGCATCGGTAAAAAAGCGTCCCTGATCCTGCACTTGAATCTCCATCGGGCAACCCTGCCACTGTTTTTATTGGTCTTTAGGCTTCCACTTCCAGCGGAGCGCTTATAGACGATATGGGTGTTAATGCAACAAGTGTGCACAAACCAGAATTCTGTTGCTGTTTTTTTCAGAAAGCCGGCTTGTTGCTGTAAAAACCTCATAAAACCGGGGGGTTCAAGCTCGTTTTTCTTAGGCTTGACGCCATGCTTTGCATCGTGGTTAGCGCATGGAACCTGTGACGCGACAACCAAAAACGTTACCGGTTCACCCCGCCAGTGAGTAGTCGGCGGATGCTGACGCACTGAGCGTAGACGCGATGTACGGTTTTGGTGCAAAAAATTTTATTTCCTGTACTGAATTCACACATTGTCGCTTTGCCGTGGGTTTGAACCGCGCGTTGTTTATGAGGCATTTCGGCATTTTTTCTGTGAGGGCCGGGGCTGTCATGGTGCGTCCCGGATCAAAATGACTCATGTCGGGGCGCCCGCAGGGCAGTGCCGGCGGCAGTTCGTCGTGAAGCGTGTGGCGTTCGCAGGTATGCTGCCGTCCTGTCGCTTGGCGCGCCGTCTTTCGGTGGGGGGCGCTAAGCTGAAAAAAGATGACCAGAGGGGAGTGTGCGCTGTGTTCGCTTTAGATCCACGACTTCAACAAGACACGTTGCCAATCGGCGATTTCCCGCTCTGCCGGTTGCTGCTGTCCAATGATTCGAATTACCCCTGGTTCATCCTCGTGCCACGCCGCGAGGATATCAGTGAAATATTTCAGCTGGATGTCGCAGATCAACAGCAGCTGTGGCGGGAAACGACTGAGCTGGCGGAAATCCTCAAGGATTCGTTCGATGCGGACAAGTTGAACGTCGCGGCCCTGGGTAACGTCGTCAGTCAGTTGCACATGCATGTGATTGTGCGCAAGCGCGAGGATGCCGCTTGGCCAGCCCCGGTCTGGGGCAGGCAGGAGGCCAAACCATACGGCCCAGAGCAGATCGCGACGATTCGCGAGCGACTGCGTCTGGTGTTGACCGATGATTTCACGTTTCTGGAGGGTTGAGTCATGAGCCTGGAAGAGCGCGTTACCGATCTGGAAAGCCAGCTGGCGTTTCAGGATGACACCATCCAGACATTGAATGATGTGCTGGCGGCGCAGCAGCGGATGGTCGAACGTCTGCAGTTGCAAATGGCGGCGTTGCTCAAGCGGCAGGAAGAAATGGCCGGCCAGTTTGCGACGCTTGAAGAAGAAGAGGCGCCACCGCCCCATTACTAAGAAACAGGTAATAAAAAACCGCGAACAGCCAAGCTATTCGCGGTTTTTTTTTCGCCTTGGATCAGCGACGCGGCAGTGCGGCGATCACATCTTCGGCTTGCAAGCCTTTGTCTCGATTCATGACAGAGAACTCCACGCGCTGGCCTTCCACCAGGACGCGGTGGCCTTCACCGCGAATCGCCCGGAAATGCACGAAAATATCATCGCCGGAGTCACGGGAAATAAAGCCGAAGCCTTTGGAGGTGTTGAACCATTTGACGGTGCCAGTATCGCGGTTGCTCATGTCATAGCTTGGCGCGGCGGCGGCCGGTGAAGATTTGTAGAAGCTGACGGCCAGGTGCAGAAATACGGCAATCAGGGCAACGACCAGGCTGAACAGAACGGCAGGTTGACCGGCGATGACGGGCATCGGGGCAATCAGCGTCAGGGTTTGCAGTACGACAGCCAGAACCAGCAAGGCGCTGACCAGGTTTTGCAATTGATGACGCGGGCCTTTGTTCCAGTAAGGGATAACAGGAGCGAGGGTGAGGTTGAGCAGGCCGAAAAAGGCCAGGTACAGCGCATCGGGTTGTTGCAGGTAAGGTACCGCTTCGGATCGCAGGCTAGGGATGAAGGACAGCAGCAGGGCTGCTGCGCCCATTAGCAGGTGGACGATTTTCAACATTTTGATTAACTCACGTTAAGACGGATCACAAGGAAGAGCTGATAGAGCACGGTTCGCTTCAGAACAAATAAGAGGCGTTGGGCACGTACCTGATATCAGCCTATGCGCAGCCCCCGGAAAATAGGCGGTAGCGACACACTGCCTATTTAACAGCAAAGCCTGCGGCTACTCAAATCAGGCGGTCCAGCGGCGCTTCCATTGGCATGGTGCTCGGATGACACTTGCCGATGGTTGTTCGCGCCTTGTATTTCCGAGGTCTCTTGCCTTTTAGTCGCGTGATATTGCGTCAATTTTCGTAGGAAATCGTCCTGCGTAGGACGAGCTCCATGATCGCCCCTCCGTTGTTGGCTTATCCTACGTTGATGGTCATAAAGTCGTCTGGATATACCGTTGCGCCTGCGCTTTTATAAGGAAACAGAATATGGCCCTTACAAGCAGCAAGGATGACAAAGGAGTGTCAACGGTATGGTTCATGAAGACAGACAGAGCGAGGGGAGGATCGGTCCATTCAAGGATGTAAGTATTGATTCACTTGTCAGCGAATTCGATATGGGGCTGGCCCAGCCCTTATCCCGGTCAGTGCGCTTGAATGGTTTTGCGACCTGTTTGCGGCTTGAGCAGGTCTATTGGGATATTTTGGGCGACATGGCCAAGGTCAATTGCTGCTCGGTCAGCGCGCTGTTGTCCCATGTGGATCGCGAAGTGCACTTGCGCCATGGCGGGGTGAAAAACTTCACCGGGCTGGTGAGGGTTGTCTGCGTCGTGCACAGCCTGAAGGAGGGCAGTTGCCCTGTCATGGCTTAGCGAGAGCAGCTGAATGAGTAGAGTGTCGGTCTGTGCAGTCTTACGGCTGCACAGGCCGCATTTAATGGATATAATCCCGCTCTTTGCCGCAAAGCCCTGCACACGCGGTAGCAATCTGATCGCCGAGACAACCCCCATGCCAATGTACGATTACCAATGTGCTTCCTGTGGTCATCAGTTGGAAGCCATTCAAAAGATCAGCGCAGCACCGCTGGTCGACTGCCCTGCCTGCCAGGCGCCAGAGCTTAAAAAGATGCTGTCCATGCCCGGTTTCCGCCTCAGTGGCACCGGCTGGTACGAAACCGACTTCAAGACCGGTTCCAAGAAAAATCTGGCCGGTGGCGACAAAGCTGACTAGGGTCTAGCGCCCGGGTTGAACGACACGCGCGAGCTCTTGCATCATCTGGCACCTTATTCAAGTGCGGTGGTGCGGCAAGACCTCCACCCGAATTTCGAATTACGAGAAGTGAAACCACTACCATGATGCGCAGCCATTATTGCGGCCAACTGAACGAAAGCCTGGAAGGCCAGGAAATTACCCTTTGCGGATGGGTTCACCGTCGCCGTGACCATGGCGGGGTGATTTTCCTCGATATCCGTGATCGTGACGGTCTGGCCCAGGTGGTGTTCGATCCGGACCGCGCCGAGAGCTTCGCTGCCGCCGATCGCGTGCGCAGCGAGTACGTCGTGAAGATCACCGGCAAGGTTCGCCTGCGTCCGGCCGGTGCAACCAACGCCAACATGGCGTCGGGCATGATCGAGGTCCTGGGCTACGAGCTGGAAGTGCTGAACGAATCGGAAACCCCGCCGTTCCCGCTGAACGAGTTCTCCGACGTTGGCGAAGAAACCCGCCTGCGTTATCGCTTCCTTGATCTGCGTCGCCCTGAAATGGCCGAGAAGCTGCGTCTGCGTTCGCGCATGACCACCAGCATCCGCCGCTATCTGGACGAGAACGGTTTCCTCGACGTCGAGACGCCGATCCTGACCCGTGCGACTCCGGAAGGCGCGCGTGACTATCTGGTGCCGAGCCGTACTCACGCCGGTTCGTTCTTCGCCTTGCCGCAATCGCCTCAGCTGTTCAAGCAGCTGCTGATGGTGGCCGGCTTCGACCGTTACTACCAGATCGCCAAGTGCTTCCGCGACGAAGACCTGCGGGCTGACCGCCAGCCGGAATTCACCCAGATCGACATCGAGACCAGCTTCCTCGATGAAAAAGACATCATGGGCCTGACCGAAGGCATGATCCGCAACCTGTTCAAGGAAGTGCTGGGCCTGGAATTCGGCGAATTCCCGCACATGACCTTCGAAGAAGCCATGCGTCGCTACGGTTCCGACAAGCCAGACCTGCGTAACCCGCTGGAACTGGTGGATGTTGCCGATCAGCTCAAGGAAGTCGATTTCAAGGTGTTCAGCGGCCCGGCCAACGACCCGAAGTGCCGCATCGCCGCCTTGCGCGTTCCAGGCGGGGCGAGCATGCCGCGCAAACAGATCGACGATTACACCAAGTTCGTCGGCATCTACGGTGCCAAGGGCCTGGCGTACATCAAGGTCAACGAGCGTGCTGCCGGTGTTGAAGGTCTGCAGTCGCCGATCGTGAAAAACATCCCTGAAGCCAACCTGAACGTGATCCTCGATCGCGTGGGTGCGGTCGATGGTGACATCGTGTTCTTTGGCGCCGATAAAGCCAAGATCGTCAGCGAAGCCCTGGGCGCACTGCGGATCAAGCTGGGCCATGACCTCGAGCTGCTGACCTGCAAATGGGCGCCAATGTGGGTCGTTGACTTCCCGATGTTCGAAGAGAACGACGACGGCAGCTTCAGCGCCTTGCACCACCCGTTCACCGCGCCGAAGTGCACTCCTGAAGAGCTGGAAGCCAACCCGGCTGGCGCTTTGTCCCGTGCCTACGACATGGTCCTGAACGGCACCGAGCTGGGTGGCGGTTCGATCCGTATCCACCGCAAGGAAATGCAGCAATCGGTCTTCCGTCTGCTGGGTATCAACGAAGCGGAACAGGAAGAGAAATTCGGCTTCCTGCTCGACGCCCTGAAATACGGCGCGCCGCCGCACGGTGGTCTGGCCTTCGGTCTGGACCGTCTGGTGATGCTGATGACCGGCGCCCAGTCGATCCGTGAAGTGATCGCCTTCCCGAAAACCCAGAGTGCTGCGGACGTGATGACGCAGGCTCCAGGCGTGGTAGATGCCAAGGCGTTGCGCGAATTGCACATTCGTCTGCGCGAAGCGCCAAAGGCAGAGTAAAGCTGACCGCAAAGGCGCATCCTTTTGGGATGCGCCTTTTCTTTAGGTCGAGATTTTTTGTTGCTGGCCGACACTCCTGTGTGGCGGGCGATGTTTCAAAGAGAAATTCGGAGCGAGTTATGGCGGGTCATTCCAAGTGGGCGAACATCAAGCACCGCAAAGAACGTCAGGATGCCAAGAAGGGCAAGATTTTCACCAAGTGGATTCGTGAACTGACGGTCGCTGCCCGTCAGGGCGGCGCTGATCCGGGCTCCAACCCGCGCCTGCGTCTGGCGCTGGATAAAGCGCTCGGTGCGAACATGAGCCGTGACATTATCGACCGCGCGGTGGCCCGTGGCGCCGGCGCTGCCGATACCGATGACATGGTCGAGCTGACCTACGAAGGCTATGGCCCGGGCGGCGTGGCGGTGATGGTCGAATGCATGACCGACAATCGCAACCGCACCGCAGCCGCTGTTCGCCACGCGTTCAGCAAGTGCGGCGGCAACCTTGGCACCGATGGTTCGGTGGCTTATCTGTTCGAACGCAAAGGGCAGATTTCCTTCGCGCCAGGGGTTGATGAAGACGCGCTGATGGAAGCGGCCATGGAAGCCGACGCCGATGACGTGGTGACCAACGAAGACGGCTCCATCGACGTGTTCACTTCGTTCGCCGGCTTCTATTCCGTGCGCAACGCCTTGGAGGCCGCAGGCTTCAAGGGCAGCGATGCGGAAATCGTCATGTTGCCGACGACCAGTGCCGAACTGGATCTGGAAGGCGCGGAGAAAGTCCTGAAGCTGATCGACATGCTCGAAGACCTGGATGACGTGCAGAACGTCTATTCCAACGCTGACATCCCGGAAGCGGTGGCCGCGCAGCTCGGTTAAGGGCGACTAAAGTTCATTGTGGGAGCTGGCTTGAATAATGTGCTCTTACCTAACCCGCAGGCGTTATGACTTTAATTCTTGGAATCGACCCCGGTTCGCGCATCACCGGTTATGGCGTGGTACGTGATACCGGGCGAGGCTGCGTGTACGTGGCGTCGGGCTGCATTCGCACGGGCTCCGGCGAGCTGCATGAACGCCTGCAAATCGTCTATCGGGGCGTGCGCGAGGTGATCCAGACCTACGGCCCGGTGACCATGGGCATCGAAAAGGTCTTCATGGCCCGCAACGCCGACTCGGCCCTCAAGCTCGGCCAGGCCCGCGGCGCAGCCATCGTGGCCGGTGCCGAAGAAAGCCTGGAAATCGCCGAGTACACCGCAACCCAAGTCAAGCAAGCGGTGACCGGTACAGGCGGGGCAAATAAAGAACAAGTGCAAATGATGGTCATGCACATGCTGAAACTGATCAGCAAGCCACAAATCGATGCCTCGGATGCCCTGGCTATCGCAATTTGCCACGCTCACACCCGATCCAGCCTGTTGCCCCATGGCCTGGGCACGGCACGCAGTCGTGGCGGGCGCCTGCGTCTCTGATAGCATCAGCAATCTTTTTTTGTGGGATGAGGGTTTTGCGCCTGTGTTGTCGGCGCAAAACCCTTGTTCTGTCAGTCGCCAGCACTGATCTGGCCAATGCTCAAGGATCTGAAACGTGATTGGACGCTTGCGCGGTACTTTGGCTGAAAAACAGCCGCCGCACCTGATTCTGGATGTAAACGGTCTGGGGTATGAGCTGGAAGTGCCCATGACCACGCTTTATCGCTTGCCGTCGGTCGGTGAACCGCTGACCTTGCACACCCATTTGGTCGTACGCGAAGACGCGCAGTTACTCTATGGCTTCTTCGGCAAGCGTGAGCGAGACTTTTTTCGCGAACTGATCCGTCTCAATGGGGTAGGGCCGAAACTGGCGCTGGCCTTGATGTCGAGCCTGGAGGTCGACGAGCTGGTCCGTTGTGTGCAGTCTCAGGATACCTCGGCGCTGACCAAGGTGCCGGGCGTTGGCAAGAAGACTGCCGAACGTTTGCTGGTGGAGCTCAAGGATCGTTTCAAGGCCTGGGAAACCGTACCGGCGATGTTCGCGTTGGTGCCAAACCAGCCGGGTGGGCCAGATGCGACTCCGGTGGCCACCGCCGAAAATGACGCGGTCAGCGCGCTGATTTCCCTGGGCTACAAGCCGCAGGAAGCCAGCAAGGCGATTTCCGCGATCAAGGAGAAAGGTTTGAGCAGTGAAGACATGATTCGTCGTGCCCTGAAGGGAATGATCTAAGTGATTGAAGCTGATCGTCTGATCGCTGCCACGGGTGGCCCCCGTGACCGCGAGGAAGTCCAGGACCGGGCGATTCGTCCTGTCAGCCTGGCCGAATACATTGGCCAGCCAACCGTTCGCGAGCAAATGGAGTTGTTCATCCAGGCCGCGCGTGGACGCAATGAATCGCTGGATCACACCCTGATTTTCGGCCCGCCGGGGCTGGGTAAAACCACGCTGGCCAACATCATTGCCCAGGAAATGGGCGTGTCGATCAAAAGCACCTCAGGGCCGGTCCTCGAGCGTCCTGGTGATCTGGCTGCATTACTGACCAACCTTGAGCCCCATGACGTGCTGTTCATCGACGAGATCCATCGGTTGTCGCCGATCGTCGAAGAAGTGCTGTACCCGGCCATGGAAGATTTTCAGCTCGATATCATGATCGGCGAAGGGCCGGCCGCGCGCTCGATC
Source organism: Pseudomonas sp. GGS8 (assembly GCF_024168645.1). NCBI lineage: Bacteria > Pseudomonadati > Pseudomonadota > Gammaproteobacteria > Pseudomonadales > Pseudomonadaceae > Pseudomonas > Pseudomonas sp. GGS8. The sequence goes on along the minus strand of NZ_JALJWF010000001.1, from coordinate 407,300 downwards.
AAGCTCGATTTGCCACCGTTTACCCTGGTTGGTGCAACGACCCGTGCGGGTATGCTGACCAACCCGTTGCGCGATCGTTTCGGGATCGTCCAGCGCCTGGAGTTCTACAGCACCGCCGACCTGGCAACGATTGTCAGCCGTTCGGCGAACATTCTCGGTTTGCCGCTGGACCCGGAAGGCGCCTTTGAAATCGCCCGGCGTGCCCGTGGCACACCGCGGATCGCCAATCGCTTGCTGCGCCGGGTCCGGGATTTCGCCGAGGTTCGTGCCAAGGGGCATATTACCAAGCCGATCGCCGACCTGGCCTTGAACCTGCTGGATGTCGATGAGCGTGGCTTCGACCATCAGGACCGACGCCTGCTGTTGACCATGATCGAGAAATTTGACGGTGGGCCAGTGGGGGTGGACAGTCTGGCCGCTGCAATCAGTGAAGAGCGCCACACCATTGAAGACGTGCTGGAGCCGTACCTGATCCAGCAGGGCTACATCATGCGCACACCGCGGGGGCGGGTGGTCACCCGGCATGCGTATTTGCACTTCGGCTTAAACATCCCGTCACGATTGGGCGAGATGCCCGTGGTAGACGAGTTCCTCGATGCCGTGGACGATTAATCACCTTTGCGGGCTGATTTATTCGGGGTTTGTGCTGTCCCAGGACGGTACTTTCGCCAGAAAGCCGCGAATCAATGAAAAACAGTTGCCGCGCCGGATTGGCAACCTGAGGAGTAAGCACTAGAGTATGCGCGCGCAAAACGGGCTTGAGCCGTTCGCACATCGTTGTCGCGTTTATTACGAGGACACCGATGCCGGCGGCATCGTGTATTACGTCAATTACCTCAAGTTTATGGAACGGGCTCGAACCGAGCGGCTCCGGGAGCTGGGCTTTGCCCAGTCGGCGCTGGCAGGGGAGGACCTGTTGTTCGTCGTGCATTCCAGCGAAGCGCGTTACCACGCGCCGGCGCGACTGGACGACGAACTGCTGGTAAGCGCTGAAGTAATTGAATTGAACCGTGCCAGCCTGCGCTTCAAGCAGCAGGTCAGGCGGGCTACGGATAATGTGCTGCTCTGCGAAGGGCAGTTTCTGGTGGCCTGTGTGCGCACTAACAGTTTGAAACCCCGGGCCATTCCCGAAGCTCTACGTGCGGCCTTTGCCGACGTGAGCGGCGCGGGTACACACTCAAAGCAGGAGATAAAGCGTGGAAGCTAACGTCGTCGACCATTCCTCCATGTGGAGCCTGGTCAGCAATGCCAGTGTCGTGGTGCAACTGGTAATGCTGATCCTGGTAGCCGCATCGGTGACCTCGTGGATCATGATCTTTCAGCGCAGCAACTTGCTGCGCGCCGGTCGACGTGCCCTGGAGAGCTTTGAAGAGCGCTTCTGGTCCGGTATCGATCTGTCCAAACTCTACCGTCAGGCCGGCAGCAACCCTGATCCGGATTCCGGCGTCGAGCAGATTTTCCGTGCCGGCTTCAAGGAATTCTCCCGTCTGCGTCAGCAGTCGGGCGTTGATCCGGAAGCGGTCATGGAAGGCGTGGCGCGTGCCATGCGCGTAGCCATCTCCCGTGAGGAAGAGAAGCTCGAGCAGAGTCTGCCGTTCCTCGCCACCGTCGGCTCCGTCAGCCCGTATATCGGTCTGTTCGGTACGGTCTGGGGCATCATGAACTCCTTCCGTGGTCTGGCGACCGCCCAGCAAGCGACCCTGGCCACTGTGGCTCCAGGTATCGCCGAAGCACTGGTTGCTACCGCGATCGGTCTGTTTGCCGCTATCCCGGCCGTTATCGCCTACAACCGTTTTGCTGCTCGCAGCGAAACCCTGCTGGGCCGCTATTACACCTTCGCCGACGAATTCCAGGCGATCCTGCACCGCAAAGTGCACACCAGCGAAGAATAAGCAGGTAATTTCCAATGGCTTTAATCGCTCGAGCTCGCAAAAAGCGCAAGCCGGTTGCCGAGATGAACGTGGTGCCTTACATCGACGTGATGCTGGTACTGCTGGTCATCTTCATGGTGACCGCGCCGATGCTCAATCAGGGCGTGAAAGTTGATCTGCCCAAGGTTTCCAGCGAAGCCTTGCCGCAGGACAACAACACTCAGGTCCTGACCATTTCGATCAAGGCTGACAAGACCTACTACTGGAACCTTGGCAGTGAAGTCGACACCGATAAGCAGCAGGACAAGGCCATGACCTTGCCGCAAATGACCAGTGCCGTGAAAAAGATCATCGACGCCGGCAACAGTAACGGTAAGCGCACGCAGGTGTTCATTCGTGGCGACAAAACCGTCGATTATGGCTCCGTCATGGGTGCCATGGGCGGGTTGCAGAAGGCCGGGGTCGGTAATGTTGGCTTGATTACCGAGGCGCCCTGATGCAGCAACTGCGAGAGCCGTCCGCCTCGGAAAGCTACTTCTGGCCTAGTGTCTGGGCGATTGTCTTGCACGTGCTGGTGTTCGGCATGCTGTTTGTCAGTTTCGCCTTCACACCGGAGCTGCCGCCGGCCAAGCCGATTGTCCAGGCAACCCTGTACCAGCTGAAATCGAAAAGTCGGGCGACCACCCAGACCAATCAGAAGATCGCGGGTGAGGCGCAGAAATCTGCTGCGCGTCAGACCGAAGTCGAGCAGATGGAACAGAAGAAGGTCGAGCAGGAAGCGGTGAAGGCTGCGGAACAAAAGAAAGAAGAAGCGGCTCAAAAGGCCGAGGAAGCCAAGAAGGCTGACGAGTCGAAGAAAGCGGAGGAGGCTAAAAAGGCTGATGAAGCCAAGAAAGCCGACGAAGCGAAGAAGACCGCCGAAGCCAAAAAGGCCGAAGAGAAACAATTGGCTGATATAGCCAAGAAGAAAGCCGAAGAAGAAGCCAAAAAAGCTGCTGAAGAAGAGGCCAAGAAAGCGGCCGCTGAAGAAGCGAAGAAAAAGATCGTCGAGGACGCGAAGAAGAAAGCCGCGGAAGACGCCAAGAAGAAAGCTGAAGCGGAAGAGGCGAAGAAGAAAATCGCCGAAGACGCGAAGAAGAAAGCGACTGCCGATGCCGCGAAGAAAAAAGCGCAGGATGCGGCTCGTAAATCGGTAGAGGACAAGAAGGCTCAGGCTCTGGCTGACTTGCTGTCCGATAAGACCGAGCGTCAGCAGGCTTTGGCGGATGAGCAGGGCGATGAAACTGCGGGCAACTTTGATGATCTGATTCGTTCGCGAGCATCTGAAGGTTGGGCGCAGCCACCGTCGGCCCGCAAGGGCATGAAGGTGATTCTGCAAATCAACATGCTCCCTGACGGAACGATCTCCGGTGTTTCGGTTGCTCATTCCAGCGGTGACGCGCCGTTCGACAGTTCTGCAGTCGCGGCTGTAAAAAATATTGGTCGATTGACCGAAATGCAGGGTTTGAAGCCAGCTGATTTCGCACCCTATCGTTCATTCAAGATGACATTCACACCTGAGGATCTAGCCTTGTGAGAAACCTTCTTCGAGGACTGCTTGTAGTCATGTTCTGCTTTGCAGGACTGGCCACGGCAGATGAAAAAAATATCCTGGTCAGCAGTGGCAGCTCCCAGGCAACTCCAATTGCCGTTGTGCCTTTCGGCTTCCAGGGCGGTAGCGTGCTGCCGGACGACATGGCTGAGATTATCGGTAACGACCTGCGCAACTCGGGTTACTACGCGCCGATTCCAAAGCAGAACATGATCAGCCAGCCAAGCCAGGCCAGCGAAATCATCTACCGTGACTTCAAGGCGGTGGGCGCCCAGTACGTCATGGTCGGCAGCATTGTTCCGGCGGGCGGTCGCCTGCAGGTGCAATACGCACTGTTCAACGTCGCCACCGAGCAGCAAGTGCTGACCGGCAGCGTGTCGGGCGGCGTTGATCAGCTGCGCGACATGGCGCACTACATCTCCGACCAGTCGTTCGAAAAACTCACCGGTATCAAAGGTGCGTTCTCGACACGTCTGCTGTACGTGACGGCTGAGCGTTTCTCCGAGAAGAACACTCGCTACACACTGCAACGTTCGGACTACGACGGTGCCCGTGCCGTGACGCTGCTGCAATCGCGTGAGCCAATCCTGTCGCCGCGTTTCGCACCGGATGGCAAGCGCATTGCCTATGTGTCGTTTGAGCAGAAGCGTCCGCGCATTTTCATGCAGAACATCGACACCGGTCGCCGTGAGCAGATCACCAACTTCGAAGGCCTGAACGGCGCGCCAGCCTGGTCGCCGGATGGCAATCGTCTGGCATTCGTGTTGTCGAAAGACGGTAACCCGGACATTTACGTGATGAATCTGGGGTCGCGTCAGATCACTCGTGTCACCAATGGTCCTGGCATTAACACCGAACCGTTCTGGGGTAAGGATGGTTCGACCATCTACTTCACCTCCGACCGTGGCGGCAAGCCTCAGATCTACAAAACCAGCGCAGGCGGTGGTGGTGCGGAGCGTGTGACCTTCATTGGTAACTACAACGCCAACCCTAAACTGTCGGCCGATGAAAAGACCCTGGTGATGATTCACCGCCAGGACGGTTTCACCAACTTCAAGGTGGCGGCCCAGGATTTGCAGCGCGGTAGTGTAAAGATCCTCACTGATAGCACTCTGGACGAGTCTCCTACTGTTGCGCCCAACGGCACCATGGTAATCTACGCCACCCGCCAGCAGGGCCGGGGAGTCTTGATGCTCGTGTCCATTAATGGACGCGTGAGGCTCCCGCTTCCTACCGCACAAGGCGAAGTCAGAGAACCGTCCTGGTCCCCTTACCTGAACTGACGCGGCGCTATACGTTTTACTTAACACACTGGGGTTCATTAGGAGTTTCACGATGGAAATGCTGAAGTTTGGTAAATTTGCTGCGCTGGCTCTGGCCATGGCTGTAGCTGTAGGTTGCTCGTCCAAAGGCGGCGACAACGCCGGTGAAGGCGCTGTAGATCCAAACGCTGGTTACGGCGCTAACACTGGTGCAGTTGACGGCTCCCTGAGCGAAGAAGCTGCTCTGCGCGCAATCACCACCTTCTACTTCGAATACGACAGCTCGGACCTGAAGCCAGAAGCCATGCGCGCTCTGGACGTTCACGCCAAAGACCTGAAAGCAAACGGCGCTCGCGTTGTTCTGGAAGGCAACACCGACGAACGTGGTACTCGTGAGTACAACATGGCACTGGGCGAGCGTCGTGCGAAAGCCGTTCAGCGCTACCTGGTACTGCAAGGTGTTTCCCCAGCTCAGCTGGAACTGGTTTCCTACGGCGAAGAGCGTCCAGTTGCTACCGGCAACGACGAGCAGTCCTGGGCTCAAAACCGTCGCGTCGAACTGCGTAAGTAATTCGTCATGCGAACGTGCCGTCGTGCTGTAACTGTTTTGGCTCTCAGCCTCGCACCGCTTGCGGTGTGGGCTGCGGTTCCTGTGGTCGAGGACAACTCCGGCTATAACAATAGCGGGAGCAGTTATCCGCCTGCGGGTTACGGTACGAACGGCGCCTATGCCGGGGGAGGGGTTTCGGCCCCTGTCTCGGCACAGGGCGAGCTGTTCAACCAACTGCAATCCATGCAGGAGCAGATCTCACGCCAACAAGGTGTGATCGAAGTTCTGCAAAATGATGTAGCGCGCATGAAGCAAGAGAACCTGGAGCGATATCAGGATCTTGATCGGCGCATAGGAACCGGCGTTGCACCAGCCGCGACTCCTGATAATTCTTCCGCCGGTGGCAATGTGAATGCCCCCGGTGCAGCAGCCGGCGCAGGTGCGGGAGCGGCCGCCGCTGCCACTTCCACACAAGCGCCTGCCGCGGGTGGCGAACCGGCTGATCCGGCGAAGGAAAAACTGTATTACGATGCAGCCTTCGACCTGATCAAAGCCAAGGATTTCGACAAGGCCAGCCAGGCTTTCGCCGCATTCCTGCGCAAATACCCGAACAGCCAATACGCGGGCAACGCCCAGTACTGGTTGGGTGAAGTGAACCTGGCCAAAGGCGATCTGCAAGGTGCAGGTCAGGCCTTCGCCAAGGTTTCGCAGTTGTACCCCAAGCACCCCAAGGTGCCTGATTCGCTGTACAAGCTCGCTGATGTAGAGCGCCGCCTCGGTCATACCGACCGAGTCAAAGGCATTCTGCAACAGGTCGTGTCCCAATATCCGGGCACTTCCGCTGCTCAGTTGGCGCAACGCGACTTGCAGCGCATGTAAGTCTGTTTGACCTGTTTTGAAGAAACCCGCGCTTGTCGCGGGTTTTTTCGTTAGAATTCATGCCCTTTTTATGAAACACGCTTTTTGGGATCTGCGCGTTGGCGGGGTTCCTTGAAGTGCCTGACGGAGGCGGACAGCCTGTTTAGCTGTTACGCCCGTGGCGACTATGCAAGACACATTGAGAATCACCGAAGTTTTCTACTCGTTGCAGGGTGAAACGCGGACTGCCGGGCTGCCCACTGTTTTTGTGCGCCTGACCGGTTGCCCTTTGCGTTGCCAATACTGCGACAGTGCTTACGCCTTCACTGGCGGCACCCTTCGCACGCTTGACGACATCCTCGAGCAAGTGGCCGGTTTTCGCCCGCGTTACGTTTGTGTCACCGGTGGTGAGCCCCTGGCGCAACCCAATGCCATCCCTTTGCTCAAGCAGTTGTGTGACGCCGGTTACGAAGTGTCGCTGGAAACCAGTGGCGCGCTGGACATCTCGGCGGTCGATCCACGGGTCAGTCGCGTCGTCGACCTGAAAACCCCGGGTTCGAAAGAAGCCCACCGCAACCGCTACGAGAACATCGAACTGCTCACGCCCAACGATCAGGTGAAGTTTGTCATCTGCTCGCGGGAAGACTATGACTGGGCCGTGTCCAAGCTGATTCAGTACGGTTTGAGCGAGCGTGTCGGCGAAGTCCTGTTCTCGCCGAGCCACCATGACCTGAATGCGCGTGATCTGGCGGACTGGGTGGTGGCGGACAATCTGCCTGTGCGTCTGCAATTGCAGCTGCATAAATATCTTTGGAATGACGAGCCGGGGCGCTGAAATGACTGAACAACTGAACACTGCTGAAAAACGTGCGGTCATCCTGCTGTCCGGCGGTCTCGACTCGGCGACAGTCGTGGCCATGGCCCGTGCCGAAGGCTATAGCTGCTACACCATGAGCTTCGATTACGGTCAGCGCCACCGTGCCGAGCTGCATGCCGCCGAGCGTATTGCCCGCGACCTGGGTGTGATCGAGCACAAGGTGATCGGCCTGAACCTGAATGGCATCGGTGGCTCGGCCCTGACCGACAGCTCCATCGACGTGCCGGAGGCGCCGAGCGAAGGCATTCCGGTGACTTATGTGCCGGCGCGCAACACGGTGTTTCTGTCCCTGGCGTTGGGCTGGGCCGAAGTGCTGGGTGCACGTGACATCTTTATCGGTGTAAACGCGGTGGATTATTCCGGTTACCCGGATTGCCGTCCCGAGTTCATCGAAGCCTTCGAGCGCATGGCCAACCTGGCGACCAAGGCCGGGGTAGAGGGGCAGGGCTTCCGTATCCAGGCGCCATTACAGAACCTGAGCAAGGCGCAGATCGTTCAGGCGGGCGTGAAGCTTGGCGTCGATTACGGGCTGACCGTTTCCTGCTATCAGGCGGACGATAACGGCCGTGCGTGCGGTAAATGCGACAGCTGCCGTCTGCGTGCAGAAGGCTTTGCGGCGGCCGGAATCAGCGACCCGACACCTTATTTTTGATTTATTTCAAATTAGGTGTTGAATAGTCCTTAAAAATCAGTATTATACGCGCCACCACACAGCGGGTCGTTAGCTCAGTTGGTAGAGCAGTTGGCTTTTAACCAATTGGTCGTAGGTTCGAATCCCACACGACCCACCATTTTAAAAAATCTGGAAGGCCCACGTAAGTGAGGATTTCCGGGTTTTTTTTTGCCCGCGATTTGAGGTCATCTCATTCCGGGATCGCACTGCGTGACGCAGGTCAGAATCATCTTTTGCATCCACCGGATATTCTGTAGCCTTGCGCAGCTTCAACGCTGTCCGTGCCTGATGAATACTCACTCTCCCGGCGGTACCCCGAAGGGTCCGGAGCCGGGTGTATACTCGACTTTCGCGCGAAAGCGCCTGCAGGTCTTGCGAACATGACGCAGATTTCCGAACGCCTTCTGGTTCAAGCCCACCTCGACGCCAAGCAGCCCAAGCCGCTGACTGCCGAGGAAGAGGCTTATTACCGCGCTGCCATCGCTGCCGAGCTTAAAGCTCAGGACGCGGTGCTGGTTGCCCACTTCTATTGCGATCCAGTCATTCAGGCCCTGGCCGAAGAAACCGGTGGCTGCGTCTCCGACTCTCTGGAGATGGCCCGCTTCGGCAATGCCCATCCCGCCAAGACCGTGGTGGTCGCCGGTGTGAAATTCATGGGCGAAACCGCGAAAATCCTCAACCCTGAAAAACGTGTGCTGATGCCGACCCTGGAAGCGACCTGCTCGCTGGACCTGGGTTGCCCGGTGGATGAATTTTCGGCGTTCTGCGATCAGCACCCGGAGCGCACGGTGGTGGTGTATGCCAACACCTCGGCGGCGGTCAAAGCCCGGGCGGACTGGGTGGTGACTTCCAGCTGCGCGCTGGAAATTGTCGAAAGCCTGATGGATAACGGTGAAACCATTATCTGGGCCCCGGACAAGCACCTGGGCACTTACATTCAGCGCAAGACTGGCGCCGACATGCTGCTGTGGGACGGTGCCTGCATCGTTCACGAAGAGTTCAAGGCCAAACAGCTCGAAGACATGAAAGCGCTGTACCCGGATGCGGCCATTCTGGTGCACCCGGAGTCGCCGACCGCAGTGATCGAGTTGGCCGATGCGGTAGGTTCCACCAGTCAGCTGATCGCTGCGGCGCAAAGCCTGCCAAACAAGACGCTGATCGTCGCCACTGACCGCGGCATCTTCTACAAGATGCAGCAGCTGTGCCCGGACAAGGTCTTTATCGAAGCACCCACGGCCGGTAACGGCGCTGCCTGCCGCAGTTGCGCGCATTGTCCGTGGATGGCGATGAACACCCTCGAGCGCACGCTGAAGAGCTTGCGGGAGGGCACCAACGAGATCTTCGTCGACCCGGCGTTGATTCCACAGGCGATTCGGCCGTTGAAGCGGATGCTCGATTTCACGCAGGCGGCGCGGATGAAGCTGGCCGGCAACGCTTAAGAGCTTTCAGCCCTGTCGCAAAAACTGTGGGAGCGAGCTTGCTCGCGAAGGCGGTGTATCAGCAAACATTAATGTTGACTGACACACCCTCTTCACGCGAGCAGGCTCGCTCCCACAGTGATTTTCGCTTTCCACAATTATTTGGTTTTCTTCGGAATGCGTACCAGCTGGGTATTGGAGTAGATGTCATGCCAGCTGCGCTTCTGTTTGTCGAACAGCGACCAGAAGAACCCCAGCCCGAGGCATAACCAGGACGCAATTGAGACCACAAAGCGCAACAGCGCCTGCCACAGGCTGATGGATGAGCCGTCGGCGTTTTGTACGCGGATGCACCACACCTGCATGCCCAGGGTCTGGCCTGACCAGGTCCAGAACTTGGCGAAGAAGCCGAACAGCACGAACAGCAGCACCGTCGACAGCAGTGGGTCACCGTCCAGCGCGCCGGCTTCGGTCAGGGTGCGCATTCGGTCTTCGCCGATGATCGCCATCTGGATCATCTTGTAAATGCCGCTGGTGACGATCAGTAGAGCGGTACACAGCAGGAAGTCGTAGAACATTGCAGCCAGGCGACGACCCAGGCCGACGGCGGGAAAGTCGCCTTGGGGGTTGAGCAGGTGTTTCGACATGGCTGCCTCTGAGCGCAAAAGAAGCCATTTTACGGATTTACGCGCACAAAAAAGCCCCTGATATCACTATCAGGGGCTTTTTCGTTACAGAAGATTAGCCTTCTGCTTGTACTTCGTCAGCCTGCATGCCTTTCTGGCCTTGCACAGCAACGAAAGTCACTTTCTGGCCTTCTTTCAGGCTTTTGAAGCCGCTGCCCTGAATAGCGCGGAAATGTACGAACAGATCCGGACCGCTCTCTGGAGTGATAAAACCAAAACCTTTCTCGTCGTTAAACCACTTGACGGTGCCGCTCTGACGTTGGGACATTTCTTATTTCCTTTGACGCAAAAATGAATGACAGTCTCTTTCTCATGAAAGAGTACTGGGGCTGGTTGCAGGAGAGTAAGAAGACGTCGAACGGGATGTAGCTAACTTGTAGGCTACTGCCCAGGTCACGATTCCAAGCGACCCATGCAAACACAGTGAACAAACTCTACGCCAACTACGGCAGAAAAAACAAGCCCTGCGAAGGCCCGGATTTCCTCGGGTTGATGGCGGTTAGAAGGCGCATTAGTGCAGGCTTATTCGATCGCGTTGTTCATGGGTTTTCGATTGTTATAAGTAACGTTCATAAACGAAACGTATGCACTATTTTATGGCGGTTGCGTTACAGATTAGTGCACTGTTAACGCAACCGCGTTACTTATAGAAACATTCAATCAGCCGCGATAGTAGCGTTGTGGAACAAATGGCATTTTGCTTACAAGCAAAGGCACCTTTTTCCCACGCACAATGGCACAAACTGGTGTTTCCAAAACGGTATAAGCGCTATCGAGGTAACCCATGGCCAAAGGACCGCCGAGGGTCGGACCGAAGCCGCCGCTGCACACGCTGCCGGATAATTTCGCCAGCTTCATTGACGATCTCTGCGCCTTCACGCACCGGCGTACGTTCCTGCGGCAGCAGACCAACGCGCTTGCGGCTGACACCGGTTTGCTGTTGGGCGAATACGGTTTCGGCGCCAGGGAAGCCGCCGGCCCGCGCGCCATCGGCACGTCGAGGCTTGGAGATGGCCCACAGCAGGCTTGCTTCGATCGGCGTGGTTTCGGTGTTCATGTCGTGGCCGTAGAGGCACAGGCCGGCTTCCAGGCGCAGGGAATCGCGGGCGCCGAGGCCGATGGCCGCGACTTCCGGTTCGGCCAGCAGGGCGCGAGCCAGCGCTTCAGCGTTGGCCGCCGGCACGGAGATTTCGAAACCGTCTTCACCGGTGTAGCCCGAACGGCTGACAAAGCAGTCCACGCCCAACAGTTTCACGCGGGTGAACTGCATGAAGGTCATCTTCGCAACTTCCGGTGCCAGGCGTGCGAGCACGGTGACGGCGGCCGGGCCTTGCAGGGCGAGCAGGGCACGCTCTTCGAACAGCGGTTCAATGGTGCACAGGTTGCCGATGTGCTTGCGCAGGTGTGCCAGGTCCTGGTCCTTGCAGGCGGCGTTGACCACCAGGAACAGTTCGTCGTTACCGAGGTTGGCGACCATCAGGTCGTCGAGGATGCCACCGGCCTCGTTGGTGAACATCGCGTAGCGCTGCATGCCCACAGGCAGGTCGATGATGTCCACCGGCACCAGGGTTTCCAGGGCTTTGGCGGCGTTGGCGCCGGTCAGGCGGATCTGGCCCATGTGCGACACATCAAACAGCCCGGCCTGATCACGGGTGTGCTGGTGTTCTTTCATCACGCCCAGCGGGTATTGCACCGGCATGTCATAACCGGCGAACGGCACCATGCGGGCGCCGAGTTCGAGGTGCAGGGCGTGCAACGGGGTTTTCAACAGTTGTTCAGTGGACATATACAGCTCCTGAAAAAGTGTGCAGATGCGCGTGAGCGTCAGCACTCGATAATGTTGACCGCCAAACCGCCACGGGCGGTTTCCTTGTATTTGCTTTTCATGTCGGCGCCGGTCTGGCGCATGGTGCGGATGACCTTGTCGAGGGAGACGAAGTGCTGACCGTCGCCACGCAGGGCCATGCGCACCGCATTGATGGCCTTGACCGAACCCATGGCGTTGCGCTCGATGCAAGGCACTTGCACCAGTCCGCCAATCGGGTCGCAGGTCAGGCCGAGGTTGTGTTCCATGCCGATTTCGGCTGCGTTTTCCACCTGCTGCACCGTACCGCCGAGCACTTCGCACAAGGCGCCGGCCGCCATGGAACAGGCAACGCCGACTTCACCCTGACAGCCGACCTCGGCGCCGGAGATCGAGGCGTTTTCCTTGTACAGAATGCCGATTGCAGCGGCCGTCAGTAGAAAACGCACCACGCCGTCTTCGTTGGCACCGGGGATGAAGCGCATGTAGTAATGCAGCACCGCCGGGACAATGCCGGCTGCACCATTAGTGGGCGCAGTGACCACGCGTCCGCCGTTGGCGTTTTCTTCGTTGACCGCCAGGGCGTACAGGTTGACCCAGTCCAGCACCGACAGTGGATCGCGCAGCGACGATTCCGGGTTTTTGCACAGTTGCCGATGCAGCGCCGCCGCCCGACGTTTGACCTTCAGCCCACCGGGTAGAATGCCTTCGTTGCGGCAACCGGCGGCGACGCAGTCCTGCATCACTTGCCAGATCTTCAGCAGCCCGGCGCGGGTTTCCGCTTCCGGGCGCCAGGCGCTTTCGTTGGTCAGCATCACCTGACTGATCGATAAACCGTAGGTGCTGCAGTGACCAAGCAGGTCCTTGGCGCTTTTGAACGGAAAGGTCAGCGGCGTGGCGTCTTCAACGATGCGATCGGCACCGGCCGCGTCTTCATCGACCACAAACCCGCCACCGACCGAGTAATACTCGCGACTGCGTACTTGCAGGCCGGCCGCGTCGAACGCGCGAAAGATCATGCCGTTGGGGTGATAGGCCAACGGTTTGCGAATCATCGCCAGGTGTTCTTTCTCGTTGAACGCGATGCTGTGCTCTCCGAGCAGGTTCAAGCGACCGCTGCTGCGAATCTCTTGCAGGCGGGCGGTGACGGTTTCGGTGTCCACGGTGTCCGGGTGTTCGCCTTCCAGGCCCAGCAATACGGCCTTGTCGCTGCCGTGGCCTTTGCCGGTGGCGCCGAGCGAGCCGTAGAGCTCGACTTTGACGCAGGTGGTTGCCGATAGCAGCCCTTCACGGCGCAGACCTTCGGCAAAGCGCGCAGCGGCACGCATCGGGCCGACGGTGTGGGAGCTGGAGGGGCCGATGCCAATCTTGAACAGGTCGAACACGCTTAACGACATGAGTTGTTCTCCGGTTTCTTGTTATAGGAATTGGCTGGAATCTTTTGATTTAACACGGTCCTGTGGGAGCTGGCTTGCCTGCGATAGCGGTAGATCAGTCGATATCAATGTTGACAGACAGACCGCTATCGCAGGCAAGCCAGCTCCCACAGGGTATGCGGTGTTCTTGTGAATGGGGTGAGTAAACTCACCCCCCACACACAGTTTTAAGCGTAGCTTTCGATCGACGGGCAGGCGCAAACCAGGTTGCGATCGCCGAACACGTTGTCGACGCGACCGACCGGTGGCCAGTACTTGCCTTCGATCAACGAGGCTACCGGGTAAACGGCTTGCTCGCGGCTGTACGGGTGCGTCCACTCGCCGACGATTTCCGCCGCAGTGTGCGGGGCGTTTTTCAGCGGGTTGTCATCCTTGTCCAGCGTGCCGTTTTCCACCGCGCGGATTTCTTCGCGGATGCGGATCATGGCGTCGCAGAAGCGGTCCAGTTCTTCCTTGGATTCGCTCTCGGTCGGCTCGATCATCAACGTACCGGCCACCGGGAACGACATGGTCGGGGCGTGGAAACCGAAGTCGATCAGACGCTTGGCCACATCATCGACGCTGATGCCGCTGCTGTCTTTCAGCGGACGCAGGTCGAGGATGCATTCGTGCGCCACCAGACCGTTGCTGCCGGTGTACAGCACTGGATAGTGCTCCTCGAGGCGACGGGAAATGTAGTTGGCGTTGAGGATCGCCAGTTGCGAAGCACGCTTGAGGCCCGCGCCACCCATCATACGAATGTACATCCAGGTGATCGGCAGAATGCTCGCGCTGCCGAACGGTGCCGCGCAGACCGCGCCTTCCTTGCGTTCCATCTGAGCATGGCCCGGCAGGAACGGCGTCAGGTGCGACTTGACGCCAATCGGGCCGACGCCCGGGCCGCCACCGCCGTGTGGGATGCAGAAGGTTTTGTGCAGGTTCAGGTGCGATACGTCGCCGCCGAACTTGCCCGGTGCGCAGAGGCCGACCATGGCATTCATGTTGGCGCCGTCGATATACACCTGGCCGCCGTTGTCGTGAATGATGCCGCAGATTTCGCGGATGCCTTCTTCGAACACGCCGTGGGTCGACGGGTAAGTGATCATCAACGCGGCGAGGTGTTCGCGGTGCTCGATGGCCTTGGCGCGCAGGTCTTCGATGTCGACGTTGCCGCGGGCATCGCACGCGGTCACAACCACACGCATGCCGGCCATGTTGGCGGTGGCCGGGTTGGTGCCGTGGGCGGACGACGGGATCAGGCAGATGTCGCGACGGTCTTCGCCACGGCTCTGGTGGTAGGCACGGATCGCCAACAGACCGGCGTATTCACCCTGGGAACCGGCGTTCGGTTGCAGGGAGATCGCGTCGTAACCGGTGGCGGCGCAGAGCATCGCTTCCAGTTCATCGGTCAGTTGCTGATAGCCGGCGCTTTGCTCCGCCGGGGCGAACGGGTGCAGGGCACCGAATTCAGCCCAGGTCACCGGGATCATTTCGCTGGCGGCGTTGAGTTTCATGGTGCAGGAACCCAGCGGGATCATGGTGCGATCCAGGGCCAGGTCCTTATCGGCCAGTTTGCGCAGGTAGCGCATCAGCTCGGTTTCCGAGTGATAACGATTGAACACCGGGTGGCTGAGGATCGGCGATTGGCGAACCAGAGCGGCCGGGAGGGTGCTTTGGACCGAAGCGGCCAATGCAGCGAAGTCCGGCAGCGCCTTGCCGTCGGCCAGCAGGCTCCACAGGGTTTCGACGTCAGCCTGGCTGCTGGTTTCATCCAGGGACAGACCCAGACGTTCAGCATCGACCACGCGCAGGTTGATCTTCTGCGCATGAGCCTTGTCGTGCAGGGCCGCTGTTTGCGCGCCGGTTTTGATCGTCAAGGTGTCGAAGAAACTGGCTTGCTCGACGCTCAGGCCCAGTGCGCTCAAGCCTTTGGCGAGGATCGCGGTCAGGTGATGAATGCGATTGGCGATTTGCGTCAAGCCTTTAGGGCCGTGGTACACGGCGTACATGCTGGCGATGTTGGCCAACAGCACCTGGGCGGTGCAGATGTTGCTGGTGGCTTTCTCGCGGCGGATATGTTGCTCGCGGGTCTGCATGGCCAGGCGCAGGGCCGGCTTGCCGAAACGGTCCACGGAAACGCCGACCAGACGGCCCGGCATGTCGCGCTTGAACGCATCCTTGGTGGAGAAGTAGGCCGCGTGCGGGCCACCGAAGCCCAGCGGCACACCGAAGCGTTGTGCGCTGCCGATGGCCACGTCGGCGCCGAATTCGCCAGGCGGGGTCAGCACGGTCAGGGCCAGCAGGTCAGCGGCGACCGCGACCAGCGCATTCGCGGCGTGGAAGCGCTCGGTCAGTTCGCGGTAGTCGAACACATCACCGTTGCTGGCCGGGTATTGCAGCAGGGCGCCGAAGAACGGTGACACGTCGGTCAGTTCACGCTCGTCGCCAACGACTACGTCGATGCCCAGTGGCTCGGCACGGGTGCGCAACACGTCGAGGGTTTGCGGGTGGCAATGAACCGACGCGAAGAACGCGTGGCTGCCTTTGTTCTTGCTCAGGCGTTTGCAGAAGGTCATGGCTTCGGCAGCAGCGGTGGCTTCGTCCAGCAGCGAGGCGTTGGCGATCGGCAGGCCGGTCAGGTCGCTGATCAGGGTCTGGAAATTCAGCAGCGCTTCGAGACGGCCCTGGGAAATTTCTGGCTGGTACGGGGTGTAAGCGGTGTACCAGGCCGGGTTTTCCAGCAGGTTGCGCAGGATCGGCGACGGTGTGTGCGTGCCGTAGTAACCCTGGCCGATGTAGGTCTTGAACAGTTGGTTTTTGCCGGCGATGGATTTGATCAACGCCAGGGCATCGGCTTCGCTCAGGCCGTCTTCGAGGCCGAGGATGCTGGTGCCTTTGATGCTGTCGGGAATGACGCTGGCGCTCAGGGCTTCCAGGGAGTCGAAACCGAGGCTGTTGAGCATGGCTTGCTCATCGCCTGCACGCGGGCCGATGTGGCGGGTGATGAATTCGTTGGCGGTCGTCAGATTGACTTGAGTCATGTCGGCGCTCCTCAGGCTTGGGCAATCAGACGGTCGTAAGCGTCTTGATCCAGCAGTTGACCGACAGCCGAGGCGTCGGTGGGCTTGAAGCGAAAGAACCAGCCTTCGCCCAGCGGATCTTCGTTGACCAGTTCAGGGCTGCTGTCCAGCGCCGGGTTCACTTCCAGTACTTCTCCGTCCAGTGGCATGTACACGCCGCTGGCGGCTTTTACCGATTCCACGGTGGCGGCTTCTGCGCCTTTGTCGTAGGCCTGCAGCTCAGGCAGTTGTACGAAAACCACGTCGCCCAAGGCGTTCTGTGCGAAGGCGGTGATGCCGACCGTGACGCTGCCGTCAGCTTCGGCGCGCAGCCATTCGTGATCTTCAGTAAAACGCAACTCGCTCATGGAAACTCCTAAGGGGGGCCAGACTCGTCTGGTGGACGCATTGAATGCTGGGGCAAAAGCCCTGCTTTATGGGTGGTTACTAAGCAAAAACGCGGCCAATGTTGTTTATCCTTTATAGATCAATGAGTTATGTTTTTTGCCGAACGTCCGGAATGAACGAGCTGTAGCGAAATCGCTACAGCTCGAAAGCAAAGAAAAAAGCTTAGGTGGATCAAAGCCTTGCACATTGCTGATCAAGAGATGGTGTATCGATATCGTTCCAGTGTAGCGCTTTCAGTACAGATGGAGGTCGTTTTTGAGGAGGTTTCAAGCTACACACAAAACCTGTGGGAGCGAGCCTGCTCGCGATAGCGGTCTATCAGTCGACATCCATGGTGAATGTCAGTCCCTTATCGCGAGCAGGCTCGCTCCCACAGTGGTTTTGTGTTGCTAACGAGATTGCATTCCCAGTCTTACGGCTTGTTGGGAATCCCGTACTTGCGCAACCGATGGGCAATTGCGGTGTGGGAAGTTTGCAATCGGCTGGCGAGTTGCCGGGTTGAGGGGTAGCTGACGTAGAGTTTTTCCAGCAGGTTTTTCTCGAACTCTTCCATGGCCTGTTCGAGGCTATTGACCTCTGTATCGCTCTGGCGCGCCACAGAAGTGCCGGCGATGTCGAGGTCGCCGATGTCCACCAGGCTGCTTTCGCAAATCGCCGCGGCGCGGAAGATCACGTTTTGCAATTGCCGCACGTTGCCCGGCCAGCGGTTGCCCAGCAGCGCCGGGTAAGTGCCCGGCGCCAGGCGACAGACCGGGCGCTGGATCTGCGCGCAGGCCTGCTGCATGAAGTAGCGCGCCAGCAGCAGAATGTCCTGGCCGCGCTCGCGCAGGGGCGGGACTTCGACATTCAGCACGTTGAGGCGATAGAACAGGTCTTCGCGGAAGGTGCCTTCGCTGACCATTTTTTCCAGGTCGCGATGGGTCGCGCTGAGGATCCGCACGTTGACCTTCACTTCGCGATCGCCACCGACCCGACGGAAGCTGCCGTCGTTGAGGAAGCGCAGCAACTTCGCCTGCAAGTACGGCGACATCTCACCGATCTCGTCGAGAAATACCGTGCCCTGGTTGGCCAACTCCATCAGCCCCGGTTTGCCGCCCCGTTGCGCGCCGGTGAAGGCGCCGGGGGCGTAGCCGAACAGTTCGCTTTCGGCGAGGTTTTCCGGCAGTGCCGCGCAGTTCAAGGCCAGGAACGGCGAACTGTGGCGGGCACTGATGGCGTGACAGGCGCGGGCCACCAGTTCTTTGCCGGTGCCGGTTTCACCCTGGATCAGTAACGGTGCATCGAGGGCGGCGACGCGCTGGGCGCGGGCCTTGAGCGTACGGATCGCCGGAGATTCGCCGAGCAGGGCATCAAAACCTTCGGCATGGTCGTGGTGCAGTGCCGAGAGGCGTTCGCCGATGCGGTTCGGTTGGTACAGGGTCAGCAGGGCACCGGCGTCGGTGATCGGCGTGGCGTCCAGCAGCAGGGTTTGACCGTTGACGGTGATCTCGCGCAGCGGCAGGCGGAAGCCATTTTCCAGCAAGGTGTCGAGCAGCGTCGGGTCAGCAAACAGTTCGCTGATGCTTTCGCCCGCCGGTTCGCGACCGTACAGGGCAATCAATGCCGGGTTGGCCAGCAGCACCTTGCCGGCACTGTCCAGAGCCAGCACCGGGTCGGTCATGGCGGCGAGCAACGCATCGAGCTGCAAGTGACGGCGCTGGCCGGGAAGGATGTCGACCACCGTCACCGCTTGCACGCCACGCACGTTGAACAGCGCATCGCGCAGCTCTTCGAGCACCGCCGGGCTCAAGGTCGGGGCGTCAATGTAGACGTTGGGCGGCACCATCTCCACCGCATCCAGATTGAGATTGCGCCCACCGAGCAGGGCCAGGACTTCCTGGGTGATACCGACGCGGTCGATGAAACTGACGTGGATGCGCATGGGGCGGTTTGGTTCTGGAGTGCGGAGGGTGGCAAGTATGCCTTGGGGCGGGCCAATGGTGAAATCTTGCGCAGGACTTCATGACTGCGATGATCTCCTGTGGGAGCGGCGGTGCGGCGATCCCACAGGTTCAGCGTTCACCGTTTTATCCCAGGTGTTCAGGTCTGACCGGGTCGCCGGACTTGACGTCGAGCTGTGCCCGCACGTCTTCAAACATTTCGTCGTAGTACTTGTGCATGGCGCCGATGTTGGCGGTCTTGGGCATGCCGTACTTTTGCGCGATGCGCGTGGCGTGGCGGGCGAAGTCGAAGGCCTGGTCCTTGGGCAGATAAAACTCTTCATTCAGGTCCTTGCCCTCGACCGAACCACGCAGTTTGAAGAGCATGCCTTGGCCTTCCTTGGGGTCCTGAGCAATTTTGTATTCGATGTGCAGGTTGTAGCTGTAATCGTCCTTGTTCAGCGCATGGCGCTCGATGTGCAAGTGTCCGGGTTCGAACGTAGCCATTGGCGTCTCTCCTTCAAAAGGCATTGAATCAGGGCAGACCCCACGCCTGCCCCCCCTGCGTTTCTTTCTATTCGTTTCTTTCTATTGATAACTGATACCAGGTGTCGCAGTGCTGATACGGGTACCGGCCTTGCCCTGGATGATCGCCTCGATGTCCGAGAGTGAGCCGATCACCGCGACTTTGCCAGTATGGCGGGCGAACTCGCAGGCCGCCTGGACCTTTGGTCCCATGGAGCCGGCCGCGAAGCCGAGTTTGTCCATTTCATCGGGGTGAGCCTGGGCAATGGCTTTCTGGGTGGGCTTGCCGAAATCGATGAATGCAGCGCTGACGTCAGTGGCGATCACCAATAGATCGCTTTCCAGCTGTTCGGCCAGCAGCGCCGAGCACAAGTCTTTGTCGATCACCGCTTCCACGCCCTGCAGTTTGCCGTTGGCGTCGTAGATCGTCGGGATGCCGCCACCGCCGGCGCAGATCACGATGCTGCCTTTTTCCAGCAGCCACTTGATCGGGCGGATTTCGAAGATGCGTTTGGGTTTCGGGCTGGCGACCACCCGACGGAACTTATCGCCGTCCGGAGCGATGGCCCAGCCTTTCTCGGCGGCGAGTTTCTCTGCATCGACCTTGGCGTAGACCGGGCCGATAGGTTTGCTGGGGGCTTGGAACGCCGGGTCGTTGGGGTCGACTTCGACCTGGGTCAACAGGGTCGCGAACGGCACTTCGAAGTCCAGCAGGTTGCCCAGTTCCTGTTCGATGATATAGCCGATCATGCCGTCGGTTTCTGCACCAAGTACGTCCAGCGGGTAAGGCGAAACCTGGGTGTAGGCCGCCGCTTGCAGCGACAACAGGCCGATCTGCGGACCATTGCCATGGGCGATCACCAATTGGTTGCCGGGATGAACCTTGGCGATCTGTTCGGTGGCGATCCGGATGTTGGCGCGCTGATTGTCCGCGGTCAGGGGCTCACCCCGGCGGAGCAGGGCGTTGCCGCCCAGAGCAATGACGATACGCATAATGCAGTCCTTCCTAAGCAAAGAGGTTGCGGGCGATTTGGCCCCGGTCGGAACTCGGTCAATGTGGGAGCTGGCTTGCCTGCGATGGCATCACCTCGGTGTATCTGACAGACCGAGGCGATGCCATCGCAGCGGTGCGGCGATCCGACAAGCCAGCTCCCACAGGGGCTTTGTTCCTGCAGGAGGAGCCGGATCGATCCTTAGAGATCCGCCAGCGCCGACACCAGGATCGCCTTGATGGTGTGCATGCGGTTTTCCGCTTGCTCGAAGGCGATGTTGGCCGGCGATTCGAAGACTTCTTCAGTCACCTCAACCCCGTTGGCCAGGTTCGGATAGCGCGCGGCGATGTCCTTGCCGACCTTGGTTTCGCTGTTGTGGAACGCCGGCAGGCAGTGCATGAATTTCACGCGCGGGTTGCCCGAGGCCTTCATCATGTCGGCGTTGACCTGGTACGGCAGCAGTTGCTCGATGCGCTCATCCCATGCCTCCACCGGCTCGCCCATCGATACCCAGATGTCGGTATGGATGAAGTCCACGCCCTTGACCGCCGCTTTCGGGTCTTCGGTGATGGTGATGCGCGCGCCGCTCTCTTCGGCGAAGGCTTTGCACTGATCGATGAAGTCCTGATGCGGCCACAGCGCTTTCGGTGCGGCGATGCGCACGTCCATGCCGAGTTTGGCGCCGATCATCAGCAACGAGTTGCCCATGTTGTAGCGGGCATCGCCCAGGTAGGCGTAGCTGATGTCATGCAGCGGCTTGTCGCTGTGTTCGCGCATGGTCAGGGTGTCGGCGATCATTTGCGTCGGGTGGAATTCAGCGGTCAGGCCGTTGAACACCGGTACGCCGGCGAACTTGGCCAGCTCTTCGACTATTTCCTGTTCGAAGCCACGGTACTCGATGGCGTCGAACATCCGCCCCAGCACGCGGGCTGTGTCCTTCATGCTTTCCTTGTGGCCGATCTGCGACGACACCGGGTCGATGTAGGTGACGTGGGCGCCCTGGTCATGGGCCGCGACTTCGAAGGCGCAACGGGTGCGGGTCGAGGTTTTTTCGAAGATCAGCGCGATGTTCTTGCCTTGCAGGTGCGGACGCTCGGTGCCGGTGTATTTGGCGCGTTTGAGGTCGCGGGACAGGTCCAGTAGGTAGTGCAGCTCACGAGTGGTGTGGTGCATCAAACTCAGCAGGCTGCGGTTGCGCATGTTGAAAGCCATGATTGGATCTCCTTGGGTTTCGGTTATCCCCTCGGCCGTGCTGGATAAGCATCGGCCAAGGCTCGAAAGTTAATAATCGATAGGGTCGCGAATGATCGGGCAGGTCATGCAGTGGCCACCGCCGCGCCCGCGCCCGAGTTCACTGGCGCTGATGGTGATGACCTCTACGCCGGCCTTGCGTAGCAGAGTGTTGGTGTAGGTGTTGCGGTCATAGCCGATGACCACGCCCGGCTCCAGCGCCACCACGTTGTTGCCGTCGTCCCATTGCTCGCGTTCGGCGGCGAAGGCGTTACCGCCGGTTTCGACGACACGCAGCGCCTTGAGGTTGAGGGCCTTGGCCACGGTGTCGAGGAAGCTGGTTTCCTCACGGCGAACGTCGATGCCGCCCGGTTTGCTGTCGTCAGGACGCAGGCTGAAGGCGACGATCTGGTTCACCACTTCCGGGAAAATCGTCACCAGGTCGCGGTCGCAGAAACTGAACACGGTGTCCAGGTGCATCGCCGCGCGGGATTTCGGCAGGCCGGCGACGATGACGCGTTCCACGGCTTTGTTCTTGAACAGGTTGACCGCCAATTGGCCGATGGCCTGGCGGGACGAGCGCTCGCCCATGCCGATCAACACCACACCGTTGCCGATCGGCATCACGTCGCCGCCTTCAAGGGTGGCGTTGCCGTGGTCCTGGTCAGGGTCGCCGTACCAGATCTGGAAGTCGGCGTTGGTGAACTGCGGGTGGAATTTGTAGATGGCGGTGGCCAGCAAGGTTTCCTGGCGACGCGCCGGCCAGTACATCGGGTTCAGGGTCACGCCGCCATAGATCCAGCAGGTGGTGTCGCGGGTGAACTGGGTGTTGGGCAGCGGCGGCAGAATGAAGCTGGAGTGGCCGAGGAAGTCGCGGAACATCTGGATGGTCTTGCCGCCGAAACTGTCCGGCAGGTCATCGGCGGAAACCCCGCCGATGAGGAATTCGGCGATCTTGCGTGGCTCCAGGCTACGCAGCCAGGCACCCACTTCATGGACCAGGCCGAGGCCGACCGAATTGGCGGTGATCTTGCGCTCCAGAATCCAGTCCAGCGCTTCAGGGATGGCGACGATGTCGGTCAGCAGGTTGTGCATTTCCAGCACGTCGACATTGCGCTCGCGCATTTTGGTGACGAAGTCGAAGTGGTCGCGTTTGGCTTGGGCGACCCACAGCACGTCATCGAACAGCAGTTCATCACAGTTGTTCGGGGTCAGCCGCTGGTGGGCCAGGCCGGGGGAGCAAACCATGACTTTGCGCAGTTTGCCAGCTTCGGAATGGACGCCGTACTTAACTTTTTCCGTGGTCATTACCGTGTTCCTCCAGATCAAAACAATCAGGTGCTTACAGAGTCAGGAAGCCGTCATACAGCCCATAGGCCGCCACCAGGGCGCCTACGATGACGGCGGCGAAAATCAGCCTCTCGACGTTAGTGAAAACCGGTTTGTCGACTTCAAGTTTGGCCTTGGCGAACAGGACCGCGCCGGGGGCATAGAGCAGGGCGGAGAGCAGCAGGTATTTGACGCCGCCGGCGTACAGCAACCAGATTGCGTAGATCAACGCGATGCCACCGACGATCAAATCTTTTCTGCGTTCGGCCAAGGCGTTTTCATAGCTCTCGCCGCGTACCGCCAGCAGCACGGCATAAGCCGCCGACCACAGGTACGGCACCAGAATCATCGAAGTGGCGAGGTAGATCAGCGACAGGTAAGTGCTGGCCGAAAACAGTGTGATGATCAGAAACAGCTGCACCATCGCGTTGGTCAGCCACAGCGCGTTGGCCGGTACCTGGTTGGCGTTTTCACGGCGCAAAAACGCCGGCATAGTGTGGTCCTTGGCGGCGGCGAACATAATCTCCGCACACAGCAGCACCCACGACAGCAGCGCCCCGAGCAAGGAAATGATCAGGC
Organism: Pseudomonas sp. GGS8; assembly: GCF_024168645.1. NCBI lineage: Bacteria > Pseudomonadati > Pseudomonadota > Gammaproteobacteria > Pseudomonadales > Pseudomonadaceae > Pseudomonas > Pseudomonas sp. GGS8. Next base: position 384,254 of record NZ_JALJWF010000001.1, on the reverse strand, counting down.
CGACACTGATCAGCACCGCGCCCCAGTGACCGACCACATGTTCCAGCACCGCGGCCATCGACGGGTTCTGCAGTTTCGCCAGCGCAGGTTGGGTCATGATCCCCAGGGACAACACGTTCACCAGCATCAGGAACAACAGCACGGTGATGAACCCGATGACGGTGGCTTTACCCACATCGCTGCGTACCTCGGCACGGGCCGAGAAAATGCTCGCGCCTTCGATGCCGATGAACACCCACACGGTGACCAGCATCATGTTGCGCACCTGATTCATCACATTGCCCAGGTCAGGGTTTTTGATGCCCCAGATGTCGGCGGTGAAGATCTCCAGTTTGAACGCGAACAAGGCGATCAACACGAACAACAGCAGCGGTACGACCTTGGCGACGGTGGTCACCAGATTGATGAACGCCGCTTCCTTGATCCCCCGTAAAACCAGAAAGTGCACGGCCCAAAGCAGCAGCGAAGCACCGATGACGGCGGCAGGAGTATTCCCCTCTCCAAATAGCGGGAAGAAGTAACCGAGGGTGCTGAACAACAGAACGAAGTAACCCACATTGCCCAGCCAGGCACTGATCCAGTATCCCCAGGCGGACGAGAAACCCATGTAGTCGCCGAAACCGGCCTTGGCGTAGGCATAAACACCGCCATCCAGCTCAGGCTTGCGATTGGCCAGGGTCTGGAAGACGAAGGCCAGGGTCAGCATGCCCACTGCGGTGATTGCCCAACCAATCAGAACAGCACCGACGTCGGCACTGGCGGCCATGTTCTGGGGCAAAGAGAATATTCCGCCCCCAATCATCGAACCGACCACTAAAGCTACGAGCGCACCGAGTTTCAGTTTTCCGGGGGATTCAGACATAGCATGACTCCAGTGCAGGAGAAGAGAGGCAACAGCGTAGTTCTGTTGGCTGTTCAATCAGCTGACATAGATCAGTGCATGGGCACATTCCATTGTTAATGAAAGACTTATGTATCTTTCTCGGGTGTAGCGGTATTGCTGGAAAAAGCCCTGTTAATAGGGGGTTAGCCAGACGAGAGGGGTGTAATCGGTATTGCTTGGGTTTTGAAATTCAGTTTGTTTTTGTTATTTCGCCATTTGTGTGATGGCTGTTTGCAATACAGATGTCGATGAAAAAAATGCAGGTGCCGAAGCTATAGATTGTTCAGCTATAAATAAAAGATGCTGATCGAGACCAATTGATTAAGATTATTTCGCTTTATCTATTTAGTTAAAAACCACAGCTCTGCAGCGTTGCGGTATTTGCGGTGACTGTCCTGGCCTCATCGCGGGCAAGCCACGCTCCCACAGGATCACGCCGTACCTGTGGGAGCGGGCTTGCCCGCGATAGCTATCTGATGGTCACCACCACTGCGCGCGATGGGCGCCCAATTCCCCGGCCGGCAGCGCCCACTGCAGTGGCGTCCCGGTGATCTTCAACGGCACCTGCAACCGATGGGCCGGCCCCCATGGCGTTTGTTCAATCAACATCCCTTGATCGTGGTCATCCTCTGCCCGCAACGGCTCATCCGTTCCGGCGCCATGTTCGATCAACAACTTCGCCGTTCGTGCCAACGACAACCGCGCAGAGCCACCGTGCCCCAATAGCTTGATTGCACTGGCCGCCATCAAATACCCGGTGGCATGGTCAAGGGCCTGGACCGGCAGTGGTGTCGGTTTATTCGCCTTCTTCCACTGCATGCCTGCCTCGGCAATTCCGCTGCTCATCTGCACCAGGCTGTCGAAGCCGCGGCGGTTTTGCCAAGGGCCGCTCCAGCCGTAAGCGTTGAGGCAAACATCGATCAGGCCCGGGGCCAGTGCCTGGCGTTGGGTGATGCCGTAACCCAGGCGTTCCAAGGCGTCGGCGCGGTAGCCGTGGAGCAGGATGTCGGCGTCCTTGAGCAGGCTTTCGAACACTGCGCGATCAGTTTTGTCGTGCAGATCCAGGCGCGCGCAGCGTTTGCCCAGGGTGACTTCCGGCACCACGCCCGGTTCGTTCCAGGTCGGCGGGTCGATGCGCAGCACGTCGGCGCCGAGACCTGCGAGAAAGCGGCTGGCGATCGGGCCGGCGAGCACGCGCGTGAGGTCCAGCACCTTGATTCCGGCCAGCGGTTGCGCCACCGAGCCTTGCCACGATTTGGCGGTTTGGCTGCCACCGACGCTGAACTGAATCAACGGCTCGGCGTTCACGGCCTGACCTTGCGGGTGAGCCTGCCATTGTTTCCAGCTGCGCATCTCGGCGGCGCAACCACCGGCCTCGACCACCGCTTGTTCCAGATCGCTCTTGGCCCATTGCGCCACCTTGCTCGCCATCGCTGCGCGGTCGGTGCAGGCACCGAGCACCGATTCGGCGGCGGCACGGTGATGGGGCGCGTTGGTATGCAGGCGGATCCAGCCGTCCTTGGTCGCATAGTCGCCAGCGACCGGGTCCCACAGCGGCGGGACGCTCCAGCCCACGGGGCGGATCGAGGTGGCGAACCAGAACGACGCCAGGCGTCGGTCGATTTCAAGGCTGGGCAAGCGACCGGTTTGCCGGTGCAGCAGTTCGCTGGCGGCCTGGCCGGCGGCGGCAATGCTGGCGCAGGCCAGATCGGTCACGGCAAACGCCGCGGGCAGGGCGCCGCTCGAAGTGAACGGGATTGGGGTGTGAGGCAAGCCGAGTGCGGCTTGAATGGACGTGAGTAAATCAGTCATCGAAGGCCCTCCGGAGCGAGAGCCCGAGCATAGTTCAAAAAACGGCTCGGCCAGATGAAATCCTGTGGGAGCGAGCCTGTTCGCGATGCGGTCTTTCAGTCGACATCCAGGGTGAATGTCAGTCCGTCATCGTCGGAACGCCGCCCGGAGCAGGCTCGCTCCCACAGGGGATTTGTGTAGAGGGATTCCGGGCGCTTTACCCGCGTCCCAGCAGATAGGTCGCGTAATCCGGGATGCGGTGTTCGTGAGCCTGATCCATCAACGGGCTGCTGAGCAGGTAGTCGGCGCTGCATTCGTTGCAGGCCACCGGGATGTTCCACACCGCCGCGACCCGCAGTAATGCCTTGATGTCCGGGTCGTGGGGTTGCGGTTCGAACGGGTCCCAGAAGAACACCAGCATGTCGACCCGCTGCTCGGCGATTCGCGCGCCGAGTTGCTGGTCGCCGCCCAGTGGACCGCTGATCATGCTTTCCACCGGCAGGCCGAGGCGTTGTTGCAACAACAACCCCGTGGTGCCGGTGGCGACCAGTTCATGCTGCGCGAGCTTGTCTTTCTGCCGTTCGGCCCAGTCCAGCAAAAACACTTTGCAGTGGTCATGGGCGACCAGGGCGATACGCTTGCGCGCCAACAGGGTCTTTTGCGTAAAGCTGATACCGATCATCGGTTGCTACTCCACGGTTTACTCTGCGTTGCAAAGCGCCAGGCAGTTATCGAGCATGCGGTTGGAGAAGCCCCATTCGTTGTCGTACCAGGCCAGCACTTTGAGCAGCTTGCCGCTGGACTTGGTGTGGTTGGCGTCGAAGATCGACGACAGCGGGTTGTGGTTGAAGTCGCTGGAAACCAGCGGCAGGGCGTTGTAGCCGAGAATCTTCGAGTGCTGGCTGGCTTGTTTGAGCAATGCGTTGACTTCATCGGCCGACGCTTCGCGCTTGAGCTGCACGGTCAGGTCCACCAGCGATACGTTGATCACCGGAACACGCACCGCCATGCCGGTCAGTTTGCCCGCCAGTTCCGGCAGCACCAGGCCGACCGCTTCAGCGGCGCCAGTCTTGCTCGGGATCATGTTCTGGGTGGCGGAACGGGCGCGGTACGGGTCGGTGTGGTAGACGTCGGTCAGGTTCTGGTCGTTGGTGTAGGCATGGATGGTGGTCATCAGACCGCTTTCGATGCCCAGCTCGCGGTGCAGCACCTGGGCCACCGGGGCCAGGCAGTTGGTGGTGCACGAGGCGTTGGAGATGATCTGGTGCGACTGGCGCAGAATGTCGTGGTTAACCCCATAAACCACAGTGGCGTCGGCGCCTTTGGCCGGGGCCGAGATGATCACTTTGCGTGCGCCGGCCGTAATATGCGCGGCGGCTTTGGCTCGGTCGGTGAACAGACCGGTGCATTCGAACACGACGTCGACCTTCTCCGCGGCCCAGGGCAGTTCGGCCGGGTTGCGAATGGCGCTGACCGAAATACGGTCGCCGTTGACGGTCAGGCTTTCCTGATCGTGCTGGACATCGGCATCGAATGTGCCGTGAACAGTGTCGTATTTGAGTAGGTGAGCATTCATCGAGCTGTCGCCCAGGTCGTTGATTGCCACGATCTGCAGATCCTGGCGATAGCCTTGGGTATACAGTGCGCGCAGGACATTACGGCCGATACGGCCAAAACCATTGATTGCGATTCGAAGAGTCATTTACAGCGCCGCCGTCGTTTTGTTGTTGGAATTACAAGATTATTCGCAAAAAAATAGAAAACAAGCCTTTTTAGTGGCAATATTTTGTTTTATCTACAACTAGTGACCTGAATCAACTGGTCCGAATGATCAAGAAAGCCGTCTGTCATCCCGATCACAACGGCGTTTGATCAGCATAGACAATCAGGTCGCCACATCCGTTAGCCTGGAGTTCTACACATGCATCCCCGCGTCCTTGAGGTCACCGAACGGCTTATCGCCCGCAGCCGCGCCACGCGTGAGGCTTACCTTGCATTGATCCGTGGCGCCGCCAGTGACGGCCCGATGCGCGGCAAGCTGCAATGCGCCAACTTCGCCCATGGCGTGGCCGGGTGTGGCAGCGACGACAAGCACAGCCTGCGGATGATGAACTCCGCCAACATCGCAATTGTTTCGTCATATAACGACATGCTCTCGGCGCATCAGCCGTACGAAGTCTTTCCTGAACAGATCAAAAAAGCGTTGCGCGAAATCGGCTCCGTCGGCCAGTTCGCCGGTGGCACCCCCGCGATGTGCGATGGCGTGACCCAGGGCGAGCCGGGCATGGAACTGAGCCTGCCGAGCCGCGAAGTGATCGCGCTGTCCACCGCCGTGGCGCTGTCCCATAACATGTTCGATGGCGCGCTGATGCTTGGCATCTGCGACAAGATCGTGCCGGGCCTGATGATGGGCGCGTTGCGTTTCGGTCATCTGCCGATGATTTTCGTGCCGGGCGGGCCGATGGTGTCGGGCATCTCCAACAAGCAGAAAGCCGATGTGCGCCAGCGCTACGCCGAAGGCAAAGCGACCCGCGAAGAGCTGCTGGAATCGGAGATGAAGTCCTACCACAGCCCTGGCACCTGCACCTTCTACGGCACCGCCAACACTAACCAATTGCTGATGGAAGTCATGGGCCTGCACTTGCCAGGCGCCTCGTTCGTCAACCCGAACACGCCGTTGCGCGATGCCCTGACCCGTGAAGCGGCGCATCAGGTCACGCGCCTGACCAAGCAGAATGGCAACTTCCTGCCAATCGGCGAAATCGTCGATGAGCGCTCGCTGGTCAACTCGATCGTCGCGTTGCACGCCACCGGCGGCTCGACCAACCACACCCTGCACATGCCGGCCATTGCCATGGCGGCGGGCATTCAGTTGACCTGGCAGGACATGGCCGACCTCTCCGAGGTGGTGCCGACCCTGAGCCACGTGTACCCGAACGGCAAAGCCGACATCAACCACTTCCAGGCGGCGGGTGGCATGTCGTTCCTGATCCGCGAACTGCTGGAAGCCGGCCTGCTGCACGAAAACGTCAACACCGTGCTCGGCCATGGCCTGAGCCGCTACACCCAGGAACCGTTCCTCGATAACGGCGAGCTGGTCTGGCGCGAAGGCCCGATCGAAAGCCTCGACGAAAACATCCTGCGCCCAGTGGCTCGCGCATTCTCGCCAGAGGGCGGTTTGCGGGTGATGGAAGGCAACCTCGGCCGTGGCGTGATGAAAGTCTCGGCGGTCGCCCTGGAAAACCAGGTCGTCGAAGCCCCGGCCATGGTGTTCCAGGATCAACAGGACCTGGCCGATGCGTTCAAGGCCGGTCTGCTGGAGAAGGATTTTGTCGCGGTAATGCGCTTCCAGGGCCCGCGCTCCAACGGCATGCCGGAACTGCACAAGATGACGCCGTTCCTCGGTGTGTTGCAGGATCGTGGCTTCAAAGTTGCGTTGGTGACCGACGGGCGCATGTCCGGCGCCTCGGGGAAAATCCCGGCAGCAATCCACGTCAGCCCCGAAGCTTATGTGGGCGGCGCTTTGGCGCGGGTGCGTGAGGGCGATATCATCCGCGTCGATGGCGTCAAAGGCACCCTGGAGCTTAAGGTGGACGCCGAAGAATTCGCAGCGCGCGAGCCGGCCAAAGGCCTGTTGGGAAACAACATCGGCACCGGTCGCGAACTGTTTGGTTTCATGCGCATGGCCTTCAGCTCCGCAGAGCAAGGCGCCAGCGCCTTTACTTCTGCCCTGGAGACGCTTAATTGAAACTGGCTTTGGTCGGTGACATCGGTGGGACCAACGCACGTTTCGCGTTGTGGAAAAACCAGCAACTGGAATCAGTCCAGGTGCTGGCGACGGCAGACCACGCCAGCCCGGAGGAAGCGATTGCGCTTTACCTGAGCGGGCTCGGCCTGGCGCCGGGTGCGATCGGTTCGGTGTGCCTGTCGGTGGCAGGCCCTGTGAGCGGTGATGAATTCAAATTCACCAACAATCACTGGCGGCTCAGTCGCAAGGGTTTCTGCAAGACCTTGCAGGTGGATCAACTGCTGCTGGTCAACGATTTTTCGGCCATGGCGCTGGGCATGACTCGCTTGCAGCCGGGCGAGTTCCGGGTGGTTTGCGAAGGCACGCCGGAGCCATTGCGGCCGGCCGTGGTGATCGGCCCGGGCACCGGCCTGGGCGTAGGCACGTTGCTCGATCTGGGCGAGGGCCGTTTTGCCGCGTTGCCAGGGGAGGGCGGTCACGTCGATCTGCCGCTGAGCAGCCCACGGGAAACCCAACTGTGGCAGCACATCTACAACGAGATTGGGCATGTCAGCGCGGAAACGGCATTGAGCGGCAGTGGTTTGCCGCGGGTCTACCGGGCGATCTGCGCGGTGGACGGTCATACGCCTGTGCTCGACACGCCTGAGTCGATCACGGCGGCCGGGCTGGCGGGTGATCCGATTGCCATGGAGGTGCTCGAGCAGTTCTGTTGCTGGCTCGGTCGCGTGGCCGGCAACAACGTGCTGACCACCGGCGCACGGGGTGGTGTGTACATCGTTGGCGGGGTGATTCCACGGTTTGCCGACTTTTTCGTTAAAAGCGGTTTCGCCCGGTGCTTCGCCGACAAGGGTTGCATGAGCGATTACTTCAAAGGCATTCCGGTGTGGCTGGTGACAGCGCCGTATTCCGGCCTGGTGGGCGCGGGTGTGGCGTTGGAGCAGGCTTAGACCGCGCCGCCTTCATCGCGGGCAAGCCACGCTCCCACAGGATTACCTGCATCTGAAAATGTGCGCATAACCTTGTGGGAGCGGGCTTGCCCGCGATGAGGCCCTCACAGACAACATAGATTTTTGAACGATCAGGCATAATCCTCCCTAACACAAACAACAAGGACGCCGCCCCGTGAGCTCAGTCAACAAGTCGATTTTGTTGGTCGATGACGATCAAGAGATACGCGAGTTGCTGGACACCTACCTGACCCGTGCCGGTTTCCAGGTCCGCACCACGCCCGATGGCGCAGGCTTTCGTCAGGCGCTGAACGAGGCGCCGAGCGATCTGGTGATCCTCGACGTGATGCTGCCGGACGAAGACGGTTTCAGCCTCTGCCGCTGGATCCGCCAGCACCCGCGCCAGGCCCATGTGCCGATCATCATGCTCACCGCCAGCTCCGACGAGGCCGATCGCGTCATCGGCCTGGAACTGGGCGCCGACGACTACCTCGGCAAACCCTTCAGCCCCCGTGAATTGCAGGCGCGCATCAAAGCCCTGTTGCGTCGTGCGCAGTTCGGTCAGGAGCGTTCCGGCGGCGAAGTGCTCGCTTTCGATGACTGGCGGCTGGACATGGTCAGCCATCGACTGTTTCACACCGATGGCGAGGAAGTGATTCTCTCCGGCGCCGATTTCGCGCTGTTGAAACTGTTCCTCGATCACCCCCAGGAAATCCTCGACCGCGACACCATCGGCAACGCCACCCGTGGCCGTGACTTGATGCCACTCGATCGCATCGTCGACATGGCGGTCAGCCGTTTGCGCCAGCGCCTGCGCGACACCGAAAAGCCGCCGCGGCTGATCCGCACCGTGCGTGGCAGCGGCTACCAACTGGCAGCCAATGTGGTTGCCGGCAATGGCCACTGAGTTCCTGCGCAAGCTCGCCGGGCGCGTGCCGGTACCGCGCTCGCTGCTCGGGCGCATGTTGCTGCTGACCCTGTTGGCGGTGCTGTTCGCCCAGACGCTGTCGAGCGTGATCTGGGTTTCGCAACTGCGCGCCACCCAGCTCGAAGGCCTGGTCACCAGCGCCCGCAGCCTGGCCCATTCGATGACGGCCAGCGTCAGTTATTTCCGCTCGTTGCCGGTGGCGTTCAGGCCGCTGGTGCTCGATCAGTTGCGCAGCATGGGCGGCACCCGGTTTGTGGTGACCCTCAACGACAAACCCTTGGGCATGGAAGTGCTGCCGATCACCCCGCGCAAAGAAGCGGTGCTCAAAGCGGTGGGCGAAGTGCTGCGCCAGTCACTGGGCCAGGACGCCGATATTTCGGTGACATTCGTCAGCCCCGAGGACCTGCGGATCTTCAATAGCGGGCTGAAACTCGATGAATTGCCACGCTCCTGGGCGCACTACGCGTTGACTCTGGAGCCGGTGAACCCGCCGGTGCTGGTCACGCAAATCCAGATGGCACCGGGGGAATGGCTGTACATCGCGTCTTTGCTGCCCGAGCCCTACACCAGCCTTGAAGAGCAGGGCCTACCGGCGCAGCAAGTCTGGTTCATTGTCCTCACCAGCGGCTTCTTGCTGTTGTTCATCGGCTTGTTGGTGCACTGGCAGAGCCGACCGCTCAAGCGATTGGCGCGGGCGGCGCGGGACATGTCCCTCGGTGCCGAAGTCGAACCGGTGGCCGAGGGTGGCGGCAGTGAAGTGGTTGAGGTTGGCCGCGCCTTCAATGCCATGCGCGAGCGCATCAGCCGTTACCTGACCGAACGCAGCCAGTTGTTCAGCGCGATCTCCCACGATTTGCGCACGCCGATCACCCGGTTGCGATTGCGCGTGGAGTTGCTCGAAGACGAAAAGCTGCAGGCCAAGTTCGGTCGTGACCTGGATGAGCTGGAGTTGTTGGTCAAAGGCGCGTTGCAATGCGTGAAAGACACCGACATCCACGAAAACATCGAACCGGTGGACCTCAACCATGTGCTCGACTGCCTGGTGGAGCCGTATCTGGCGCCTAACGGCAATGGCCGCGTGACTCAACAAGGGCGGGCGCTGGCGCCGTATCCCGGCAAGCCACTGGCGCTCAAGCGCTGCATCGGCAACCTGATCGACAACGCCTTGAAGTACGGGCAGAACGCGCATCTGCACATCGATGATGACGAGAGCGCGTTCGTCCTGCATGTCGACGACGAAGGTCCGGGTGTGCCGGAGCAGCGACTGGAGCAAGTGTTCGAGCCGCACTTCCGCCTGGCCGGGCAGCAGCAGGGTTATGGCCTGGGGCTGGGGATTGCGCGCAACATTGCCCATAGCCATGGCGGTGAAGTCAGCCTGCAAAACCTGCGTGAAGGCGGGTTGCGCGTGACGTTGCAGTTGCCGCGATCAATGGATTGAAAGCGACCCTGTGGCGAGGGGGCTTGCCCCCGTTGGGGCGCGGAGCGGCCCTGAAAGAGGGACTGCTGCGCAGTCCAACGGGGGCAAGCCCCCTCACCACAAGTAACCACTCACTTCAAAATTGGGGTGAATGTCACAACTCGGTGACATAACTCGCCCCCTTCGTTACCTGCCCGCCATCACCCGTTGTTTAGACTGGTCCCAGTCATAACAACAAAAAAGGTACCGCATGGACACCTTCCAACCCGCCTTCAGCAGTTGGCTGAACGCGCCTGCCCATCAGCAATGGCTCGCCGCCGAAGGCTTGCGCCTGTTGGCGTTTGCCAAGGCTTCAAAGCTTCCCGAAGGTTTCGGCAACCTCGACGATCAGGGCCACCTGGCGGCCGATGCGCAAGCTGAAACCATGAACACCGCGCGCATGACGCATAGCTTCGCCATGGCCCACATCCAGGGCTTGCCGGGGTTCGCCGAGTGGGTGGATCACGGCATCAAAGCCCTCAGCGGGCCGCTGCGTGACGCCGAACACGGTGGCTGGTTCGCCACGCCCGAACACCGCGACGGCAATACCGGCAAAGCCGCTTACCTGCATGCCTTCGTGGCGTTGGCCGCGAGCTCTGCGGTGGTTGCTCAACGGCCCGGTGCGCAAGCCTTGCTCGACGATGCGATCCACATCATCGACAGCCATTTCTGGAGCGAAGAGGAGGGCGCCATGCGCGAATCCTTCAACCGCGACTTCAGTTGCGAGGAAGCCTATCGCGGCGCCAACAGCAACATGCACGCCACCGAAGCCTTCCTCGCCCTGGCCGATGTCACCGAAGACAACCGCTGGTTGATTCGCGCCCAGCGCATTGTCGAGCGCGTCATTCACGAACATGCCGCGGCCAACGATTACCTGGTGATCGAGCATTTCGACCGCGACTGGCAGCCGCAGCGTGACTACAACCACGACAACCCGGCCGACGGTTTTCGCCCTTACGGCACCACGCCGGGTCATGGTTTTGAATGGGCGCGGCTGTTGCTGCACCTCGAAGCCGCGCGGGTACAGGCCGGGATGCTCACGCCGGGGTGGCTCGCCACCGATGCGCAAAAACTCTTCGAGCACAATTGCCGTCACGGCTGGGACGTCGACGGTGCGCCGGGCATCGTCTACACCCTCGACTGGGACAATCTCGCGGTGGTTCGCCATCGTTTGCACTGGACTCATTGCGAGGCCAGCGCCGCCGCCAGTGCACTGCTAAAACGCACCGGTGACGAGCAATACGAGCGCTGGTACCGACTGTTCTGGGAATTCTGTGACAGTCATTTCATTGACCGTTGCGATGGCAGCTGGCATCACGAGCTCGATCCGCTGAACCGCCCGAGCGCCGATATCTGGGCCGGTAAACCCGACCTGTATCACGCCTGGCAAGCCGTATTGATCCCGCGCCTGCCGCTGGCACCGAGCCTGGCTACCGCGCTGGCGCAATTATCCCAGAGCACTCCTGTGTAACCATGTGGTGACATTCGAACGTCCCTTCGTTACCTGCGAAGGGATGACTCCTGTTTAGAATCCATGCAGCGCAAGCACCAGACTTGCATGCATAACAACAAGAAAGGTACTACTAGATGAACGCGATTTCTCGCCTCGCTACTGTCATTTCTCTCGCTTCACTGCTTCCCGTTGCTGCATTCCCGCTCAGTGCTCTTGCCGCCGATTCCAAAGGTTCGGTGGAAGTCGTTCACTGGTGGACGTCTGGTGGTGAAAAAGCAGCGGTCGATGTGCTCAAGGCTCAAGTCGAAAAAGACGGCTTCACCTGGAAAGACGGCGCAGTCGCCGGCGGTGGCGGTGCCACAGCCATGACCGTGCTCAAAAGCCGCGCCGTGGCCGGTAACCCGCCGGGCGTAGCGCAGATCAAAGGCCCGGACATTCAGGAATGGGCGTCTACCGGTCTGCTCGATACCGACGTCTTGAAAGACACTGCCAAAACTGAGAAGTGGGACAGCCTGCTCGACAAGAAAGTCTCCGATACCGTGAAGTACGACGGCAACTATGTGGCCGTGCCGGTGAACATTCACCGCGTCAACTGGTTGTGGATCAATCCGGAAGTCTTCAAGAAAGCCGGCATCGAAAAAGCGCCAACCACCCTTCAGGAATTCTACGCGGCCGGTGACAAGCTCAAGGCTGCGGGCTTCATTGCGCTTGCCCACGGTGGCCAGCCTTGGCAAGACAGCACCGTGTTCGAAGCGGTGGTCTTGTCGGTCATGGGCGTCGATGGCTACAAGAAAGCCCTGGTCGACCTGGACAACGCGGCGCTGACCGGTCCTGACATGGTCAAGGCGCTGACCGAGCTGAAGAAAGTCGCGACCTACATGGACGCCGACGGCAAAGGCCAGGACTGGAACCTGGAGGCGGCCAAGGTCATCAACGGCAAGGCCGGCATGCAGATCATGGGTGACTGGGCCAAGAGCGAGTGGACAGCGGCCAAGAAAGTCGCCGGCAAGGATTACGAGTGCGTAGCCTTCCCGGGCACCGACAAGGCCTTCACCTACAACATCGACTCGCTGGCCGTGTTCAAGCAGAAAGACAAGGGCACTGCTGCGGCTCAGCAGGACATCGCCAAGATCGTGCTGGGTGAGAACTTCCAGAAAGTCTTCAGCATCAACAAGGGCTCGATCCCGGTTCGAAACGACATGCTGAGCGACATGGGCAAGTACGGTTTCGACTCCTGCGCCCAGACGGCTGCCAAAGACTTCCTGGCGGACGCCAAGTCCGGTGGCTTGCAGCCGAGCATGGCGCACAACATGGCGACCACGCTGGCGGTACAGGGTGCTTTCTTTGATGTCGTGACCAACTTCATCAACGATCCGAAAGCCGATCCTGCCACTGCCGCCAAGCAACTCGGCACAGCCATTAAAGCGGCCAAGTAACCGTTAGCTGCGCATCCTCCTTGTGGGAGGGATTTTGTGGGAGCCGGGCTTGCCCGCGATGCAGACACCTCGGTTTATCAGTTGCACTGAGGTGATGCCATCGCAGGCAAGCCAGCTCCCACAGAAGCCCGCTCCCACAAGGGAAAGCGCTTGTAATCCTTTCTCTTCGTACTGGATCTTCCCATGAGTTCTGTTGCTGTGTTCAGCAAGGCCTCGCCGTTCGATGCACTGCAGCGCTGGCTCCCCAAGCTGGTGCTGGCGCCGAGCATGTTCATTGTTTTGGTGGGGTTCTATGGCTATATCCTGTGGACCTTCGTCCTGTCGTTCACCACTTCGACTTTCCTGCCGACTTACAAATGGGCGGGTCTGGCGCAGTACCAGCGGCTGTTCGACAACGATCGTTGGTGGGTAGCGAGCAAGAACCTGGCGCTTTTCGGCGGCATGTTCATTGGCATCACCCTGGTGATCGGTGTGTTGCTGGCGGTGTTTCTTGATCAGCGCATTCGTCGTGAAGGTTTCATTCGCACCATTTACCTGTACCCGATGGCGCTTTCGATGATCGTCACCGGTACCGCCTGGAAGTGGCTGCTCAACCCGGGCATGGGCCTGGACAAATTGCTGCGTGACTGGGGCTGGGAAGGCTTTCGCCTGGACTGGTTGATCGATCCGGATCGCGTTGTGTACTGCCTGGTGATCGCGGCGGTATGGCAAGCCTCGGGCTTTATCATGGCGATGTTCCTCGCCGGTCTGCGAGGCGTTGATCAATCGATCATCCGTGCTGCCCAGATCGATGGTGCGAGCATGCCGCGCATCTACCTGAAAGTGGTGTTGCCGAGCCTGCGCCCGGTGTTCTTCAGTGCAGTGATGATCCTGGCCCACATCGCTATCAAGAGTTTCGACCTGGTGGCGGCAATGACCGCCGGTGGCCCGGGTTATTCCTCCGATCTGCCTGCGATGTTCATGTATTCCTTCACCTTCAGTCGCGGCCAGATGGGCATGGGCTCGGCCAGTGCGATTCTGATGCTCGGTGCGATTCTCGCGATCATCGTGCCTTACCTGTACTCCGAGCTGAGGGCCAAACGTCATGACTAGTTTTGCTGCCAAACCTGCCATCAGTCTGAGTCGCATCGCGATCTATGGCGTGCTGATCCTTGCGGTATTCCTGTACCTGATACCGCTGGTGGTCATGCTGTTGACCAGTTTCAAGACGCCTGAAGACATCAACTCCGGCAACCTGCTGAGCTGGCCGACCGTGGTCAGCGGTATTGGCTGGGTCAAGGCCTGGGGCACGGTTGACGGGTACTTCTGGAACTCGATCAAGATCACCGTTCCGGCGGTAATGATCTCCACGGCCATCGGTGCGTTGAACGGCTATGTGCTGTCGATGTGGCGCTTTCGCGGGTCGCAGTTGTTCTTCGGCCTGCTGCTGTTCGGTTGCTTCCTGCCATTCCAGACGGTCCTGCTGCCGGCCTCGTTCACCCTCGGCAAGATGGGCCTGGCCAGCACAACGACAGGCCTGGTGTTCGTGCACGTGGTCTACGGCCTGGCGTTCACCACGCTGTTTTTCCGTAACTACTACGTCAGCGTTCCCGATGCGCTGGTGAAGGCGGCGCGGCTCGATGGCGCGGGGTTCTTCACCATCTTCCGCTTGATCATCCTGCCGATGTCCACCCCGATCATCATGGTCTGCCTGATCTGGCAGTTCACTCAGATCTGGAACGACTTCCTGTTCGGCGTGGTGTTCTCAAGCGGTGACTCGCAACCCATTACGGTGGCGTTGAACAACTTGGTCAACACCAGTACCGGGGCCAAGGAATACAACGTTGATATGGCGGCGGCGATGATCGCCGGGCTTCCGACCCTGCTGGTCTATGTGGTCGCAGGTAAGTATTTCGTGCGCGGGCTGACGGCCGGCGCAGTCAAGGGGTAATCATGGCTACGCTCGAACTTCGCAATGTAAACAAAACCTATGGCCCCGGCCTGCCGGACACCCTCAAGAACATCGAGCTGTCGATCAAGGACGGTGAATTCCTGATTCTTGTGGGACCTTCGGGTTGCGGTAAATCGACCCTGATGAATTGCATCGCCGGCCTTGAGACCATCACCGGCGGCGCGATCATGATCGGTGACCAGGACGTCAGCGGCATGAGCCCCAAAGACCGCGACATCGCCATGGTGTTCCAGTCCTACGCGCTGTACCCGACCATGAGCGTGCGCGAAAACATCGCGTTCGGTTTGAAGATCCGCAAAATGCCGACCGCCGAAATCGACGAAGAAGTCGCTCGCGTGGCCAAGCTGCTGCAAATCGAACACCTGCTCAACCGCAAGCCGGGTCAACTCTCCGGTGGTCAGCAACAGCGCGTGGCCATGGGCCGGGCATTGGCGCGGCGGCCGAAGATCTACCTGTTCGACGAACCGCTGTCCAACCTCGACGCCAAGCTGCGGGTCGAGATGCGCACCGAAATGAAACTGATGCACCAGCGCCTGAAAACCACCACGGTCTACGTGACCCACGACCAGATCGAAGCGATGACCCTGGGCGACAAAGTGGCGGTGATGAAGGACGGGATCATCCAGCAGTTCGGTACGCCGAAAGACATCTACAACAACCCGGCCAACCTGTTCGTGGCGAGCTTCATCGGTTCGCCGCCGATGAACTTCATTCCCCTGCGTTTGCAACGCAAGGACGGCCGTCTGTTGGCGCTGCTCGACAGCGGTCAGGCGCGCTGCGAATTGCCGCTGGGCATGCAGGATGCCGGGCTCGAAGACCGCGAAGTGATCCTCGGCATGCGCCCGGAGCAGATCGTGCTGGCGAACGGCGAAGCCAACGGCCTGCCGACCATTCGCGCCGAAGTGCAGGTCACCGAACCGACCGGTCCCGACACCCTGGTATTCGTCAATCTCAACGATACCAAGGTCTGCTGCCGTCTGGCACCGGACGTCGCACCGGCCGCGGGCGAGACCCTGACGCTGCAATTCGATCCATCGAAAGTGCTGCTGTTCGATGCCAAGACCGGTGAGCGCCTGGGCGTTGCCGGCCTGCCAAAACCCGAAGCTCACAGCGCCAACGTGGCCCAGTTCAAAGGCCGCTGAAAATTAAAAATGTGGGAGCGAGCTTTTGTGGCGAGGGGGCTTGCCCCCGTTGGGGTGCGAAGCACCCCTGAAACCGGTCACCGCGATCTTGAATTAGAAAGCAGCGACCGGTTTACGACTGCTTCGCAGTCGAACGGGGGCAAGCCCCCTCGCCACAAGCCCGCTCCCACAGGGGGGATTCGTGGCGGGTGGAGACATCCGTCGCAATCGATGTAAACCGCGTTAGATAAAAACAGTTAATAACAATAAAACGAGGATGTAGGGATGAAGAAGAACAACAACGCTCAGCTGATCTGCCAATTGTCAGCGGTTGCGGCGATGATGCTGGCCGGCAGTGTGCACGCGGCTGACGCGTTCAGCGCCGATTCGCAGTGGATGACCGGTGACTGGGGTGGCGAGCGGACCAAGCTGATCGAGCAAGGTATCGACATCAAGGCCGACTACGTCGGTGAAGTGGGCGCCAACCTGCATGGCGGCTACAACAGCGACAAAACGGCGCGTTACGCCGACCAGTTTGGTCTGGGCGTGGCGCTGGACCTGCAAAAGCTGTGGGGCTGGGATAACACCCAGGCCAAGATCCAGCTCACCAACCGTAACGGTCAGAACATCTCCAATGACCGTGTCGGCGACCCGCGTGCCGGCACCTTGAGTTCCTCCCAGGAAGTCTACGGCCGTGGCCACATGGTCCGTCTGACCCAATTGTGGATCAAGCACCAGTTCCTCGACGGGAAACTGGACGTCAAGGCCGGCTACTTCGGCGAAGGCGAAGACTTCAACACCTTCCCTTGCGAATTCCAGAACCTGGCATTCTGCGGTTCCCAGGCGGGTAACTGGGCCACCGGTATCTGGTACAACTGGCCGGTCATGCAGGCAGCGGTTCGCGTGAAGTACAACATCACGCCTGAGTTCTATGCGCAGATCGGCGCGTACAACCAGAACCCATCGCAACTGGAGCACGGTAACGGCTTCAAGCTCAGCGGCAGCGGTACCAAGGGCACCGTTTTGCCGGTTGAATTGGTCTGGACGCCGAAGGTCAACAACCTGCCGGGCGAATACCGTGTCGGTTACTACAAGAGCACGGCCGACGCCAATGACGTGCGTAAAGACGACAACGGCAATGATGCAGCGACCACCGGCAACGCCTATCGCAGCCATGACAGCAAGCACGGTTACTGGTTCGTGGCGCAGCAACAACTCACCACCCACAACGGTGATGCTTCGCGCGGTCTGAACATCGCGGCCAACGCCACCTTCCACGACAAGGACACCAACTTCGTCGACAACTACCAGTCGCTGATGTTTGTTTACAAGGGCCCGTTCGATGCGCGTCCAAAAGACGACGTCGGGATCGGTTTCTCCCGTATCCATGTCAACGATGACGTGAAGAAAAACGCCGAGCTGGTCAACGCCGCCAATGATGTCACCGACTACAACGATCCGCTGTTCTCGCCACTGCGCAGCACCGAGTACAACTACGAGATCAACTATGGTTTCCACGTTACCAACTGGCTGACGGTGCGTCCTAACCTGCAATACATCACTCACCCGGGTGGTGTGGATGAAGTTGATAACGCGCTGGTCGCCGGCCTGAAAATTCAGTCGGTGTTCTAACGCTGTTGCGATAAGCTCCTCTCTATGTGCGCATATTTGCGGATGGCCAAGGCTGTCCGCTTTTTTTTGGGGGGCGGCGCACCCTCGGGTGACAGATGATTTTCAGGACCGTGGTACATGCTTGAGCATCCGCTACAACGCTTCTTCAAGTCCTTGCGCGAACGTCCGGTGTTTGCGTGGGAGCGCTATCAGATGCGCGACGTGCTGGTGATCGACCATCCGCTGTGTCAGGCGGTGTTCAGTCGTCAGGGCGCGCAGTTGTTGCACTTTCAGCCAAAGGACCAGAAACCCTGGCTGTGGTGCGCGGCGAAATGGCCGCACGTCGGTGCGATTCGCGGCGGTGTGCCGGTGTGCTGGCCGTGGTACGGCCGCCATCCCAGCGAAAACGCCTGGCCGTCCCATGGTTGGGCGCGCCTGCTCGATTGGAAGTTACTCGACAGCAGCAGTGACGACGAAGGCGTGCACCTGCATTGGCAGTTACAGCTGTGCGATTGGCAAGTGGATTTGCATGCGCACTTGGGCGAACGCATGGATTTGCACCTGAGCACCGAGCATCAGGACGACATGCCGTGCCAGTTGAGCCAGGCGCTGCACGCCTATTGGCGTATTGGCGATGTCGGTGAGATAGCGCTGTCTGGGCTCGACGGCGCGCAAGGTTATGATCAATTGAACCGCCAGGTTTGCCAGCAGGAAGGTGAGTTGCGGGTCGACGGTGGTTGTCAGCGCGTGTTCCAGCATGACGGTGAGTTGCAGCTTAAGGACCATGCCTGGCAGCGCGAACTGTGTATCGACACCGGTGACCATGCGGACACGGTGGTCTGGCATCCCGGCTCACGGCCATTGCTGGGCGTGAGCTGGAACGAGATTTCAGAGTTCGTCTGTGTGGAAGCAGCCAGCGGCGGCACCGACAGCCTGTGCCTGGCGCCGGGGGAGCGGGCACATTTGAGTTTGCAGGCGCGGGTGGGGGCTTAGCTCAAAATCTGCGGTGTTGCGCCGGGCCTCATCGCGGGCAAGCCCGCTCCCACAGGGATATTCAGTGAACACAGATTTGTGTGCGCCGTAGATTTCTGTGGGAGCGGGCTTGCCCGCGATGAGGCCCGAACAGGCAATGAAGATCCTGGGTTAATTGAATTCATCGCCAATCGGATACCGACTGGCGTTCAGGCTTTCCTTGATCTTGCGCAAATGCGGCTGGAAATCCACGCCCCGGCGCAAGGTCATGCCGGTGGCCAGTACGTCGAGCACGGTCAATTGAATGATCCGCGACGTCATCGGCATATAGATGTCGGTGTCTTCCGGCAACGGGATGTTCAGGCTCAGGGTGCTGGCCTTGGCCAGCGGTGAACCCTCGGCGGTCAGACCTAGCACCGAAGCGCCGTTTTCCCGGGCAATGCGCGCCACTTCCACCAGTTCGCGGGTGCGGCCGGTGTAGGAAATGATCACGAACAATTCGCCGGTGTGGGCCACCGAGGCAATCATGCGTTGCATCAGCACATCGGCGTGGGCGGTCACCGCCAGGTTGAAGCGGAAGAACTTGTGCTGCGCATCCAGCGCCACCGGGGCCGAAGCGCCGAGGCCGAAGAAGTGGATCTGCCGGGCCTGAATCAACAGGTCGACGGCGCGGCTGATCAGGTTCGGGTCCAAGGCCTGGCAGGCGCTGTCCAGGGACGCGATGGCGCTGCCGAAGATCTTCTGGGTGTAAGCCTCGGGGTTGTCGTCGGCTTCCACCGCACGGCTGACATACGCAGCGCCACTGGCCAGGCTCTGTGCCAGTTGCAGTTTCAGTTCCGGGTAGCCGCTGACACCGAACGAGCGGCAGAAACGGTTGACCGTCGGCTCACTGACTGACGCGGCTTGGGCGAGGGCGGCGATGCTGAACCGGGTGGCCTGCTGTGGGTTGAGCAGGATCACTTCGGCGACTTTGCGTTCTGCCTTGTTCAGGTCTTCAAGGCGATTCTGGATCTGTTCCAGTAAATTTCGCACGCGGTCCATATGGGTTCCTAGATTCACCTGCGCAAACGAGCGCTCGGCTATGCAAATTGGGCCTTTGATATGGCCCATGACGGTGGCCTATCCTACTGATGGCTCCGACCGACCACCACTCGGAATCTATATTTTGCGAAAATGTTGTGGTTATTACTACATTTTCCCTTGAGTGATGCCTTGAAAAAAGGTATTTGTAGCTTAACTTGATAAAAGAACAAACATCATGCCTTCGATTACGGTTGAACCGTGCACCTTTGCCTTGTTCGGCGCTCTCGGCGATCTAGCCTTGCGCAAGCTGTTTCCTGCCCTTTATCAACTCGATGGTGCCGGCCTGCTTCATGAGGATACGCGCATTATCGCACTGGCCCGTGAACCTGGCAGCGAGCAACAGCACCTGGCGTTCATCGCCACCGAGTTGCGCCGCTACGTAGGCGCCAAAGAGCTGGATGAAGCCGTGCTCGAGCGCTTCCTGGCCCGTTTGAGCTACCTGCACGTCGACTTCCTCAAGGCTGACGATTACGTGGCACTGGCCGAGCAGGCCGGCAGCGCCCAGCGGGTGATTGCTTACTTCGCCACGCCGGCGGCGGTTTACGGTGCTATTTGCGAGAACCTGTCGAAGGTCGGCCTGACCGAAAACACCCGCGTGGTGCTGGAAAAACCCATCGGTTCGGACCTGGAATCCTCGCGCAAGGTCAACGACGCCGTGGCGCAATTCTTCCCGGAGAATCGCACCTACCGCATCGACCACTACCTGGGCAAAGAGACCGTACAAAACCTGATCGCCCTGCGTTTCGCCAACAGCCTGTTCGAAACCCAGTGGAACCAGAATTACATCTCCCACGTGGAAATCACCGTGGCCGAGCAGGTCGGGATCGAAGGCCGTTGGGGTTACTTCGACAAGGCCGGCCAGCTGCGGGACATGATCCAGAATCACCTGCTGCAGTTGCTGTGCCTGATCGCCATGGACCCGCCGGCCGACCTGTCCGCCGACAGCATCCGCGACGAGAAAGTCAAAGTGCTCAAGGCACTGGCGCCGATCAGCCCGGAAGGCCTGACCACTCAAGTGGTGCGCGGCCAGTACATCGCCGGTCACAGCGAAGGCAAGTCGGTGCCGGGGTATCTGGAGGAGCCTAACTCCAACACCCAGAGCGACACCGAAACCTTCGTTGCCCTGCGTGCCGACATTCGCAACTGGCGTTGGGCCGGCGTGCCGTTTTACCTGCGCACCGGCAAACGCATGCCACAGAAGCTGTCGCAGATCGTCATCCACTTCAAGGAACCGTCGCACTACATCTTTGCCCCCGAGCAGCGCTTGCAGATCAGCAACAAACTGATCATCCGCCTGCAACCGGACGAAGGCATTTCCTTGCGCGTGATGACCAAAGAACAAGGCCTGGACAAGGGCATGCAGCTGCGCAGCGGTCCGTTGCAGCTGAATTTTTCCGACACCTGGCGCAGCGCACGGATTCCCGATGCCTACGAGCGGTTGCTGCTGGAAGTGATGCGTGGCAATCAGAACCTGTTTGTCCGTAAAGATGAAATCGAAGCCGCGTGGAAGTGGTGTGACCAGTTGATCGCCGGGTGGAAAAAGTCCGGTGATGCGCCCAAGCCCTACGCGGCCGGGTCCTGGGGGCCGATGAGCTCCATTGCACTGATCACGCGGGACGGGAGGTCTTGGTATGGCGATATCTAAATTGAAACTGCCTCAGGGCGTCAGCGGCCATGAGTTCAAAAGCCCGGTGCTGCTGGCCGAAGGCCTGGCATTGACGGTAGCCAGGCAACTGAGCGAAGCAATTGCCGCACAAGGCGCCGCGACGCTGGTTGTGTCCGGTGGGCGCAGCCCGGTGGCATTTTTCCAGCACCTGGCCAAGCAGGCGCTGGACTGGTCGAAGGTGGTAGTCAGCCTGGCTGACGAGCGCTGGGTGCCGGTGGAGCATGCCGACAGCAATGCCGGTTTGCTCAAGCGTTACCTGTTGCAAGGCCCGGCGGCCAAGGCCCAGTTCCTGAGCCTCTACAGTGCCACCGCCAACCTGGAACAGGCTGCCGAGCAGGCTGATCGCTTGCTCGCCGAACTGCCGGCGATCGACGTGCTGGTGCTGGGCATGGGCGACGACGGTCACACCGCGTCGCTGTTCCCCAACAGCCCGAACCTGGCCGATGCCTTGAAGGTCGACGGCACTCGTCGCTGCTGGCCGATGCTGGCGCCGACCGTGCCGCATCAGCGCCTGACCATGAGTCGCGCGCTGCTGGCTTCGGCCAAGCACACCGTTCTATCGATTTCCGGTCAGTCCAAGCTGACCACCCTGAGCGCCGCACTGGCCGGTGACGATGTCGCCGCCATGCCGATTCGGGCGTTTCTGCAACCTACGTTAGAGATTTACTGGTGCCCATGAACCAAGGATCAGCCGCTATGACAAACATATCCCCGACCGTTTCCATGGCGGACAAAGTTGCCCTGATCGACAGCCTCTGCGCCAAGGCGCGGATCCTGCCGGTGATCACCATCGCGCGTGAACAGGACGTGCTGCCGTTGGCCGACGCCCTGGCAGCCGGTGGCCTCACGGCGCTGGAAGTGACCCTGCGTTCGCAGTTCGGCCTCAAGGCGATTCAGATCCTGCGCGAGAAGCGTCCAGAGCTGGTGACCGGTGCCGGTACGGTGCTTGATCGCAGCATGCTGGCCGCTGCCGAAGCCGCCGGTTCGCAATTCATCGTGACACCGGGCATCACCCGTGACCTGCTTGAAGCCAGTGTCGCCAGCCCGATCCCGCTGTTGCCGGGCATCAGCAACGCCTCCGGCATCATGGAAGGCTATTGCCTGGGTTATCGCCGCTTCAAGTTGTTCCCGGCGGAAGTCAGCGGCGGCGTCGCGGCCATCAAGGCCCTGGGCGGCCCATTCGGCGAAGTTAAATTCTGCCCGACCGGCGGTGTCAGCCCGGCCAACATCAAGAGCTACATGGCGTTGAAAAACGTGATGTGCGTGGGCGGCAGCTGGATGCTTGACCCTGAGTGGATCAAGAACGGCGACTGGGCCCGCATCCAGGAGTGCACCGCCGAGGCGTTGGCCCTGCTGGATTGATCTGATTTACCGGATTTACCAAACACTTCGTTGTGTGTTCTACGGCTTTACGGTGCGCTTGGTCGGCGCACCGTTTTTTTTTGCCTGGTGAAAATCCCTGTGACTGTCGACAGCTGCTACAGATCGACATCATGCGATACATAGTTACCGCATCTCGCCGTGCGTCCAGCGTTAACCTGCGTTCATCTTATTGAAGAGAGAACGTCATGGACGACAACACCTCGGCTGCATCCCCACTACCGGTTTACCAACTGTCACCCGAACAGGTCGCAGGGCCGTATTTTCGAAATCCAAAACTGATCAGACGAAACATCAGCGAAGGCATGGACGGCATCCCCTTGGTGCTGCGGCTCACGATCATCGATGCCATGACCGGTCAACCGGTGGCCGGGGCATTGGTCGATATCTGGCATTGCAATGCGCGCGGGGCGTATTCGGGCTGGAGCAAGGTCAACCCGGACAAGGAAGTCGATGTGGATGATATCGGGTCGATCCCGCGCACCGACGACGATACCTACCTGCGTGGTGGGCAATTCACCGACAAAATGGGCATCGTGCGGTTTACCACGATTTATCCGGGGTTCTATGCCGGCCGCGCTTTGCACATTCACGTCGCGGTACGCATCACTGCCGGCAATAACTATCTGGAAGAGCGGCATGTCGCCTGGGTCGGCCAGCTTTACTTTCCCGAGGTCGCATCAAGGTCGGTACTCAACGCTCGTGAGTACAGCGGTCGAGCCGTATCACCGCTGACCAATGCGCAGGATATGTTTTATCAGCGCATGGGCGGCCAGGCCTCGACCCTGAACATTCACACCATCGGTCGAGACTCGAATGAAGACGGCTTTTTCGGGCACATGACCATCGGTGTCGACACGTTTGCAGTGTCATCGCAAATCAAGCCCGAGGACTTCGACAAATACACCGTGTGACATCAGCGCAATTCGCTTAGCGCCCGGACCAGCCCATCCATGTCGGCAGCGGTGGTGGTGAGCCCCGGCGTAATGCGGATGCACGGGCCACACGCCGCGCCGCTACGCACCACGGTAAACAGGTTGTAGTCGTTGAGCAGGCGCTCGACCATCGCCTGTTGGTCTGCATGCCGGGTAAAGCGCATCGAGGTGATGCCGCAATACAGGCGCGGGTCATCGGGGGTCATGACTTCGATTCCCGGTAACCCCCGGACGGCATCGACCCACCGATTGCGCAGGTAGTTGAGTCGTGTGCTCTTGGCGACGGAACCACCCATGGCGTGATGTTCTTCGAACACCAGCGGCAGGGTCAGCAGCGCAGGAATGTTCGGGGTACTGTACGGCGTACGGGCGCGAATGTCGGTGACCGGGAAATGCATCTCGCCCATGTCCGGGTCGATGTCGGCCAGCCGTTCTGGCGCGATGTAAATGAAGCCGAGCGTCAGCGGCGCACCGATCCATTTGTGCAGGTTGTAGCCGGCAAAGGCGATGCCCAGTTCATCAAGGTTGAACTCGATCTGGCCGAGGGCATGGGCGCCGTCGAGGATCACATCGATGCCATGCTCCCTGGCGGCAGCGGCAATCGCCTGCACCGGCATCACCAGGCCGGTGCGATGGGTGACGTGGGTCAGGGCCATCAGTTTCAGTCGTGGATAACGCACGAACGCTTCGCGGTACGTGGCCAACAAGCTGTCGAAACTGGCGGGGTGAGGGTGTTCGATCTCGATCACTTCCACGCCTCGATAGCGGGCCAGCCAACGCATGGCGCCCTTGACCGTGTCGTACTCCAGATCGCACAGCAGGACCTGGTCGCCCGGTTCCAGGCGATTGTAGTTGCGGATCAGCGATTGCAGGCCGTCGGAGGCATTGCGGGTGAAGGCGACGGCCTCGGCCGGCGCGCCGATCAGTTCGGCCAGTTGCGCGCGAATCATGACGCTTTCGCTCTGTTCGAAGCGCTGGCGCACATGCACCGAGTTGCCGCGGTTGATGAGTTCGATGTTGCGTTGATATTCCTCCACCACCGTGCGTGACATGCGCCCGAAGTAACCGTTTTCCAGGTTCAGGGGGCCGGGTTCGACAGCGTAGCGGTCGGCGAAGGTCTGCCAAAAGCCTTCATCACGGGCACGACGGGTGTTATCAGGCATGAGCTTCTCGGTGCGATAGGGCGGTTCAGTGACGAGGGGCGGGCTTGCCGTGTTTGGCGCGCAGCGGTTCAAGCAGCTCCGACAGGCCGTTATGGTCGATTTCCTGCATCAACGCCAGTAAACCGCCCAATTCCCCATGAGGAAAACCTTCGCGAGCAAACCAGTTCAGGTACTGGCCGGGCAGGTCAGCGATGATACGGCCCTTGTATTTGCCGAAGGGCATTTCTCGGGTAATCAGCAATTCGAGTTTTTCAGGATTCATCATCAGTCGTCTTGATTCAAAACAGACTGGAAAATACAGGCATTCTGCATGCAGGCCAATTGACAGATCATGCAAAAGAAGCGGATACGGATTTCGCCTAAAGATTAACTTATTGAAATATAAGTAAAAAATATCAATTCAAAGCTGGCATGCAGGGTGCAACGATTGATTGCATCTTTCATCAACCGCAAGGAATTGAAAAATGACCGACATCAACAAAGAAGCGATCTCTGTACTCAATGACCTGATTGAAACCAGTAAAGACGGTCAGGAAGGGTTCAAGACTTGCGCTGAAGACATCAAGAATCCAGAACTGAAAAACCTGTTCGTTCAACGCTCCACCGACTGCGCCACTGCCGCTGCCGAACTGCAGGCCACCGTACGTTCCCTGGGTGGCGATCCGGAAACCTCCACCAGCGTCAGCGGCGATCTGCACCGTCGTTGGGTCGACGTGAAGTCGATGTTCACCGGCAAGGATGAAGAGGCGGTGCTGAACGAAGCCGAGCGCGGTGAAGACCACGCGTTGAAGGCCTACAAGGAAGCGCTGGAAAAAATCAACAAGCACAACCTGGTGGGCATTCGTGACATCGTTGAGCGCCAATATCACGGCGTGCAACGCAACCACGATCAGGTGAAAGTCCTGCGCAACCAGGCTCGCGCACGCTCGTAAGCGTTCGTGATCTGTCAAAAACGCCAGCCAGTCTGGCGTTTTTTGTGGTCGGGTCGCAGGATCTACCGAAGGCGGCGATCCTTTTGGAGGCTTGCGATCAGCCGATGCTGATCGCCGGTAACGTCGGCAACGTCACGGTCTGTTGCTTGCGCGGCGCCAGAATCTCCGCCTCGCCATCCACCACCAGCTCGTCGCGCTGGTTGAACACTCGAGTGGCGATGCGCACACGAAACTTCGGCAATTTTTCGAGAATCTCCAGGCGCACAGTCAGCGTGTCGCCAATCTTCACCGGCTTCTGAAAGCTCATCTGCTGACCGATATAGATCGTCCCCGGTCCAGGCAACTCGCAAGCCACCGCCGCGCTGATCAACGCGCCGCTGAACATGCCGTGGGCGATGCGTTCCTTGAACATGGAGGCAGCGGCGAATTCGGCGTCCAGGTGCACCGGGTTGTGGTCGCCGGACATCGCAGCGAACAACTGAATGTCGCGCTCTTCGACGGTTTTGCTGTAGCTGGCGGTCTGGCCGATTTCGAGGGCTTCGTAAGGGGTGTTGGTAACCTGGGTCATCTGTCTCGATTCCTGTGACGAATTAAATGAATCCACAAAAAAACTATTCGGTTCTGGGTGGCCGGCGGTTGCTCAAGGCCTGGGCGATCCAGTTCAGCACGTCGGCAGTCACTTCATCGCGATTGCTCTCATTGAACAGTTCGTGCCGGGCCTGCGGGTAAATATTCAAGTGCAGGCTCTGGCAGCCAGCGTCGCGCAGGACATGGGCCAGATCTTTCAGACGTTTGCCTTCGCTCACCGGATCACATTCGCCGCCAATCACCAGCAGCGGCAGGCCCGGATCGATCTGGGCGAGATTGGACGCTTTGCTGATTTGCTGCAAGCCGCCGAGCAAATCGATCCACAATTGATTGGTGCAGCGAAAGCCGCAGAGTGGGTCGTTGGCGTACTTGTCGACCTCGGCCGGGTCGCGGCTCAGCCAGTCGAACGAGGTGCGTGCCGGTTTGAATTTCTTGTTGAACGAGCCGAACGACAGCCATTCGATCAACGCACTGCGACCCTTGGGCCCCTGGCGCAGGCGTTCGAGACGAGCAATCTGCCGCGCTGCGCGATAGAGCGCCACGGGCTGGAAGTTCGAGCCGCTGAGAATCGCACCGTGCAGGCTGGCGCTGTGGTGCAGCAAGTAAGCCTGGGCGATGTAGCTGCCCATGCTGTGGCCCAACAGCACGATCGGCACGCCGGGATGCTGCTGGCCGATATGTTGGTTGAGGCTGGCCAGGTCACCGACCACTTTGCACCAGCCATCGTTGTCGGCGAAGTGGCCCAGCGTGCCGTTGTCGGCGGTTTTGCCATGTCCACGCAGGTCCGGTGCGTAAACACCGTAGCCCTGTTCGCAGAGCTTTTCTGCCAGACGAGCGTAGCGACCGCTGTGTTCCGCCATGCCGTGGACCAGCAGGATCACGGCTTTGAGCGGCGCAGCCGGCAGCCACTGGTTGACGTAGAGGCGGCTGCGGTCGCTCGCGGTCAGCCAGAAAGTGTCATGGATCATGGCGATTCCTTTGCATGGGGCGGCATGGGGGATGGGCCTCGTTGCATTGTATAGCGCATCCCGCGCGCGGTCTGATCAGTCCGCGCCGGGGCAGTAAGATTCACGGGATCAATGAGGACCGTGCGCATATTTGCCTGATTCACCATAGCTGCTAGTGTCCGGGAAGCACCGCTTTTCAGAAGTGATAGAAAAAGCGGCCTCGGATAGATTCAGGTAATGAGGACAAGAACAATGCAACCTGATTTCTGGAATGACAAACGCCCGGCCGGCGTGCCCCTGGATATCGACCTCGGGGCCTATAAGTCGGTGATCGAGGTGTTCGAGCGTTCCTGCAAGAAATTTGCTGACCGCCCGGCATTCAGCAACATGGGTGTGACCCTGACTTATGCCGAGCTGGAACGCTATAGCGCCGCGTTCGCCGGTTACCTGCAAGCCCACACCGACCTGGTGCCGGGGGATCGCATCGCGGTGCAGATGCCCAACGTCCTGCATTACCCGATCGCCGTGTTCGGCGCCTTGCGTGCCGGGCTGATCGTGGTCAACACCAACCCGCTGTACACCGCGCGGGAGATGCGTCATCAGTTCAAGGACTCCGGTGCCCGGGCGCTGGTGTACCTGAACGTGTTCGGACAGAAGGTCCAGGAAGTGCTGCCTGACACCGACATCCAGTACCTGATCGAAGCGAAGATGGGCGACCTGATGCCCACCGCCAAGGGCTGGCTGATCAATACCGTGGTCGCCAAGGTCAAGAAAATGGTCCCGGATTATTCACTGCCCCAGGCCTTTTCCTTCAAGAGTGCGCTACGTCTGGGCCGGGGCCTGGGCATCAAACCGCTGAACGTCGGTCTCGGCGACATCGCCGTGCTGCAATACACCGGCGGCACCACCGGGCTGGCCAAGGGCGCGATGCTGACCCACGGCAACCTGGTGGCGAACATGCAGCAGGCGCGGGCATGCCTCAGCCAGCTGGGTACCGACGGTCAGCCGCTGCTGCGCGAAGGCCAGGAAGTGATGATCGCGCCGCTGCCGCTGTACCACATCTATGCCTTCACGGCGAACTGCATGTGCATGATGGTGACCGGCAACCACAACGTGCTGATCACCAATCCACGGGACATCAAGGGCTTCATCAAGGAACTGAAGAACTGGCGATTCTCGGCGCTGCTGGGGCTCAACACGCTGTTCGTCGCACTGATGGACCATCCCGACTTCAAGACCCTGGATTGCTCCAGTCTCAAACTCACCAACTCCGGCGGCACGGCGCTGGTCAAGGCCACCGCCGAGCGCTGGGAACAGCTCACCGGTTGTCGGATCACTGAAGGTTACGGCCTGACCGAAACCTCGCCAGTGGCCTGCACCAACCCTTACGGCGAGAAGTCGCGCATAGGCACGGTCGGCCTGCCGGTGCCGGGCACGACCCTGAAAGTGATCAACGATGAAGGCGTCGAGCAGCCGCTGGGTGAACGTGGCGAACTGTGCATCAAGGGTCCGCAGATCATGAAGGGTTACTGGCTCAAACCCGAAGCCACCGCCGAAGTGCTGGATGCCGAGGGCTGGTTCAAGTCCGGCGATATTGCGGTGATCGACCCGGACGGTTTCGTGCGCATTGTCGATCGCAAGAAAGACATGATCATCGTCTCGGGCTTCAACGTGTACCCGAACGAGATCGAAGACGTGGTGATGGCCCATCCGAAAGTCGCCAACTGCGCGGTGATCGGCGTGCCGGACGAGCGTTCGGGGGAGGCGGTGAAGTTGTTTGTGGTGGCCCGTGAGTCGGGGGTCAGCCTTGAAGAGCTGAAGGCCTACTGCAAGGAAAACTTCACGGCGTACAAAGTACCCAAGCACATCGTATTGCGTGAGTCGTTGCCGATGACGCCGGTGGGCAAGATTTTGCGGCGGGAGTTGCGTGATATCGCCTGATCGTTGAAGGGCCGCGCTTCGCGCGGATCGCGGGCAAGCCTCGCTCCCACAGGTTCAGTGGCGTTCATTTCATGAATGACGCGAACAGTAGGAGCGAGGCTTGCCCGCGAAGATTTTATGAGGATGAAAGTCCCGATTTCAGCGGCTTTCAAAGGTTTATAGGTTTTTTGCTCTAAAATGACTGCTTATTTGTCTTGAGTCATTAAAGTGACTGTGGAGGCTGATTTAGGCTCTAGTCGGCCCTTGGCAAAGCTGCTACTCTCGGCGCGCTTTGTGACTTCTCGGCCTGTGTAAAGCCAGACTCACCTATAAAACACACCAATAATAATCGCATCAAATGCGGTGTTGAATTCGCGTTGCTGAGGAGTGGGCTTCCATGATCGAAGACTTTTGGAAGGATAAGTACCCAGCTGGAATTGCTGCCGAGATCAATCCAGACGAGTACCCGAATATTCAAGCAGTGTTGAAGCAATCCTGCCAACGCTTCGCTGACAAACCGGCATTCAGCAACCTGGGCAAGACAATCACTTACGGTGAACTGTACGAATTGTCCGGTGCCTTTGCCGCTTACCTGCAACAGCATACCGATTTGCAGCCGGGCGATCGAATCGCCGTGCAATTGCCCAACGTGTTGCAGTACCCGGTCGCCGTCTTCGGTGCCATCCGCGCCGGGCTGATCGTGGTCAACACCAACCCGCTGTACACCGCGCGGGAAATGGAACACCAATTCAACGACTCCGGTGCCAAGGCCCTGGTCTGCCTGGCCAACATGGCGCACCTGGCCCAGACCGTGGTGCCGAAAACCGGCGTCAAGCACGTGATCGTCACTGAAGTGGCCGATCTGCTGCCGCCGCTCAAGCGACTGCTGATCAACAGCGTCATCAAATACGTGAAGAAGATGGTCCCGGCCTATCACTTGCCCAAGGCCATCAAATTCAACGACGTGCTGAGCAAGGGGCATGGCCAGCCAGTGGCTGAAGCCAACCCGGCCAGTAGCGATGTGGCGGTGCTGCAATACACCGGCGGCACCACCGGCGTGGCCAAGGGCGCGATGCTGACCCACCGCAATCTGGTGGCGAATATGTTGCAGTGCAAAGCGCTGATGGGCTCCAACCTCAACGAAGGTTGCGAGATCCTGATCACGCCGCTGCCGCTGTACCACATCTATGCCTTCACTTTTCATTGCATGGCGATGATGCTGATCGGCAACCACAACATCCTGATCAGCAACCCGCGCGACTTGCCGGCGATGGTCAAGGAACTGTCGAAGTGGAAGTTCAGCGGTTTCGTTGGTTTGAACACGCTGTTCGTTGCGTTGTGCAACAACGAAGCGTTCCGCAAGCTGGATTTCTCGAACCTGAAAATCACCCTGTCCGGCGGCATGGCCTTGCAACTGGCGGCGGCCGAGCGCTGGAAAGCGGTCACCGGTTGCCCGATTTGCGAAGGTTACGGCATGACCGAAACCAGCCCGGTGGCCACGGTGAACCCGAGCCAGAACATCCAGATCGGCACCATCGGTATCCCGGTGCCCTCGACCCGGTGCAAAGTCATCGACGATGCCGGTGTTGAGCAGCCGTTGGGCGGCATCGGTGAACTGTGTGTGAAAGGTCCGCAAGTCATGAAGGGCTACTGGCAGCGACAGGAAGCCACCGATGAAATACTCGACAGCGAAGGCTGGTTGAAGACCGGTGATATCGCACTGATTCAGCCCGATGGCTACATGCGCATTGTCGATCGCAAGAAAGACATGATCCTGGTCTCCGGTTTCAACGTGTACCCCAACGAACTGGAAGACGTGCTGGCGACCCTGCCGGGCGTGCTGCAATGCGCGGCCATCGGCGTGCCGGACGAGAAGTCGGGGGAGGCGATCAAGATTTTCATCGTCGCCAAACCGGGCGTGACCCTGACCAAGGAACAGGTGATGGAGCACATGCGTGCCAACGTCACCGGCTACAAGGTGCCCAAAGCGGTGGAGTTCCGCGACGCGTTGCCGACCACCAACGTCGGCAAGATCCTGCGCCGCGAGTTGCGCGACGAAGAGCTGAAGAAGCTGGGCCTGAAAAAAGTAGGCGCCTAGCCAAACAAAAGCCCCGCGGATGCGGGGCTTTTTGTTTAAAACAGTGTGAAGTGCGTTTTTGTGGCGAGGGAGCTTGCTCCCGCTCGGCTGGGCAGCAGTCGTAAAAGCAGCCCGCGGCCTGATTAGGTGAGTCGAGGTGCCTGATTTGGGGGCGCTACGCACCCCAGCGGGAGCAAGCTCCCTCGCCACAGGGGACTCTTTGATTGCTTGAGAGGATTACTGGCGGAACTGCGCAAAATTGACGTTGGTACCCGCCGGGCGCATGTCCTGCAGGTATGAGTCCTTGTCGGCGCTCAGTTCCAGGCTCAATGCAGCCTTGCGTTTGCCCTGGTTACGCACCACCAGGCCTTCCAGCTTTTCGCGCAGGAACACCGTCGGCACTTTCAGGTGCAGCAGTTCGTCGGTATCCGGGGTGTGCATCAGCAAGTGAATCCATTCGTATTGACCAATGGCCAGGCGCGCGACCGGGATATCGAACCAGAAAATATTGCGGTTGCGGTTCAATTCGGTGAAGTGGCAGTTGTTGATGCCAAGCACGGCACCGCCGAGTTCCTGGTTTCTGCGGGCAATGGCCTGTTTTTTATCGAGTTTCATAGCATTCCTACGGGATTGGATCTTCAGCGCCATGGCCTGAATACGTTGCGCATTCTCGGGGCAAAGCCCGCAAACATAAAGCCTAACCTGTGCAGAATCATGAAATGTTCTGTTGGAAAATAAATGAAACTCCGTACCAAAGCCCCCGGTCAATTCTTGTGTAATGACTTTCCCCGTTGAAATGTTCACAGGAGAAATACCATGAGCAGCACTGGCGATAAAGTTAAAGGCATGGCAAACGAAGCGGCCGGCAACGTCAAACAAGGCGTCGGCAAGGCCACTGGTAACGACAGACTGCGCACCGAAGGCGCGGTGCAAGAGAAGAAGGGCGAAGCTCAGCAAGCGATCGGCAAAGCCAAGGATGCGCTCAAAAAAGGCATCGATAAGGCGTAACCCGGCGTTTGACGAGTAATGTAAACGGCCATCCACGGATGGCCGTTTTTGTGTCAGCTTGAACTTGAGCAAGGAAATTGTTTCAAAGTCGCCAAGTAGGCTACTTTGTTGTAGAAAACGGCCCCCTGAGTCGCCATGACATCCACCTTTTTGCGGCGAAAGGAGACGCTAATGTTTTTCCCGACCATGAAAGGTCTGCCCCTGCATCGCGTGATGATGCGTACGGTCACCGAGTTCGTCGCTGACGAGATGTCGACCTATGCCTCGGCGCTCGCCTATCAGATGCTGTTCTCGCTGTTTCCTTTCATTTTGTTCCTGATCGCCCTGATCGGCTTCCTGCACTTGCCGGACTTCTTCTCCTGGCTGCGCCTGCAATCGGAACTGGTGCTGCCGCCCCAGGCGCTGGAACAGGTGAACCCGGTGATCGACCAGCTCCAGCAATCCAAGGGTGGTTTGCTCTCGGTGGGTATTGTGATCGCCCTGTGGACCGCGTCCGCCGGTGTGCGGCTGATGATGAGTGCGATGAACGCCGCGTACGACGTGGTCGAAGGCCGTCCGATCTGGAAGCGTTTTCCGTTGTCGATTTTCTACACCATCGGCATCGCCGGCATGCTGCTGGCCGCCGCTGCGCTGATGGTGCTCGGGCCGCAGGTGATGGCCTGGATTGCGTCGCAAGTGGGCCTCGAAGATTTTATCGTGACGGTCTGGACCATCGCGCGTTGGCCGGTGATCGTTATTCTGTTGATGATGGCGGTGGCGTTGATTTATTACGTCATGCCCGACGTCAAACAAGAGTTTCGCTTCATCACCCCGGGTGCGGTGTTGTCTGTGGTGGTGTGGATCGTCGCTTCGCTGGGCTTCGGTCTGTACGTTAAAACCTTCGCCAACTACAACGCCATGTATGGCAGTATCGGCGCGATCATCGTGTTGTTGCTGTATTTCTATATTTCCGCCGCGGTGCTGCTGCTCGGAGCGGAAATGAACGCGGTGATCGAGCACATGTCGTCCGAAGGCAAGAAACCTGGCGAAAAGGTGCACGAAGAACCCAAACAGCATGTGTCAGGACTGGGACGAGATCACTCAATCCAGCCGACCACTGACGAAGTCATAAAATGATCCGTGAAATTCTGAAAATGGGCGATGAACGCCTGCTGCGCATCGCTCCACCAGTGCCGGCGGAAATGTTCGACAGCGCCGAATTGTGGCAACTGATCGACGACATGTTCCAGACCATGGAAAGCGTCGGCGGGGTCGGCCTGGCCGCGCCGCAGATCGGTGTCGACCTGCAACTGGTGATCTTCGGTTTTGAGCACAGCGAACGCTATCCCGACGCTGAAGCAGTGCCGCAGACGATTCTGATCAATCCGCTGATCACGCCATTGAGCCCGACCCTCGAAGAAGGTTTCGAAGGCTGCCTGTCGGTGCCAGGCCTGCGCGGTGCGGTGGATCGCTATCAGCAGATTCGCTATGAAGGCTTCGATCCCAAGGGCGAGCCGATCGTGCGCATTGCCTCGGGATTTCATGCGCGGGTGGTGCAGCATGAATGCGATCACCTGATCGGCCGGTTATACCCCTCGCGTATCACAGACTTCAGCAAGTTCGGGTTTACCGAAGTGATGTTCCCGGACCTTGATCCGACCGCGGACGACTGACCGCCGCAAAACCAATGTCCCACATTTGATCTTCATGGATATTTAATGTGTCGGTTCCAGGCCCATGGCAATCATCGGCTTGCTGCGCGCATAACGGCTCAATCGTTCGGCCAAGGCGTAGGGCAGGGGTGGGTCGAAGGTAAAACCGCGACGCTCATAAAAGCCACGCAAATCCGGATGGCAGAACAGCCAGACCGGTTCTTCAAGGTGCTTGACAGCATGAGCGATCAACGTCGCGGCGATCCCTTGTTCGCGACAGCTCGGGTCAACAAACAGCCCGGTCAGCCAATGCCCGCCGGCCACCGGCCGCAAACACAGTGCCGCGATGATCTCTTCACGTTTGGCGACCCACAATTGAGCGTCTCGCACCGCTTTCATCGACGATTGGTGGGCGCGGTAAAACTTGTTCATCAACGGCCATAATGGCTCGTCGAGCAAGGTGTACTGGGTGTTGGGCATGGGCTCGGACAGTCGGTGGGCAGGGCGCAGATTATAAAAGAACACGCGCGCCGGGATAGGTGTATACCTGATCTCACATCCCCTGTGAGTGGAGTACGCATCATGTCCAAAGGTATGGATTCAAAGAAAGCCGCGAAGAAAAAGCCGACGAAAACCGCGATTGAAAAACGCGCGGACAAGAAGGCCAAGAAAGTGAATGTGTTCGGCCACTGATCCCGCGTCCACGGAGCCCGAGCCCTCGGGCTCCTGTTTTTTGCGTCTATCGAAATAACCAAACAATCTGCAAGAAATCCCGGCGCCGTAGCACAGAGGGGGACTGGTTCCCGTTCTGAGCAAAGCCATGCCCCATTACTTCGACGCTGCCCACCGTAAAGAAATCGAAACCCTGCGCCAACGTTTCACTGCGCGCACCGAGTGGCCAACCTGGCTGCTGCTGATCGGCGTTTACGTCGGCTGGTTCAGTATTGTGCTGGGCAGCGCCCGGTTGGGGCTCTGGTGGAGCACGTTGTTGCTGACTCCACTGCTGGTGTTGTGGTTGTCGGTGCAGCACGAATTGCTGCACGGCCATCCCACCCGTTGGCCAATGCTGAATAAAGTCCTCGGTTATGCGCCGTTTGCGGTCTGGTATCCCTACACCTTGTACCGCGACAGCCATTTGCTGCATCACCGCGACGAAGACCTGACCATCCCCGGTCGCGACCCGGAAAGCCGTTACCTGAGCGCTGAACAGTGGCAGCGCAGTTCGCTGTTCGAACAGGGCCTGCACTGGCTGAACAAAACCGTGCTCGGGCGCTTGGTCCTCGGTGCGCCACTGGCCTTGCTGGCGCTGGCGCGGGAGGAGCTGCAACGGCTGAAAACGGGTGAGCGCCAAGCCTGGTTAATGTGGCTGAGCCACGGTGCGTTGACTCTGTTGTTGCTGGCGTTCATCGCACGCTACAGCGTGTTGCCGGTCTGGCAGTACCTGTTGCTGATCAGCGTGCCGGCGCTGTCGATTGCGATGATTCGCTCCTACTATGAACACCGTCCCCGTGCACAACCGGAGCAACGCACTGTCATCAATGAGGCGGCTTGGCCGTGGCGCTGGCTGTTTCTGAACCTCAATCTGCACTTGGTGCACCACGACTTGCCGGGGCTGCCCTGGTACGACTTGCCACGGGTGTACCGCGCGCATCGCGAGCAATGGCTGGCGCGCAGTGGCGGGTTTCTGGTGCAGGGTTATGGCCAGTGGGTGCGTCAGCATGGGGTGAGGCCGATTGACAGCCCGCGGCATCCGTTTCACTAATTGCGCATGAGTTCCCCTGTGGCGAGGGGGCTTGTCCCCGTTGGGCTGCGAAGCGGCCCTAAAACCTGCAATCGCGGTGTATCAGGTACACCGCATGCAATGGTTTTACGACTGCTGCGCAGCCGAACGGGGGCAAGCCCCCTCGCCACACAGGCTCTCCTACAGGGGACTTTCGTTGTATGGGAATGTTTCGATGACACAACACCTCGCAGAACTACTGATGTACATCGCCCCCGAGCCGATCCGCCAGGCCAACGAGCGTTGGCTGACGCAGATCGTCGAACGCCTTGGCAGCACTCGCCTCGATGCCGAAGGGCTGTCGCTGATGGACCTTTGGCTATCCCCGCATCTGCTGCTGACCCAAACCTGCGGCTACCCCTTGATGACCGCCTTGCGCGGTCGCGTCCGGGTCATCGGTCGTCCTCGCTATGAACTCCCGGACAGCAACGGCGGCAGCCATTGCAGCCTGTTGCTGATTCGCGCCGATGACCCTCGAAGGGCCTTGGCGGCCTTGCGCGGCAGCCGTGGTGTGATCAACGGCGAAGACTCCAACAGTGGCATGAATCTGTTGCGTCACCGACTGGCGCCGCTGCACCGCGACGGGCAGTTTTTTTCCCGTGTCGCCATCAGCGGCAGCCACCGCGAAAGCCTGCGTTGGCTGCGTGAGAACCTGGCGGACCTGGCCGCCATCGACAGCGTGACCTTCGCCTACCTGGCGCAGTATGCCCAGGCAGAACTCACGGGCCTGCGAGTATTGGCGCGCACGGCATTCAGTCCGACGTTGCCATACATCGCAGCCGCAGGCACCACGGATGAGCAGGCTGAACAGCTTCGACAGGTGATGAATCAGACGTTGAAGGAACTGCCCGACGTCGCCGAGACATTGGGTCTGCAAGAAGTGTTGCCCGCCAGCGAGAGCGACTATCAGGTCGTGCTCGACTACCAGCAAGAGGCCGAAGCGTTGGGGTATGGTCGGTTGCGATGAGGCTTGAGGATTGTGCCGACAGTCCCATCAATCGCGGGCAAGCCACGCTCCCACAGAGTTTCGGTGGACTTGTGGGAGCGTGGCTTGCCCGCGATAGCGATGTATCAGGCGCCATTTATGTAAATTCATTTATGGAATATAAAAATTCTTTTTAAGTATTTTTAACGAATAAGGCTCCTTGCTAGGATCGCGCCACCGGATCACCGGACATTCAGCGACCCCTAGCCCAAGGAGCCCCTATGTCCGGCGCCAACCTTTCCCATCGCAACGACGTGGGCGGATTGTTCCGCGCCCACTACACCTGGCTGTGCTTACGTCTGCGCCGACATCTGGGGGCCAGTCCCAGTGTCGAAGACATTGCCGCCGAAACCTTCGTGCAATTGCTCGAGTCGCCAGGCCTGGCGCCGATTCGCGAACCCCGCGCCTTGCTCACCACCATCGCCCGGCGATTGATTTATCAGCTGTGGCGCCGCCGGGATCTGGAGCGCCAACACCTCGAGCAATTACTGCCGGGTGACCCGGTCGGCGGGCCATCGCCTGAAGACCTGGCGCAGTTCTCCCAGACCCTGAAGCGCCTGGATCGAACCCTCGACCGCCTGCCAGGCAAGGTCAGGGCAGCGTTTCTGTTGTCGCGAGTCGACGGCCTGACCTACCCGCAAATCGCCGCCGAACTGGGCATTTCCCAGCGTTCGGTCAGCGTTTACATGACCCGTTCCCAGGCGCTGTGCGCGCTGCACAGCGCCAACGAACCCCTGAACCGAACGTCCTTGAACCGAACACCCCAGACCCGGAGGTCCGCATGAGATCGATCAAAAACCTGCTCGGCAGTTCGCTGCTGGCCCTGAGCCTTGTGGCTGGCCATGTTCCCGCCGTTGAAAAACACACACCCATCCATTTCGGCGACATCACCTGGGAAAGCGGCAGCCTGATCACCGAGATCCTGCGGCTGATCGTCGAGAAAGGTTATGGCTATCCGACCGACACCTTGCCTGGCAGCACCGTCAGCCTCGAAGCCGCGTTGGCCAAGAACGACATCCAGGTGATCGGCGAAGAGTGGGCCGGGCGCAGTCCGGCTTGGGTCAAGGCGGCATCGGAGGGCAAAGTGTTTGGTTTGGGCGATACCGTCAAAGGCGCCACTGAAGGCTGGTGGGTGCCGGAATACGTGATCAAGGGCGACCCGGAACGTGGCATTAAACCCTTGGCGCCGGAGCTGAAATCCGTCGCCGACCTAGTCCGCTACAAGGACGTATTCCGCGACCCCGAAGACCCAAGCCGCGGACGCTTCCTCAACAGCCCGACCGGCTGGACGTCGGAGATCGTCAACAGCCAGAAACTCAAGGCCTATGACCTGACCGCCAGCTACGTCAACTTCCGCACCGGTTCCGGCGCGGCGCTGGATGCCGAGGTCGCTTCATCGATCCGCCGTGGCAAACCGGTGCTGTTCTACTACTGGTCGCCGACGCCACTGTTGGGGCGCTTCAAACTGGTGAAACTCGAAGAGCCGTCGTTCGACGCGCAAGCCTGGAAAACCCTGGCCGATGCTAATCATCCGAATCCCAAGGGCACGCGTTCGATGCCGGCCAGCCTGGCCATCGGCGTGTCGGCACCGTTCAAGGTGCAGTACCCGGACCTGGTGGCGTTCTTCGAAAAGGTCGATTTGCCGATCGATCTGCTGAACCAGACGCTTGCGCAAATGAGCGAAAAACGCCAGCCACCGCGTCAGGTCGCCGAAGCGTTTTTGCGCGATCAGCCGCAGGTGTGGAAGGGGTGGGTGCCGGGTGAGGTGGCCACGAAGGTGAGTTCGAGTTTGTAGTCCAGCAGAGTTTGACAGATAGCTATCGCGGGCAAGCCCGCTCCCACAGGGAACAGTGGTGACCTTGTGGGAGCGGGCTTGCCCGCGAAGCGATCTAAAGCCTTACGCTAACTCCGCCGCCAACGCCGCTTTCACGCTTGGCCGCTGATCATTGCGCGCTTGAAACCGTGCCAACGCCGGCCATTGGTTCATATCAATCCCGAACAAGGGCGCCCAACGCAATACGGTAAACAGATACGCGTCGGCAACACTGAACCGGCCGGCCATCAAGTAATCCTGCCGCTCCAGTGTCCGGTTCAACACGGCAAAACGCTTGAACAGCTTCTCTTTGATGAGCGCCTTCACCTCGTCCGGAAACTGCGGATTGAACAGCCAACCCAGCCCACCATGAATCTCGGTCGAAACGAAGTTCAACCATTCCTGTAACCGCACCCGCTCGAACGTTCCGCTCGCCGGTGCCAGGTTTGCCTCCGGGTGCAGATCCGCCAGGTACTGCAGGATCGCCGGGCCTTCGGTCAGCACATCACCGTTATCCAGTTGCAATGCCGCGACGTAGCCTTTGGGGTTGATGGCGAGGAAGTCATCGCCGGTGACGGTTTTCTTGCTGCTGTTGTCGACGCGGACCAGCTCGAATGGCAGCTCCAGTTCACGCAGCACAATGTGCGGCGCCAATGAGCAGGCTTGCGGGGCGTAATACAACTTCATGGGCAGGGCTCTGGTTGCGGATTTGCGCCAGTGTCATAGTGCGCGGCACCCTCGGTAAAATTAATCTTTCAGAAAACTACCATTAGGAAAGCTACTGCCATGATGAACCTGATGCATTGGCGAATGGTGGTGGCGGTGGCCGATACCGGCAACATTACCCGCGCCGCTGAGCGGGTCGGCATGACCCAATCGGGTGCCAGCCAGGCACTGGCCTTGATCGAAGAAACCCTGGGCGTTCAGCTGTTCAGCCGGGAAAACCGCCAGACCTTGCCAACCGCCATTGGCTTGCCGGTGATCGAACAGGCGCGAACCATGCTCGGTGCCCTGGAAAATATTCGCAGCACCGTCGACGCCGCTAAAGGCATCCAGCGCGGGACGATTCGTCTGGCCAGTTTTCCTTTGGTGCTGGCGACCTTTCTGCCGCCACTGCTGCGCCAGTTCAATCGGCTGTATCCCGGCATTCAAGTGGTGGCGCTGGAGGTCAGCGACGATGAAGTGGAAACGTTGCTCAGTGCCGGGCTGGTGGATGTCGGCGTGGCGTTGAACCCGGCGCCCGCGCGCAATGCCGGGCGTTTGGGGCGTGATGCCTGGGTGGCGGTTCTGCCTGGTGGCCATCCTTTGGCGCGTCGCTCGAACGAAGAGGGCGTCTCACTGGTGGAACTGGCGGAGCAACCCTTTGTGCTGGCCACGGGGGGGTGTTCGACCAATGCCCGCAGCCTGGCGGCTGATGCCGGGTTGCAATTGCTGGATGTGCGGGCCGAGGTGCGAGAGTGGAGCAGTGCGTTCACCTTGGTGCGGGAAAACATCGGTGTAACCCTGGTACCGGAAATGACCCTGCCGACCCATCGCCAAGGCCTGCGGATAGTGCCGGTGACGCCGCGTATCGATCGCGAGTTTGCCTTGGTGGTTGCGCCCGACAAAGCACCAACGGCAGCAGTGCAGGCGCTGTTGGATATGCTCGCGGACCGTCCGTTATCGCCTGACGAGTCGGCGAGTTGGAAAACGTCCATTGGTGGGTAATATCGGTCGCAATCCATGTGGGAGCGGGCTTGCCCGCGATGGCGGCGTCACATTCACACATTCGTTGACAGACATTCCGCTATCGCGGGCAAGCCCGCTTGTGTCTTGCGCCGGAGCTGGGCCGGGTAAATCGTTCAGGTGCAATCAAGGCACGCCATTACAGGCGTGTGCCATGAACCCCGGCCGCAGCGCCAGTCGTTGGCAATAGGCGTCGACGGCGGGGTAGTCCGGACGCTCCATCGGGGTCATGCGCCAGCGGTTGACCGACAAGCCGATGAGGATATCGGCCAGGGTGAACCGAGGTCCGGCGACATACGCACCGGTCGACGCGAGTTGCTGTTCGAGGATGCCCATTTTCGCGTTCCAGCCGCGAACGCCATCGGTGATCCGCTGCGAGTCCTGGAAGTTCGGCAATTGCCGCACCAGCGCAAAAAAGGCGTAGCCCCAGGACGGATTGAGTTCGGTGGCTTGCCAGTCCATCCATTGTTCCACGCGAGCGCGAGCCGCCGGCTCGATGGGCAACAGATCGGTGTTTTGGTATTTGCCGGCCAGATAGCGGCAGATGGTGTTGGACTCCCACAGCACGCCGGCTTCGTCGATGAGCACCGGCACCTGTGCGTTAGGGTTGAGCTGGAGAAACTCCGGACGCTGGGTCGAGGCAAAACCGCTGCCCCAGTCTTCCCGTTCGTAGGAAACGCCCAGTTCGTCGCAGGTCCACAGGACCTTTCTGACGTTGATTGACGAGGCCCGACCCAAAATCTTCAGCGCATGTCCCATTGAGCTTCTCCGTTTGCTGTTACAGGTGCCGAGAATCTAGCACGAGCAAAGGGACGATTGCGTATCAGGTACTCTCGCGCACCTTCAATTCAAACCCCATGTCTTGCACCGGCTTGGCCACCGAATTGCCGGCCATCAAGGTCAGCATCAACTCCGCCGAACGCCGGCCGATGGCTTCTCGCGGGGTGCTGATGCTGCTCAACCGCGGGACCATGTGGGCCGAGGCCGGCAGGTCGTTGAAGCCGAGGATCGCTACTTGTTCGGGGATCTTGATGCCGCAGCGCAGGGCTTCGAGCAGTGCGCCTTGGGCCAGGTCGTCGTTACCGAAGAAAATCGCATCGACCTGCGGATGACTGGCCAGCAATTGCAGAAACAGCTCACCGCCCAAACCGACGGAGGAGGGGCGTGGGGTCAGCACTTCCAGATCAGGATCATACAAACCGGCCTTTTGCAGCGCACGACGGAAACCTTCGCCTCGCAGCAGCGTGCGCTGATCCAGTTGCGCACCGATGTAGGCCAGGCGTTTACGACCACGGGAAAGCAAGTGCTCGGCCGCCGTTTCGCCAGCGGCCAGTTGCGAAAAGCCGACGCAATTGAGTCCCGCCGCACTGTCCAGTTCCATCATGTAGACGCAGGGAATGTTGCTGGCCTCGATCATCCGCCGCGAACTTTCGGTGCGGTCGAAACCGGTCAGCAGCAAGCCGCGAGGCTGATAAGCCATGTAGTTGCGCAGCAGGTTTTCTTCTTCCTCGCGCGAGTAATGGAAGTTACCGATCAGCACTTCGAAGCCCTTGGGTCGCAAAACCTGATGGATGGCTTCCAGCGTGTCGATGAACAGCAAGTTGGACAACGAGGGCACCAAGACCACGACAGAATGGCTCTGGGCCGAGGCCAGCGCGCGGGCGGCGGGGTTGACCACGTAGTTCAGTTCGAGTGCGGCCTTCTGGACTTTTTCCACCAGTTCGGTGGCCACCGTGCTGACGCCACGCAGGGCGCGGGAGGCGGTAATCGGGCTGACACCGGCCAGGCGTGCGACTTCGTTGAGGGTGGGACGGCCAGTGGTGCGTGTATTTTTATCGTTTTTAGGGGTATTCATCGGACGGCTTGCCAAACAAAATTCAAGGCACTAAGGTAGCGCTGTCTCGATGCAGCTGCAAATGCGTCAGCGGGGTTTGCCTGATCCTCGTTTTTCGGTATCGAGAACGAACATGCTGCAACCCACAAAAATGACAAGAAGGCGTCGGCAACATCTGCTTTTGCACTAGCGTTCTACGTAGCAAAGGTAGCGCTGTCTGCGCGCTGAGGTGTTACATGAATCATCCCATCACCGCCCTGGTCATCATGGGCGTTGCCGGTTGCGGCAAGACGTGCGTCAGCCAGACCTTGTGCCAGCTCAGCGGCGCGACCGCCATTGAAGGCGACACTTTCCACCCTGCCGCCAATATCGAAAAGATGAGCGCGGGTATCCCCCTGAACGACGAAGACCGTGCCGGCTGGCTCGACAGCCTGTGCGATGAGCTGCGCCGCGTCGATGCCCGCGGCGAGCGCCCGGTGCTGACCTGTTCGGCCCTCAAACACAGTTACCGCGAACGCTTGCGCAGTGCCATGCCGGGCCTGGGCTTTGTGTTCCTTGAGCTGACCCCTGAAGTCGCCGCTGATCGTGTCTCCCATCGGCCGGGCCACTTTATGCCGTCGACTCTGATCGACAGCCAGTTCGCCACCCTTGAATCGCCCGTTGGTGAGCCGCTGACCCTGGCTCTGGATGCTTCAAGTTACAGCGTCGACGAATTGGCCGCTCAGGCCCACCGTTGGTGGCTCGATCACGGCTTGAAACTCGCCAGTTGAGTTTTGCTGAAAAAGATAGCGCTGTCCTGACGGCTTCTGAATAACCGCTTTAATAACAACAACAAACAGGAGACACCCCCCATGTTTGGCATGTCCCACGAGACGTTTCTGCTGCTCGATGCAGTGGTCACGGTGATCGGCTTGATTTTCCTGATCACCAAATTCAAGTTTCACCCATTCATTGCATTGATCATCGCCGCTGCGTTCCTCGGGCTGACCTCCGGCATGCCGATCGGCACCATCATCAAGGCATTCCAGGACGGTTTTGGCGGCGTTCTCGGTTTCGTCGGGATCATCCTGGCGTTGGGCACCATGCTCGGCAAAATGATGGCCGAGTCGGGCGGGGCGGATCAGATTGCGCAGACCCTGATTCGAGCCTTCGGCAAGGACAAGGTGCAGTGGGCCATGATGTTCGCGGCCTTCCTGGTCGGCATCCCGCTGTTCTTCGAAATCGGCTTCGTGCTGCTGATCCCGCTGGTGTTCATCGTCGCCCGTCGTACCGGCGTGTCGATCATCAAGATCGGTATCCCGCTGCTGGCCGGTCTGTCCGCCGTGCACGGCCTGGTTCCACCGCATCCGGGTCCGTTGCTGGCCATTGGCGTGTTTGGTGCCGACATCGGTAAAACCATTCTCTATGGCCTGATCGTTGCGCTGCCGACCGCCATCATCGCCGGTCCGATCTACGGTACGTTCATTTCCAAGTACATTCCCGGTCATCCGAACCAGGAGCTGGTGGACCAACTGGCGCGCGAGTCGGATTCCGCCGATCTGCCGAGCTTCGGCATTACCCTGGTCACCGTGCTGTCGCCTGTGTTCCTGATGCTGCTCAAGACCTTTGCCGATGTGGTGCTGCCGGACGGCAACTTCTTCCGCACCTTCATGGACCTGGTCGGTCACCCGATCTCGGCCCTCTTGCTGGCGTTGCTGCTGTCGCTGTACACCTTCGGCTACAAGCAGGGCATCGGTTCGCAACAGATGCTCAAATGGCTGGACTCGAGCCTTGCGCCGACCGCCGCGATCATCCTGATCATCGGTGCCGGTGGCGGCTTCAAGCAGATGCTGGTAACCAGCGGTGTAGGTGATGTGATCGGTCACATGGCGGTGGCTGCACAGATCTCGCCGATCCTGCTGGCCTGGCTGGTGGCGGCGGTGATCCGCATCGCGACCGGTTCAGCGACCGTGGCGACGATTACCGGCGCGGGTATCGTGGTGCCGGTGGTGGGGATGATTCCGGGTGTGAACCGCGAGCTGCTGGTGCTGGCAACCGGTGCCGGTTCGTTGATCCTGTCTC
This sequence comes from Pseudomonas sp. GGS8, assembly GCF_024168645.1. Lineage (NCBI taxonomy): Bacteria > Pseudomonadati > Pseudomonadota > Gammaproteobacteria > Pseudomonadales > Pseudomonadaceae > Pseudomonas > Pseudomonas sp. GGS8. The sequence continues at coordinate 340,429 of NZ_JALJWF010000001.1, read as the reverse complement.
ATGTCAACGACGCCGGTTTCTGGCTGGTGAAGCAGTACTTCAACATGACCGTGGCGGAAACCTTCAAGACCTGGACTGCGATGGAAACCATCCTGTCTGTGGTGGGCCTGGGCTTTATTCTGCTGTTGTCGTTGTTCGTCTAAACACACCGCAAAACCAAATGTGGGAGCGAGCCTGCTCGCGATGAGGGCTTAACATTCAACGAAGATGTTGAATGTAAGTCCGCCATCGCGGGCAAGCCCGCTCCCACAGTGTTTTGTATTAGCCGTTGGTTTTTGCGACCAACCCATCCGCCCGGAACATCCCGCGAATCCCGCGTACGGCCTGACGAATCCGGTCCTGGTTTTCGATCAGTGCGAAGCGCACATGATCGTCCCCATATTCACCAAACCCGACACCCGGCGAGACGCAGACCTTGGCCTCGGCCAGCAGCTTCTTGGCGAATTCCAGCGAACCCAAGTGCGCATAAGCCTCGGGAATCTTGGCCCAGACGTACATCGACGCTTTCGGGTTTTCGACCATCCAGCCCAATTCATGCAGGCCTTTGACCAGCACGTTGCGCCGCTGCCGATATTGCTCGGCAATGTCTTTGACGCACTGCTGATCGCCTTCCAGCGCCGCGATGGCCGCGACCTGCAGCGGGGTGAAGGTGCCGTAGTCGTGGTAACTCTTGATCCGCGCCAGGGCGCTGACCAGTTCCGGGTTACCGACCATGAAACCGATGCGCCAGCCCGCCATGTTGTAGCTCTTGGACAGGGTGAAAAACTCCACCGCGATGTCCTTGGCGCCGGGCACCTGCATGATCGACGGGGCTTTCCAGCCGTCATAGACGATATCGGCGTAGGCCAGGTCGTGCACCACCAGAACGTCGTACTGTTTGGCGAGGGCGATCACCCGCTCGAAGAAGTCCAACTCCACGCACTGGGCGGTGGGGTTGGACGGGAAGCCGAGGATCATCATTTTCGGTTTCGGGATCGAGCCGCGAATCGCCCGTTCCAGTTCAGCGAAGAAATCCACGCCAGGAATCAACGGCACCGACCGCACCTGGGCGCCGGCAATCACCGCACCGTAGATGTGAATCGGGTAGCTCGGGTTCGGCACCAGCACGGTGTCGCCCTGGTCGAGGGTGGCCAGCATCAAGTGCGCCAGGCCTTCCTTGGAGCCGATGGTGACGATGGCTTCGTTTTCCGGATCGATGTCGACTTCGTAGCGATCCTTGTACCAATTGGAAATCGCCCGGCGCAGGCGCGGAATCCCTTTGGACGTGGAGTAGCCGTGGGTGTCTTCGCGTTGGGCGACGGTGACCAGTTTCTCGACAATGTGCGGCGGCGTGGCCCCGTCGGGGTTACCCATGCTCAAGTCGATGATGTCTTCGCCACGACGACGGGCGGCCATCTTCAGCTCGGCAGTGATATTGAATACGTAAGGGGGGAGTCGATCTATGCGCGCAAAGCGGCGCGGCGAACCTTGGTCTGCCATTGTTGCCTCGGATGACGTAAGCGCCCGGAACCGTCCGAGCGACGCTGGCCACTGCGGTGGCCTGTGGCGGAATGTAAGGGCAGCTGTGGCAAACTGTCCAGCCTCTACGTGAACAATTTTTTCCGAAGGAAACGGGTTGATGGAATTTACCAGTGGCTTCCTGCTCAGCCTCTCACTGTGCCTGGACATCGGCGTGGCCAATATCGCGATGATCACCCTGGCGATGCAGCGCGGCTATTTTCAAGGCTTTGCCCTGGGGCTGGGGACTTGCGTCGGTGACCTGATTTACGCAGTGCTGGCACTGGCCGGGATGACCGTATTGCTGCAGTACGAAACCGTACGTTGGGTGTTGTGGATCGGCGGGTCGGCGTTGCTGCTGTATTTCGCGGCGAAGATGATTCATTCGGCGATCTACCATAATGCGGTGTTGGCCGAGACCGCCGACGTTGGCCACAACTCCCATCGCAAAGAGTTCTTGCGGGGGATTTTCCTCGCCATGTCGTCGCCCAGTGCGATTCTCTGGTTCGCCGCGGTGGGCGGCACCCTGATTGCCCGTTCCGGTGGCGGCGGCACCCTCAGCTCGGCGTTGTTTCTCGGTGGATTTCTCTGTGCGGGAATTCTCTGGTGCGTCACGCTGTGCTTCGCGGCGAGCCATGGCGGCAAGTTGCTCGGAGACAAACTGCTGCGTTATTCCTACATGGCATCGGCCGCGATCTTCTGCTATTTCGCGGTCTACGTGATTCTATCGGGTTACAACGAGTTTATCGGTGCACCCACCGCCGGGCAGCTTCCGGGGCTCTGACTGGGCGAATCGGGTTTGGCTTCTATACTCCCAGCCGAACCCACTTCAGGAGTCGAGTCATGGATGGACAAAAACAAGTCGAAAGGGCTGAACCACGCTTTGAAAACGGGCACTTCATGCTCATAGCGGGGCTTGGCGGACGATTTACTGCGGATACGACCAAAGCGATCCCCGACCTATGGGAGAAATTCATTCCCGAGATCGGCAAAATTCCCGGTCAGAAAAGCGAAGTAACCTACGGCATTTGCTGCAATCCAGATGGAAAGGGCGGTTTCGAATACATCGCCGGCGTCGAGATCAGCAAGCTCGACGACCTGCCCGAGAAGTACCGCTGGATCGAAGTTCAGCCTCAGAAGTATGCAGTCTTCGAACACAAGGGCACTCTGGATACCTTGCCCCAAACCTTTCAGCACATCTGGAAAACCTGGTTGCCAGAGTCCGGTTATGAAGCTGCGGACGCTCCGGAGTTCGAACGCTACAGCGAAGACTTCAACCCGAAGCTCAACACCGGCGTGCTGGAAATCTGGCTGCCGATCAAAGCGTAATGAACGGGTCGAGCGGCGGATCGGCGATCCGCCTCTCTGATCGATATCAACGCCTTATTAATTTATGATCCCAGCCTTTCCCACGCTGATTCCGAGCTGCCATGAACACCGTCATCCGCCACGTCACCCCCGCTGACCTGGACCGCTGCTACGCCATCGAAACCGTTGCCTACGAAGGCGACGAAGCCGCCACCCGCGAGAAAATCGCCACCCGCATCGCCACCTGGCCCGAGGGCTTCATCGTCGCCGAAGTCGATGGCGTTGTAGCCGGTTTCGTCAATTCCGGTGCGGCGTTTGAGGTGGAAATGTCGGACGAGGCGTTCAAGGAACTGATCGGCCACGACCCGGCCGGCCCGCACGTGGTGATCATGTCGGTGGTGGTGCATCCGGACTATCAAGGGCAGGGCCTGGCGAAACGTTTGATGGGTGAGTTCATCCAGCGCATGCGCGGCCTGAACAAGGCCAGCATCCATCTGATGTGCAAAGAGCGGCATATTCCGTTGTATACCGGGTTTGGTTTTGCCTACATCAAGCCTTCGGCGTCCGACCATGGCGGGATGGCGTGGCATGAGATGGTGCTCGCGCTCTGAGTGATCGTTCCCACGCAGGAACGATCACAGAAAATGATTTCTTGTGATAAGTTTTTTAATGGCCTAAATTCAGACCTTGTTGCGTTGGTCATCCTGTTCGGATGGCGAGCAGAGGAGTGAACGATGCGAGTTGAAACAATCAGTTTTGTTAAAAAAAATGCAGCGGCGCTGGATCTCTCCGAGCCCATGCTGGTCACTCAGAATGGCGTTCCGGCCTATGTGATCGAGTCTTACGAAGAGCGTAAACGTCGAGACGAGGCGATCGCTCTGATCAAGCTGCTGTCGTTTGCCTCCCGAGACAAGGACCAGGGAAGACTTATTTCTGGCGACACTCTCTTGAACAGGCTGACCCAGCGACGTCAATTGTTGCAAGACGATAACGATGCCTGAAACCTATAGGGTGGAGTTTGCGACCGCTGCGGAACATGGTGTGATTTCGCTTGAGTACTATCTGACTCAGCAATGCGGCCGCAAAAGAGCGGCTGAAATGGTCGATCAATTGGTCATGCAGATCGTCACGGCTCTCGGTAGTCAGGCCCATGTTTACGGCGTTTGTCAGGAAGCAGCGTCTCTTGGGGTGACTCATTTTCGTGAGTACCTGCCTTTGGGGCAGCGGGTTTTGTATGAAGTATTCCCGGGCGAAAACCTTGTCGTGGTCGCTTTGGTCATCGGCCAGCGTCAAAGTATCGAGAAGCAACTGCTCGATTACTGCCTATTGCTCTAATCGTTCGCTACATTCTAAAAGGGTTGCCACAAGGCAACCCTTTTAGTTACCCACTCTCCAGCCTGAGCAGCGGCCAGGTCGTCAGCCAGTCTTTGGATCTGAAGCGCTTTTGAAAAATCATGTGCTTATCTGAAACAAATCTTGCAGTAGGCCTGATGGTCAAATGAAAAAGATCATCTAGACCCAACGGCGCGGCAACCTGACAAACATCGTTCTGCACAAGTCTGACAGCGACCGCCGTTGCTGTTTCCGGCCAATATCTCATCGCATCCGTCGAGGACGTGTAGGGCTGGTCGCCGTTTTGAACATGCATCCTGGCTTGGTTTTTTACCGACCATTTGACTGTTCGATCCAGGTCCCGCAAAGCTTCTTCCAACTGTCGGTCATCCGTGGGTGTGCAGCGATCGGCGTCAAACCAGATGACATCAATATCGGTCGAGACCGGGGACGGAACCCGGTTATGCAAGTGATCCCAAACGGCATTCCTGACAAACCCGGCACCGATCCAGCAATCCGGTAAGTTCAGGGAGTGAACAAGTTGAAGCAGGCGCCAGCGGTCGGGGTCGCCCGAAATGATTGCCTGGACCCTTGAGAGGTTGTCCATTGCCGGCGCCCTCCAAAAAACAATCAGTAAAGACTATCGCGCACCCTGGCCGGCGCTTCCCGGTCATACCTCTCGGCATCGAACTGCCCATCGTTCAGCCGTTTGTGAAACGCACCCGCCGTCGGCAGGGCAGAGCGGTCGAGGTAGCGCTCAGGGTTCCATAAGTCCGAACGCACAATCGCTTTCGAACAATGGAAATACGCCGCGTCCACCGTCACCAGCATCACCGTGCGCGCTGGTTTACCGTTAACGGCAAAACTCTCCAGCAACCCGGGCTCGGCGCTGATCTGCGCCGTGCCGTTGACCCGCAACGTCTCGCCAATTCCCGGAATGATGAACAGCAGCGATACCCGCGAGTCGAGCACGACATTGCGCAGTGTGTCGATGCGGTTGTTGCCGGGACGATCCGGGATGGCCAGGGTGCGTTCATCAATGATCCGCACAAAACCCGGCGTATCGCCGCGCGGCGAGCCGTCCATGCCGTCGGGGCCCACCGAGCTGATAATCACCAGCGGCGAGGCGCGGACCATCGCCTGATAGTCCTCGTTCAAAAACGGGATCTGTTTGCGTACCGCGCGGTCATGGGGCAGGCCGTAGATCGCTTCCAGCGCTTCGATTGAGTTCAACATCCGTTTATCCCTCCACGAATCAGAAAAACAGTCCCATCCGCCGTTCGTAACCGATCCGGCCCTTGTACGCTTCGCCGCTGTCGACAAAACCATATTTGGCATACAGCGCGATGGCCGACTCATTGTCCGCGTCTACCGACAACTCCAGCCCTTTGATGTGCGGCCAGGCCTGGCGCGCCACCTCGGGCAGGGCTTGCAGGCAGGCCTTGCCGTAACCTTTGCCCTGGGCGCGGTGATCGACTTGCAGGGCGTGCAGGGTGGCGCTGTATTCGTTCGCCCAGGCCGGCAGCACCGGCGGGCGCTTGAGCAACAGGAAGGCCACTGGAACCTCTTCGGCCAGCAAGGCAAAGCCTTTGACGCCAGGGCCGGGTTTGGACAGCAAGGTGTGCAACGCACCGTGAATGTCGCCGGAGAATCTGATTTGTTCGGCGTGGATTTCGATGGCCTCGACCTGTTGGCGCTGCAAGGCGTTCAGGCTTTCGTAAGGCACGAGTCGGGCAGTCACTGGAGTGTCCTTTTTCCAACACAAATGAGCCTAGGATTCTAGCGAGTTTGCCTCCATGGATTATTTTTATTTCGGTTGTCGATTTGGCTTTTCGCCAGACGACTAAAGGTGTCTTCAACAAAAAACGTGGAGAACCCTCATGAACGCTCAGACACACATCCATAACTTGATCGAGAACTACCGCCAGGCGGTCATCGCCAAGGACGTGGAAAAGGTCATGGCCCTGTACGCCGACGACATCGTCTCCTTCGATGCCGTCAAAGCCCTGCAATTCAAGGGCAAGGCGGCCTACCGTGCGCATTGGCAGGAATGCATGGAGATGTGCCCCGGCCCGCATGTTTTCGAGTTTCACGAGATCGATATTGTGCCGTCGCAGGAGATCGCTTTCGCTCACTGGCTGGCGCATTGCGGCGGCACCAATGAAAAGGGTGAAACCCAGGCTTGCTGGATGCGCGTTACCGCGTGCTATCGGCAGGAAGCAGGGCTCTGGCAGATCGTCCACGAACACTGGTCGGCTCCGTTCGACATGACCAGCGGCGCGGCGCTGTTCAACCTGGAACCCTGATGGTCGGACTGTTTATCGGAAAGCAGCGCCAAAGCGTCAATCGGCAGCCATAGTTGATCATTCGGTCACGGCCAAGCCGCCTGAAATGGAGAGCCCCAATGAAGTATTTATGCCTGGTCTACAGCAACGAGCACGAGCTGCACTCGTTGCCTGAAAGCCCCAACGACGCCGAGTGCATGGCCTATGCCGAGTCGATCCAGGGCAGCGGCCGGATGATCGCCGCCGAAGCGCTGGAGTCGGTGCAGACCGCGACCACCGTGCGCATGCGCAACGGCAAAATGTCGATCACCGATGGCCCGTTCGCTGAAACCAAGGAGCAGTTGGCCGGCTTCTACCTGATCGATGCCAAGGACCTCAATGAAGCCCTCCAGGTCGCCGGTAACATTCCGGCGGCCCGGGTTGGCTGTGTCGAGGTGCGGCCCGTTCGCCAGTTGAATGTCTGAATAGCTATCACAACAGGAGTTCTTTTATGAGTGTGCAATCCGTCCTGCGAAAAATGGCCCCAGGCCTGCCGGACTGATGCCGGGCGAATCGGTACGGGCGCAAGTCGAGCAGGTTTACCGCGAAGAATCGCGGCGAATTCTGGCGACCCTGATCCGCTTGCTCGGCGATTTTGACCTCGCCGAAGAGGCGCTGCACGAGGCGTTCTTCGTCGCGGTCGAGCGCTGGCAGCGCGACGGTGTGCCGGACAATCCGCGTACTTGGCTGGTGTCTACTGGCCGTTTCAAGGCCATTGATGTGTTGCGTCGGCGCGCGCGTTTCAACGCGTCCCGACCGTTGTTGATCGCTCAACTGGAGGCGCTGGAGCAGGCCGACTGGAGTGACGAAGACGTGGAAGACGATCGCCTGCGCCTGATCTTCACCTGTTGTCACCCGGCACTGGCGGCGGACGCTCAAGTGCCGCTGACCCTGCGCGAAGTCTGCGACCTGACCACGGAAGAAATCGCCCGGGCTTTTCTCTCGGCACCGGCCACCATCGCCCAGCGCATCGTGCGGGCCAAGGCCAAGATCCGTGACGCAAAAATCTCTTATCAAGTGCCCACCCTGACGGAATTGCCCGAGCGTCTCGACAGCGTTTTGCGGGTGATTTACCTGGTGTTCAACGAAGGCTACTCGGCGTCTGTCGGCAGTGAGCTGACCCGTGAAGACCTGACGCGCGAAGCAATTCGTCTCGGTCGGTTGTTGATGGAGTTGTTGCCTGAACCGGAGGTGATGGGGCTGCTGGCGCTGATGCTGTTGCATGAGTCTCGGCGCCCGGCCAGGACCTCCGCGAGCGGTGAGCTGATTGTGCTGGATGAACAGGATCGCTCGTTGTGGAACGCCGAGCTGATTGCCGAAGGCTGCGCCTTGATTGAGCGTGCGCTGACGACGCGGCGCTTCGGCCCTTATTGCCTGCAAGCGGCGATTGCCGCGGTGCATGCCGAAGCGCCCACGGCGGCAGAGACGGACTGGCCGCAGATTGTCGGTCTGTATGACGTGCTGCTGCGGGCCGTGCCGTCGCCGGTGATCGAACTGAACCGCGCAGCGGCGCTGGCCAGACGCGATGGTCCGCAGGCCGGACTGACGTTGATCGAAGGGATTCTGGCGCGAGGCGAGTTGCAGGATTACCACCTGGCACATTCGGCGCGGGCAGAGTTTTGCCGGCAGTTGGGAAGGGTGGAAGAAGCGCAGGCGGCGTATCAGCGGGCGCTGGAATTGACGCAGCAGGTGCCGGAGCGGCGGTTTATCGAGGGGCGGCTTCGGGCGTTGGAGTGATGTGATTTCACTGGCCCCATCGCGGGCAAGCCCGCTCCTACAGGATTGAGGCGATCACACTTTGCGATTCGATTCAATCCTGTGGGAGCGTGGCTTGCCCGCGATAAGGTCCGCAGGGCCTTCATTCAAGCATCTTGCCAAGCAACCAGCTCCCCGCCGGCCCCGGCGGGTGCAGACGCGACCACAGTGCATCGACGTACACCGGTTTCGGCCAGCCACGCACTTTCAATTCCACCAACGAACCAGCCCCGAACCGCCCCACCAGCCACCGCGGCAACGGCGCCCAGCCAAATCCGCCCTGGGCCATTTCCAGCAGCATCAGGTAACTCGGCGCTGACCAGACGCGCCCCTTCGCGCGACTTTCATAGGGATTGACGATCGTTGCCAGACGCAGCTCGCGGTGTTGTTGCAGCACGTCCTGATCGATGTCGCTCAGCGTCGCCAGCGGGTGCGCATGGGACACGAACAGGGCGATTTCCGTGCGCTCGTCCGCCGTTGAACTGACCAGATCCGGCGGATAGCTGTCCTGCATCTCGGCGAAGGCGACATGCGCGCGGCCGCGTTGCACCAGTGCCACCAGGTCATCGCATTCGGCGATCAGGCATTCAAGTTCAAGGTCCGGGTAACGCTGCTCGAAGGCACTGAGCGCCGCTTCGAAACGGTCGGACTGGTAAGTATCGGAAATCGCTACGGTCAGCTTTGGCTCGACGCCTTGGGACAATTGGCTGGCGGTCATTTCCAGACGGCTGGTGGCGGCCAGAATCTCCTCGGCCCGTTGCAGCATGACGTGCCCGGCCGGGGTCAGGCTCGGCTTGCGGCTGCTACGGTCGAAGAGCGCAAGATTCAGGTCGATTTCAAGGCTCGCCACGGCGGCGCTGATGGTCGACTGACTGCGCCCGAGCTTGCGCGCCGCAGCGGAAAACGAGCCTTGGGTCGCGGCCTCTACAAACGCCAGCAACACTTCGTGGGAGGCCATGACTATCGCCTTGATCGATGGTTATTGGTTATGAAGTATCGGTGTGAGGGCGGATCATGGCAACCACAGTCACTCAGGGAGCCTGGCCATGAACGCTAATAAATCCATCACTGAACGAATTCTCCAGGCCATCGGTTTCGAACTGCTGGCGATATTGATCTGTACCCCGCTACTGGCCTGGGTCATGGACAAGCCCATGCTGGAAATGGGTGTGGCAGCCATGGCGATTGCCGCCCTTGCCCTGGCCTGGAACGTGGTCTTCAACGGTGTGTTCGACCGCTTGCTCAAACGCTTCGCGATTGTGCGTAACGCCTGGGTCCGCGTGGTGCACGCGCTGCTGTTCGAAGGCGGACTGGTCGCGTTCGGTGTGCCGTTGATTGCCTGGTGGTTGAAGATCAGCCTGTGGCAGGCGTTCCTGTTGGACATCGGCGTGCTGCTGTTTTTCCTGCCATACACCTACGTGTACCACTGGGGTTACGACGTGGTGCGTGAGCGGCTGTTGGTGCGCAGGGCTTGCGAGGGTTAAAAGCAAAGATCGCAATGACCTGAACCACAACGCATGACCTGTGGGAGCGGGCTTGCCCGCGATAGATTCAACGATGATGTTGACTGTCAGTCCGCCTTCGCGGGCAAGCCCGCTCCCACAGGGTATTGCGGGGCTTCAGAAAAACTTGGTGAACAACCAGTACAAACTGCCCGACAACACAATCGCCGCCGGTAAGGTCAGTACCCAGGCCATCAGCAGGTTGCGGATGGTCTTCATCTGCAAGCCGCCGCCGTTGGCGACCATGGTTCCGGCCACGCCTGAAGACAACACGTGAGTGGTCGATACCGGCAGGCCGAACAGGTCGGCGGCGCCGATGGTCAGCATCGCCACGGTTTCCGCCGAGGCGCCTTGGGCGTAGGTCAGATGCGTCTTGCCGATTTTCTCGCCGACCGTCACCACGATGCGTTTCCAGCCGACCATGGTGCCCAGCCCCAGGGCGATGGCCACCGCGATCTTCACCCACAGCGGAATGAATCGCGTGGCGTTGTCGATCTGTTGCTTGAACAATTGCAGCTTGCCGTTGGTGTCGGCGTCGAAATTGCCGACCTTGTTTTTGTCCATCAGGCGAATGGTTTCGCTGGTCAGGTACATGTCGTTGCGCACGTTGCCCATCGCTTCGGCCGGAACTTTCGACAGCGAGCCGTAACCCTTCACTTCGTTACCGATTTGGCCCGCCAGCGCGGCGAGGGCGGGGATCAGTTGCGGGGTGGCTTCCTTGTTGCGCATGTAGTCGGTCAGCACCGGGCGTGGATCGGTGGGCATCGGCAGCGGTGTGTTTCTCATCAGGGCTTGCTGGGTGACTTCGGCCACCGCGGCGAATTGCAAGGCCTGATCTGCCGGCATGGTGCGGTTCAGCGCATACGCCATCGGCAAGGTGCCCACCAGAATCAGCATGATCAGGCCCATGCCTTTCTGACCGTCGTTGGAGCCGTGGGCGAACGACACGCCGGTGCAGGTCAGAATCAACATGCCGCGAATCCACCACGGTGGCGGGGTATCACCCTTCGGTGCCTTGTACAGTGCGCGATTTTTGACGAAGACACGCAACGCCAGCAGCAACAACGCGGCAAACGCGAAGCCGATCAGCGGTGACAGCAGCAACGCGTAACCGACCTTGGTCGCCTGGGCCCAGTCCACGCCACTGGTGCCGTCGCGGCCGTGCATCAAGGCATTGGCCACGCCGACGCCGATGATCGAACCGATCAGGGTGTGCGACGAAGAGGCCGGCAAGCCCAGCCACCAGGTGCCGAGGTTCCACAGGATGGCGGCGATCAACAGGGCGAAGATCATCGCGAAACCGGCAGAGGATCCGACCTGCAGAATCAGCTCCACCGGCAGCAGGGCAATGATGCCGAACGCCACCGCGCCGCTGGACAGCAACACCCCCAGAAAGTTGAAGAACCCGGACCAGGCCACGGCGAAATTCGGCGGCAAGGAGTGGGTGTAAATCACCGTTGCCACGGCGTTGGCGGTGTCGTGAAAACCGTTGACGAATTCAAAACCCAAGGCAATCAGTAGCGCGACGCCCAACAGCAGAAACGGCGTCCAGGTGGTGACCACCGTGCCGAGCTCGCTCATGTCGTGCATCAGGCTGTAGGCGGTAAACAGCAGCCCGCTGCCCAGCACGGCAAAGAACATCACGAAGGTGAGGAGGCCGGGTTTTTTATCGAACTGCGGCCTGGCGCTGCTGGCGGGCGCCTGGGAGGCGGCGGTGAAGGAAGGCGTAGCCATGCCGGATAATCCTGAGCGGAGAAGGAGTATCGGCCATGATCGTTGCTAAATATTACAGTGAGACTGCGCTGGGTCAGTGTTTGGTTTTTTTGTTGCCTGTCGATCTGGGATCACGCCGATATTGGGCGTTCACAATACCTGTGGCGAGGGGGCTTGCCCCCGTTGGGCTGCGCAGCGGCCCCTATCCGGTTTATTCATTCAAACCGCATTCTCTGGTTTTACGACTGCTTCGCAGCCGAACGGGGCGATGCGGCGTTCCGACAAGCCCCCTCGCCACAGGATTGGGATAAGGCCCTGGTTCTTTGCTTAATAATCGCGTCGCTTGCGAAACGCCCAGCGCCCGGCAATCAGGGTAAACGTCGCAACCAGCGCCACCAGAATCCAGAACCCCTCCGGATCCCCGGCCAGCGGCACCCCGCCGACGTTCATGCCGAAGAAACCGGCAATGATGTTGATCGGCAGCGCCAGCACCGTGACCACGGTCAGGGTGAACAGCGTGCGGTTGCTCTGTTCGTTGAGGTTGGCGGCGATTTCTTCCTGCAGCAGCTTGATCCGTTCACCCAGCGCGGTGAGGTCGTTGATGATCAGCGCAAACTCCTCGGTGGATTTGCGCAGCTCCTTGACGTCCTCCTTCTGCAACCATTGCGGCGGACGATTGAGCAGGCGCAGCAACGAGCCCGGCTCCAGCGCCAGCAACCGTTGCAGGCGCACCAGCACCCGGCGGTTGGCGCCCAGTTCGGCGCGGTTGGTGGACAGGCGCGACGACAGCAACTCATCTTCGATCTGGTCGACACTGAGGCTGGTCTTGCGCACGATCTGCGTCAGCACTTCGCCCTGATCACGCAGCAAATGCACCAGCAGTTCCAGCGGCGAGCGAAAGCATTCACCGGCCTTCACCGAAGAGCGCAGCTTGTCCACCGAGTGCAGCGGTTGCAGGCGCGCGCTGATGATCAGCCGACTGCGGGCGCAGACCCACAGCGTCGAGACATCCGAGGAAACCATGCTGCTGAGGTTGAACACCACGTCGTTGACCACCGCCAGCAACGCCGAATCGACATGCTCGATGCGCGTCGAACGGGACCCTTCATGCAAGGCTTCGAAAAACTCGTCGGGTAATTCCAGGTGGCTTTTCATCCAGCGCTCGCACGCGGCATGGGCCAGGTTCAGGTGCAGCCAGAGAAACTCATCACTGTCGTGCGGTTGTTGCAGGCAGTGCAACGCCTTGGCCGAATCGATCTCTCGACCGCGCTCGCCGGGGCGAAAACTGAAACCGTAAAGCAGGCCGAACAAGTCGGAATCGCGATGGCGTTGGTCAATGCTGTGGTTCATGAAGTCTCGCTGCGAGGAGGCGCCTGTCGCGGGTTTCACAGGTTCACTTGAGCCTCATCATTGCAAGCGCTCATGACGGTTTTGTGACGGTGAGGTGTACGCAAACGATTGCGATACCGATGGTCGGATTCTCCTCAAGAACCGCTCTGGCAGGCCGATCACGGTTGGGTTAAGTTTGCGCGCCTTCGGCCAAGGGCCAATGTGGGAGACAGGGATGTCCGGATACTTTTCACGCCTTCATCCGCGTGCCTCATTCCTGTTTTGAGTACTTCCCGATGTCTTTACAAAAGTCCCTTCGAGCACAAATTCTCGCCCTGTTGAGCGGCAGCCTGTTGGCGATGTTGCTGATCGCTTTGGCCAGCTTTCACTTTCTGTCCAACGGTGTTCAGAGCTACGCGAATCTGATTGAAGGCCCGTTGCGCACCTCGCAATTGATCGATGAAGCCAACCTGCAATTCAAGGTGCAGGTTCAGGAGTGGAAAAACGTCCTGCTGCGCGGCAAGCAGCCAGCGGACCTGGACAAATACTGGAAGCAATTCGAGGACGGCCAGCGCAACGTGCAGGGCATCCTGAGCGAGCTGGCCGGGCAGAAAGGCATCGAGCCGCAACTCAAGACTCGCATCGAACGTTTGCGTGAAGAGCATCGTCTCCTGGGGGCGGCCTATCTGAAGGGGCGTGATGCCTACGTGGCGGCGGGTGCCGACCCCGCGGCCGGCGACAACGCGGTCAAGGGCATGGACCGTGCCGCCAGCGAACAGATGAATGAGCTGGTCAGCGAATTGCGCAAACAGGGCACCGAGCAATCGAAGCTGATCAGCGCCAGCGCCGATCGCACCGTGTTGCTGGGGATCGTGGTGATGCTGCTGTCGGGTCTACTGATTGGCCTGTTGAGTCTGTGGCTGGTCAATCGCAACCTGGTGGAGCCGATCCGCAAACTGATTGACTACGTGGCGCAACTCAGTCAGGGCCGGTTCGCCGAACGTGTGGCCAGCACCCGTCAGGACGAGTTGGGTAACCTGGCCAGGGCCGCCAACACCTTGCGCGATTTCCTCGCCGAAACCTTCAGTCGTTTGCAGCGCAGCGCGTCGGACCTGGACAGTGCCAGCGGTGAACTGAACTCGATTGCCGGCCTTATGGCCAGCGGCACCAACGAGCAGTTCAATCGCACCGATCAGGTGGCCACGGCGATGAACGAAATGTCCGCCACCGCGCAAGAAGTCGCGCGCCACGCCGCCGATGCGGCACGTGCGGCTGACGAAGCCGATCAGTCCGCCCAGCAGGGCGAGAAGGTCATGCAGGGCACCATCCACACCATCACCCAAATGCGCGGCGAAATCGCCAACACCGCGACGGTCATCCGTCGTCTGGAAGAAGACAGCGGGCGCATCGGCAAAGTGCTGGAAGTGATTCGCGGCATCGCCGAACAAACCAACCTGCTGGCGCTCAACGCGGCAATCGAAGCGGCCCGTGCCGGTGAAGCCGGGCGTGGTTTTGCGGTGGTCGCCGATGAAGTACGCAGCCTGGCCCAGCGCACGGCAGCGTCGATCATCGAGATCAACCAGATCATTCAAACCGTGCAAACCGGTGCGGTAGACGCGGCACAAGCCATCGAAAGCGGCCAGTCGCGTAGTGAGCAAAGCGTCGAGCAAGTCACCCAGGCTGGCGCCATGCTCGAGCGGATCACCCATGCCGTGGAAGCCATTCGCGACATGAACCGCCAGATCGCCACCGCCGCCGAAGAGCAGACCTCGGTGGCCGAAGACATCTCGCGCAACCTCACCGAAATCACCAGCATCGCCAGCACCAACCTGGACAACGTGCAGCGCACCGAAGCGGCCAGCCACAACCTGCACGGGTTGTCGGGGCAGTTGAATGAAGTGACAGCCCGGTTGAGCGCCTAGTGAAATGGACTGTGTACCGATTCGGTTACCGAGTCGGTACACAGTCACCCTCAAGTTCGTGCCGCGCCTGACGATGACGGATGTACCCAAACTGCATATTGGATAACGCCCATGGTCAGCATCAGCTCCGTTTCGATCAACCAGACCCTGTCGACCTCTTCAAGCCAGGTTTCGATCAACAACAGCACCGAAGACAGCACTGTCGCGGCATCCACCGAGGCGTCCAGCGACACCACCAAGGTTGCCGGCGGTGGTGCTGCCGCGTCGAGCGAAAGCAGCTCCAGCAGCAGTGAGTCCGATACGGTGAAAGAACTGCGCAAGCAGCTCGCCGAACTGCAAAAGCAATTGCAGGAACAACAGCAGCAACTGCAAGCGGCCCAGGCCAAGCAGGAAAGCTCCGAAGCCAAGGCAGCGGAGGTTGCGGCGGCTCAGTCGCAAATTGCGGCTACGTCGGCTTCCGTGCAAACGGTGACGGCGGCATTGTTGCAGGCGTTGCAGGATGAGGGGGGCAGCACCTCGGGTTCAGTGGTCAGTACCACCGCTTAAGTCCTGGGCGGCAAGCTGAAGGTAAACGTCGTGCCCTGCGGCGCGGTCGATTCCACCTCCAGTGTGCCGCCATGGGCCTGTGCAATCTGGCTGGCAATGTACAACCCTAACCCGAGGCCGGCCTGCGGTGTTCCGCCGGTCGGTCGCGAGTAGGGCTGGAACAGGTGCGGCAGTGCATTTTCGGCAATCAGCCCCTGGTTTTTCACGCTCAACACGAAGTGCCCTTCCTTGGCCTGCGCACTGACCTCGACCGGGCCGTCGGGATCTCCGTGGACGACGGCGTTCGCCAGCAGGTTGGACAGCAACTGCGCGACCCGTTCGCGATCGCAATGCATGTCGCTCAGGTCGCCGATCGACGACTGGATGATGCGTTTGGGGTGAATGCTCTGGATCTCGGCAATCACATGCCTCAGCGCATCCCCCAAATCCGGGCACGGCTCTATAGTCACCGGGATGCCGCGACCCAATGACCCCCGCGCGAAGTCCAGCACATCGTCGACCAGTTTGGTCGCACGCCGGGCGCTGGTGAGGATATGCTGCGCCCGTTGCTCGTTTGCCGGGTCGTTGAGTTTGCGCAAGAGCATTTCGGCGCCGGCGCTGATGGCGAACAAGGGGTTGCGCAGATCATGACCGAGCACAGCGATGAACTGTTCGCGCAGTTTGGTGGTTTTATGTTCCGCTTCGGTCCGTTGCAGGTTTTCTTCGGCTTCGATCTGCAGCGCCAGCATCCGGGCGAACGATTCCATGGTGTTCGGGATCGTGCTGGATTTGAGCGGCACCGGATCAGGATCGAGGGCGCAGAGGGTGCCGAAAAAGCGTCCATCGGTGCGCAATATCGGCACGGCAATGTAGCTTTCGAATGGGCAGGTGCGAGGCGTGTGCTGATCGCGGCAGAGCGGGTCTTCACTGGCCTTGTCGATCACCACCGACTGGCGGCCCTGGCGAATTTCGTCGCTCAGCGTGGAGATCAGCTCCAGTTCATCGCCCACCTGCAAACCGAAACCCAGTCGATCGAGCACCGCGCAGGCGGTCCAGGTGTTTTCGCTGACGCGGGCCACCGCGGCGAACCGCAGCCCGGTCAGCTCACTGATCACCTGAAGAATCGCCGGCACCGCGCTGATCCGGCCGATCGTGGCGATGTCTGCTGCCGCTGTTTGCCCCATATCCCTGGTTCTCTGCTTCAACCTGCCGAATGGCTCTGAGGATTCTAGCGGGCTTATGCGGGGCTGGTGCGACTTCGTTCGTGACTTCGGAAGCAGGCCTGGCGCTGAATGCAAAAAGCCGCACGACCCGAAGATCGTGCAGCTTTTTGCACGGGAATCACTTGTCTTGTTTGTTGCTCAGGACTTTGCCGGTTTTGGCATTGACGTCCACATCCCACTCGACACCCTTTTCATCGCGGATTTCCACCTGGTAGACGTACGTACCAGTGGCGGTGTGCTCGAGTTCGGTGTCGGTGATGTTGGCGACGGTGCTGCCAGGGTGCTCAGCGAGGGCGGCCTGATTGAGCTTTTGCATGTCCAGGATAGTGCCATCCTTGAGCAGACCCGGGATCAAGTCCGGGCGAACATCAGCCTGGGCCAAGCCAGCGGTGAGGGTCAGGGTGGCAGCGGTGAACAGGGCAGTTAAGGTTTTCATCAAGTTCTTTCCTTGGAGGAGCTGTTTAAGTGGGATCAGGTTAAACAGCGCAACTTAATTCACCCTTAATTGCCTGTGGCGTCAGCTAAAAGCTTCGCGGGCAAGCCTCGCTCCTACCGATTTGTGGTACGCCACAATAGTGTGATCGCCACGTAACGTGTGGGAGCGTGGCTTGCCCGCGATGGGCACGACGCTATGCAGTGCCTGGCGCCGATCAA
Source organism: Pseudomonas sp. GGS8 (assembly GCF_024168645.1). Taxonomy (NCBI): domain Bacteria; kingdom Pseudomonadati; phylum Pseudomonadota; class Gammaproteobacteria; order Pseudomonadales; family Pseudomonadaceae; genus Pseudomonas; species Pseudomonas sp. GGS8. The sequence goes on along the minus strand of NZ_JALJWF010000001.1, from coordinate 323,345 downwards.
TACCCGTTGTTCTGCAACAACTGCGCAACACTCGCCGCCGCCGGGCGCTTATAGAACTTCAGCAGTTCGCTGGCGCGGTTGGTGAAGATGCCATCGACACCGGCATCCGTCACTTTCTGATAATCCACGGCATCGTCGATGGTGTAGGCGTGCACCAGCAGGCCCTGATCGTGGGTGTACTGGTTCATCCACGGTTTCACCAGGTCCGAATAGCTCTGATCGCCACCCTTGGTCAGCGCGGCAGAAGGCCCGGTGCCGATAGCGCCCTGGGCCTTGGCGTACTCGACCCATTGCTGGAACTCGGCTTTGTCCTTCGGTTCCTGTTTGGCGTAGTAAGTCGCTTTGTCCTTGTCACCGGACTCGGCGAACGTCACTTTGGATTTCGGCTCGATGCTGCCTTCACCGACCCACAACAGCAGGATTTTAGGCACTTGCGGCATTTCCTTTTCGAGCAGTTCGAGGCTGCTCTTCTCGAAGGTTTGCAGCACGACTTTGCCTTTGCTCTGGCCGACCGCCAGATTACTTTTTGCCAGTTTCGAACCGGCCGGGCTCAGCCAGCCACGGTCCTGCAATTTATCCTTGAGATCGCGCTCGATGCCGGGAAACTGCTTCGGCTCTTTGGTTTCGATGTACAGGCCAGGCTTGTGCAGCGGATTGCCTTGGGCGATGTCGATGATTTCGTCCAGGGTCAGAATTTTCAGACCCGCATAGCCCGGACGCGCGCGATCCGGGTAAGCCGTGTTGAACCAGCTGCCGGCATCCAGGGTCTTGAGTTCGGCGATGGTGAATTCGTTGGCCGGGCTGTCCTTGCGTTCAGGGAACTTGGTGGCGACGTCGGTGGTGCGTTGCAGGTTGTTGTCGTGCAGGGCGAACAGCACGCCATCCTTGCTACGTTGCAGGTCCATTTCCAGGTAGTCGGCACCCAGGTCACGGGCCAGTTTGTAGGCCGCGGCGGTAGATTCCGGTGCATCGAAAGACGCGCCACGGTGGGCGATCACCGCTGGGTGTGGAATGCCCAGGCGGGTTGCCAGTGCGCTGGGGCTTGGTTCGTTGGTAGCCTGTGCCTGGCCGAGGCCGAGCATCAGGCTTAGCAGCAGGGCGCTCTTGGTGAAGGTGACAGGCATGGTCGAAGTCCTTTTGCGATGGGTTTTCAAAGACGTATCTTTTAACAACTGAGCACTGCTTGCGCTATCGCCAGACCGACATAAACGTGTTTAAAGGAGATTTTTTCAGCGCATTTGTGCGGTTCTTTGCAGTAGTCTTGGTCGAGGCGTTTCCCCGGCAGAGGGAAACCCCGTTCGCTTGCCCTGCGTGTAAACCCTTAATCACTGGTCCTTTACGACCTTTTGTGAGGTTTACCATGCGCATCACTTCCCAGCTCATTTGCCAGGCTGCCGACCAACTCAAAGGCTTCGTCGGCCTCAATCGCAAGACCGGCCACTACATCGTGCGCTTCAGCGAAGATGCCTTCGGCATGGACGTGGCCGACGGCGGCATCATTCCTACCCGTGAATTCGTCTGGGCACCCGGCCCCGAGCAGACCATGACGCTCAAGCGTGAACTGATCCAGTTGCTGCTGGACCAGAACATTGATGACCGGATCAACATCACCGAGCCGTTACGGGTGTACATGAATCGACGGGACGTGCCGCAGATTTCGGCGATGAGGAGTCTGGTGCGGGGTTGAGGGTTTTGTGGTGGCTGCTCTGGCCTCTTCGCGGGCAAGCCCGCTCCCACATTTGATCCCTGTTGGGCACAAATCTTGTGGACCCAGGAGATCTCTGTGGGAGCGGGCTTGCCCGCGAAGACGGCCTTCAGAACACCGCATCATTTACTGTTTGAACGCATAGGCCCGCTCAACCTTGCACACCCGCGTATGACACGCCGAATACCAGGTCGACCGTCCACGCTCACGAATCGCGCTGTGCTCGGGATGATGCTTCCAGGCCAGGATCGCCGCTTCGCTGGTCCAGTAGGACACCGTAATCCCGAGCCCATCCGCGCCCCGGGCCGATTCCACGCCCAGGAAGCCGGGTTGCTCACGGGCCAGTTCCACCATGCGCTGGGCGGCCTGTTCATAACCGTGATCACCTTCGGTGCGCAGCGAGGTGAAAATCACAGCATAGTAAGGTGCTGCAGGTGTCTGGGCGATCATGGCGTTTGCCTCGCACAGGCTTCGACCAACGCCTTGACCAATGGCGGTAGCACGCCCTTGAACGCGGCGCGTTCCGGTTGGAACAGCGTTGCGACAAAGAACAGATGATCTTTCAGCTCTACTGCCCGCAGCCCCCCTGCCGAATCGTGGCCAACCGCCTGCAACTGTTGTGTCAGTAGCTGCCGTTCAAACTCGGGATTCACACCGTAACGGCAGTGATAGCCTTCACGAATCTCAGCGTTTTCGTACGCCTTGGCGATCAACGAGCCTTCAACCAAGTGAATGCTGTCGACGGCTTCCACCAACGCACAGGTCAGCGGCGTGAGTAACGCCCGCGTCGCGTCGGGCGATGTCTCGCCGTGTTCGGCATCTTCCCAACCCAAAACGTTGCGGGAGAACTCCAGCACCGCGTGCTGAAAACCGCCGCACGTGCCGAGGAACGGTCGCTGCTGTTCCCGGGCAAAGCGGATCGCCCGTAACGCGCCATCCAGGTCGCGATAAGGGCTGGCGGGTACGCACCAGAAACCATCGAAGTCATCCAGCGGCGTATCGGTGGTGATGCGATCGGTGGGCAGCCATTGAAACTGTAGGTTCTGGTCTGAGTGTTCGGCGGCCATGCCGAGGGCGATGGGGATGGCTTGATGGGCGGTGACCTGTGGGTCGTAATCGCCGATCAGGGCGATGCGGAGGGGGCTGGTTTCCATGGGTGACCTCGACGCTTGTTGATTCCTGGCACCCACTATAGATTGGCGTTCACGCAATCAATATTGGCGTTATCCCAAGTGATCAATGCATCAGTGCACTATCGGCTGGACTACCCGGATCTGTCGTTGATCCTCGCCCTCGTGCGTGGCGGCTCTCTGGCCCGGGCCTCGGCGTTGTTGAAGGTCGATGTCTCGACGGTGTTTCGCGCCGTGCGCCGACTGGAAGCCGCGCTGGGCCAGCAACTGTTCGAAAAGAGCCGTGCCGGTTACCTGCCGACCACCCTGGCGCAGACTCTGGCCAAGCAGGCTGAACGGGCCGAGCAAGCGCTGGAAGCGGCGCGCATCGGCGTGGAGCAGGGCGGTGAAATCATCAGCGGCACCGTGCGCCTGACCTGCACCGATTCGGTCCTGCAAAGTCTACTGCTGCCGGCGCTGGCGCAATTCATGCCGTCTTACCCGGCGTTGACTATTGAACTCTGCACCTCCAACGACTTCGCCAACCTCAGCCGCCGCGACGCCGACATCGCCTTGCGGCTGACCCGCACACCGCCCGAGCATCTGGTTGGCCGGCGTCTTGCGGACATTTCCTACCGGGTCTGTGCCAGTTCGGCTTATCTGCAATCGGTCGACTCCCACGACTTGGCTTCATTGACCTGGATCGCCCCGGACGACTTCCTGCCCGATCACCCCACCGTTGCGTGGCGGCGTCAGCAGTTGCCCGGTGTGACACCCGGTTATCGCTGCAACAGCATGTTGTCGGTGACCGAGTTGGTGCGGGCTGGATTGGGTGTCGCGGCATTGCCGGACTTTCTGATCGGTGACGGACTGCAACCGTTGACCGAGCCCTTGCACGGTTATGACACCGCGTTGTGGCTGCTGACCCGCCCGGACTGTCGCGCGTTGCGCTCGGTGGTCACATTGTTCGACGAGTTGGGGCGGGCGCTCCGGATCAAACCTTCGGTGGCTCCTTGCCGATGAAGTGTTGATGCATTTCCGACGTCAGGCTTTCGATGCGTTCGGTCAGGGTCTTGGTGATTTCGGTGAGCCGGGTATTTTGCTCCAGCAACTCCTTCAGTTGCGCAGTGTTCCGCGCGGCCTGGGCCTGACGTTCAATGTTGGCGATGGCCAAAGCTTCTCGGTGTTGCGCATCGGCTTCGGACTGGGCTTTGTCCCGCGCCGCCTGCCGCGTCTGGGCCAGCAGAATCAGCGGTGCGGCATAAGCCGCTTGCAGGCTGAACGCCAGGTTGAGCAGGATGAAGGGGTACACATCGAATTGGGTTACGCCGGACAGGTTCAGGCAAATCCAGATCACCACAATCAGGGTCTGGGCGCCGAGAAAAGTCGGCGTGCCGAAGAACCGCGCAAAAGCCTCGGCGCGCAGGGCAAAACGGTCGGTACCGAAAGTGGGTGCCAGATGAGCGTGAGGGCGATGGAAGCGCAGGTGATCGATGGGGCCGGTAGGTTCTGTTTCGGTTTCGCGGGTCGGGGTGCTCATGGTGCTCTCTACATGGCGCTGGGACTGAGGCTCACTATAGTCCCAGCACCAGTTTCATTCTGAAACATATTGCGGTGTTTTTATTCAGAGCGATCGATCAGCGATAAAGCGGCGGACCTTGTCATTTTTAGCAGCGTGATTCAGCACTCATAACACGCCAGGAACATGTCCAGCGCCGACTCCACCACGGTGTGCTGCATGTCGGGCGACAGGCCCGATTGGCCCATGGAGATCTGCGGCCAGAACGCAAAGGACTTGAGCAATCCATGAATCTGTTGCGCGGCGAACTCAGGCGCGACCGGTTTCAATCGGCCATCGGCCTGGGCGGCACGAATCCACACCGTCAAACTTTCTTCGCGCTCACCCATTCGGGCGACCATGTTCTGCGCACGGTCGGGAGAGTGGATGGTGGCGGCAATCGCCACTCGCGCCAGGTCGAGAAAATTGTCATCGGCCAGCATCTGCAATTTCGCCTGCAACATCAGACGCAGCTGATCGCGCAGGGGCAGGTCAGGGCGGTAGGCCGTTTCCTGTTCGGCCGTTACTCGGGTCCATAACTGATTGAGGATTTCGGCGAACAACTCTTCCTTGCTTGGGAAGTGGTTGTACACCGTGCGCTTCGACACACCGGCGGTGGCGGCGATCTTGTCCATGCTGGTGATGTCGAAACCGTTGGTACGGAATTCGGCAATCGCCGCCTGGATGATGGCTTCGCGTTTTCGGTCGGTGAGGCGCTGTGGAGCTGTCATAAGTACGCTTCGGCAGGAAGAAGTGGAGAATTACACTTGGTAGTTTACTTGTGATCGGCTTTGATGCAACCTAGAAACTACACTGTGCAGTGTAATGTTTAGTTAATCCTGCACAGTAAGAAATAGAATCTTCGGCTGATGCGTACGTGCCTTGGCCATTTATCGTCCCAAGCGGAAAATCGTCAATTGTGCGGTTTTTCTGGAGTCATTCAGTCATGGCTACTTCAACTTCCCCAGCGAACAACGCCGCAACGCCTGAAGCGTCCCGACAGGCTCAAGGGCAGTACCGAAACCATGTGCCGGTGCCGCGCGAAGGCTTTCGCAAAACCTTGCGCATCCTGTGGAACTTCATCTTCAACAAACCGCACGACACCCGACCGTCGGCCCCCGTTCCGGTGCAAACCCTGACCCAGGCAGCCTTGATCGCCGCGCCCAACCACAGCGTCTATCGCCTGGGCCATTCCACGCTTCTGCTCAAGCTGCGGGACAAGTTCTGGATCACCGACCCGGTCTTCGCCGAACGCGCCTCGCCCGTGCAATGGGCCGGCCCCAAGCGGTTCCACCAGCCACCGATCAGCCTCGAAGATCTGCCGCCGATTGAAGCGGTGATCCTGTCCCATGATCACTACGACCACCTCGATTATCAGGCCGTGCTCAAACTGGCGGACAAGACCCGCTACTTCCTCACGCCCCTGGGCGTGGGCGACACCCTGATCAAGTGGGGCATCGACGCCAGCAAGGTGCGGCAACTGGATTGGTGGCAGGGCACCGAGGTCGATGGCCTCCAATTCGTCGCCACACCTTCGCAGCACTTTTCCGGTCGTGGCTTGTTCGACGGTAACAGCACCCTTTGGGCGTCATGGGTGATGATCGACGACGACAAGCGGATATTCTTCAGTGGCGACAGCGGCTACTTCGACGGCTTCAAACACATCGGTGAGCAGTACGGCCCGTTCGACCTGACGCTCATGGAAACCGGCGCCTACAACGCCGAGTGGCCGCACGTGCACATGCAGCCCGAGCAAACCCTGCAAGCGCACATCGATCTTAAAGGGCGCTGGTTGCTGCCGATCCACAACGGCACCTTCGACCTGTCGATGCACGCCTGGTACGAACCTTTCGATCGTATTCTGGCGTTGGCCTGGGAGCGGAACGTATCGATCACCACGCCGCAAATGGGCGAGGCGTTCAACGTGATGTATCCGCAGTGTGGTGGCGCGTGGTGGTTGGAGGTTGAAGGTGTAAGCGATCAGGCAACAGTGCAGAACGCTTGATGTTGTGCTGCCGGGGCGCTTGCCGTGCAAGCTCCCCAGTTTTTTCATCTACGTTCGTCCAGTAACGGGTTTGTATATTCCGAGATTTTTGCCACGGTCAGATCGCAAAATTCTCCACGGAGTATTTCGTTCAGTTCCCCCTCAGACAATCCGAGCCTATGGGCAGCTTCAGCCTTACTCAGCCGACCGGTTTCGAGGAGCATGCCTATTTTCATAACGTGTTCGGCTTTGGCCCGCATCTGCTGAAACCTCACTCAACCATTGCATAATCCGCCCGCCCCACCGGGTCCGGCGTCGACCCTCTCACATTCATCCCTCGGCCCGGTGCAAACCCCGGGAAGAACACCAGGCCTTGCGATTCAAACCGATACGCCAACGCCAGCCGCGTGACGTCCAGCACATCACGCTCGGCTTCGAATCGCTGGATGGCATCAACGGAAACCCCGGATTCCTCGGACAAGTCTTCCACACTCCAACCCAGCATCGCTCGGGCCTGGGCACAGTGGGCGGGGGTGAACTGGAAGAGGGCGATCCGTTCCAGGGTGATTTTCATTGCAAGAGAGGCCATGGTTTTCTCCGGGGCTCGAGCGTGGCGATTCGAAAATGTACTGTGTTTTTGTACAGTTGTTTTGCGCCCGGATCAAACTCATTTTTTGATCGGTTGTTTTTTCGCTCAGGCAAGAGCGTTGGACCGACTACGCTATTTCTAGGCGGTCTCCTGAAAGCTCCATGGGTTTTCAATACCTGTCAGCAGCAATGATTGAACGTCAGCCTTCTGATCTTCAATGCCGGAAAGGTGGCGTTTCAAAGGCAGTGCGCCACAGCGTTATGCGGGGAAGGGAGTCATGAAAAGACTATGTCTGCTATGTGCCCTGATCAGCTTTACAACTCTGCCCGTCCTGGCCGATACGGTATCGCCAAACAAAGATGCCTTTGTCACCAACCTCATCAATCAGATGACCCTCGATGAAAAAGTCGGCCAACTGCGGCTGATCGCTATCGATGACAAGATGACGCCCGAAAAAATCTGCCAAGAGATCACTGCCGGGCGAATCGGGGGGACGTATGGTTCTGTGAGCCGTAACGTAAACCGCCCCATGCAGGACGCAGCTCAACAGAGCCGCCTGAAAATACCGATGTTTTTTGGTTGGGACGTGATACACGGTCATCGAACCATTTTTCCCATCGGCCTGGCTTTGGCCTCCAGTTGGGATATGGACGCCATTGAGTTGAGCGGTCGAACGGCGGCGAAAGAAGCCAGTGAGGACGGTATCGATATGACCTTTGCCCCGATGATCGATGTCGCCCGTGATCCTCGCTGGGGGCGCACATCCGAAGGCTTCGGTGAAGACACCTATCTGGTTTCGCGCATTGCCAGAGTGATGGTCCAGGCCTACCAGGGCCAAAGCCTGAACGCGCCCGACAGCATCATGTCCAGCGCCAAACACTTTGCGTTGTATGGGGCTGTCGAGGGGGGACGCGACTACAACAGCGTCGACATGGGCCTGACCCGAATGTACCAGGACTACCTGCCACCTTATCGTTCGGCGATCGAGGGTGGTGCGGGAGCCATCATGGCGGCGCTTAACTCGATAAATGGTGTACCGGCGGCGGCCAATAAATGGTTGATGCAAGACCTGCTTCGTAAAGCGTGGGGCTTCAAGGGACTGGTCATCAGTGACCATAACGGGGTTACCGATCTGGTTCAGCACGGTGTTGCGAGGAATCCTCGCGACGCGGCCAGGCTCGCCATCAGGGCCGGCATTGATATGAGCATGAACGACTCCTCCTATGGGCCGGAGTTGCCGGGGCTGCTTGAGTCTGGCGCCATTCCCCAGAGCGATATTGATAACGCGGTGCGGGAAGTACTGGGTGCCAAGTACGACATGGGGCTGTTCGAAGACCCTTACCGGCGCCTCGGCGCTGCCAGTGCAAGCGCTGCTGATAACAACGCCGCAAACCATCTGCACAGGGCGCAGGCCCGTGAAGTGGCACGCAAGACACTGGTGCTGCTGAAGAATGAAAACGGGCTCTTGCCGCTGAAAAAAGAAGGCACGATTGCGCTCATCGGCCCGTTGGCGAAAAGTGCCGTCGACATCATGGGCAGTTGGTCTGCAAGCGGGGTGCCCGCGCAATCGGTGACGATCTACGACGGGCTGAAAAGCGCGATGAACCAAGGTTCGCTGATCTATGCGCGAGGCGCCAATCTCGAGGAGGATCAGGAGGTTGTTAAATACCTGGAATACCAGGGAGTGTCCGAAATCGCTAACGACCCTCGCCCGGCAGCAGAAATGATTGACGAAGCCGTCAAGGTTGCACAGCAAGCCGATGTTGTCATCGCCGTGGTGGGCGAGCCCCGCAGCATGTCCCATGAAGCGGCCAGTCGAACCAGCCTCGATCTGCCGGGGCGCCAGAGTGAATTGATCACCGCCCTGAAAGCCACCGGCAAGCCGCTGGTCCTGGTATTGATGAACGGTCGGCCGTTGTCGATCGGCAAGGAGCAGAAACAGGCCGATGCGATTCTGGAAACCTGGTACAGCGGCACCGAGGGAGGCAACGCCGTTGCCGATGTATTGTTCGGTGACTACAACCCGTCCGGTAAATTACCCATCACCTTTCCACGTTCCGTGGGGCAGATCCCCAATTATTACAGCCACCTGAATACCGGCCGTCCGTACCTGCCGGGTGCGCTTCGCAACTATACGTCGCAATATTTCGATCAATCCTATGGTCCGCTTTACCCCTTCGGCTATGGGCTGAGCTATACCGATTTCAGCCTGACCGACATGGCCCTGTCTTCGACCACACTGAACAAGAACGAGAACCTCGTCGCCAGCATCATGGTGAAAAATACCGGCCAGCGTGACGGCGAAACGGTGGTTCAGCTGTATATCCGCGATGTCGTTGCCTCCGTCGCCCGTCCGGTCAAAGAACTGAAAAGCTTTCAAAAAATCATGCTCAAGGCCGGCGAGGAGAAAGCGGTCCACTTCAGCATTGATGAAAATGACTTGAAATTCTTCAACGCCCAACTGGAATACGTCGCCGAGCCGGGCGAATTCCGGGTGCAAATCGGCCTGGATTCCCAGGATGTGAAGGAGCAGAGTTTTGAGTTGCTGTCAGAACAAGGCAATCAAGACAATCATCCGCCTAGTGCAGAACCTGGAGCGAGGCTTGCCCGCGAAGAACAATGACGCGTAATACTTGAAAACCGCGGTGCATTCTTCGCGGGCAAGCCTCGCTCCTACAGGTTCTGCACCAGGCGCGTGATTTGGCTTCAGTGGTCATTTCGCCCCCTCCAACCAAACGGACGGTGCCTGCCCGAGCACACGACGGAACATGGTCGAAAATGCCGCCGGGCTTTCATAGCCAAAATCCAGGGCAATGCGCGTCACCGGCGTGCCCACCGCCAGCCGTGCCAAGGCCAGCACCACACAAGCCCGCTGTCGCCACTGGCTGAAACTCAGACCAGTCTGTTGGCGGAACAGACGATTGAACGTGCGCAAACTGATGTGCAACTGATCGGCCCATTGTTGCGGCGATTGATGAGTGTTCGGCAGCCGGAGAAACGTCTGGCACAACCCGAGCAGCCGCGAATCCACAGGTAGCGGAATATGCAACGGCAGGGGAGCACTGCGCGCCAGTTCATGCAGCAACAAGTCGATCAGCGCCCCATCGCGCCCGGCCTCGTCGTACTCCAGCGCAACCTCCACCGCCTCCATCAACAAATGGCGCATCAATGGCGAAACACTGATCACCTGGCAACGGTTGCCCAGATCCACCGCCCCCGGTTCGATATACACACTGCGGGTGCTCACCCCCAGCATCAACACTTCATGCGCCACCCCCGGCGGAATCCACACCGCCCGCTGCGGCGGCACCACCCAATTGCCGTCGAGCGTGCTCACCTGCATCACCCCCGTGGCGCCATACAACAACTGCGCCCGTCGATGGCTATGGCGCGGCAACCGATGACCGTCGGGATAATCCGTACCGATGGCCACCACCGGCCGTGGCGTGTCGTCCAGCAGATCAATTGAAACATTGCGCATCGAGTGGCACTCAACGGTTGGCGTAAACGCAAACATTATTGGCTGACTTGCTGAAGCAGGCCAAGCCCCGTCGCTCTATCGTCGGCCACTCTCAACCCACGGACGATGCGCGATGTTCTTCTACCTCTTGCTGGCACTCTTCGGCTGCATGACCGGCGTCACCGCCGTGCTGTTCGGCTTCGGCGGCGGATTCGTCGTCGTGCCCTTGCTCTACGGCATGCTCACGACCGGCCACGGCACCGACGCCCCCATCAGCCAATCGGCGATGCACATTGCTGTGGCCACCTCGACCTGCGTGATGATCGTCAACGCCCTGATCGCCACCGGAAAACATCACCGCGCCGGTCACCTCATTCGGCATTACCTGTGGCCGTTGGGCGGGTTCATCGGCTTGGGCGCAATCGTCGGCGCCGTGGCCGCGATGTGGGCGAGTGGCGAGCTGATCCGTTTTGCCTTCATCGTTTACCTGGGCGTGACCATTCTGGATTGCTTGTTCAGACGCGGTTTTCTTACGCAGTCTGAGGCTGTAACCCCACGGCGATTGGGCAGGGCAGAAGTGTCTGGCGGCGGTGTGGGAATTGGCGCTATCGCCACGTTTCTTGGAGTGGGCGGCAGCGTCATGACCGTGCCGTTGCTAAGACGCTGTGGCCTCAGCATGTCGCAAGCCACGTCCATGGCTAACCCGCTGAGTCTGCCCGTTGCGCTGGCCGGGACGCTGACTTACATGGCCATGGCGGGGTTTGCCGAGTTTGATCTGGGGCCGTGGTTTGTCGGCTATGTGGACGTGCTGGCGTTTGCGGTGCTGACGGTTGGGTCGCTGGTGGGGATTCGGCTGGCCACGCCGTGGATCGGGCGGATACCGGATCGGGTGCATGCGTGGGTTTATATTGGTTTGCTGGTGGTGGTGATGCTGAGTATGTGCGCCAAGTAAGGTTGGAATCTGTGGGCTTATTCGCAAGAATAGGCCTTTGCATTATTCAACATTTCACGCAGGAGAACGTCATGTCGATCCTCGAAAGCGACTGGAAGAAATTCAAGGGATTGCGCGAAATTGCGCTCGATCGTTTCTGCCTGGGTGTGCTCGCCGATGCCGAAACCATCGCCCAGCACAGTGCGCTGTCGCCTCACGCCCGGTACAGAATGCTCTACCGTCTCACCCGTGATCGGGACAAAGATATCGTTCATACCTTCGACCTCTATAGCCGTTCCAGTGCGCTCATGGCTTTGAGAATGATGGTCATGCATGATCTGTTGACAGACGCGGAATTATCTATCCTCAGCGAAGAAACGCGTGAGAAAATTTCCGGTGTTGTTCGTCAGCCTCACGAGCTTGAGTGGGTTGAAGAGATCGTGCGACCAGACTGAGCGACATAACCCTATTAATCAAAGGACCAGGGATGTTGATCTTCAACTGCACCGAAGCAGCCAGCACCTTCTTCAGCCGCGTCCACAAGGGCAAGAAAATGACCCCCGTGGAGAAACCGTCATCGTCCGTTATCGAGGACGATGAACAGGGTGACTCAGCCGAACAGTGGCTGGTCCACGCCATCACCGTTCAACGCAAGCACGTGTTGTTCGTCATCCATGTGAAAACCCGTTATTGCATGATTTTCGCGGACGCGAAAAAGGCTGACGTGGAAGGTTTTGTTCAACGGTTTGCCGAGCGATGGATCAATGGCCTGATACGCCATGCGGGGCAGAACGATATCCTGCAGTGGGTTAACGATGAGCCGATGATGGAGCGTTTCCAGGAAAACTGCGGCCAGTACACGTTTTACAAGCGCGGTCATCGCGGTGCGCAAAAACACATCGAGCAAATCGCCTGGATATTCGAGGATTGCGCCGCCGAATGGGGATCTCTGCCTTCGGACGAATACTCGGCTGGCCGTTTCGATGGTGATATGAACTACACCCTGAGAGGCGGTAAAGGGCACAAGGACTATTACTTTCCGGATGAGGAAATGATGGTCCATTGGTTACGCCAGTACTGCGGCCTCGACGAGTCAGACATACAGGCTGCACGTGATCGGCGCAAAGAAGTGAGACGGGAAACTCGAGAACTGATGCATCAGCTTGATCAGGGTTGATTGGACCATATCGATTCTTGGACGCTGCTTCGCCATAATCTGCGCCACGATTTCGCGAGTAGACGCTCGCTTCTTTCAAGGATGTTTTGATGTTCAAAGGATTGTTACGCCTGTCGCCAGTCGCCACGCTGTTACTCATGCTGTGTTCCACTGCCTATGCCGAGGACGGGAGACGAGTGTTCACCGGCACCCTGGGCAAGATGCCGATTGTGCTGGAACTCAACACCAACCAGCCGGACGAAGTCACCGGCCGCTACTTTTATGAGAAATACCATCGCGACCTGGAGCTGAGCGGCTCGCTGCAAGAAGAGACCCTAACGCTAACCGAAGGCAACAACCGCTACGGCGACGACAAACCCCAGCCAATCCTGAAGCTGCAAGAAACGGCCAACGGCTGGCAAGGCGAATGGAAAGGCCCCAAGGGCAAAGTTCTGCAAATGCAATTGACCGAGGCCAAGCTCCCGACACCGGCAGCAGATGCCTTGCCCTTCATCGCCGCGCTGCCGAAAAGCGATCCTTACGAATATCTGCGCCTGCAAGGCTTGAAACTCAAACCGGGCAAGAAAGAATCCTTCATGGGCTACGACCTGCAATGGTGGACAGAGCCCGCGTCCGGTCTCTCCATGTTCAGCATCGAGTCCGGCTACCCGAAAGCTGACCAGCAGCGGATCAATCAGCAATTGTTGGAGCGGCTCTGGAGCGAAGTCATCAACTACCACGGCTGCTTGCTGGGAGGTGGGGAATTTACCGAGTTCGACCAAGGTGTCGCCCCCCAATTTCTATCGCCCGATGTGGTCAGCCTGAACATCTCCACCGGCTACAGCTGCGGCGGCGCTCACCCGGATTTTGGCAATTCGCCGATTAACCTCGACGTTCACACCGGTCATAGCCTGTCGCTGGAAGACGTGCTGTGGATTGGCCAAGGCAAGCCGCTGCTGCACGCCGACCGCTACGGCGCTGGCGATACATCCTTGACCGAGGAAGAGAGCAACGCACGATTCACCTATCAGCGCGAAGTGTTCGTACCATGGCTGATCAAGCAATTCAGCGCGCTGTACCCCGATGAAATGCAGAAACCGGCGGGCGGGGACAACTGCGACTACACCGACAAAAACGTTTGGGGTTATTCCAACTGGCACTTCACCGAGAAAGGCCTGTACCTGGGACCGTACTTCGCTCGCGCAGAACGCAATTGCGATGATCCGGGCTGGTCAGTGCTGCCGTACGCCGTGGTCAAGCAACATCCCGGCGGCGTGGCTTTGCAACTTCCCTGAGGTTGGGTTACGTAAGTATGGCGGACTTGGTGCGTATGGCTTCAGGCAGCACCTGGTCATCCCCCACGCGCATGTGCTCGTTTATACAAGGATGATTTTATGTTCAAAGGACTGTTTCGTCTGAGCGGCGTTATCGCGCTGGCGTGTTCAACTTTTTCTACCGCGCTGTGGGCTGAAAACGGTACTCAGGTTTACACCGGAACCGTGGGCAAATCGCCGATAGTGATGGAGGTGAACGCCAACGGCGGTGAGGGGCGGTACTTCTATCAGAAGTACCGCAAGGATCTGGTGCTCACCGGCAAAAAAGAAGGCGAAATCCTGGTCCTTGACGAAGGAAACCAGCGGTATGGTGAGGAGGCGGTCCTCCCGCAAATTCGCTTGCAGCCCACGCCCAATGGCTGGTCTGGCGAATGGACCAGCCCTCGGGGCAAAGTCCTCAAGGTCGAGTTGCAGCAAGCCAATCTCCCGCCGGTATCCGCCGATACCTTGCCCTATCTCACAGCACTCCGTGAAAACGCGCCGTACGAGTATTTGCGTCTTCAAGGCATGAAGCTCAAACCAGGAAAAACAGAAACGTTCAATGGCTACTCGCTGCAATGGTGGAGCGAGCCGCAAACAAAGACGACGCTATTCGAAGTCGTTTCGGGCTACACCACTGAAGAGCGCCAGCGTATCAATCAACAGTTGATGGGGCGCTTGTGGCAGGAAGTGGTGGGTTATTACGGATGTCTCGCTGGCGGTGGCGTGAACTTCTATTACCAAACGATCAAACCGTTGTTGATGACGCCTTCGGTCATCAGCGTAAACATCGGTACTGAGTACAACTGTGGTGGCGCTTACCCGGATCAGAACGATGTGCCACTTAACCTCGATGCCAAGACCGGCAAGCCCTTGGTGCTTGAGGATGTGCTTTGGGTAGGGGAGGGAAACCCTCTGCATTACGAAGAACTCTACGGTGAAAGCGACCCATCACCTGACACATTCACCGCGTTCTCTGCGTACCGCTCCAACGAGCTCGCGCCATGGTTGGTGGCGCAGCTCAGTAAGCTTTATCCAGATCAAATGACCACTGATGAGGATTGCGCCTACAGTGACGAAGATCGGTGGCGTTTCCTGTCTTGGTACTTCACTGAACAAGGTATCAAGCTAGAGCCCTCATTTCCCCATGTATCCGCTTCATGTGGGTATGTTGAATGGAGCGTCCTGCCTTACAGCCTCATCAAACAACACCCCGGCGGTGTAGCGGTGCAACTGCCTTGAGGCTGGGTTACGTATGGCTTTCAAGCCGCACCTGGCTATCTCCCGCGAGCACGCGCTCATTTATACAAGGATGATTTGATGTTCAAGGGGCTGTGGCGTTTGATCGGCATTGTTGTGCTGGTGTGTTCAACGTTTTCTACTGCGCTGTGGGCTGACGGTGGCAAGCAGGTTTACATCGGAACGTTAGGCCAGTCGCCGATAGTGTTGGAGATGAACACCCATAACCCTGATGGCGTGAGCGGGCGTTACTTCTACCAAAAATACCGCAAGGACTTAATGCTCAGTGGCAGTAAGGACGGCGAGACGCTGGTAGTCGATGAGGGCAACGACAGCGATCATGAGGGCACGCCGCGCCCGAAAATTCGTCTTCGGCCCACGCCCAATGGCGTGTCTGGGGAATGGACCAGCCCCCAAGGCAAAGCCCTGAAGATAGAATTACTGCAAGCTGAACTACCACCGGCTCCTGCCGGTACTTTGCCTTATCTCGCTATGCTTCATGACGTGGCGCCTTATGAGTACTTGCGCCTGCAAGGTATGAAACTCAAACAAGGCAAGACCGAAACCTTCATGGGCTACACACTGCAATGGTGGAGCGAGCCGCAATCCAGGATGTCGATGTTTGAAGTGGTTTCGGGTTACACCGCCGAAGAGCAGCAACGCATCAATCAGCAGTTGATGGGGCGTTTGTGGCAGCAAGTCGTCAACTTCCATGATTGCCTCACCCAGGTCGGCATGAACACCTATAGCCAAACGGCCGATCCGTTGTGGATGTCACCCTCGGTGATCAGCGTGAACATCAGGGCCGAGTCCAACTGCGGCGGGTCCTATTCCGATGAGAACGACATGCCATTCAGTCTCGATACCAAGACCGGCAAGACCCTGGCGCTGGAAGATGTGCTGTGGATAGGACAGGGTGAACCGAAGCATTACGAACTGAGCCAGCTCGACGACAAAGCGTCTTATGACACGTATCTCGACTATTCCGAATACCGCACCAAAGAATGGGCACCGTGGCTAGTGGGTCAACTGCGTACGCTCTACCCCGAGCAAGTCACCAGCTCGACTGATCGAAATGATGATTGCGTCTACGGTGAAGAGCAGTCGTGGATCTTCCCTTCCTGGTACTTCACCGACAAAGGCATCAAGTTGCTGCCTGCATTTGCCCACAACCAAGCCATGTGCCGACATGTGGAATGGAGCATCCTGCCGTACAACCTGATCAAACAACACGCTGGGCATGTGGCATTGAAGTTGCCCTGACACTGAATTACTTATCCGCCAACCCCGGCGCTTCCCGAATAATGAAGTGATCCAGGTTCTCAATATTGGCACTGAACACCCCGAACGTCTGTTCGGGGTTTTTCTTGCTCGGCACCTGCTTCAACTCCGGCGTCACGCCATAAAAGAAGCAATACAACTGCGCTTCACTGTCGACGGCGTGCTTGATCTCTTCCAGAAACGCCTTGCGCTTGCGGTAGTTGTCGATCAGCTTCTTGCTCAGGTACACGTTGACCGAATAAGGCTTCTTCTTCGCCTCGTCCGCTTGCTTGAACCAGACCTTCTGTTCGAAATCGATGCGAAAGCTCTGCGTGTAATCCTTGATCTCCTTGATCTTGCCCCAGTAAATCAGCCCCTTGTTGTCCTGCAGGTACTCGATCTTCTTGAAGAACGATCCATAGGGCGCCGTGTGCTCGCCAATCTTCAGCGGCATACGCTTGAGCAGCTCCTTGTCCGCGAAGTTCGACACAAAACACTCCACTGGATGGGCGAAGATGCTGGTCTTGTCCGGCGCCGTCTCGCGGCTTGGATGCTCGACGTTACTGGCCGCTGAAGTTGGTTTTGGGGCATCCCGCATGACATCCGCCGCCACGGCTGGGTTCGACGGCTTGCGCACATACTCACGCCGAGTCAGCAACAACTCCGACGGGAAATGCTCCTCGCGACTGTCATCCGACTCCGCCCCGTCCACCTCCAGGCCCGACGCCGGCGTCTTCAGACTGACATAAGGACAACCCTCGACATGCCGCGTGCTGGGCATGTTCTTGAAGTGCGGCGTGCGTACGTAATTCACATTCTTGGCGTTGAACGTTCCCAACACGTTGGCCGCATCGAACGCCAAACGGCAGGCGTCGTTAGGGCACTGGAAATGCTCTTTGGCGGAGTCGAATTCCATGGTTTCGTCGAAATTCAAATCGCGCACGTCATAGATCGACAGCTTGTCGTCGAGGCTGAGGCAGTAGGCGAGGTCGAATTTCATGGCGGCTCGGGTCCTTGAGTGGGGAAGGGTATTAATAGCGGGAGGCGGGGTGGGTTGCACTGAATGTTTTGGCACAGCGCAAAATCCGTAGAAATGCACCGGTCAATGGGCAGGGCGTGAGACGCTACTTTTGAAAGACGCTCTGCTCGACGCTGACCCTGTGGCGAGGGGATTTATCCCCGCTGGGCTGCGAAGCAGCCCCAGTTCATATTGCCAATAAAAAAACCGCCGCCCGAAAACACGAATGACGGCGTTGCAATTGCAGCCCTCTTCACCACGCGCGTGCGTAACCGGAATTATATTGCTGGAAGTGGAGGATTGAGCCACGATAGTTGGCATTATAGTTCCGACTGTGTGGCAAGCCATGCTAGGACGCCTGGTTGAACGGGGGCTGCGATGAAAGAGAACACCAACGAACGGCGCAGGGAGGTCATTGACGACATCGTCATGCAGCATGTGACGGGGATCGAAACCCTGGGCACCGCTATTCGTCGGCTAAGGCTTGAGGTGACTGGTTTCGACCAGGAAACCTTTGCAGCCATGTGCAAGATGTCGACCAAGGCTCTGTACCAGATCGAGAAGGACAAGGCTAATCCGACCGTCAGCACTCTCGAAGCCATCCTGAGGAAGTTCGGGTTGCGCCTGGGGCTGACCATGGCCGCCACAACCCTTTACACGCCGCCGCTTGGGCAGCAAAAGCCGGTTTCCAAAGCGCCCGTTCGTGGCGCCAATCCTAAACGCAAGTCCGCAGGACAGCTTAGTAGAGTTGCTACTTTGCGAGCCACAACGAAGACCAAGGATAGCGACAAGGGCCCGACCGAATGAGTGATGACGCAAAATCCGCAGGTGCGCGTGCATGGCAGGGCGGCAGGGTCGTGATCACCAAGGCCGGCAAGCCTTATCTGGATCTGCTGCCCCATGTCGATTCACTGCAGACGCGCAAGCCTGGGCGGTTGAGAACAAAAAACCGATCAATTTGATTGGCCAGGGTTTTATTTGACTACTTTTGTATCCCCATTCATATATTCAAGCGTTGCAGCTAAGTTGAAATAGGTAGGCTGCGTCATACACTTTTTTCCCCAGTAAAGCCTCCAAGGCTCCAAGCTGCTCGTCCGTAAGGTTGTATCCCTCCCATCCGTGCTGCTCAGCAGTCCAACCCATGATGTTTTTAATTTCCTGGTCGTGCCCAGTCGGTAACTCCACTTCGAATGCCAGCAGTTCGTTATGTTTGTGAAAGGCTTCGATTACATAAATCATGGTTCCACACTCCTAGAGCTGTCTGCAGGTTTGGTTTGCTTGCCGGTAGTCGGGTCATATTCTCCGAGATGACGGCCGCGTTTGTCGTACATCTCCACTGTGCCGTGCTGCGAGTCCCATTCAAAAATTGTCCCTTTTGACGTTTTCCATCGTTTTCGAAGACTACCGCCGCCTTTTACCGGGGTCTTACGATTCGCTCTCGTTGCATCGGGAAAGGCAATTAGCCCATTCGGTGCGGGATGGTATTTGTGGTCAGCAACACTCACCACAACATAAACCGGCCTAATCCCTGAATCAGCCGGAAACACCAGAATGAAATCCTTGTACTCCGGCGGATAAACCGGGTTCACGATGATGCTGTCAGCCGCTTTCGTCGGGGGGTAAACCCAGATATGCGGCGCTTGCGGGGCAGCCTCCAGCGCAGGAATGCCCAGGATATCGGAACCATCTACGGCCGGCGTCCAGATCAGTTCAATGCCGTCACCCAGGTCAGCCACCTGCTGGCTGCCACGCAATGTGAACTGCACGACATCAACCATTTCCCAATCGCGGTTTTTGCCGGTGTAGAAACCGTATCCCTTGAGGCTGCCGTCAGTCTGTTGCTCGACCCGCAGGCGAACGAGGGTACGGGCCTGTTTGAGCGCACGGAGTTGGACTTCTAAGCGAGCTGTCGCCCAGACTCGATTGTGTGACTTTCAAAACACCGTTAACCCATCACACGTCAATTTTGACTGGTGGTTAAAAAAAGAATGAGATCGGATGGAAACGAAACCGAGCAGGCCTGTTCAATGGCTGTAATTTGATCCTTCGTCAATTGGTAGTCATACACATAGTCCTCTTGATCCTTCCAGCCCATCAATACCGCGAGCTCCTCGCTTTTGATCGGAAGCACGTTCTCATAAGAAGCAAAGTCGTCTCCCTCATAGATACCCATCACCGTGTGCTTCATGGCTCTACCATCCTCGTTGGGTCTGCAGGTTTTGTCTGATTGCCTGATGCGTGATCAAACTCGCCCAAGTGTTTTCCGCGTTTGTTGTATTTCTCCACTGCGCCGTGCTGGAAGTCCCATTCGTAAATCGTGCCTTTTTTATCCTTCCAACGAGGACGTAGGCCCCCGCCCTTCATGCGGGTTTTGCCTGGGGCCCATTTTGCATCCGGGAAGGCCGGCAAGGTATGTGGCTTCGGGTAGTAATGATGAGAAATACTGACAACGACATAGACCGGCCTTACCCCCGACTCCACGGGAAACACCAGAATGAAGTCCTTGTACTCCGGCGGATACACCGGGCTCACGATGATGTTGTCAGCCGCTTTCGTTGGCGGGTAAACCCAGATATGCGGCGCTTGCGGGGCAGCCTCCAGCGCAGGAATGCCCAGGATGTCGGAACCATCTACAGCGGGGGTCCAGATCAGTTCAATGCCGTCACCCAGGTCAGCCACCTGCTGGCTGCCACGCAATGTGAACTGCACGACATCAACCATTTCCCAATCGCGGTTTTTGCCGGTGTAGAAACCGTATCCCTTGAGGCTGCCGTCAGTCTGTTGCTCGACCCGCAGGCGAACGCGGGTGCGGGCCTGTTTGAGCGCACGGAGTTGGTCTTCGTTGTAAAGCGAGCTATCGCCCAGATTCGAGGGTGTGACCAAAGCTACGAGACCAACCAGCGCCGCTGCGACGGTGCCTGCGGCTGCGACGGGGACAGCGGCGAATGCCGAGCCGGCCAAGGCGAGGGAGCCCAGACCGACGGGAATCGCAGTGCCACTGATCTTCTTCAGTGGCACAGCGCCTGATTCATCCGCTTCGCGAGCACCCAGCAGAATCAGGTCACCGTAGTCTTTCAGGCTATCGGTCGGCACCATCCCTGAGGGATTTGAGTAATCGATGATGGCGTCCGGCAGCTTGCAGGACTTGGCGAAGACGCATCCGGCTTGAGTGGGCCTTTGCTTTTCTGCTATGACCTGACGGCTGCGTTCGAAGGCGTCTTGCCTGGCCAGCATGGCCTCGTAGGCTTTTTGTCTGGCGTCCCGCTCGGCCAATTCGGTGGCAGTCATGTAGCGGTGGGTGACGTGATGCCCATCACCGGAGGGTGGATTCTTAATCCGCGGAATGTCCTTGTTGCCAGCCACTGATCATCCTTTCGTTCATCCATCGGCAGCCCCGGAAAAGGGGCTGCGCGACGTTAACGAACGTGGCTAATCGTGGCTGTAGGACGAGTCCTGGATGACTCTAGGCGTTTTCTTTTTTTCAGGACGGCAGCGCAATCCTTACGACTCGCCGCCTTCGTGAACATGCGCCGATGATGTTTTCCAGATCCAATCACTCAAACTTCAACCGCTCCACCTTCTGGAACAGTGAAGCTGTGAACTCATCCCGGTCGCTCGAATGGTGACAACGTCGATGACAGTTCGGGCACAGAGCCACAGCATTGCTAGGACGATCCGATCCAAACTGCGCCAAATGCTTAACGTGATGAACCTCAAGAAACGGCCTGCCGTCCTTTTCAAACGGAGCCGGTTTTCCGCAACCCTCGCAGATACCCTTGGCCTCTTTCCGCACCCAGGCTCTAACCTCAGGATCGCGTACAAAAGAGTTATTCGAGCTCGGCACTTGTTGTGGTTTCAAAATCCCCTTCGGCTCGCCTTTGAACGGTCGCTTCTCAAGTTTGGCAGCACGTTGTTCTAGCGTTGCTTCATCGGCGGTCGGGGCAAAGTCTTCTGGCGTTACAGTATTCGGCGCGTTCAGCGCTTCACGAATGCTACGCGCAACATTCGCGCCGACATTCTTGGCGGGTTTGTATCCCTCAATGCGATCTCGTCCGAGTTCGACCAACACGGTAGAAATGTTCTGCATCCGAAATTCAACCGAACCTTTGGAGCGGCCCGCTAAGGCGCCTTCACGTAGAACGCGATTCTCATGAGCCTTATTGACCTTCTGACCGCTCTGCTCCCGTAACAACATACAGAGATAGGCCTCGACCGCAGCCTGAATCTCCGCGTCACTCCAATCGCTGTTGCTCTTTTCCGTATCCATACAATCGCCGAGGGTTGAAAACCCTCGGACGATACTGAGTGGCCATCACGGCTGTCTACGAAAATTCCTACAAAAAATAGCGATGGATCTCGCAATAGATCCTACAAACACGTCTTCTAACCCATCGAATGCTTCGCCGATTGAAATACCTGCGCAATCTTCCGCCACCAAGGCCTAACCACCGTAACGCGCCGCTGCGATTGATCGCTCAACAGGTACGGCATGTCCCGAAGCCGAATCCAACTTTCATCCTGCCAATGAAGCAAACTCAACGACATCTCGGGCCAATCCAACACACTCAACATCGGACGATCCGAATTTTCCGAGGGTTTTGCATCGCGTAAGGCTGGCACCACCTGATGGGTCAACCACTCTCGCAGCAACCGATTCCCTGGAACATAGTGATACACCAAAAGCGCATACACGCCGGACTCGCTGAGCATTAGCTGTTTTTCTGGTTGTCGGAAATACTCAATCCACAAAATGCGACGCTGATCTTTATCCAGCTTGCTGACCATACGATCACTCAGATGGACACCCATCAAACGGCCAACATCGCGGGCGCAGAACCATGGTTGATTTTCAAGAAGAAGGGCATGGAGGTGAAGGTTGTGGCGGGTGAAGATCGTCGCCCTAAAGGGATCACGCATGACCGATCGGTGTGGAGTTTCTGCAGGCATATCCATTACCTCTACGTATGAGTGGAAGAGGGCCGGAACCCGACGTAGAGGATCTAAGAAGTCCCAACAGGCTGTTTCTCCCACTCACAGGATTACGCGTATATCGCTGATATCAGCGCGCGTACTGAGGAAAGGAAGTTAACTTCTACGTTGGGCGTTTCTTAGGCACCTGCTATAGAGCTTAGAGATGCTCTGAAACGACATCAATGCGGACGGTGCTGGAATTGTTGTAGGAGTTTTAGTAGCGAAGGTCGAAATTAGTGAGAATTTTCTTACCCAATAAAAAGGCCCCGATCAGATCGGGGCCTCTTGCAATTCGATTTTCCGATTTACATCGTCAAATCACGGCAAGCTCGGAAATCAATCCCAGCTCAACGCCCCACCAGTCTGATACTCAATAACCCGAGTCTCAAAGAAATTCTTCTCTTTCTTCAAGTCCATAATCTCGCTCATCCAAGGGAACGGGTTAGTCGTCCCTGGATACTCTTCCTTCAAACCAATCTGCGACAAACGACGGTTAGCGATGAACTTCAGGTAATCCTCCATCATCGCCGCGTTCATGCCCAACACCCCACGAGGCATGGTGTCACGAGCGTATTCGATCTCCAGCTGAGTCCCCTGCAGAATCATCTGCGAAGCCTCTTCCTTCATCTCAGCATCCCACAAGTGCGGGTTTTCGATTTTGATCTGGTTGATCACGTCGATGCCGAAGTTCAGGTGCATGGATTCGTCGCGCAGGATGTATTGGAACTGCTCGGCGACGCCGGTCATTTTGTTGCGGCGGCCCATGGAGAGGATTTGGGTGAAGCCGCAGTAGAAGAAGATGCCTTCCAGAACGCAGTAGTAGGCGATCAGGTTGCGCAGCAGTTCTTTGTCGGTTTCGACGGTGCCGGTTTCGAACTTCGGATCGGAGATCGAACGGGTGTATTTCAGGCCCCAGGTGGCTTTTTTCGCGACCGATGGGATCTCGTGGTACATGTTGAAGATTTCGCCTTCATCCATGGCCAGCGATTCGATGCAGTACTGGTAGGCGTGGGTGTGGATCGCCTCTTCGAAGGCCTGGCGCAGGATGTACTGGCGGCATTCCGGGTTGGTGATCAGGCGGTACACGGCCAGGACCAGGTTGTTGGCCACCAGGGAGTCGGCGGTGGAGAAGAAGCCGAGGTTGCGCATTACGATGCGGCGCTCGTCGTCGGTCAGGCCTTCCGGGTTTTTCCAGAGGGCGATGTCGGCGGTCATGTTGACTTCTTGCGGCATCCAGTGGTTTGCGCAGCCGTCCAGGTACTTCTGCCATGCCCAGTCGTATTTGAATGGTACGAGCTGGTTGAGGTCGGCGCGGCAGTTGATCATGCGCTTTTCATCGACAGCTACACGGGCAGAGGCGCCTTCCAGTTCGGCGAGGCCTTCGGCGACGTCGAGGGAGTCCAGGGCAGCCTTGGCGCGGGCGATCGCGGCGGAGTCCGTCGCGGTCACGGCGCGGGCCTCTTGAGCGGCGGCACCACCGGCGCTGTCGAGGCGGTCCATGTTGGCTTCAGAAGCGTGGCCGGCATTGGCGCCTTTTACAGCGACTTCGCCGTCATCTTCTTTGTCGAATTCGTCCCAGCTCAGCATGACGTGTCGTCTCCTGCGTGAGGGCCAGTTGCCCGTGTGAAAACTGATAGGTTGGTTTTTCACACGGCCGGTTCTGGCCGCGTTGGATCTAAAGGAAATCGTTTGTTGCAGCAGTACAACGCAGGCAATAAACAGAATTTTGTACGGGTGTTCCGAAGCCGCTGATGGGCGCAGAGAGCGTGAGCCGCTCTGCGTGGGCTTCAGACTGGCTTTTCACCCCTGTAAGGGAATATTGCAGGCCCGTTTAACTGCGCATTATAAGGAAATTTTCAGCCACGTGGTGCGGCGAAATGGCACCTGGAGCGGTGGGCGAGGGGCGTTTTCAGGTTGGAGCGAGGGTTTACAGGGCTTTGGCGGATGAAGTTTTTTTTTCGCCTGTTTCGGCTGGTTTTTGACGGTGAGATCAGGGTGTTCGCACTGTTAAGCGCAGCTGATACGTCGCAAGCCAGGTAAGACGGGGCTTGCAGAGCAATAGGCGGGGTTTTGTGGACGAGATTGTGTGCAATGCTGAGCTGCAAAGGGTCTTGAAAAGCGCTGCTCAAAAAACAATCAAAAAACCCTGTTTTTCACTACATCTTGTGGTTTTGGTCGATTTTCAACCACTCCAGACACAACTAAGCCCGACCGAAGTCGGGCTTTAATGTCGCGCCGGGTTTTCAGCTGAAACGAGCGGCACCCACGCGGTCGGCACCGTCAGCAGCAACTTTGGCAGCACCGGTGTGATCAGCGCCATCGGCAGCGACTTTGGCAGCCCCCGTACGATCAAAACCGTCAGCCGCGACAGAGGCAGAACCGGTGTGGTCGTATCCGTCAGAAGCGACAGCCGCGTCGTTGAAAGCAGCCGAGCCGGTGCGGTCGTAGCCGTCAGAAGCGACAGCCGCGTCGTTGAAAGCAGCCGAGCCGGTGCGGTCGTAGCCGTCAGCGGCGAAGGTGTTGGCGGCCAGGACGGAAAGGGTCAGGGCGAGGATCAGTTTGGTTTTCATGGGAGTGGCTCCAGGTTCGTTGGCGTTGTGTGCCTTGGGTGTGGAATGGATGCTACGCCAAGTATTTAGATTTAAAAGTGCAAATAAATGCTTAAAATAATCGTATTTATCGATACAGGGCTCGGCGCTTCATCCAGTCTTTAAAAAAGGATGGGTCGAGCCTCGGGAGATAAAAGTGGGGCGGATCAGCCGTTGGAGCAGCCGTTACCCATGACGCTGTAACGCAGAATGTGTCGCTGACCTTTGGAGTCGTCGTACTCCATTTTGGCCGGTACCACTTCGCAGACATTCGGGATTTCGCTCATCGAGATAACTTTGGCGATGTCCAAGTGAGTGGAGTAGGTGTATTCCTCGACGACGGGTTGTTGCTGTGCGACATCAGTCGGGGCCTCATCTGCCATGGCGGTTGCGCACAGACTGCTGAGGACCAGAACCAATAAAGCTTTCATTTAAGAGTTACCTTTCTGAGGTCGAATGGGGTCACGCAATCTTTTTAGGATTGCGTGTGGAGCTTTAATAAAGAGTCTTGGATTAACTGCCTTCGTGGGGGCTGCAACTGGGTTAATCACATTGCCGTGTTGGCGAGACCGATTTTAGGCCTGGGGATGGCCTGCATATAGCTGTGCTTTTGATAAACACTTTTGGCAGATTTGGTAACAATCTCCGCGAAGATCAAAAGATCGCAAGCTTCGCCAGCTCCTGCGAGGCCCCGCAATAGCCGGGTTTGAGCGCCTCGTTGCGGTATAGCCACATTTTGTAGGGGCTTGTTACTACCATCGTCGAATGGTTCTATAGGCCCGCCCCGGCTACAACTGGGGTCATACAAAAACAACTATTCCACCGAGGTAAGAAAGATGAGTGCGGCTTCTTTGTATCCCGTTCGTCCCGAGGTAGCAGCCAATACGCTGACTGACGAGGCCACTTACAAGGCCATGTACCAGCAGTCGGTCGTCAACCCGGACGGCTTCTGGCGCGAACAAGCCAAGCGCCTGGACTGGATCAAGCCTTTCACCACGGTGAAGCAGACGTCCTTCGACGATCACCATGTCGATATCAAATGGTTCGCCGACGGCACGCTGAACGTTTCCTACAACTGCCTCGACCGTCATCTGGCCGAGCGCGGTGATCAAATTGCGATTATTTGGGAAGGGGATGACCCTGCCGAAAGCCGCAACATCACCTACCGCGAGCTGCACGAACAAGTCTGCAAGTTCGCCAACGCCTTGCGCGGCCAGGATGTGCACCGCGGCGACGTGGTGACCATCTATATGCCGATGATCCCTGAGGCTGTGGTCGCCATGCTGGCCTGCACCCGGATCGGCGCGATTCACTCGGTGGTGTTCGGTGGTTTCTCGCCGGAAGCCCTGGCCGGTCGCATCATCGACTGCCGCTCGAAAGTGGTGATCACTGCCGACGAAGGCGTTCGTGCCGGCAAGAAGATCCCGCTCAAGGCTAACGTCGACGACGCGCTGACCAACCCGGAAACCAGCAGCATCCAGAAAGTCATTGTGTGCAAGCGCACCGGTGGCAACATCAAGTGGAATCAGCATCGCGACATCTGGTACGAAGACCTGATGAAAGTGGCGGGCAGTGTCTGTGCGCCGAAAGAGATGGGCGCTGAAGAAGCGCTGTTCATCCTTTATACCTCTGGCTCCACCGGCAAGCCGAAGGGCGTGCAGCACACCACCGGCGGTTACCTGCTGTATGCGGCGATGACCCACGAGCGCGTGTTCGACTACCGCCCGGGCGAAATCTACTGGTGCACCGCCGACGTCGGTTGGGTCACTGGTCACACCTATATCGTCTACGGCCCGCTGGCCAATGGCGCGACCACGGTGCTGTTCGAAGGCGTGCCGAACTATCCGGACATCACCCGGGTGGCGAAGGTTGTCGACAAGCACAAGGTCAACATCCTCTACACCGCGCCGACCGCGATCCGCGCGATGATGGCGTCGGGTATCGCCGCTGTCGAAGGCGCTGATGGCAGCAGCCTGCGTCTGTTGGGGTCGGTCGGTGAGCCGATTAACCCGGAAGCGTGGGATTGGTACTACAAGAATGTCGGCCAATCCCGTTGCCCGATCGTGGATACCTGGTGGCAGACCGAAACAGGCGGCAACATGATGAGCCCGCTGCCGGGCGCTCACGGTCTGAAGCCTGGCTCTGCAGCACGGCCGTTCTTCGGCGTGGTGCCGGCGCTGGTGGACAACCTGGGCAACATCATCGAAGGCGTTGCCGAGGGTAACCTGGTGATCCTCGACTCGTGGCCAGGCCAGGCGCGCACGCTGTATGGCGACCATGACCGCTTCGTCGACACCTACTTCAAGACCTTCCGTGGCATGTACTTCACCGGTGACGGTGCGCGTCGTGATGCGGACGGTTACTACTGGATCACCGGTCGCGTGGATGATGTGCTCAACGTTTCCGGGCACCGCATGGGCACCGCCGAAATCGAAAGCGCGATGGTCGCTCACCCGAAAGTCGCCGAAGCGGCGGTGGTGGGTGTGCCGCACGACATCAAGGGGCAGGGCATTTATGTCTACGTCACGTTGAATGCGGGCGAAGAGCCGAGCGAGCAACTGCGCCTGGAGCTGAAAAACTGGGTGCGTAAAGAGATCGGTCCGATTGCCTCGCCGGATGTCATTCAGTGGGCGCCGGGCCTGCCGAAAACCCGTTCGGGCAAGATCATGCGCCGGATTCTGCGCAAGATCGCCACGGCGGAATACGACGGGTTGGGCGATATCTCCACCCTGGCGGATCCGGGTGTGGTGCAGCATTTGATTGATACGCACAAGACGATGAACGTCGCTTAAGCGCCGATTCTTGAGTCATCGAAGCCCCCGCCAGGTGTTGAGCCTGGTGGGGCTTTTTATTGGATGATGGTTTTGTGTTGGCCGTTCGGGCCTCATCGCGGGCAAGCCCGCTCCCACAGGTATTTGAGTTGTGGCCTAAATTGCATGTACTCCACAAACCCTGTGGGAGCGGGCTTGCCCGCGATGGCGGCCTGTCAGGCGCAACATAAACAACGCCCAATAATTATCGGCTTCCCCCGTAGGCCATTTCCCACTGTTACCCATCCACCTTCAAGTTACTAAATGTGTAACCGCATGCCCGACAACGAGGCATTGAGAAACGCAAAGCCCCGTTTCAGGGCCTCTCAATCACCATGAAAAATAAGACACAACGCTGCGCTTGCCGGATTAGAAGGGTTTGCCAATAATAGGCCCGCAATTTGCAACATAGATCGGTTCACTGTCTTTTGCTCTTGCATGAAATTGCAGAGCTGTCAATGTGCCCAAGCGGCATTCTCTGTGCTTCTGTAATTTGTTGTCGCATTGAAGAAATATCGGCTTCGGGCCTGTCGTTAGAATGCCGATCACTCGCTCGTCGTTGCCTGTGTTGAAAATCACTGTTGAATTTCATACGCGCATCCCAGGACGCAGCACCGCTTTGCGGTTTAACCCATTCGCATATTGGGCTGTCGCTCACTCTGCCGTTTTTGCCCTTTACCGATGGAGTCCCAAGATGAAGAAACTCGTGCTGCTTGGCGCCCTGGCACTGTCCGTGCTGTCCCTGCCGACATTCGCTGATGAAAAACCTCTGAAAATCGGTATCGAAGCGGCTTACCCTCCGTTCGCCTCCAAAGCACCGGACGGCAGCATCGTGGGTTTTGACTACGACATCGGCAACGCCCTGTGTGAAGAGATGAAGGTCAAGTGCCAGTGGGTCGAGCAAGAGTTCGACGGCCTGATCCCGGCACTCAAAGTGCGCAAGATCGACGCGATCCTGTCGTCCATGTCGATCACTGAAGACCGCAAGAAGTCCGTGGACTTCACCAACAAGTACTACAACACCCCGGCTCGCCTGGTCATGAAGGCCGGCACTCCAGTCGGCGAAAACCTGGCTGAGCTGAAGGGCAAGAACATCGGCGTGCAACGTGGTTCGATCCACGAGCGTTTCGCCCGCGAAGTCCTGGCCCCGCTGGGTGCCGAGATCAAGCCTTACGGTTCGCAGAACGAAATCTACCTCGACGTGGCCGCCGGTCGCCTCGACGGCACCGTGGCAGACGCGACCCTGCTGGATGACGGCTTCCTGAAAACCGACGCTGGCAAGGGCTTCGCCTTCGTTGGCCCGGCCTTCACCGACGAGAAATACTTCGGCGACGGCATCGGTATCGCGGTTCGCAAGGGCGACGCGCTGAAAGACAAGATCAACACTGCGATCACGGCCATTCGCGCGAGCGGCAAGTACAAGCAAATCCAGGACAAGTACTTCGCCTTCGATATCTACGGCAAGTAATCGTCCCCGCAACAAGTCCGAAATGGCGCAAGCAGCAGGATCTCTGAGGTTTGCGCCATTTTTTCATCCCAACTTTCGAGGACCTGAATCATGTTGAAAGGCTACGGGGCTGTCATCCTCGATGGCGCATGGCTGACGCTTCAGCTCGCCTTGTCGTCCATGGCCCTGGCCATCGTCCTGGGGCTGATCGGCGTGGCGCTGCGTCTGTCGCCGGTGCGCTGGCTAGCCTGGCTGGGCGATCTGTATTCCACGGTGATCCGCGGTATTCCCGATCTGGTGCTGATCCTGCTGATTTTCTACGGCGGCCAGGACCTGCTCAACCGCGTTGCGCCGATGCTCGGCTATGACGACTACATCGACCTGAACCCGCTGGCCGCCGGTATTGGCACCTTGGGCTTCATCTTCGGTGCGTACCTGTCGGAAACCTTCCGTGGTGCGTTCATGGCGATCCCCAAGGGTCAGGCAGAAGCCGGTATGGCGTATGGCATGAGCAGTTTTCAGGTGTTCTTCCGGGTGTTGGTGCCACAGATGATTCGCTTGGCGATTCCCGGCTTCACCAACAACTGGCTGGTACTGACCAAGGCCACCGCGCTGATTTCGGTGGTGGGTCTGCAAGACATGATGTTCAAGGCCAAGCAGGCGGCAGACGCTACCCGCGAGCCTTTCACCTTCTTCCTCGCGGTGGCGGCGATGTACCTGGTGATCACCAGTGTCTCGTTGCTGGCATTGCGTCATCTTGAGAAGCGCTACTCGGTAGGCGTAAGGGCGGCTGAGCTATGATCTTCGACTACAACGTCATTTGGGAGGCCTTGCCGCTGTACTTCGGCGGCCTGGTGACCACCCTCAAACTGCTCGCACTGTCGCTGTTCTTCGGCTTGCT
Source organism: Pseudomonas sp. GGS8 (assembly GCF_024168645.1). NCBI lineage: Bacteria > Pseudomonadati > Pseudomonadota > Gammaproteobacteria > Pseudomonadales > Pseudomonadaceae > Pseudomonas > Pseudomonas sp. GGS8. The sequence continues at coordinate 293,306 of NZ_JALJWF010000001.1, read as the reverse complement.
GGCGGCATTGCCGCTGGGGCTGATGCGCGTCTCCAAGCAGCCGTTGGTCAACATGAGTGCCTGGCTGTTCACCTACGTGATCCGCGGTACGCCGATGCTGGTGCAGCTGTTTTTGATCTACTACGGTCTGGCGCAGTTCGAGGCGGTGCGTGAAAGCTTCCTCTGGCCATGGCTGTCCAGTGCCTCGTTCTGTGCGTGCCTGGCCTTCGCGATCAACACCAGCGCCTACACCGCTGAAATCATCGCCGGCAGCCTGCGCGCCACGCCGAACGGCGAGATCGAAGCGGCCAAGGCCATGGGCATGTCACGCATCAAGATGTACAAGCGGATCCTGCTGCCATCGGCCCTGCGCCGGGCCCTGCCGCAGTACAGCAACGAAGTGATCATGATGCTGCAGACCACCAGTCTGGCGTCGATCGTGACCCTGATCGACATCACCGGCGCCGCGCGCACGGTCAACGCTCAGTTCTACTTGCCGTTCGAAGCCTACATCACCGCCGGCGCGTTCTACCTGTGCCTGACGTTCATTCTGGTGCGCCTGTTCAAAATGGCCGAGCACCGCTGGCTGGGCTATCTGGCCCCGCGGAAGCACTGATATGGAACGCATCGATCATGCATTGCCGTGGAGCCACCTGGGCAGCGAACGTCGGATTTCGGTGTTCCGCTTCGGTACTGGCGAGCGCAAGGCCTACATCCAGGCCAGCCTGCACGCCGATGAGCTGCCAGGGATGCGCACGGCCTGGGAGCTGAAAAAGCGCCTGATCGAACTCGAAGCTCAGGGCTTGCTCAACGGTGTGATCGAACTGGTGCCGGTGGCCAATCCATTGGGTCTGGGTCAATTGCTGCAAGGCAATCATCAGGGGCGTTTCGAAGCGGGCAGCGGCAAGAACTTCAACCGGGATTTCGTCGAACTCAGCGCGCCGGTGGCCGCCGAACTCGATGGGCATCTGGGGGATGATCCGCATGCCAATATTCGACTGATCCGTCAGGCCATGAGCGATCACCTGGCGGCTTTGCCAGAGGCGAGCAGCCAGTTGCAAGGCATGCAGCGCATCTTGCTCAGCCATGCCTGCACCGCCGATGTGGTGCTGGATCTGCATTGCGATTGCGAAGCGGCGCTGCACATGTACGCCTTGCCGCAACACTGGCCGCACTGGCGTTCACTGGCCGCGCACTTGAACGTCAAGGTCGGTCTGCTGGCGGAAGATTCCGGCGGCAGTTCCTTTGATGAAGCGTGCTCGCTGCCGTGGCTGCGTTTGTCGCGTCTGTTCCCGGATGCGCAGATTCCACTGGCCTGCCTGGCGACAACCATTGAACTGGGTGGTCAGGCCGATACCGGTCGCGCTGAAGCGCAGGCTCACGCCGAAGGCATTCTGGCGTTCCTCGCCGAGCAAGGCCTGATCAGCGGCGAGTGGCCCAAGCCTGCGCAAGACGTGTGCGAAGGCATGCCGTTCGAAGGCACCGAATTGCTGTTCGCGCCGCATCCTGGCGTGGTGAGTTTTCTGCGTAAACCCGGTGAGTGGGTTGAAGCAGGCGACGAGATTTTTGAAGTGATCGATCCGTTAGCGGATCGGGTCAGCACGGTGTGTGCTGGTACGTCCGGGGTGCTGTTTGCCATTGAACGGCTGCGTTACGCCCAACCCGGTTTCTGGCTGGCCAAGGTGGCGGGGCGCGAAGCGCTGCGTCACGGGCGCTTGCTCAACGACTGACTGACTGCTTTTGTGAGAACCGACCGCATGTACAAACTTGAAGTCCAAGACCTGCATAAACGCTATGGCAGTCACGAAGTGCTCAAGGGCGTGTCCCTGAAAGCGGCAGCTGGCGATGTGATCAGCATCATCGGCTCCAGTGGCTCCGGCAAAAGTACTTTCCTGCGCTGCATCAACCTGCTCGAGCAGCCGCACGCGGGCAAGATTCTGCTCAATAACGAAGAACTGAAACTGGTGGCCAACAAGGACGGCGCGCTGAAAGCCGCCGACCCTAAACAGCTGCAACGCATGCGTTCGCGCCTGTCGATGGTGTTCCAGCATTTCAACCTGTGGTCGCACATGACCGCGCTGGAAAACATCATGGAAGCGCCGGTGCATGTACTCGGTGTGTCCAAGGCTGAAGCCCGCGAGAAAGCCGAGCACTACCTGAACAAGGTCGGCGTGGCCCATCGCAAGGACGCCTACCCGGGGCACATGTCCGGTGGCGAGCAGCAGCGTGTGGCAATTGCCCGTGCGCTGGCGATGGAACCTGAAGTGATGCTGTTCGACGAACCGACCTCGGCCCTCGACCCGGAGTTGGTGGGTGACGTGCTGAAAGTCATGCAGGCCCTGGCACAGGAAGGCCGGACCATGGTGGTAGTGACGCACGAAATGGGCTTTGCCCGTGAAGTGTCGAACCAGCTGGTGTTCCTGCACAAAGGCGTGGTCGAAGAAAGCGGCAACCCGCGTGAAGTGCTGGTGAATCCACAGTCGGAACGCTTGCAGCAATTCCTCTCCGGCAGCCTCAAGTAATCGAGACTGCCGTTGTGCACAGGGATAGTGCATGCTTCGCAATTTAAAGGCTGGCCCTGATCCCCTGTGGGAGCTGGCTGGCTTGCGATAGCGGTGGGCCAGTTTGCAGCTCTTGCACTGGTATACCGCTATCGCAGCCAAGCCAGCTTTCACATCTGATCGCTGTTGGTTTTGAGATTTGCGTTCATTTACGGGCTAGCATTGGCCCATGCCTTTATCACTGTTTTCGTTTCGGATTGCCCGCCATGACCGCCCATCGAATTGGTTTCCTGATTTGGCCCAGCACTAAAGCTCTGACGCTTGCGCTGGCTGAGGAGGCCTTGCGTGTTGCCCAGCGTGTGCACCCGGACGTTGTTTACGAGTTGTCGTTTTTGCAGGCCGAACCGCCGACTGACGGTGCCTGGCAGTTGCCGGGCGACCCATGGACCGGCAAGCTCGAAAACTTTCAGAAACTGTTCCTGCTTGCTGACGAACCGCCGACTTCTCTCGCGCCGCCGCTCAGCAGTGCGCTGAAGCAACTGGTGCGAGCCGGTTGTGTCATCGGCGGTTTGTCCGCCGGTGTTTACCCGTTGGCGCAGTTGGGGTTGCTCGACGGTTATCGCGCTGCCGTGCATTGGCGCTGGCAGGACGATTTTGCCGAGCGTTTCCCGAAGGTGATTGCCACCAGTCACCTGTTCGACTGGGATCGCGATCGCTTGACCGCGTGCGGTGGCCTGTCGGTTCTCGACTTGCTGCTGGCGGTGCTGGCCCGTGATCACGGCGCCGAACTGGCCGGTGCGGTGTCGGAAGAGCTGGTGGTCGAACGCATCCGTGAGGGCGGCGAGCGCCAGCGTATTCCGTTGCAGAACCGCTTGGGTTCTAGTCATCCGAAGCTCACCCAGGCGGTGTTGCTGATGGAAGCGAATATCGAAGAGCCGCTGACCACCGACGAAATCGCCCAGCATGTGTGCGTGTCGCGTCGGCAACTGGAGCGGATCTTCAAGCAATACCTCAACCGCGTGCCGAGCCAGTATTACCTGGAACTGCGCCTGAACAAGGCCCGGCAGATGTTGATGCAAACCAGCAAGTCGATCATTCAGATCGGCCTGTCGTGTGGCTTCTCTTCGGGGCCTCATTTCTCCAGTGCCTACCGTAACTTCTTCGGTGCTACGCCGCGGGAAGATCGCAATCAGCGGCGCAGCAGCAGCCCGTTCGAGTTGTCGTCGGTGCCTTCCGAACGCGGGTGATCAAGTGCTCCGTGCTTGGAGCTGAAGGCCGCTTTACTCGTCGATCGCCGAGTCGTCGGAGGATGAAATTTGCATTTCGCCCCGATTGATTACCTCTTCCACGCCGAAATCTGCGCCCGTTTGTTCAAAGTAGCCGATCAGCCTTAACAGACTCTCCTCGGAAAGCGGATTGCCTCTCAGGCTAATGTTCTCCGCGATTTCCAATGGCATTTCCAGTACGTCACTGGGGACTTCGGTGATTGCGTTTTGGCTCAGGTCTGCCCAATCCAGTTCGGCCAGTTGAAGCAGGCCTTGTGGTATTTCGGTGAGGCCGGTGTCATTTAGCAGGACGTTCGCCAGATTCGGCATCTGGCTCACATCCAGTGTTTGCCCCAGAGGGTTGTGGCCCAGATCGAGATACTCAAGCTGTTCCATTCCCGCTAATGCGTTTGTCGACTCCGGTGACAAACTGATGTGGCAGTCGGGCAATGACAACGATCTCAGTTGACTCATCTTGAATACCGCATCAGGAATGTTGCCCAGGTTGCACTCGCGCAGCCTGAGGCTTTTGAGGTTGGGGAAGGAATCCAGAAAGCGCCCGATACGGGTCGCGCCGTTGGCACCCCGAAGTTCCAGCGCCGACACATGGTTGAAGTCGGCTCTCAGGGTCGGCAGGTCTCCGTTGATGATGGATTGGATCGTGAGCTCGAAGGTGGGCTCAAGTGCGTCGTTGAAATCGTCCAGTTCGCATTCATGCTGCCAGCACCTCTCAAGAACCTGTTTGAGTTGGTCGCGGTTGGCGTGTTCCACAGCCAATTGGTTGTCGTTGAAGGGGGTGCCCGTTACGGGGTGTCGGTCCGGAACGTCGGCGGTCCAGACAGACAAATCATTTCTCAATTGGGCAAACTCTTCTTCAAGGCGCGTCAGATAGGTGCGGCCATCCTCCAGCGTGCCCGGCAATTCGTAGACAAACTCACTCGCTTGCTCGACCTCCATGCTGGGGTAAAGCGCCGTGACGCGATTAATGTCTGCCTCGGGGGCATAGACGGCCATGTCGTAAGCGGTATCGAAGTGGTGTCGCTTGATCAGTTCTCGGGCTCTGTTCGAAACCGGATTATGCGTGAGGTGCAGGCCGCGCTTTTTGTACAACGAACTCTCGAACAACCCGGCAGGCAACTCGCTGATACGGTTGTTCATCAGCAGGAGGGTGTCGAGCCTTGGGTGTTGCAGGGCACCGGCGGGAATTTCGGACAGCTGGGTGTCGCTCAGATCCAGGTGAGTCAGTTCGCTCATTGTGTCGATGCGGGGCGAGGTTTCAAATGGATTCTTGTACAGATCCAACGAGACCAGCTTGTTCAATGAAGTCAGTTTCGACCATGTGGCCGCGTCAATCCTGATGCCGCAATCGCTTAGAACCAGGGCGTGAAGGTTTGTCATTCGGGGGATGGCGTCGGGGAGGGTGGTCAGGGAGAAACGGCGTAACTCCAGGCGGTGTAATCCACTGAAACGCTGTAGAAACCCTGGAATACCCTGCGCGGTATGGTTGCCTTCCAGGGATAGCAGCGACACATGAGCGAAGTCGGCACGTATTGACGGCAAGTCACCGATTATCGGCTCTGCGAACCTGAGCGTATACCGGCTAGTCCCATCCGGTGTGTCGACGTCCCGTTCGGTCTGTCGCCGCCAGCTGCGCTGGATTTCCTGAGCCAGCAACTGGCGATTGTTTCTCTCGGCTTGTTGATCCAGCTCACTGAGAGGGTGTCCGGTTTCAGGATGAACAGTGGGCAGCTCATTTACCCAGGTGTCCAGGTCCTGATGCAGTCTGATCAGCTCACTATTAAGGCGTGAGAGTTCAACGCGAGCGCCATCGGGGTGATGCTGCAATACCTGGACTACGGACTGCAATTCCTCTTGAGACAGATTGGGGTAAACATCTCGAACCCGGTCGTTAAGCGTAGGTGTCTCGCGGTTAGCTCGGCTATAGCCCTGCGTGCCGCCGGGCAGGCGCATGGTGGTGGGGTCATAGTAGGGTTTGCGATGGGGATTTTTTGCGAACAGTGTGCGTAATGCCGGTTGCTCCAGAGCGTGCTCGGCGATGCGTTGTTTGAATGTCCGGGCGTCTCCAGATGAAGGGCTCAATGCATTGCGTTGTGCATCCGGCAACGCCTGAAAGAGGGCCTGATAGAAATCGCCGGGTGCCGATTCACTGTCCTGGTGAACCTGGTAGGTCCCGTCTTCGGCAAGCACCAGCGTTTTAAGTGTCGGCGCATCGGGCTGACCAATGCTGTCGCGTACGGTTCCTTCATGGGAATGATCGCGCACCTCGATACGCAGCTCGGCAGGCCAGTTGGGCAATGAGTTCAGGCTATGTAAGGCCAGTCGATGGGTATCGGTGGTTTCCAGCGCTTCGGAATACAGGCCTTCACAGGCTCGGGTTGCACGTACGGCCTCCATGGCTTTTTGTGCCGCGTCCTTGAGGCGTTGGGGGATGCGATTGCTGTGCAACTGCCGTAATTCGGTGCCGGTGGCATTGCTCACCAACTCTTGTGCAATATCGGTCGGTAGTCCCTGCACGTCGTCGAGCAGTCGCTGAACTGGCGGGTTATCCGTTTTTTCCTTTGCGCGGTAGAGCATTTCAAACAGCGATTTGCGATACCTCAGGGCGAGATCCACAGTCTGCTTTCGGAGTGTTGGCGTTTGGGTTTCCAGTGCTGGCACAGGTGTGTCGGCAGGCCATGCGTCGTATCTGCTCAGCAGTTGATATTGCATGCCTGGATCGGCCTTTCGATAGTGCTCGGGTTGGTCGCTGCCGATCTGTTCGATAAAGGTTTCAATGTCCCGATTGATCCGGAAGCGCTTGATCGTGTCGGTCAGCAGCGAAGGCGGGCGATACCGCTCGACGTGCGTTTCACGCACTACGTTGTCGTGGTAACCGCTGATCCGCAGGATTTGCTCGCGCTCGGCGCTGCTGAATGGTTCAACACTATGGCCGAGGCGACGCATGACCTTTTCCCGGTCCCAGTCCAACGGTTGTTCCAGCTCTGTGTACCAGGCGCCGTGGTTGTTATGCAGCAGAGTCGGCTGATAAGCATCAGCCCGGTTCGGATGCTCAATTTGAAACGCGCCCGACGTGTGATCGGGTTTCACGGCATACAGTTTTTCTTCCAGCGGCAGCAGTGTCTTGCCCCCGTGACGATAGAGGCCAAGCTGATCGGGTTTTGATCCTTCGGGCAAACTGAGAGTTTGTTCGTAAGGTGTGAGATCCGGCTTCCAGTAACGGGTTTTCCCCTCAGGCGTCGTAATGGGTTTGAATGGGTCGACTAGCCTAATGGCTTCGCGCGAGAGTAGACGACTGAAGGTGCCAGCAGCGATGGCACCACCCACCGCGAAGGTGCCTATCTGGACCACTGTTTCGGTGAACGTCATCAAGTGCCCCAGCGCTTCTGTTTTCAGCCCTATGGCCAGGTCCACGATGCCTTCGAAGGTTTCGTCGAGTAACTGGTAGGCCATATAGGCGAGCATCAATTCGCCAAGAAACGGAACAAAAGGCAACGCAACAAACGTTGCGATTTCAAGAAGTGTCGAGGCCACTTTGCTGAAGGCATCCCACAATGCCCATCGTGCGTTTCGGTCGGCAGAAGCGGTGGAGACGGCGAGCGTGCTCGCGTCGTTGAGGATCTTGTTCAGCTGCCGCTGATGGAGATGGTTCCACAGGGCCGCTCTGAACGGGGTTATCGCAAACCGGAGATTGGGCCTGTCGATGGGTGTTTCGCACCAACTCGGCATTGGGTCGCCATGCTGGTGTGGATGCCAGGTTACGCTCTGGAGGCGACGCTTGAGATCAGCAAAAAAATGGCCCCTTTCTTTGTGGTCGACAAAGCGACTGAAGAACGTTTGGTAAGCGGGAGCGCGCAACTTGCGGGTTAGCTCGTTCAGGAACGCCAGTGAGTCGGGATATTGCTTGAGAGGATGCTCCGGATCGTCCGGGATGTAAGCGATGACCCGCGTTGCCTTGCGTGCCCGGTCAAGCTTCGGCGCGAACATGACGATGCCGGTCAGTGAGGAGGACATGATTGTCAGGTCGTGACAATACAGCGGCTGGCCATCCAGTCGAGCGCCCGAACGTCCTTCCACAATGCGCAGGATCGAGAGGCGGGCATCCTCTGGAATGTCCCCTCGGATGTGCGCCATTTGCAGTGCGGACTTGAGTGCGGTTTTGTGAGAACCGATCACCTTCGATTTCAACACCGCTGCGGCCACCGGATTGGTCAGCCCCAGATTGTCTTTAAGGTAAGTGGTGTACTGGCCACCGATATCCAGTTCCCGGCACAACAGGGCAAAGGCTGCGACAGTGAGTTTCTGCTTGACCATTGGCAGAGTCTCGAACTGCCCTGTGGGCGACGGTTGGGTGATGAACGTCGAGGCGGACTCATAAGCATCCGCTGCGGTTTCCGATTCCTGAAAATTATGAAGGCAGGCATCGAGCAACGATACGGTCCAGGTACGTGCAGCGCCCGTCTTGATCCCGATCCAGGGCACTGTTTGAGGAATGTACAGGCGCAGGAAAGTGGTTTTGACGTCCAGGTCCAGGTCAAACCGGGTTTTCAGGGCCGCGCCCAAAAGGGGGGCGGCAAAGTCTCGTGCGTTTAGCAGCTTCGACAGCGTCGAATCCAGGCGATTTCGATGGGTCCAGTGTTCCTGGCTGAGTTTTTTCAGCGATTCAAATTGCGAAGGCGTCGCGGTGCCATGCCAGTCCGGCACCGCAAGCGAGGCTTGTTTGAGGGCGCTACGTGTACCGGGCGAGGCTTCTAATACCCAGCTCGGCAGATTATTGAACAGGTGATGGTAGTGATCGTCCGGTTGTGTGGCGGATTCACTGACGGCGACAGTGGAAGGGTGATCATTTTCGTATCGGCTCATGCGCTATTCCCTTAGCGTTTGGATTGGCCGCCAGCAAAACAGACAATGATGTGTTTGGTGCGGTACATAATTACCGCCCCGTCCGACAACCCTGCCTATAACCTGCGTCGACAGTTTAAACTGCGCCTTTGCGACGGTATTTGTCGCATTGCCGTAAACCCGGGCAAAACCTGTGTTTGCGCTATAAGAAGTTGTCGCTTGGCGGCAAGGCCGGGCTGAAAACTGTCCTTACAATCCCCTCATCGCTCGCCAGTTTCAGGCGAGTGTTCCTCATCAGGAGACTCCGATGTCCGTTGAGCACGCTGCGGTAGAACGCGCCGATTTTGACCAGGTAATGGTTCCCAACTATGCGCCTGCCGCTTTCATTCCTGTGCGTGGCGCCGGTTCCCGTGTTTGGGACCAGTCTGGCCGCGAGCTGATCGACTTCGCCGGCGGGATTGCCGTTAACGTATTGGGCCATGCGCACCCGGCGCTGGTCGCTGCATTGACCGAGCAGGCGAACAAGCTGTGGCACGTGTCCAACGTGTTCACCAATGAGCCGGCCTTGCGCCTGGCCCATAAGCTGGTCGACGCCACGTTTGCCGACCGTGTGTTCTTCTGCAACTCCGGTGCCGAAGCCAACGAGGCTGCCTTCAAGCTGGCCCGTCGCGTGGCCCATGACCGTTTCGGTAGCGAGAAGTACGAAATCGTTGCCGCGCTCAACAGCTTCCACGGCCGTACCCTGTTCACCGTGAACGTCGGTGGCCAGTCGAAGTACTCCGACGGCTTCGGTCCGAAGATCACCGGCATCACCCACGTGCCTTACAACGATCTGGCCGCGCTGAAAGCCGCTGTTTCCGACAAGACCTGCGCGGTGGTTCTGGAGCCGATCCAGGGCGAAGGCGGCGTGCTGCCGGCCGAGCAGTCTTACCTGCAAGGCGCCCGTGAGCTGTGCGATGCGCACAACGCGCTGCTGGTCTTCGACGAAGTCCAGACCGGCATGGGCCGCAGCGGTGAGTTGTTCGCCTACATGCATTACGGCGTGACCCCGGACATCCTGACCAGCGCCAAGAGCCTGGGTGGCGGTTTCCCGATCGCAGCAATGCTGACCACCGAAGACCTGGCCAAACACCTGGTCGTCGGCACCCACGGCACCACTTACGGCGGCAACCCGCTGGCATGCGCGGTCGCTGAAGCGGTGATCGACGTGATCAACACGCCCCAAGTGCTGAACGGTGTCAAAACCAAGCACGACAAGTTCAAGACCCGTCTTGAGCAGATCGGCGAGAAATACGGCCTCTTCACTCAGGTCCGTGGCCTGGGCCTGTTGCTCGGTTGCGTGTTGAACGATGCCTGGAAAGGCAAGGCCAAGGACATCTTCAACGCCGCCGAGCGTGAAGGCCTGATGATTCTGCAAGCCGGCCCGGACGTGATTCGTTTCGCGCCAAGCCTGGTGGTTGAAGACGCCGATATCGATGCCGGTCTGGACCGCTTCGAGCGCGCCGTGGCCAAGCTGACGCAAGCCTGATAGACCCTTCGACGCCTGACAATTCAGGCGTCGAACCCAATTGTTATGTGCCGGGCACAATACGTGTGGGAGCGGGCTTGCCCGCGATGAGGGCCTGACAGCCGACTTCATTGTTATCTGACAGGACGCTATCGCGGGCAAGCCCGCTCCCACATGAACCGGGCATTTTTCTTATGAATGTTTTTCGAGAAAGGAGTGACACCATGCTGGTGATGCGCCCCGCGCAAATGGCTGATCTGGGCGAGGTACAGCGTCTGGCTGCGGACAGCCCGATTGGTGTCACTTCCTTGCCGGATGACGTTGAACGCCTGAGCGACAAGATCGCCGCAAGCGAAGCCTCGTTCGCCGCTGAAGTGAGCTTCAACGGTGAAGAGAGCTATTTCTTCGTCCTCGAAGACACCGCCACCGGCAAACTGGTCGGCTGTTCGGCCATCGTTGCCTCGGCCGGCTATTCCGAGCCGTTCTACAGCTTTCGAAACGAAACGTTCGTGCACGCCTCCCGCGAGCTGAAGATTCACAACAAGATCCACGTGCTCTCCCAATGCCACGACCTGACCGGCAACAGTTTGCTGACCAGTTTCTACGTGCAGAGGGAGTTGGTGGGCACGCCTTGGGCGGAGCTCAACTCCCGTGGCCGTCTGTTGTTCGTGGCCAGCCACCCTGAGCGTTTTGCCGATTCCGTGGTGACCGAAATCGTCGGTTACAGCGACGAAAATGGCGATTCGCCGTTCTGGGATGCCATCGGTCGCAACTTCTTCGACCTCAACTACGCCGAAGCCGAGCGTCTGTGCGGTTTGAAGAGCCGCACGTTCCTTGCCGAGCTGATGCCGCATTACCCGATCTACGTGCCGTTGCTGCCGGATTCCGCTCAAGAGGCGATGGGCCAGGTGCACCCGCGGGCGCAAATCACTTTTGACATCCTGATGCGCGAAGGCTTCGAGACCGATCACTACATCGATATTTTCGATGGTGGCCCGACCCTGCATGCCCGCGTCTCGGGGATCCGTTCGATCGCCCAGAGCCGTGTAGTCCCGGTGAAAATCGGTGAGCCGGTCAAAGGTGCCGGTCGTCAGTATCTGGTGGCCAATGCCCAGTTGCAGGATTACCGCGCTGTATTGCTCGAGCTTGATTACGCGCCGGGCAAACCTGTGACCCTGGATCTTGAAGCGGCCGAAGCCTTGGGCGTTGGTGAAGGTGCCAGCGTGCGCCTGGTGGCGGTTTGACGCCTGCTTCCTGGAGAGAATTGTCTGGAAAGCAGCGAAATTTCGCGGGTGGCGCAAGCGGCCCGTTTGAGGAGATAGCATGATCGTTCGTCCCGTACGCAGCAGCGATTTACCCGCTCTGATCGACCTGGCCCGCAGCACCGGCACCGGCTTGACCACCTTGCCGGCCAACGAAGAACGTCTGGCCCATCGGGTTGGCTGGGCCGAGAAAACCTTCCGCGGCGAAGCCGGGCGGGGCGATGCGGACTATCTGTTCGTACTCGAAGACGACAATGGCCGCGTGGTGGGTATTTCCGCGATTGCCGGTGCCGTCGGCCTGCGTGAGCCCTGGTACAACTTCCGGGTGGGCCTGACGGTTAGCGCCTCGCAAGAGCTGAACATCTACCGCGAAATTCCGACGCTGTTCCTGGCCAACGACCTGACCGGCAACTCTGAACTGTGCTCGCTGTTCCTGCACGCCGATTACCGCAGTGGCCTCAACGGCCGCATGCTGGCCAAGGCGCGGCTGCTGTTCATCGCCGAGTTCCCGCAACTGTTCGGCAACAAAATCATCGCTGAAATGCGCGGCATGTCCGACGAAGCCGGGCGTTCGCCGTTCTGGGAAAGCCTGGGGCGGCATTTCTTCAAGATGGAATTCAGCCAGGCCGATTACCTCACTGGCGTGGGCAACAAGGCGTTCATCGCCGAACTGATGCCGAAATTCCCGCTGTACACCTGCTTCCTGTCGCCAGACGCGCGCAACGTGATCGGCCAGGTTCACCCGGACACCGAGCCGGCCCTGGCGATGCTCAAGAGTGAAGGTTTCAGTTACCAAGGCTACGTCGACATCTTCGACGCCGGTCCTGCGGTGGAATGCGAAACCGCCAAGATCCGCGCGGTGCGCGACAGCCAGGCGCTGGTGCTGGCCATCGGCACCCCGGGTGACGACGCCACGCCATTCCTGATCCATAACCGCAAGCGCGAAGACTGCCGGATCACTGCCGCGCCAGCACGCTTCGCCGCCGGCACGTTGGTGGTCGATCCGCTGACCGCCAAACGTCTTCAACTCAACGCTGGCGATCAAGTGCGCGCCGTTCCGTTGTCTGCAGCTCGGGAGTCGAAATAATGAATTCGCTATACATCGCCGGTGAATGGCTGGCCGGTCAGGGTGAAAGCTTTCAATCGGTGAACCCGGTGACCCAGCAAGTGCTGTGGGCCGGTGAAGGCGCCACCGCCGCTCAGGTCGAGTCGGCCGTGCAAGCCGCGCGTCAGGCGTTCCCGGGCTGGGCCCGCCGTACCCTGGAAGAGCGCATCAGCGTACTGGAAGCCTTTGCCGCCGCGCTGAAGAATCACGCTGACGAACTGGCTCGCACCATTGGTGAAGAAACCGGTAAACCCTTGTGGGAAGCGGCGACTGAAGTCACCAGCATGGTCAACAAGATTGCCATCTCGGTGCAGAGCTACCGCGAACGGACCGGTGAGAAGAGCGGCCCGTTGGGTGACGCCACCGCGGTATTGCGTCACAAGCCACACGGTGTGGTGGCGGTGTTCGGCCCTTACAACTTCCCTGGTCACTTGCCGAACGGTCACATCGTGCCGGCGCTGCTGGCCGGTAACAGCGTGCTGTTCAAACCCAGCGAACTGACGCCGAAAGTCGCCGAGCTGACGGTCAAGTGCTGGATCGAAGCCGGTCTGCCGGGCGGCGTGCTGAACCTGCTGCAAGGTGCTCGCGAAACCGGTATCGCCCTGGCGGCGAACCCGGGCATCGACGGTCTGTTCTTCACCGGTTCCAGCCGTACCGGCAATCATCTGCACAAGCAGTTTTCCGGTCGTCCAGACAAAATCCTCGCGCTGGAAATGGGCGGTAACAACCCGCTGGTGGTGGATCAGGTTGCGGATCTCGATGCGGCCGTTTACACCATCATTCAGTCGGCCTTCATTTCTGCCGGCCAGCGTTGCACCTGCGCTCGTCGCTTGCTGGTGCCGCAAGGCGCCTGGGGCGATACGCTGCTGGCGCGTCTGGTGGCGGTCAGCTCGACCCTTTCAGTCGGTGCATTTGATCAGCAACCAGCGCCGTTCATGGGCTCGGTGATTTCCCTCGGCGCTGCGAAAGCCCTGATGGAAGCGCAAGAGCATCTGCTGGCCAACGGCGCTGTGGCGCTGTTGGAAATGACTCAGCCTCAGGCTCAGTCAGCCTTGCTGACCCCAGGTATTCTGGACGTGACAGCGGTTGCCGATCGTCCTGACGAAGAGCTGTTCGGTCCGCTGCTGCAAGTGATCCGCTACGCTGATTTTGAAGCGGCGATCACTGAAGCCAACGACACCGCTTATGGCCTGGCGGCTGGCCTGCTGTCGGATTCCGAAGCGCGTTATCAGCAGTTCTGGCTGGAAAGCCGCGCGGGTATCGTCAACTGGAACAAGCAGTTGACCGGTGCAGCGAGCAGCGCACCCTTCGGCGGCGTCGGCGCCTCGGGCAACCACCGCGCCAGCGCCTACTACGCCGCGGATTACTGCGCGTACCCGGTGGCCTCGCTGGAAACCCCGAGCCTGGTGATGCCTGCCGCTCTCACGCCTGGCGTGAAGATGGCGTAACGCCCAATCGCGGGCAAGCCCGCTCCCACAGGATTTGCGTCGGTCACAATATGTTTTAACACCACCGAACCTGTAGGAGCGAGGCTTGCCCGCGATGGCCGCGACTCGATCGCACTGAACAGTTAGTTACTGAAGCCTATAACAACAGATTCTCGTGGAGCCTCGCTGATGAAATCCTATGAAGTCAATTTTGACGGTCTAGTGGGGCCGACCCATAACTACGGTGGCCTGTCCTACGGCAACGTCGCCTCCCAGAGCAACAGCCAGCAATCCTCGAACCCGAAGGAAGCCGCGCTGCAAGGCCTGGCGAAAATGAAAGCGCTGATGGAGATGGGCTTTCAACAAGGCGTGCTGGCGCCGCAGGAACGTCCCGACGTCGGCGCGCTGCGCCGCTTGGGTTTCAGCGGCACCGACGCGCAAGTGATCGAGCGCGCCGCCAAGGATGCAATGCCGCTGCTGGTTGCCAGTTGCTCGGCATCGAGCATGTGGGTGGCCAACGCCGCCACGGTCAGCCCGAGTGCCGACACCGCCGACGGCCGCGTGCATTTCACTGCCGCCAACCTGAACTGCAAATATCACCGCAGCATTGAGCACCCGACCACCAGTCGCGTGCTGGGCGCGATGTTCGCTGACCAGAAGCACTTTGCTCACCACGCCGCGTTGCCGGCCGTGGCGCAGTTCGGTGATGAAGGCGCAGCCAACCACACCCGTTTCTGCCGTGACTACGGCGAAGCCGGCGTCGAGTTTTTCGTGTTCGGTCGCAGCGCGTTCGACACCCGTTACCCGGCACCGCAGAAATACCCGGCGCGCCAGACCCTCGAAGCCTCCCAGGCCGTCGCTCGTCTGCACGGCTTGAGCGATGACGGCGTGGTCTACGCCCAGCAGAATCCTGCGGTGATCGATCAGGGCGTGTTCCATAACGACGTGATCGCCGTGGGGAATGGCGAGGTGTTGTTCTATCACGAGGACGCGTTCCTCGACACCGACCAGATGCTCGCTGAGCTGCAAGGCAAACTGGCAAAAGTCGGTGGGAAATTTCAGTCGATCTGCGTGCCGCGTTCCGCAGTCACCGTGGAAGACGCCGTTCGTTCCTACTTGTTCAATAGCCAGCTGCTGTCGCGTCCTGACGGCTCGATGCTGTTGATCGTGCCGGAAGAATGCCGTGGCAACGAGCGTGTCTGGCAGTACCTGCAAGGCCTGACCAGCTCTGGCGGCCTGATCCGCGAAGTAAAAGTCTTCGATCTCAAGCAGAGCATGCAGAACGGCGGTGGCCCGGCTTGCCTGCGGTTGCGCGTCGCCCTCAACGAAACCGAACTGGCGGCCGTCAACCAAGGGGTTATCATGACGGCTCCGTTGTACGGCACATTGACCGAGTGGGTCGAAAAGCACTACCGCGACCGCATGACCGAAAACGATCTGGCGGACCCGCAATTGTTGCTTGAGTGCCGGACGGCACTGGATGAACTGACGCAAATCCTTAAACTGGGCGCGGTTTATCCATTCCAGATCAATTGATAGCCGGCGCGCTTTGGCTTTTTATATGAACGGCAAGCGCGCCGCTTAATCTCCAGATGAGAGCGTAAATACATGAGCGATACCCTGCAGCTGATCCTTGAAGACACCGATGGCACGCAACTGGAAACTTCCTGCACCCGCGTCGCGGTCATGTGGCAAGGTAAAGAGCTGTGGATCCAGCAGGACGGCCGCGGCCAGCTGCTGATCGGCGTGGACGTCGAAGAGGGTGACGCTGAATACGCCAACCTGCTGCTGCGCCCATTGGCGACTAATCTGGTAAGTCTGCAACTGGAGATGGAACCGGCCGAGCTCGGTGATGATGAGGACCACGTGCACGGCCCGGATTGCAATCACGACCACTAAGGAAACCGCGCTATGCTCGCCCTCGGCAAACTGCTTGAACTGACCCTCGCCGGCCGCGAACCGGCGGAGAAGACTCAACTGACTGTCGAAGGCGTGCGGATGCGCTGGTTGAGCGAGGGTGCGCTGGAAGTTCGGCCACCTGAGGCTCGCGACAATGGCCTGGACCTGCTGCTTTCGGCCGGTATCCATGGCAATGAAACAGCGCCAATCGAGCTGCTCGATCGCCTGTTGCACGATATCGCCCGCGGTGACTTGAAGCCGCGCGCCCGTATTCTGTTCCTGTTCGGCAATCCCGAGGCCATCCGCCGCGGTGAGCGTTTCATCGAGCAAGACGTCAATCGACTGTTCAACGGCCGTCACGAACAAAGCAGCGGTTCCGAGGCCTTGCGTGCTTGTGAGCTGGAGCGGCTGGCGGCGACGTTCTTCAGCCTGTCGGACCGCAACCGTCTGCACTACGACCTGCACACGGCGATCCGTGGCTCGAAAATCGAGCAGTTCGCCTTGTATCCCTGGAAAGAAGGTCGTCAGCATTCACGCCTGGAACTGGCTCGCCTGCGCGCCGCCGGCATGGAAGCGGTGCTGTTGCAGAACAAGCCGTCCATCGTCTTCAGTTCCTACACCTACGACAAACTCGATGCCGAGTCCTTCACCCTGGAGCTGGGCAAGGCTCGTCCGTTCGGGCAAAACGAAGGGGTCAACGTCAGTCTTCTGGAAACCCGCCTGAAGCAGATCATTGAAGGCACCGAGCCGCCAATGACCGACGACGGACTGGATGGTTTGCAGTTGTTCAGCGTGTCGCGGGAAGTGATCAAGCACAGCGATAACTTCCGCCTGAACTTGCCGGCGGACATCGAAAACTTTTCGGAATTGAAAGTGGGTTATGTGCTGGCCGAGGATATCGCCAATACCCGTTGGATCATCGAAGAGAAGGGCGCCCGGATCATCTTCCCGAACCCCAAGGTCAAGAACGGTCTGCGCGCCGGCATCCTGATCGTGCCGACCACCGACGAAAACCTGGCCTAAGCACAACACCCGTCAAATATGGGCGCGGGCTTGTGTGGCGAGGGGGCTTGCCCCCGGTTTGGGTCCAGACAAACCAAGTTATCTGGATTTACGACTGCTTCGCAGCCGAACGGGGGCAAGCCCCCTCGCCACACAAGCCCGCTCCCACAGGTTTTATTGGTGTTTAGACGGCCAATGCGCGAGGCTCGCTGCGGCGCAATGCGCGAGTCTTGTGCAGCGTATCCGCACACGTCTTCGCCGCTTCCTGACCCTTATGCACGAAATGCTCGAAGAAGAACTTCTGATGTTCTTCACCGGCATGGAAGTGGTGCGGGGTCAAAACCACCGAGAACACCGGCACTTCGGTTTCCAGTTGAACCTGCATCAGGCCGCTGATCACCGACTGGGCGACGAATTCGTGGCGATAGATACCGCCATCGACCACCAGGCCCGCGGCGACGATGCCGGCATAACGACCGGACTTGGCCAGCAATTTGGCGTGCAACGGAATTTCAAAGGCGCCGCCGACTTCGAAGAAATCGATGTCCGACTCCTGATAACCCTGAGCAATCATTTCGGCGACGAAGCCTTTACGGCTCTGATCGACGATTTCCTTGTGCCAGCAGGCCTGGATGAACGCGACGCGCTCGCCCTGATGGTTTTTGCTTTTGCTATCGATTGCGGTGGGTTGCATGTTCTGACTCCTGTTTGTGTGAAAAACAGGGCGTTATGAATCGAATGGGATTTAAGGGTACGCAGGCACACGTGTCTGCGGACGGCGCTTTGGTACGGAACCTGGGCGGCGTCAATCCCGTTCTCTCTTCATCCGGACTATGACCGTCGGCCCCGGGATCACACCGGGTCTGCTGACCTTGCCGCCATCACAGTCATTGCCGTGCCTGTCGCCAAGCGCTCGCGGGCTATACGCATTGCGCGCAATTACCGCCGGTGGGGAGTTACACCCCGCCCTGAGAACGTTTTGCCGCCAGATTGTTTGGCGGCGAAGCGTTTTTAACACATATTTGCGGGGCGCGCATGGCTGCTTTCTGATGATTGCTATCGGGTTTTCCGAAGGCATAAAGCGCCTTTTCCTCGTTCAAGGCTTGATTAATTGTCGGCATGACGGCAGTAATTCCTTTCCGAAACGGATTCTTCCCCTGTTTACCGAGGCCAGATTCATGAGCGTTATCGATCTTCGCAGCGACACCGTCACTCAACCGACCGCAGGGATGCTCGACGCGATGGCCAATGCGGCCACCGGTGACGACGTTTATGGCGAAGATCCGACGGTCAATCGTCTGGAAGCCGAGCTTGCAAATCAGTTGGGTTTTGCCGCGGCGCTGTTTGTCCCGACGGGCACCATGAGCAACCTGCTGGGCTTGATGGCTCACTGCGAGCGCGGTGACGAGTACATTGTCGGTCAGCAGGCCCACACTTATAAGTACGAAGGTGGCGGCGCGGCGGTACTCGGTTCGATCCAGCCGCAGCCGCTGGAAGTGCAGGCCGACGGTTCGCTGGACCTGGCGCAAGTCGCCGCCGCGATCAAGCCGGACGACTTCCACTTTGCCCGCACCCGTTTGCTGGCGCTGGAAAACACCATGCAGGGCAAGGTGCTGCCATTGGAGTATCTGGCCCAGGCTCGCCGCTTCACTCGTGAGCAAGGCCTGGCGCTGCATCTGGATGGTGCGCGGCTCTACAACGCGGCGGTCAAGCTGGGTGTCGATGCCCGGGAGATCACTCAGCATTTCGATTCGGTGTCGGTCTGTCTGTCCAAAGGCCTGGGTGCGCCGGTCGGTTCGGTGCTGTGCGGCTCGGTCGAGTTGATCGCCAAGGCTCGGCGTTTGCGCAAGATGGTCGGTGGCGGCATGCGCCAGGCCGGGATTCTCGCGGCGGCAGGGCTGTATGCGCTGGATAATAATATTCAGCGTCTGGCTGACGACCATGCCAACGCACAATGGCTGGCCGAAGGCCTGCGAGCGGCGGGGTATGAGGTCGAGCCGGTGCAGACCAACATGGTTTACGTGCAAATGGGCGACAAGGCCGAAGCGATCAAGGCCTTCGCGGCGACACGCGGGGTCAAGCTCAGCGCTGCCGGTCGTCTGCGAATGGTCACGCACTTGGACGTCAGCCGCGCGCAAATCGAGCAGGTCGTCGCGACATTCGTCGAGTTTTCCCGCATCTGATCGCATTAGCGGTCCAATTGACCGTTTCTATCGTATAAACACGCTGTACCCCGCGCGCAGGGCCGATATAATGCGGCCCTTTGCCGTCGCTTCGTCTGTTGACGTTTCGAACAGGCCTTTGGCCGCAGCCTCCGTGGAAGAACCTAATGAAAAGCGCAGAAATCCGTGAAGCCTTCCTTCGCTTCTTCGAAGAGCAAGGCCACACCCGTGTAGCCTCCAGCTCTTTGATTCCGGGCAACGACCCAACCCTGCTGTTCACTAACGCGGGGATGAACCAGTTCAAGGACTGCTTTCTGGGCCAGGAAAAGCGCGCCTATACCCGCGCCGTAAGCAGCCAGAAATGCGTGCGTGCTGGCGGCAAGCACAACGACCTGGAAAACGTCGGTTATACCGCCCGTCACCACACCTTCTTCGAAATGCTGGGTAACTTCAGCTTCGGTGATTATTTCAAGCGTGACGCCATCACCTACGCCTGGAACTTCCTGACCTCCGAGAAGTGGCTGAACCTGCCGAAAGAAAAGCTCTGGGTCACTGTCTACGCCAGCGATGACGAAGCGTACGACATCTGGACCAAGGAGGTCGGTGTTCCGGCCGAGCGCATGGTTCGCATCGGCGACAACAAGGGCGCGCCGTACGCTTCCGACAACTTCTGGACCATGGGCGATACCGGCCCGTGCGGTCCTTGCACCGAGATTTTCTACGATCACGGCGCTGACATCTGGGGTGGCCCACCAGGCTCGCCGGAAGAAGACGGCGACCGTTACATCGAAATCTGGAACAACGTGTTCATGCAGTTCAACCGCACCGCCGATGGCGTGTTGCACCCGTTGCCTGCTCCGTCGGTGGACACCGGCATGGGGCTTGAGCGGATCAGTGCCGTGCTGCAGCACGTTCACTCGAACTATGAAATCGACCTGTTCCAGAGCCTGCTGAGCGCATCGGCCAAGGCCATCGGTTGCAGCAACGACAATCAAGCTTCCCTGAAAGTCGTGGCTGACCACATCCGCTCCTGCGGTTTCCTGATCGCCGACGGCGTGCTGCCGTCCAACGAAGGTCGCGGTTATGTGCTGCGCCGGATCATTCGTCGCGCTTGCCGTCACGGCAACAAACTGGGCGCCAAGGGCAGCTTCTTCTACCAGATCGTTGCGGCCCTGGTCGCCGAGATGGGCGAAGCGTTCCCAGAGCTGAGGTCCCAACAGGCGCACATCGAACGCGTCCTGAAAGCCGAAGAAGAACAATTCGCCAAGACCCTGGAGCAGGGCCTGAAAATCCTCGAGCAGGATCTGGCCGAACTCAAAGGCGACGTGGTACCGGGCGACGTGGTGTTCAAGCTGTACGACACCTACGGTTTCCCGATGGACCTGACCGGCGACATCGCCCGTGAGCGCAGCCTGACCATCGACGAAGCAGGCTTCGAGCGCGAAATGGAAGCCCAGCGTGTGCGTGCCCGCTCCGCCAGCTCCTTCGGCATGGACTACAACAGCCTGGTCAAGGTTGATGTGGCCACCGAGTTCACCGGTTACACCGCTCACAGCGGCTCTGCCAAAATCGTTGCTCTCTATAAAGAAGGGCAATCGGTTGATGTACTGAGCGAAGGCGAAGAGGGCGTGGTCGTTCTCGATCAGACGCCGTTCTATGCCGAATCCGGTGGTCAGATTGGTGATTGCGGCTTCCTCCAGGCTGGCGCTGCGCGTTTCGACGTGCGCGACACCACCAAGACCGGCGGTGCGTTCCTGCACCACGGTGTGCTGGATTCGGGCAGCCTGATCGTAGGTACTCCGGTGGAGACCCATGTCGATGCCGAAGTGCGCCATGCGACGTCGCTGAACCACTCGGCGACTCACTTGCTGCACGCCGCATTGCGCCAGGTACTGGGCGAGCACGTTCAGCAGAAAGGTTCGTTGGTCGACAGTCAGCGTCTACGCTTTGACTTCAGCCACTTCGAAGCGATCAAGCCCGAGCAGTTGAAGGCGCTGGAAGATATCGTCAACGCCGAAATTCGCAAGAACTCCGAGGTTGAAACCGAAGAAACCGACATCGAAACCGCCAAGCAGAAAGGCGCCATGGCGCTGTTCGGCGAGAAGTACGGCGACAGTGTACGCGTACTGAGCATGGGCGATTTCTCCGTCGAGCTGTGTGGCGGTATTCACGCCACCCGTACCGGCGACATCGGTCTGCTGAAAATCATCAGCGAAGGCGGTGTGGCTTCGGGTGTGCGTCGTATCGAGGCAGTGACCGGCGCAGCAGCGCTGGCCTACCTGAACGCGGCTGAAGAACAACTCAAGGAAGCGGCCAACCTGGTCAAGGGTAGCCGCGATAATCTGATCGACAAGCTGTCGGCTGTGCTGGAGCGCAACCGTCTGCTGGAGAAGCAACTCGAGCAGTTGCAGGCCAAGGCGGCCAGTGCGGCGGGCGACGATCTGTCGTCTTCTGCCCTGGACGTCAAAGGCGTGAAAGTGCTGGCCGTGCGTCTGGACGGTCAGGACGGCAAGGCGCTGCTGGCGCTGGTCGATCAACTGAAAAACAAACTCGGCCGCGCAGTGATCCTGCTCGGCAGTGTCCATGAGGAAAAGGTCGTTCTGGTTGCAGGCGTGACCAAAGACCTGACTGGCCAACTCAAAGCCGGTGATTTGATGAAACAAGCCGCTGCGGCAGTGGGCGGGAAGGGCGGTGGTCGTCCAGACATGGCGCAGGGCGGTGGTACTGACGCTGGCGCACTGGATGCCGCATTGGCCCTGACTGTTCCATTTGTAGAGCAGGGTTTATAAGGCAGTGTGCCTGGCCCGCGGTCTAGTGGCGGGCCAGAACGCTGTTTGAGTGATTATTGGGCGCCCTTCATGGGCAGAGGCGGCTTTGAAATGGCTTTGATCGTACAGAAATTTGGAGGCACCTCAGTCGGCACTGTCGAGAGAATCGAGCAGGTCGCCGACAAGGTTAAGAAATTCCGCGATGCGGGCGATGACCTGGTGGTTGTGCTGTCTGCAATGAGCGGCGAAACCAACCGTCTGATCGATCTGGCCAAGCAAATCAGTGGCGACGGCCAACCGGTTCCTCGTGAACTGGATGTGATCGTTTCCACCGGTGAGCAGGTGACGATTGCACTGTTGGCCATGGCGCTGATCAAGCGCGGCGTGCCAGCGGTGTCGTACACCGGCAACCAGGTACGGATTCTGACGGATAGCGCGCACAATAAAGCGCGTATCTTGCAGATTGATGACCAGAAGATTCGCGGTGACCTGAAGGCCGGTCGTGTGGTGGTTGTCGCCGGTTTCCAGGGCGTCGACGAGCACGGCAATATCACCACGCTCGGTCGTGGCGGTTCCGACACCACTGGCGTTGCACTGGCGGCAGCCCTGAAGGCTGACGAATGCCAGATCTACACCGACGTCGACGGCGTCTACACCACTGACCCGCGTGTGGTGTCCGTGGCTCAGCGTCTGGACAAGATCACCTTCGAAGAGATGCTGGAAATGGCCAGCCTCGGTTCCAAGGTGTTGCAGATCCGCGCGGTCGAGTTCGCCGGCAAGTACAACGTTCCGCTGCGCGTACTGCACAGCTTCAAGGAGGGTCCGGGCACCCTCATTACTATTGATGAAGAGGAAACCATGGAACAGCCGATCATTTCCGGCATCGCTTTCAATCGCGATGAAGCCAAGCTGACCATCCGTGGCGTGCCAGACACCCCGGGCGTGGCGTTCAAGATTCTCGGCCCGATCAGTGCCGCGAACATCGAAGTCGACATGATCGTGCAGAACGTTGCGCACGATAACACCACCGACTTCACCTTCACTGTGCACCGCAACGACTACCAGGCGGCGCAATCGGTGCTGGAAAACACCGCTCGCGAGATCGGTGCCCGTGAAGTCGTTGGCGACACCAAGATTGCCAAGGTCTCGATCGTTGGCGTCGGCATGCGCTCCCACGCAGGTGTGGCCAGCCGCATGTTCGAATCCCTGGCCAAAGAAAGCATCAACATCCAGATGATCTCGACTTCGGAAATCAAGGTGTCCGTGGTGATCGAAGAGAAGTACCTGGAACTGGCTGTGCGCGCCCTGCACACAGCTTTCGAACTGGACGCTCCGGCCCGACAGGGCGAGTAATCCGTTCCCCCGAAGGGCGCGGTCTGACCGCGCCCTTCGTTTTTTTGAATGGTGCGTACCAAAACTGTTCTTTTGCTCGCGCTAGTCAATACTCAGGCATGTAGGGCTGCGACCTTTTCGGTTGTAGGTCGGATGCCTTTTTTTTGCAGACTGTTGTCCCTGAAATGAAATGCGTGAGGAGAAAGGTATGCTGATTCTGACTCGTCGGTGCGCAGAAAGCCTGATTATTGGTGATGGCGAAATCACCGTGACCGTGCTCGGCGTTAAAGGAAATCAAGTGCGTATTGGTGTCAACGCCCCGAAAGAGGTGGCTGTGCACCGTGAGGAAATTTACCTGCGTATCAAGAAAGAGAAGGACGAAGAACCAAGCCATTAATTTTTATCGTTTTTTATGTTTGCAAACGGGGATAAAGCTGGTTAATATACGCCCCGTGTTGCGGAGAGCTGGCCGAGTGGCCGAAGGCGCTCCCCTGCTAAGGGAGTACACCTCAAAAGGGTGTCGGGGGTTCGAATCCCCCGTTCTCCGCCATTATTTGCTTAGTACGTTGTAATCTGGCTTCTTCGGTAAGTTGTTGAAATTACTAGAAAAAGTGCTTTACAAAAAGATTTAACGGCCTATAATGCGCGGCAACAAATGCACTCGTAGCTCAGCTGGATAGAGTACTCGGCTACGAACCGAGCGGTCACAGGTTCGAATCCTGTCGAGTGCACCATTTAAGAGTTGTTTGCAGCAATGTGAATAACTTGGCTCCAACCAGTTGTGATCTGGTATAAAAACACAAATGCACTCGTAGCTCAGCTGGATAGAGTACTCGGCTACGAACCGAGCGGTCACAGGTTCGAATCCTGTCGAGTGCACCAAACACCAAAAAGCCCGCGTTTAACGCGGGCTTTTTGCCGTCTGCGATTTGGCTTTTCCTTTGGTACAACCTTTCTCATCAAACTCGATGTGAGCACTGCGCCCTCGCTTGTTGTCGTAGCGGTAGCTCATGGCTGAATTGCGAGTGCTGATTTTGTCTGGCTTGCCGAGAGCGCTTTCGACGTCCTGCTGACTCATGCCGGCAACCACTCGCTGATTGATGATCGCGATGCGGCGTTCTTTCGCGCTGAGCAGATTTCCACATTTGTCCTCGGACTGACCAACGATCGTCGGCTCTCTCCTTGGAATTTTCATACCTGATGTTTCGCGAACCTTGGCTTCTGGCATCAGGGCTGTCGTGTTGCCTGGCAAAAACGAGCGCACTTCCTGAAGCGAAAGGCTTTCTCCGGTCGTACAGCTCAAGGTCGTGAAGGTGATGCGTCCGTTAGGGGCTTCACACCGGTGGACGGTCTTAGCAAGCGCCCAGGGCGGCAGGCAGAGCAGGGCGGCAAGCAAAAAATAATCAGCATTCCATGGCATTCGACGTCCTCCTTGACGGTCCTTATCAAGGGTAGCCGTTACATTTTTCGACGGTGGTGTGTTTTCTTTTCAGGATAAGTCGTCGCAGTTCCATGGATCAGGACAGCGCTCAGGTTTGTCTCGCAAGCGCTTGTTTCAGCCGCGATTTTTTCACGTTTAAAACCGTCAGGCGGTGTTATCATTGCGCTCGTCAGCCCCGCCGGGGCTTGTGGAATACCTCCATGGACTTACCCAGTAGTTACTCAGTACCCCGTTTTTACAATCATGAATTGACTGATTGATCCTTCCGGCGTGCCCCGCTGCTGGGAGTGGAGTTCGCCTATGTCTGAAGTTGAAGTAAAGAAAACGCAGGAAAGCTTGCAAGACCGCCTCGCTCAAGTCATTGAGCTGCTGCAGCGCCAGCGGGTGGTCGAAGACCTGACTCATCGCCAGGAAGGTCCGCATCACGACCGGGTCGAGAACCTGGTTCACCGGCAAAACCTCGTCGAGTTGCAACGCAAGCTCGATGATCTGCACTCCGCCGACGTCGCCTACATCCTTGAAGCCTTGCCACTGGACGATCGTCTGACCGTCTGGCAATTGGTCAAGGCCGACCGCGACGGCGACATTCTGCTCGAAGTATCCGATTCGGTTCGTGAAACCCTGATCGCCGACATGGACGATCACGAGCTCCTGGCGGCGGCCAAGGACATGGATGCCGACGAACTCGCTGACCTGGCCTCCGAGCTGCCGCGAGACGTCGTCCACGAGCTGATGGAAACCCTCGATGCCCAACAGCGTGAGCGCGTCCGCTCCGCGTTGTCCTATGACGAGGAGCAGGTCGGTGCGCTGATGGACTTCGAGATGGTGACCATCCGTGAGGATGTCAGTCTCGAAGTGGTTTTGCGTTATCTGCGTCGTCTCAAAGAGCTGCCAGGCCATACCGACAAACTGTTCGTGGTCGATTACGACGGCGTGCTCAAGGGCGTGTTGCCGATCAAGCGCCTTTTGGTCAACGACCCGGATAAACAGGTCTCGGAAGTGATGGCCAGCGATCCGGTGAGCTTTCATCCGGACGAAGACGCCTACGAGGCCGCTCAGGCGTTCGAGCGTTATGACTTGATCTCGGCCCCGGTGGTCGACAAGAACGGCAAGCTGATCGGTCGTCTGACCATCGATGAAATGGTCGACCTGATTCGTGAAGAGAGCGAAAACGAAGTTCTCAACATGGCGGGTCTGCGCGAAGAAGAAGATATTTTTGCGTCAGTCTGGAAATCCCTGCGCAACCGTTGGGCCTGGCTGGCGATAAACCTGATCACCGCATTCGTTGCATCCCGGGTGATCGGTTTGTTCGAGGGCTCTATCGAGAAGCTGGTAGCGCTCGCGGCATTGATGCCGATCGTGGCGGGTATCGGCGGCAACTCGGGTAACCAGACGATCACCATGATCGTTCGGGCCATGGCGCTGGACCAGGTCAGTACCGGCAATACGTCGAGGTTGATGCGTAAGGAGTTGGCGGTCGCCTTGATCAATGGCGTGGTCTGGGGTGGGGTGATCGGTGTGGTGTCCTACCTGCTTTATGGCAGTTGGTCCCTGGGCGTGGTGATGACCGCCGCCATGACGCTTAACCTGTTGCTTGCCGCATTGATGGGGGTTTTGATTCCGATGACCCTGGCGCGGCTTGGGCGTGACCCGGCTATGGGGGCCAGTGTAATGATCACTGCCATGACCGACAGTGGTGGCTTTTTCATCTTCCTCGGGCTGGCGACGATTTTCCTGCTCTAACACCCTGCTTTAAAAGAACCCGCCCAATCCGGCGGGTTTTTTTAGCCGAATTTCAGGCAAAAAAAAGCCAGCAATTACGCTGGCTTGAGCTTTCGGGATGAATCAGGAAGCGTCTGCAGTCATTTCGGCGTCATGAGCGATCAGCGAAACCAGTGCGTTTTGCTGGCGGTGGGAGAGTTGGCGGAAGCGTTGCAGCAGTTCGCGTTCGTGCAATGACAGCTCGGGGCTGTCCAGGCGCATGCTCAATTCTTCGCCCAACGCGCCTTCCTGAATAAGACTCTGCTCAAGGCGTGCGATGATTTCGGAATTCATGCTGCGATGATGATTGCGAGCCACCTCGGCAATGCGTTCACGCATTCCGTCTGGCAGACGTACGACGAACTTGTCAGCCGTACGGCTGGAATAAATTGCCTGTTTCAATGGGCGCATATATTTAACCGGTTAGTTCAGGGGAGCGGTTCTCGGGATTGGCCGCAGGATGTCAAATAGGACAAGCACTCCGACCAAATGTTCAACCTGAATTGATAGAGGCGCGCATCATGCCTCAAATTAGCCAGATCATTGGCGTCAATTCTGTGACAAATATTGATCTGGGTAAAGGCTTAATGCCAGCACCTATTATCAGAAATGCGGACTGGTTTGAAAACATTCCATTCCATGAGTCCGTATCGCTGACCGCGTCCTCTTGCCCGACAGGTGATGCCCGAAGACGCCTGAAGGTGCATGCTATGCGGATTCGATCCTTGTTCCTTACCTTCTACAGGATAGTGGCAAATGGCCGATTTACTAGGGCAGACGGACGGTATGGGGTGATTTCAAGATGGATGGCAGGCTGATTTATTTAATGGGGCCTTCGGGATCCGGCAAGGACAGCCTCATCGAAGCCGCTCGCGAGCCGTTGCGGGCGCACCATTGTGATGTGGTGCGTCGGGTTATCACGCGCTCGGCTGAGTCCGTCGGCGAAGACGCCATTGAGGTGTCCCATGAAGAGTTCGAGCGACGCAGAAGCGAAGGAGATTTCGCGCTGTCGTGGCAGGCCAATGGGCTGGATTACGGTATTCCTGTGCTTATAGACCAATGGCTCAAGGACGGTCGCGATGTGCTGATCAATGGTTCGCGCGGCCACCTGGCAGAAGCGCAACAGCGTTTTCCCACGCTATTGCCGGTGCTGTTGACGGTCAAGGATGAAGTTCTGCGAGAGCGTCTGCTGCGGCGGGGGCGTGAAAGCCCGGCAGAAATTGAAGCAAGACTGCGCCGCAATACGCTGTTCACGGCTGATGATTCAATCGGTGATACGAAGATCCGCCGACTCGATAACTCCGGCGACTTAGCGGTCACGGTGGCCAGTCTTCTGGAGCTGCTGAGCGTCAGCGTAGAACCGGATCGAACTTGATCTTGCGCCCGGCGATCAGCGCCAGCATAAAAAGTACACCGAACACGCCACACGCAATCAAGGGCAGGGTGACGACCGTGTTCTGGACTAAAGACAGATGAAGAATGCCACTTAGTAACGCGAGGATGAAAAAACCTGCGGCTGATTTGGACATGCGGTGCTCCTGATGGGGTGATTCAAAATACCAAGCGTTCAAAAGACTGCGTGCGCGGTTGAAGACTCTCCTGGCTCACCTCTTGGCCGACAAAACTGTGCTGATCGCTCATGGTTGCCAATTGAGGCGCTTTTTGCAGCTGCAGGTAATGGGGGAGGCGTTGGGCAAGCGTCGCAACATCGTTTTCGGGGAAGAACTGAAAACCCAACAGAACCGCCAGGGCCACTGCATTCGCGACTAAAAGAGCGCTGTTCATGGGGCTGATCTCCTTCGTTCTTTGAGAACAGTCGAAGCAGCCCGCATGCCAAAAGTTTAACGGCTATTAAATCCTTTAAAAACAACGAATTAAGCTATTTTAACAAAATGCCGGCATTGCATTTTGCAATGATGGCATTTTGCGGTGATGCAATTTGCACGGTAAACAAAGCCACGCTACCGCGGGGGCGTCTGCCTACACTTAAAAAGCCCTACGGACGACATGACAAAAGCGGGCCTGCCCGTTAACATGCACGCCGTCCATCGCCGCGCATTCCTTGCGCGCGACTTGTGTCTCAGTAGCTCAATTGGATAGAGCATCCCCCTCCTAAGGGGAAGGTTGGCAGTTCGAACCTGCCCTGGGACACCATATATTCCGGGCCTGTCCAGTCAATCTGTACTCTTCGACTTTTCTCTGTGACAGCAGGGTGACAGCAGATAGATCAGAAAAGACTGGCGCAGCCTTCGAAGTCGTTATCAGTGAATGAACAAGTCATCACGGATCTCAGGCATTCGACATACCGTGTTGCTTCCAATAGCAACAATCAATGGGGTGCTGCCTTGCTGGGTGTTCGGCCCCACCCTACACTCCGATCATGATAACGACCTTCAAGCATAAGGGCCTTCGGGACTTTTTCTTAACACGGACGACCCGGGGTATTCAGGCCGAGCATGCTGCTCGCTTGATCCGCATCCTTGGTGCTCTTGACGTCGCTGTTAAACCGAGTGATATGGATATTCCGGGCTATCGCTTGCACCAACTCAAAGGGAACCTGGCGAGTTTCTGGTCGGTCACAGTTTCAGGCAACTGGCGCGTGATCTTCCAATTCAATGGCTCTGATGTTGAGCTTTTGGATTATTGCGATTACCACTGACAGGAGGGTAATGACTATGCCTATGCACAATCCGCCCCACCCTGGGGAAATCTTACGTGAAGACGTGCTTCCGGCATTGAAAATGGGTGTTGGAGATCTAGCTGAGCATCTTGGCTATTCGCGTGCGCACTTTTCTACCGTCCTCAATGGACACACCAGCATCAGCGCAGAAATGGCGTATCGCTTGGAAATGGCCGGATTGAGCAGCGGCCGCCAGTGGCTGGCGATGCAGTCTGCTTATGATCTGTGGGAAGCAAAGAGCCGTGAGCATCCAGACATCACTCGGCTAGAACCCGTCTGATAATTAAGAAGCAAAAGCCCTGCCCTTGCAGGGCTTTTTTATTCTGCACTCAAACCTTGACCAAATCCCTGATCCGAAGGACTGTCGTTGTCGAGCAGTTGGCGTGCCTAGCTGTAGCGCGAATGCCCAGGCCGGCGCCGAGCAGTTCCGTAACGCGCTTATGCAGATCCTCGTCTACCGGCCGGCCTTGGTACTTGCCGGCAGCTTTTGCCTTCTCGATACCCTGGGCCTGGCGTTCGCGGCGCTGCTCGTAATCCTTACGCGCGATCGCGGCCATCATCTCCACCAGCATTGAGTTGATCGCTCCCAGCATCCGACTGGTGAACTCGTCGCCCTTGGTGTCCTGCATCCCTTGATGGCTGGTCGGTAAATCGAGCGCGACGATGCGCAAGCCCTTAGAGTCGATAGCGGCCTTTAGCTTGTGCCAATCCTCAACAGGAAGGCGCGAGAGGCGGTCTATCGACTCCACCAGCAGGACGTCACCCTTACGCGCATCCTTGAGCAGACGCAGCAGCTCAGGCCGATCAGCGGTGGCTCCGCTGGCGTTCTCCAGGTACACGCTCGCTATGACCTTGTTGTGGTCCGTAGCGAATTGCTCAAGAGATGCACGGGCGCGGCCGGCGTCCTGTTCTTCAGTCGATGCTCGGAGGTATGCGCGGATGAACATGATGTGCCTGCCGTATCAATTAAGGTGCACCTAAGGTGCTACACGTAACCAGACGGAATGAGACGGAAATAGTTGGTTTGCAGCGGATCAAGGAGGGTATTTTTGTTGCAGTAAGTCAGAGGTAGGCAAAGTGATACAAGGCTGAGTTTTCAGCTCAGTCGTCTGCCCTCAACCTGAAGAAGTTGGTCGGATCTCAAATCCATCCAAGTCCCAGGGGGGGATGAATCCGATGCAGGAGCGCGCAGGGGCTAACCCTCAATTTGAGGAATATCCACCGTTGGTGGGAATTGGCTTTGAGTCGGATACCCGGCAACAAACCTGACCTCCCATTTCGGTAGGGCAGGTGTCGCGACACGTTTTGCGAATTTTGAAAACGTGTCGCGGACAATCGTCAAAGGGCTTTTACGATCTGCTCGTAAAACCAGCCGGGATGCAGCTGGGGGCAAAGTGATGGAATCCCACTCCGGTCCGGATGGCGCAAATCTGCGCCATCGTCACATTTACCGCCTGCTCCAGCCTGCTGTCAGGCATGGGAGTGGCGCTTACTCATAGAGCTTTTCAGCCAGAAGGATGCGTGCACAGCGATGCCACACATTTTGAGGCGAGGCCTGGGGGGCTGGAGTGCTGGAAGTGGCGGCGGCCCATGCTGATGCTGCGCCTAGAAAGGCGTCTATCGTTCCGTTTTCCCATCCCTGCGTGCCTGCGGAATAGGGCGCGGAAGGCCTGGTAGCTTCAATTTGGCGTTCTTCAGCAAAGTCCGCGGCGAGGATGCTGATGAAATCGATGAATGACTGTTCATCGTTCACATTCTTCAGCAGTTCATCTAGGTCTGTTTGCATTTGGGCTTTCTGCTTGGATGTCTTCAGCGGTAGGTTACAGAAAGACTCCTTTGCGAGGGTATAGGGCTATTCCTCCATGCTCAGCTGTAGGGCAGAGTGGCAGCGCATAATTGCACTCAGAACTGAGGGCATTTCAGTATCAGAGCATCGATTCAGGCGGACCTGGTGTCTGGCCTGGCCAACGTTAGATAACGGTGGGTTAACGTTATGGGGGAGGTAAGTGCAGGAAATGCCCCGTCACGCAAAGTGGCGGGGCTGGATGCTTAGTTGATGATGTCCAGGTCGAAGGACGGATTGAGTGTAGTGCCGGTGATCGAGTAAGAGGCGATGGAGCTATCGGCGTTCCTGTAGTCGAAATTGTCGCCCGAATCGTGATTAGGCCCGCCCTGAACGTAGGCCCTGGCCCAGCAGGAGACGCCTTCAGGAACACCAAGTTCGCGCAGGTCTTGCTTCGCAACGCCGCCGGCCGTGATTATCTCGGTTCTAGGGGTTTCGCCACCGTCCCACTGGATGCTGAAGGATGAGGCGAACCCTGCTCTGTTATGAAATTCGGCTGCATGTGGCAAGATATTTTCCTTTCATAAGTTTTAGTGTTTTCTGAATTGTCATATCTCGTCTCTTCGAAGACGAAACGACGACAGCATGAGCGATGTTACGGGTGACACGTTCCAGCATTATCCCGGCGTTTTAAATCTACGCATCACGCCAGGTTAGTTCTGAACCCTTTTTCCTCATGGTCGCCGAGCAAAGTGCAGAGCAGCGTTCAGCATTGACGCATTCAATTTGAGACGCTGCTATAGCGAAGCCTTCCATGGGGAGTTATTTCCTTTTAATCGTAAGTAAGAGCGCGCGTAGAGACATTTCCACTACCGCTGCTCGATTACGAGGCTAGCCGCCTTTCATGAATATGCGTTTTAATATTTAGATTCATTGGCTATAAAGGATATGGCCAAAAGCCATTTTGTTTTTTCACGCAGCGGTAGAGATGTGCTCAGATCTGAGCACACCGACGATGGTCCAGTTTTGGACCATCCCCACTTTCGGATTTGAAATCCAGAAGGGTCAGATTTGAGATCCCACCCTAGGTCACGATACGTCTCTGCGGATTCTGTGGGGGTGTCTGCATCAAGGTCGAGGTCTGCTCCTAGAACCGCATACTGACTCCTGGCACGTTGTAACGCTGAATTGTTCGCAGAGGCCCAGATTGTCAGTTCGCGACTATAGTTGTCGAGTTGCATATCGGTATGGGATGTTTCTATTCAGGGAGCACTTTTCATGAAAGTTAAAAATATTTTGATCCTGTCCTTAGGAGGACCAAACACCGCTCCAATTGCCAGTGCGAAGGGGCTGTTTGATAAATACTCTGCGCGCCATAGTGTCCAATTTATTGCGTGGTTTCATTTGAATAAGGAAGATGGGCATTATACTAGGCGTCGGCTGTATAGAAACCAAGAGTCAGAATTGAAGGCGTTTGATCTTCCTGAGTTTGACTCGTTCGGTAAGACTGAGCTTGAAGCAGCTACAGCTAATAAATTTTATAAGGATAAGTACCGGGAGCTGGATGAGTTCAAAAAGGTAAGGAATGTGCCGGGAGAGCTAATTCCCCCAGCTGATACTTCTGAAATAAAATGGCCTGCTGGAGATATGGGTGCAATCATAGTCGCCCATGGCAGTGTGTCCTCGGCAGGGAGTTTATCATCAAGTCAGCTTGCTGATATGCTCTCTAAGTTTCGCTGTGCCTATAAAGTTCCTCCATTAAGAAAGGTGGTTTTTGATGTTTGCTCAGTTGGTAGGGTTGGAACTGTAGCAGCGCCAAAAGTACCCAAGGGGGATGGAAGAAGCTTCTATGCTCTTAATCGTAGTGAAACTGGAGTGGTCAATGATTTGCTGGTGACAAAACTTGTTGAAGGTGCAAAGTTGTCTTTCCTTCAAGATTTCCTCTATAAGTATGGTGAACTCTGCCTTCTTGCTGGAGAAAGTGTGGAGGTTAAAGTTGCAGGCTGGGACGAAGGGGTGTCCGTCTATCATCCGGATAATGAGTTAAATAGAGAAATCAATCCAACTTCCACAAATAGAGAAGAAGTGGAAGGTCTGTCAGTGGGGCAAAAGTATCTAGCATATCGAGCGGGGCATAGGGCGATATCAGATGCCGAGTCTATTCCTATATATAATCTGGAGGCAATCACGCCAGGGAGTAGGCGTGTACATAAACGTATGTATAACTACGTAATTTGCAATGATGTACATACAGTGACCGAACTACGACTCGATCAGTGGCATGACTTGGAGTTCGCATAGCGCATGGCTCATCAAAGCTTTAGAGGGCCAGATTTCGAAGTGAAGGAGGGGCAGATTTAAAATCCGACCCTTGGCCCGGTCCAGGGGTATTCCTTCACCCTCAGTCTGAGAGTGGATCGGGTACTACGAAAGCTTCGTAGTGGAGATGCACTCAGATTTGAGTGCATCTCACGGGCCGATCGGTCGGCTGGTTGCTGAAGCCTCATCAGATACTCCAGATGAGATCTGGCGCGTTGGGAAATGTAGCGAGTAATAGTCTATATATGAGTCGCTTGCATTTGTGATTTTAAGCACTATTCGATGAAGTATCAGTTTTAGTAGTTTTGTTTCTTTGATAAGCGAAATGTAGTCTTTATTCGGTATGTCATTGCCGTGTGCGGCGTCATTCCTACGCTGCCAGGCGGATAACTCTGCCGTCCCCATATCCAAGCCCAAATATTCAAAGAAACGTTGAGAACGAATCTTTTGGGAGGCGGAGTTTCCGTTGCTGAGCTTTTCAATCAGTACTTTTTTATCCTGTGGTGATAGCTTGGTTTCTTGAGTAGCTTTTAAAATTATCAGTTTGATTTCTTTGTATTCTTTTTTACTGATGATGCAGTTGTTGAACTTGCTGCCAAGCGTTTCGATGTGCTTTTTTTGTATGGACTCAATTATGGCTCCGAAATATGCAGGTGCCATGTGTGTCGGTGCTGTCATTGCGTACCAATAGTTCCAGTTTAAAGAGCTGAGGCCATAGCTTTCATAGTTGTCACAGAATGAATTTACCATTCGCTCCAGCTTTGTTTTGTCAATCATGTTTGTTGTGTTTTGAATTGTTACTGGTGCGGGTGGGAGCACCTGTGTTTTAAAAGCCCTGCCATCCATTGAGTTGGCGCTTATGGCCTTGAAACTCTTTAATTGTTGCTGTTCATCGAGTTTTGAAGATCCGATGTGAATGATTGGAAATCCGAGAATAAATGATAAGCCGTCCCTGATTTTCTTTCTTGTCGCATCGTCTGGTTCGCCGGGGAAAAGTATATACCCTGGTTTTAATTCTTGGTCGATGTCTTCGGCTTTAGTCACGCCTAGTATTACGCGCTGCCCGCAGATAGTCATGTCGACGCACTTTCTGCCATTTCCTTCGGTGATAGACTCTGCTTCGAAGGTGATTTTGTTTACGTCTGATCCAAACGTTCTGGTTGGAGTGGTTATCAGCTTATCACGAACTCCATCTGGCCAGATGTAGAAGCAGTCATCCATGTTCGCAATCCAGTCAAAAGTAAATTCGACAGGGCCTGTTTGTGTTGTGTGGCACTCAAATTGATGCACTGAGGATGTTTGAGTCGTCTGGCGAGTGTTGTGGTGAATGTTATTGTTGCTATTGGTGCTGAGTATCTGTACCCCGGAAGCTAGGCCAGTGCATCCGTTAATACTCAAAAAACTAACTGTTTCTTCATTGATGTGGACAGTGCCTGGTGGGTGGCTCTCTTGTTCAGATGTTGCCATTTTTTGTGATTTTGTTTCTAAGTACAGTTGCAGCTCCGGATCTCTCCTTAGTTTGAAACTGCTGATTGGAGTTATCAGTTTTCCAGCATCAGATATCTGAAAGTGATTTTGCTCAATAAATGACTCTAAACGCTCCCATTCCCAAAATAGCATTTAACGCCTCCCTGTATTTTGTGCTCTCAGAGTATTTTGATTTTTTCGATTCGTTGGTCGGAAACTACATTCTTAACGCCTTGATGGGAAGCACGTTAGCAGTGCCTGAGATTTCCTGCTTCGCGGATACTCACACAGGCCGAGTACGGCGGAAAATTGATCCCGTACCGGCTGCGCTCGCCTGGCTTGCTGTACGTCTGAATAATCAGCTTGGCGTCGACCAGTTCGCGCAGCGCCCGGGCAAGCGCTCCCTTAGAGCCTTGTCGCATGAAATTGGCCGAAACGAAATAGACCACATTATTGCTAAAGCCATTGTTGGAATGGCACGATTCACTTATGAAAGGATGAATCTGGTTGCCATTTGCAAGCGCTGCAATAAAAACAAGAGCGATAAACCGGTGCTAATGCGTGCACTGACTAACTATTGCTCTTATCCAATAAGCCCTGACGACTACCTATGGGTGCACCCATATATCCATAGATACAGTGAGCATATTAAAATTCATGAAGGCTATATTTTTGAGCCCATAGGTGGGCGAAGCAATAAGGCGCGAGCAGAAGCACTTATCAACGCATGCGGTTTATCCAGCATGCCTGAAGTGGAGAAGCGCCGAGCCTTTGAAAGTATTTCATATGCGTCCGATTTGCATTTGTCGGTACTCACTGCGATTGGTCAATATCCGCATATTGCGGATAATGAATTGGCAAAGATGATCATAGATGCTAGGGCAGAATTGACAGGAAGCTCTCACGAAACCATATTGAATATGATAGTGGGCGTGCGCTCGGCAAGTTTCGAGTTGGTTGAGAAGGCGGTGAGAGCTGCTAGTTTGTAGTTGGGTGATAGCAAGATGTTCACAGCCACTAGTCAGAGACTGGCGACGCTGCTATGACGTAAAGCAATGCTGCCTCTGTGGCTTTGGGCTGCGAGTGAAGTTGAATGACAAGCATCACACCGAATGTTGGTTTGATGATGTCAGTGCAGCAAGTTTAAAACAAGCACCGCAATCCTGAAGCAGCTGCCGCTTGCCGGCGTCTTTGAAGCAACCTGGCGGCAGCTGCTATCGCGTTCTGGCCCTACCCTGTAAATCCAACCCCATACCACCATTCAAGCCAGCGAATGGTTCTGCGAGCATACAGGTGGGTGGCCGTTTCTGGCCGATTCTGTTGAAAAAGTCGGTTCGCCCAAATGGCCTGAATATTGACTGGTGAAAACGCCATTTTTACACGCTGCTACGTGAAATCTGAGCCCGAAAGCCTCTGCCAAAAGTAAAGATTTCAATCTCACGTGCGTATTTTTCTGCCGTGGAAACCATGGCCGACTTTTTCAACAGAATCGGTCGATAGCTACTCTTCGAACACTGGCAGCAATTGGCTAAAAAGCGGCTATCCAGTGTCTTCGAATCCAAGGCCGATTCAGTAGGGGCGTCTTCGGAGGGGCACTGCCGACCTCCGTTACGCGATTCCACGTAAAGATGTGTAGTGATCGATTTGCGCCCGCCATTCTCGCGCCCTCTGCTTTTATTAGCTATTTGCTAATTTGCCGCCTGGACATCGCGCCGCTGTACAGGATGCTGCCTCTGTAGATTTACAGATTTTTCAAAGGAATCTTGCTGGCTCGCTGAATCGGTGAGCATTTCACCAATTCAAAAACGTAAGCGAGTCGAGATTTATCTCTGTAAATCAGCATGTTGGCCATGATGGATGTTTGGAGGTAGGAGGTTGCTCCAGATAATGGTTCGAACCTGCCCTGGGACACCACATATTTGAAAGCCCCACACAGAGTGATCTGGTGGGGCTTTTTTGTGGCTTTCTATCGGTGGATAGCTGACTAAAAATTTTCAGCCCCACCTTCGGCCTTGCCAATCGATGTGCTCACTTGCGTGATATGTCGACGTCCGTTGACCGAATAACTGCGTTCCTGGTCTTCAGATCCCGGTTTGCGCAACGTCAGTAATGCAGACAGTCCGTTCTTGTCGCCATAACTCCCGTACCAATTGATCAGTCTTGCGATGAAGCAGTCATTGCCGATGACCACTGGCAGATCGGCGACGGGTTCGACCGCGTAGTAACTCGCTCCGAAGCTGTAATAGTCATCACTGTCTTGTACTGAACGGGGAATGGGGCAGATCGGAGTTTTCTGTCGGCCAGTCTCCAGGGCTTCACCTGCATTCACTTTGATCAAGGCTTTCGCGAGTACCTTTTGCAGGACAGGCTCCAGCTCGAAAGCGGTGGTGCCGTCCTCCAGATATTGAGTGTGGGGCACTGTCAGTTGATAGCCGTAGCGAACGGTCAGTGTAGGCACTTTGTTATTGATCTTCAGGGGATTGAGAAGAAAGACTTGGTCAACGCCGTAGCTACCGTTTCGGTAGGCGACGTACATTTTTCCGCGAGCCTTGATCCAGTTCACGGATTGGTTGGCGCCGCGTTCATTGGTATAAAAAAGCGAGCCGGATTCATGGGCTGGCCCCGATGTCCTGCTGATGAACCGGCCTTCGCTGCGACGGTAGGTTTGCGTGTAACTGAACATCCCGGTGCCGCCGGAATAGGTTTCAACGATGAGGT
This sequence comes from Pseudomonas sp. GGS8, assembly GCF_024168645.1. Classification (NCBI taxonomy): domain Bacteria; kingdom Pseudomonadati; phylum Pseudomonadota; class Gammaproteobacteria; order Pseudomonadales; family Pseudomonadaceae; genus Pseudomonas; species Pseudomonas sp. GGS8. The sequence goes on along the minus strand of NZ_JALJWF010000001.1, from coordinate 256,068 downwards.
CACGCTGTCCGTCGCCGTCCATATCCATCAGCGTGTATGAGGTGTGCCCGGATTCAGCGGTGTCGTCGATGCCGGACGCTTTCAGCGCCTTCCACTCGTCCTCCGTGACATCTTGGGGAATACTCTTGGGAAAGAGGGTTTGCTCATCTTCACCCGGGTCGCCAGGGAATGACGTTGTGCTGCTGTCGAACGCCATAGAGTCGAGTGCCCGCTCCAGCGCAAACTCCGGATTGTCCTTGCTCAGGTCTTGGATGCGTTGTTGCAAATCCTCCATCACCTGTTTATCGACGTCGTCAGGTTGATAGGCAACGGTGTCGATCCATTGCACGTGCAATGCCTGCAAGCGTTCGCGATAGTGTTGGTCCAGGCAGGCAACGTCTTCGACGCATTCATTGCGTACTTTCAACCATTGGCGCTGGGATCTCTTCAGTTCAACCTGCGCCGGCGAAGCGGCGTTCATCAGCGTTCGATAGGCCGAACCCATTTGCGTATCCAGCTCATGCAGTCCTTTGTTCGCGCAAATTGTATTTTCGACAGCGTTTGCCGCTTTTGTGCAGTCCATTCCTGTCGCCAGTGCATGCTGGAAAAACAGCAGCGCGCAGGCAGATGCGATGTAGCGTCCTTTGATGTACACGATGAAATCCTTTTCCGGGGTGGTGCACATTAAACTACGCAGCCCAGAGGTTCATCCAGCGCGTTACATCCGCCGGTGAATCAACTGGTTAGGGGCATCCAGCGTGAGCGAAGGAGTTGAGTAGCTGGATTATGGTTCGACCTTCCCTGGTCTCCACGATCATCAACTGCTCAACTCCAGCCCACTATCACGCCGTCAGCGTATGCTCGGCATCCCCGAACCAGGTGCGCACCAGATCGGGCCCAGGCGTACCCGCGTGGTCAAGCACCGCCACATCGACGAAGTTCTTGCCATTGCTTGCGCCATCGGGATCCACCTTCACGGTGATGTCGTTGCCGGTCTGCACCACTTGGACAAAGTCCGACACCTGGCTGGTGCCGGCGACAAAGTTCGCCTTGAGCAGTGCGGAGAGGTCGATTTTGTCCCCTTCGGCGTAGTTGTAGTCGAGGATATGATCGCCGCCTTCATTAACATTGAAGTAGGCAAACACGTCGGCTCCCGCGCCACCGCTGAGCGTGTCTGCGCCGCCACGGCCCACGATGATGTCGTTGCCGTCGCCGCCATTGATCGTGTCTGCGAGCATGGTGCCCACCAGCGTGCCGCTGGATTCTCCGTGGTAACTGACTTGAGTGCCGGCCGCGCCGCCGTCGGTGACCTGGAAGTCTTCCGCCGAGTAATGCCCCAGCAGGTTCACCTCGGCCCGATGCACGCCGTCGTCCACTGTCAGCAGGCCGCCGGCGCCAGAGGCGTTGGTGTTGTAGCTGAGCTGGGTGTTGGCGCCGAAAGTGAGATTGCCGAACGTCAGCATGTCATTGCTCTCAAGGCCGAGGATGCCGGCCAGCGAGCCCGCTGTTTCGGCCTGTGCGATCACCAGCGTGCCCGCGCCTTCGCCGTGGAAGGCGACGGACCCGTGTGCAGCACCGGAGAAGGTCAGGGTCGCGTTACCGTCGATGGTGGCGCTGCCATCGCCGGTCACGTCGGCCAGCAGGCGCAGGTCGCCACCATTGGCCCACAGGTGGCCGGTGTTTTCGACCGTACTGGCCACCGTCATGCCGCCTGGGCCCGTGGACTCCAGCACCCCGCTGTTGGTGATGGTGTGGGTGCCGGTATCGAGCACGAGGCTGTTCAGCCCGCTGGCCATGATCAGCCCCGAATTGATCAGCACCATCTGCCCGGCACCCAACTGGCCGGCGCCGGAAATGCGGTTGTCGACGTTGTTCAGTACGGTGTCGGCACTGCCACCGAAAATCACGTTTTGCGCGTTGTCGGATAGCAGCACTTGGCCGCCACCGGTCAACGTCGCGCCACGGAACAGAACCTCAAGACTGGTCGCGCTGCCGGCGGAGCCGAGCTCGATGGTGCCGCTGTTATGGAGGCTGCCACCGAACGGCATGATCGCGCCGTCGGCAATGGTGAGGGTACCGGTGTTGTTGGTGAGCGGGTCGACATCGAACTGGAAGTTCGCTTCGCTCAAGCTCGCCGCGTCGACACCTTTCAGGGTGATCGTCTGGCCAGTGCCTATGCTGACCAGCGCATTGCCGTTTGCGTCGTTAGTGATGCTCAAGTCAGCAAAGCCGGTGACGCCTGTGAAGCCGATCAGGTCGATCTTGTCCGCCGCGGCATCGAAGTTGTAGATCTGGTTGTTGCCGATCGGCTGGGCGAAGACGAAGGTGTCGGCACCGGACGAGCCGGTCAGGTTGTCGTTGAGGGACAAGGCGAAGATTGGTGAGCCTGGGGCGTAAGCCTCTACGTTGTCCGAGATGATGGCGCTTCCTGTGGTCCCGTCTGCATTGGTCCAAGTCTCCGTTACATGCAACACCATAGCGCCGACGTAGCCTGCCGTCGTAGTGACGGTGAGTACCGAGGGATCGATAGTGGTGACCGACCAACTGCCGCCGCCGAGATGCGTGGCGCCGTTCACTATCCAGTCCGCTGGAACACCGGTGATCGTTACCGTGACAGGAAGACTGTGATCCGCCGACGGGTTGACCAGAGCCAAGTTGATCGGCTCGCCGGCGGTGCCTGCCGGGTGAGTGACCGACCATGTAACGCTGGTCGTGCTGAACGCGCTGGCACCCCCGCCTGAGCCAGGGTCGATCTTCGTCGCAAACGTGCCCGACGTCTGATCCCACGCCTTGTAGGTTAGATCTCCCGCATTTCCGTTACCGGTCATGCGTACTAAGTCTCCGCTACGCAGCAGCAGCGCCGAGTTCGTACTTACCGTGCCGACATCTGTCCACGTCGATCCACTGTCTGTTGAGTACTGCCACTTGCCAGTAGAGCCATTTGTGCGGGTCGCAGCGGTGATCGCGATGCCCTTCAGTGCACCACTGTCCACATCAGTGGAACTCAGGAACGAACTCACCAACACCCCGCCGCTGACATTGACCGACGTCGGAGCTGTCCCGGACAGTACCGGCGCGTCATTGACCGCGGTGATGTTGATGTTGATCGTGTCGCTGTCGCTCAACGCACCACCAGTGCCCGTGTTGCCGCCGTCATTGGTCAGCATGGTCAGGGTGACCGTACCGTTGGCATTGGCAGCCGGGGTGTAGGTCGGCTGGTTGGCGACCGTGGCCAGGTAAGTGTTGATGTTGGTGAGGGTACCGGTGAGCACGATGCTGCTGGTGCCCGAGCCGCTGATCGTGACACTGCCTGCTGTCGCGGCCGTTAACGAGCCGCTGTCGACCGTGAGCGTGACCGAGATGCTGCCAGCGCCTGCGTCGACGTCTGCCACCGACAGGCCGCTGAGCTTGAATGCAGTGTCTTCATTCGTCGTGTAGCTTGCCGGCAACGTGTTCACCGGTGTGTCGTTGATCGCGGTGATGTTGATGTTGATCGTGTCGCTGTCGCTCAACGCACCACCAGTGCCCGTGTTGCCGCCGTCATTGGTCAGCATGGTCAGGGTGACCGTACCGTTGGCATTGGCAGCCGGGGTGTAGGTCGGCTGGTTGGCGACCGTGGCCAGGTAAGTGTTGATGTTGGTGAGGGTACCGGTGAGCACGATGCTGCTGGTGCCTGAGCCGCTGACCGAGACACTGCCCGCTGTCGCGGCCGTCAACGAGCCGCTGCCGACCGTGAGCGTAACCGAGATGCTGCCAGCGCCTGCGTCGACGTCTGCCACCGACAGGCCGCTGAGCTTGAATGCGGTGTCTTCATTCGTCGTGTAGCTTGCCGGCAGCGTGTTCACCGGTGCGTCATTGAGCGCGGTGATGTTGATGTTGATCGTGTCGCTGTCGCTCAGCGCACCACCAGTGCCCGTGTTGCCGCCGTCATTGGTCAGCATGGTCAGGGTGACCGTACCGTTGGCATTGGCAGTCGGGGTGTAGGTCGGCTGGTTGGCGACCGTGGCCAGGTAAGTGTTGATATTGGCGAGGGTACCGGTGAGCACGATGCTGCTGGTGCCTGAGCCGCTGACCGAGACAATGCCCGCTGTCGCGGCCGTCAACGAGCCGCTGCCGACCGTGAGCGTGACCGAGATGCTGCCAGCGCCTGCGTCGACGTCTGCCACCGACAGGCCGCTGAGCTTGAATGCGGTGTCTTCATTCGTCGTGTAGCTTGCCGGCAGCGTGTTCACCGGTGCGTCATTGAGCGCGGTGATGTTGATGTTGATCGTGTCGCTGTCGCTCAGCGCACCACCAGTGCCCGTGTTGCCGCCGTCATTGGTCAGCATGGTCAGGGTGACCGTACCGTTGGCATTGGCAGTCGGGGTGTAGGTCGGCTGGTTGGCGACCGTTGCCAGGTAAGTGTTGATGTTGGTGAGGGTACCCGTGAGCACGATGCTGCTGGTGCCCGAGCCACTGACCGAGACACTGCCTGCTCCCGCGACCGTCAAGGTGCCGCTGCCGACCGTGAGCGTGACCGAGATGCTGCCAGCGCCTGCGTCGACGTCTGCCACCGACAGGCCGCTGAGCTTGAATGCGGTGTCTTCATTCGTCGTGTAGCTTGCCGGCAGCGTGTTCACCGGTGCGTCGTTGACCGCGGTGATGTTGATGTTGATCGTGTCGCTGTCGCTCAGCGCACCACCAGTGCCCGTGTTGCCGCCGTCATTGGTCAGCATGGTCAGGGTGACCGTACCGTTGGCATTGGCAGCCGGGGTGTAGGTCGGCTGGTTGGCGACCGTGGCCAGGTAAGTGTTGATGTTGGCGAGGGTACCCGTGAGCACGATGCTGCTGGTGCCTGAGCCGCTGACCGAGACACTGCCCGCTGTCGCGGCCGTCAACGAGCCGCTGCCGACCGTGAGCGTAACCGAGATGTTGCCAGCGCCTGCGTCGACGTCTGCCACCGACAGGCCGCTGAGCTTGAATGCGGCGTCTTCATTCGTCGTGTAGCTTGCCGGCAACGTGTTCACCGGCGTGTCGTTGAGTGCGGTGATGCCGATGGTGACGCTGTGCGAGATGCTGCTGTCGATGCCGTCGCTGACCAGAACGTTCACTGTCCGATCAGAAGTGGTCGGCGTATTGCTGGAGTTGTTGTAGAGGATGCCGTCCAGAATTGTCTGGTATGTGGCTTTACTGGCCGAACCGGTGATCGACAGCACGCCGGTGCTGGTGGTGTAGCTAACCGTCAGGCCGGCCGCTGCGGTAGTGGCGCTCGCGTTAAGCGATAGCGACTCGGTGGTGTTGCCGTCAGGGCGCACCGTCAGCGTCGCCGTCATCGAGGTCAGGTTGGCCGAGTCGACGTCGGTGATGGTCGCCGACGGGGCGATCAGCACGGAGGTCTGTTCGGTGAAAGCTGCGGTCGCGTCGTTGCCGGCGCTTCCACCGTTCAGGTCGGTTACCGGTGCATCGTTAGTGCCGTTGATGGTGACGCTGACTGAGGTCTCGGTGCCATCAGCACTGAATACCGCGAAGGTGTCGGTCAGGCTGTCGCCGACATTGAGTGCATCGAAGGCCGAGTTGGCGGTATAGCTCCAGTTACCCGCGGCATCGATGGCGAAGGCTCCGTTGGCGCCAGCGGTGCCGGACTGCGCCTGGAAGCTTTCCGGGCTGTCGATATCGCTGATGGTCAGGCTGCCGCCGGTGGTCAGCGGAGCATTGGTTTCGGTCAGCGTGACGCTGGCCGAGGACAGCACTGCGGCGTCGTTGCTGCCGGTGACGGTCACGGTCACCTGCTGGGTGTCGACGCCGCCGAGGCCATCGCTGACCTGCACGCTGAACACTTCGTCGTGAGTCTCGCCGGCCTTCAGCGATTGCACCGCACTGGCAACGCCATCGGTGCCGTTGGTCAGGGTGTAAGTCCATTGGCCGGTGCTGTCCACGGCGATCGAGCCGTAGCTGCCGGTATTGGACCCGGCAATGCTCCAGGTGGCGGTGGCCGCATGATCGATGTCGCTCGAGTTGAACTGGCCGCTGACGCTGAGGCTGGTGTCTTCCTGCACCGCGCCCACTTCATTACCCGACGCGAAACTGAGCACCGGCGCATCGTTGCTGCCGGTGACGGTGACGGTCACCTGCTGGGTGTCGATACCGCCGAGGCCATCGCTGACCTGGATGGTGAACACTTCATTGTGACTCTCGCCGGCCTTCAGTGATTGCACGGCACTGGCGACACCGTCGGTGCCGTTGGCCAGGGTATAAGTCCATTGGCCGCCGCTGCTGTCGACGGTGATCGAGCCATAAGTGCCGGTATTGGACCCGGCAATGCTCCAGGTGGCGGTGGCCGCGTGATCGATGTCGCTCGAGCTGAACTGGCCACTGACGCTGAGGCTGCTGTCTTCCTGCACCGCGCCCACTTCATTACCCGACGCGAAACTGAGCACCGGCGCGTCGTTGCTGCCGGTGACGGTGACGCTCACCTGCTGGGTGTCGACGCCGCCCAAGCCGTCGCTGACCTGGATGGTGAACACTTCATCGTGACTCTCGCCGGCCTTCAGCGATTGCACGGCACTGGCGACACCGTCGGTGCCGTTGGCCAACGTGTAGGTCCATTGGCCGGTGCTGTCCACGGCGATGGAACCGTAGCTGCCGGTATTGGACCCGGCAATGCTCCAGGTCGCGGTGGCCGCGTGGTCGATGTCGGTCGAGTTGAACTGGCCGCTGACGCTGAGGGTGCTGTCTTCCTGCACCGCGCCGGCATCGTTGCCACTGGCGAAACTGAGTACGGGGGCGTCGTTGCTGCCGGTGACGGTCACGGTCACCTGCTGGGTGTCGACACCGCCGAGGCCATCGCTGACCTGGATGGTGAACACTTCGTCATGACTCTCGCCGGCCTTCAGCGATTGCACGGCACTGGCGACACCATCGGTACCGTTGGCCAGGGTGTAAGTCCACTGGCCGGTGCTGTCGACGGCGATCGAGCCGTAGCTGCCGGTGTTGGACCCGGCAATGCTCCAGGTCGCGGTGGCCGCGTGGTCGATGTCGGTCGAGTTGAACTGGCCGCTGACGCTGAGGGTGCTGTCTTCCTGCACCGCGCCGGCATCGTTGCCACTGGCGAAACTGAGCACCGGTGCGTCGTTGCTGCCGGTGACGGTCACGGTCACCTGCTGGGTGTCGACGCCACCCAGGCCATCGCTGACCTGCACGCTGAACACCTCGTCGTGACTTTCACCGGCTTTCAACGACTGCACGGCACTGGCGACACCATCGGTGCCATTGGCCAGGGTGTAAGTCCACTGGCCCGTGCTGTCCACGGCGATCGAGCCGTAAGTGCCGGTGTTGGACCCGGCAATGCTCCAGGTCGCGGTGGCCGCGTGGTCGATGTCGATCGAGTTGAACTGGCCACTGACGCTGAGGATGCTGTCTTCCTGCACGGCGCCGACATCGTTGCCCGACGCGAAGCTCAGCACCGGTGCGTCATTGCTGCCGGTGACGGTGACAGTCACCTGCTGGGTGGCGACACCGCCGAGGCCATCGCTGACCTGCACACTGAATACTTCGTCGTGAGTCTCGCCGGCCTGCAGCGACTGCACCGCACTGGCGACGCCATCGGTGCCGTTGGCCAACGTGTAGGTCCATTGGCCGCTGCTGTCGACGGCGATCGAGCCATAGGTTCCAGTTGCCGAGCCATTGATGGTCCAGGTCGCGGTGGCCGCGTGGTCGATGTCGGTCGAGTTGAACTGGCCGCTGACGCTGAGGGTGGTGTCTTCCTGCACGGCGCCGACATCGTTGCCGCTGGCGAAACTGAGCACCGGTGCGTCGTTGCTGCCGGTGACGGTCACGGTCACCTGCTGGGTGTCGACACCGCCGAGGCCATCGCTGACCTGGATGGTGAACACTTCGTCATGACTCTCGCCGGCCTGCAGCGACTGCACCGCACTGGCGACGCCATCGCTGCCGTTGGCCAGGGTGTAAGTCCATTGGCCGGTGCTGTCCACGGCGATCGAGCCGTAGCTGCCGGTGTTGGACCCGGCAATGCTCCAGGTGGCGGTGGCCCCATGATCGATGTCGCTTGAACTGAACTGGCCACTGACGCTGAGGGTAGTGTCTTCCTGCACCGCGCCGACATCGTTGCCGTTCGCGAAACTGAGCACTGGCGCGTCGTTGCTGCCGGTGACGGTCACGGTCACCTGCTGAGTGTCGACACCGCCCAAGCCATCACGGACCTGCACACTGAACACTTCATCGTGAGTCTCGCCGGCCTGCAGCGATTGCACCGCACTGGCGACGCCATCGGTGCCGTTGGCCAACGTGTAGGTCCATTGGCCGGTGCTGTCCACGGCGATCGAGCCATAGGTTCCAGTTGCCGAGCCATTAATGCTCCAGGTCGCGGTGGCTGCATGATCGATGTCGCTTGAACTGAACTGGCCGCTGACGCTGAGGGTAGTGTCTTCCTGCACCGCGCCGACATCATTGCCCGACGCGAAGCTGAGCACCGGCGCGTCATTGCTGCCGGTGACGGTGACGGTCACTTGCTGGGTGTCGACGCCGCCGAGGCCGTCGCTGACCTGGATGGTGAACACCTCATCATGACTCTCGCCGGCTTTCAGCGATTGCACGGCACTGGCGACACCGTCGGTGCCGTTGGCCAGGGTGTAGGTCCATTTACCGGCGCCGTCGACGGCGATGGAACCGTAGCTGCCGGTGTTGGACCCGGCAATGCTCCAGGTGGCGGTGGCGTCGTGGTCGATATCGGCCGAGTTGAACTGGCCGCTGACGCTGAGGGTAGTGTCTTCCTGCACCGCGCCGACATCATTGCCGCTCGCGAAGCTGAGCACCGGCGCATCGTTGCTGCCGGTGACAGTGACGGTTACCTGCTGGGTGGCGACACCGCCGAGGCCATCGCTGACCTGGACGCTGAACACCTCGTCATGACTCTCGCCGGCCTTCAGCGATTGCACCGCGCTGGCAACACCATCGGTGCCATTGGCCAGGGTGTAGGTCCATTGGCCGCTGCTGTCCACGGCGATCGAGCCATAGGTTCCAGTTGCCGATCCATTGATCGACCAGGTGGCGGTGGCTGCATGATCGATGTCGCTTGAGCTGAACTGGCCACTGACGCTAAGGGTGCTGTCCTCCTGCACTGCGCCGGCATCGTTGCCCGACGCGAAGCTGAGCACCGGCGCGTCATTGCTGCCGGTGACGGTGACGGTCACTTGCTGGGTGTCGACGCCGCCGAGGCCGTCGCTGACCTGGATGGTGAACACCTCATCATGACTCTCGCCGGCTTTCAGCGATTGCACGGCACTGGCGACACCGTCGGTGCCGTTGGCCAGGGTGTAGGTCCATTTACCGGCGCCGTCGACGGCGATCGAGCCGTAGCTGCCGGTGTTGGACCCGGCAATGCTCCAGGTGGCGGTGGCGTCGTGGTCGATATCGGCCGAGTTGAACTGGCCGCTGACGCTGAGGGTAGTGTCTTCCTGCACCGCGCCGACATCATTGCCGCTCGCGAAGCTGAGCACCGGCGCATCGTTGCTGCCGGTGACAGTGACGGTTACCTGCTGGGTGGCGACACCGCCGAGGCCATCGCTGACCTGCACACTGAACACCTCGTCGTGGCTCTCGCCGGCCTGCAGCGACTGCACCGCACTGGCGACGCCATCGGTGCCGTTGGCCAACGTGTAGGTCCATTGGCCGGTGCTGTCCACGGCGATCGAGCCATAGGTTCCAGTTGCCGAGCCATTAATGCTCCAGGTCGCGGTGGCTGCATGATCGATGTCGCTTGAACTGAACTGGCCGCTGACGCTGAGGGTAGTGTCTTCCTGCACCGCGCCGACATCATTGCCGCTCGCGAAGCTGAGCACCGGCGCGTCGTTGCTGCCGGTGACAGTGACGGTTACCTGCTGGGTGGCGACACCGCCGAGGCCATCGCTGACCTGGACGCTGAACACCTCGTCATGACTCTCGCCGGCCTTCAGCGATTGCACCGCGCTGGCAACACCATCGGTGCCATTGGCCAGGGTGTAGGTCCATTGGCCGGTGCTGTCGACGGCGATGGAACCGTAAGTGCCGGTAGCTGTTCCGGCAATGCTCCAGGTCGCGGTGGCCGCATGATCGATATCGGCCGAGCTGAACTGGCCGCTGACGCTGAGGGTGGTGTCTTCCTGCACCGCGCCAAGCTCGTTGCCGCTGGCGAAACTGAGCACCGGCGCATCGTTGCTGCCGGTGACGATGACAGTTACCTGCTGGGTGTCGACGCCGCCGAGGCCATCGCTGACCTGGATGCTGAACACCTCGTCGTGGCTCTCGCCGGCCTTCAGCGATTGCACGGCACTGGCGACGCCGTCGCTGCCGTTGGCCAGGGTATAAGTCCATTGGCCAGTGCTGTCGACGGCGATCGAGCCGTAGGTTCCAGTTGCCGAGCCATTGATGGACCAGGTGGCGGTGGCCGCGTGATCGATGTCGGTCGAGTTGAACTGGCCGCTGACGCTGAGGGTGGTGTCTTCCTGCACGGCGCCGACATCGTTGCCGCTGGCGAAGCTGAGTACGGGGGCGTCGTTGCTGCCGGTGACGGTCACGGTCACCTGTTGGGTGTCGACGCCACCCAGGCCATCGCTGACCTGCACGCTGAACACCTCTTCGTGACTTTCGCCGGCCTTCAGTGACTGCACGGCACTGGCGACGCCGTCGGTGCCGTTGGCCAGGGTGTAGGTCCACTGGCCAGTGCTGTCGACGGCGATGGAGCCGTAAGTACCGGTATTGGATCCGGCAATGCTCCAGGTGGCGGTGGCATCGTGGTCGATGTCGGCCGAGCTGAACTGGCCGCTGACGCTGAGGGTGGTGTCTTCCTGCACCGCGCCAAGCTCGTTGCCGCTGGCGAAGCTGAGCACCGGCGCATCGTTGCTGCCGGTGACGGTGACAGTCACCTGCTGGGTGTCGACGCCGCCGAGGCCATCGCTGACCTGCACGCTGAACACTTCGTCATGACTCTCGCCGGCCTTCAGCGATTGCACGGCACTGGCAACGCCATCGCTGCCGTTGGCCAGGGTATAGGTCCATTGGCCCGTGCTGTCGACGGCGATCGAGCCGTAGCTGCCAGTTGCCGAACCATTGATGGTCCAGGTGGCGGTGGCATCGTGGTCGATGTCGGCCGAGCTGAACTGGCCGCTGACGCTGAGGGTGGTGTCTTCCTGCACCGCGCCAAGCTCGTTGCCGCTGGCGAAACTGAGCACCGGCGCATCGTTGCTGCCGGTGACGATGACAGTTACCTGCTGGGTGTCGACGCCGCCGAGGCCATCGCTGACCTGGATGCTGAACACCTCGTCGTGGCTCTCGCCGGCCTTCAGCGATTGCACGGCACTGGCGACGCCGTCGCTGCCGTTGGCCAGGGTATAAGTCCATTGGCCAGTGCTGTCGACGGCGATCGAGCCGTAGGTTCCAGTTGCCGAGCCATTGATGGACCAGGTGGCGGTGGCCGCGTGATCGATGTCGGTCGAGTTGAACTGGCCGCTGACGCTGAGGGTGGTGTCTTCCTGCACGGCGCCGACATTGTTGCCGCTGGCGAAGCTGAGTACGGGGGCGTCGTTGCTGCCGGTGACGGTCACGGTCACCTGTTGGGTGTCGACGCCACCCAGGCCATCGCTGACCTGCACGCTGAACACCTCTTCGTGACTTTCGCCGGCCTTCAGTGACTGCACGGCACTGGCGACGCCGTCGGTGCCGTTGGCCAGGGTGTAGGTCCACTGGCCAGTGCTGTCGACGGCGATGGAGCCGTAAGTACCGGTATTGGACCCGGCAATGCTCCAGGTGGCGGTAGCCGCGTGGTCGATGTCGCTTGAACTGAACTGGCCACTGACGCTGAGCGTGCTGTCCTCCTGCACCGCGCCCACATCGTTGCCCGACGCGAAGCTCAGCACCGGCGCGTCGTTGCTGCCGGTGACAGTGACGGTTACCTGCTGGGTGTCGACACCGCCGAGGCCATCGCTGACCTGGATGGTGAACACTTCGTCATGACTCTCGCCGGCCTTCAGCGACTGCACGGCACTGGCGACACCGTCGGTGCCATTGGCCAGGGTGTAAGTCCACTGGCCCGTGCTGTCGACGGCGATCGAGCCGTAGGTTCCAGTTGCCGAGCCATTGATGGTCCAGGTGGCGGTGGCCGCGTGGTCGATGTCGATCGAGTTGAACTGGCCACTGACGCTGAGGGTGGTGTCCTCCTGCACCGCGCCGGCATCGTTGCCACTGGCGAAACTGAGTACGGGGGCGTCGTTGCTGCCGGTGACGGTCACGGTCACCTGCTGGGTGTCGACACCGCCGAGGCCATCGCTGACCTGGATGGTGAACACTTCGTCATGACTCTCGCCGGCCTTCAGCGATTGCACCGCACTGGCGACGCCATCGGTGCCGTTGGCCAACGTGTAAGTCCATTGGCCGCTGCTGTCGACGGCGATCGAGCCGTAGGTTCCAGTTGCCGAGCCATTGATGGTCCAGGTGGCGGTGGCCGCGTGGTCGATGTCGCTTGAGTTGAACTGGCCGCTGACGCTGAGGCTGGTGTCTTCTTGCACCGCGCCCACTTCATTACCCGACGCGAAACTGAGTACTGGCGCATCGTTGCTGCCGGTGACGGTCACGGTCACCTGTTGGGTGTCGACGCCGCCCAGGCCATCACTGACCTGGATGGTGAACACTTCGTCGTGGCTCTCGCCGGCCTGCAGCGATTGCACGACACTGGCGACACCATCGGTGCCATTGGCCAGGGTGTAAGTCCACTGGCCAGTGCTGTCGACGGCGATTGAGCCGTAGCTGCCAGTTGCCGATCCATTGATCGACCAGGTGGCGGTGGCCGCGTGATCGATGTCGCTTGAGCTGAACTGGCCGCTGACGCTGAGAGCAGTGTCTTCCTGCACCGCGCCGACATCGTTGCCGCTCGCGAAACTGAGCACCGGCGCGTCATTGCTGCCGGTAATGGTGATGGTCACGGTCTGCGTTGCCGAAGCAGCGTTAGCCGCGTCGCTGTCATCGGTGGCGACCACCGTGTACGAGAAGGTGATGGTTTCACCCGCGCCGAGGAAGTCGAGGTTCTGGCTGGTGCTGTAATCCCAGCTGTCCTGATCGACCGAGAAGCCGGCGACCAGTGCCGAAGCTACGCCCGCATTGAGTGTGCCGCCGTTCCAGGTGATGTCGCCGTTGGCGGTGTGTGACACGGTCACCACGTCGATGCTGTCCAGATCGGCAAAGCTCAGGGCGCCGCTGTCGCTCAGCATTGCCGCGCCATCGCCTTCGTTCATCGCGCTGGTGGTGTCGGCAATTGTCAGGGTTGGTTGGTCGTTGGTGCCGGTGATAGTCACGTCCACAGTGGAGCTCGAGAGTGCGCCGTGTTCGTCCTGCATGGTGTAGCTGAGTGTCACGTGCGCGACGGCACCCTGCGCCAGATGATCGAAGTCGCTGCCGGGGTTGAACATCAGTTGGTTGGCGACCACGCTGGCCGTGCCTTGGCCGAGCGGGGCGCTGGCGGTGTTCAGGGTGAACAGGTGACCGTCATCGACGTCGGTGTCGTTGGCCAGGACGTTGATGGTCAGGGTCTGGTTCTCTGTGCCGGCGGCGACATCGGCCACCGCGACCGGACCGTCGTTGGTGCCGGTGAGAGTCACGTCCACAGTGCTAGACGAGAGCGCGCCGTGTTCGTCCTGCATGGTGTAGCTGAGTGTCACGTGCTGGATGGCACCCTGCGCCAGATGATCGAAGTCGCTGCCGGGGGTGAACATCAGTTGGTTGGCGACCACGCTGGCCGTGCCCTGGCCGATCGGCGAACTGGCGCTGTTCAGGGTGAACAGGTGACCGTCATCGACGTCGGTGTCGTTGGCCAGCACATTGATGGTCAGGGTCTGGTTCTCTGTGCCGGCGGCGACATCGGCTACCGCGACTGGGCCGTCGTTGGTGCCGGTGATGGTCACGTCCACGGTGGAGCTCGAGAGCGCACCGTGTTCGTCCTGCATGGTGTAGCTGAGTGTCACGTGCTGGATTGCACCTTGTGCCAGATGATCGAAGTCGCTGCCTGGGGTGAACACCAGCTGGTTGGCGACCACGCTGGCGGTGCCTTGGCCGAGCGGGGCGCTGGCAGTGTTCAGGGTGAACAGATGACCGTCATCGACGTCGGTGTCGTTGGCCAGCACGTCGATGGTGAGGGTCTGGTTCTCTGTGCCGGCGGCGACATCGGCCACCGCGACCGGGCCGTCGTTAGTGCCGGTGATAGTCACGTCCACAGTGGAGCTCGAGAGCGCGCCGTGTTCGTCCTGCATGGTGTAGCTGAGTGTCACGTGCGTGACCGCACCTTGTGCCAGATGATCAAAGTCGCTGCCTGGGTTGAACACCAACTGGTTGGCGACCACGCTGGCGGTGCCTTGGCCGAGCGGCGCGCTGGCAGAGTTCAGGGTGAACAGGTGACCGTCGTCGACGTCGGTGTCGTTGGCCAGCACGTTGATGGTCAGGGTCTGGTTTTCCGTGCCGGCAGCGACATCGGCCACCGCGACTGGGCCGTCGTTGGTGCCGGTGAGAGTCACGTTCACGGTGGAGCTCGAGAGCGCGCCGTGTTCGTCCTGCATGGTGTAGCTGAGTGTCACGTGCTGGACGGCACCCTGCGCCAGATGATCGAAGTCGCTGCCGGGGGTGAACACCAACTGGTTGGCGACCACGCTGGCGGTGCCTTGGCCGAGCGGCGCGCTGGCAGTGTTCAGGGTGAACAGGTGACCGTCGTCGACGTCGGTGTCGTTGGCCAGCACGTTGATGGTCAGGGTCTGGTTTTCCGTGCCGGCGGCTGTATCGGCCACCGCGATCGGACCGTCGTTGGTTCCGGTGACGGTGACAGTCACCAGATGGGTGGCGACACCGCCGAGGCCATCGCTGACCTGCACGCTGAACACTTCGTTATGACTCTCGCCGGCCCTCAGTGATTGCACCGCACTGGCAACGCCATCGGTGCCGTTGGCCAGGGTGTAGGTCCATTTACCGGCGCCGTCGACGGCGATCGAGCCGTAAGTGCCGGTATTGGCCCCGGCAATGCTCCAGGTGGCGGTGGCCGCGTGATCGATGTCGGTCGAGCTGAACTGGCCACTGACGCTGAGGGTAGTGTCCTCCTGCACCGCACCGGCATCGTTGCCCGACGCGAAGCTCAGCACTGGCGCATCGTTGCTGCCAGTGACGGTGACAGTCACCAGATGGGTGGCGACGCCACCGAGGCCATCACTGACCTGCACGCTGAACACTTCGTTGTGACTCTCGCCGGCCCTCAGTGATTGCACGGCACTGGCGACGCCATCGGTGCCGTTGGCCAGGGTGTAGGTCCATTTACCGGCGCCGTCGACGGCGATCGAGCCGTAAGTGCCGGTATTGGACCCGGCAATGCTCCAGGTGGCGGTGGCCGCGTGATCGATGTCGGTCGAGTTGAACTGGCCACTGACGCTGAGGGTGGTGTCTTCCTTCACGGCGCCGGCATCGTTACCGGTGGCGAAACTGAGCACCGGTGCATCGTTGCTACCAGTAATGGTGATGGTCACGGTCTGCGTCGCCGAAGCAGCGTTAGCCGCACCGCTGTTGTCGGTGGCGACCACGGTGTACGAGAAGGTGACGGTTTCACCCGCGCCGAGGAAGTCGAGGTTCTGGCTGGTGCTGTAGTCCCAGCTGTTCTGATCGACCGAAAAACCGGCGACCAGTGCCGAGGCCACGCCCGCATTCAGTGTGCCGCCGCTCCAGGCGATGTCGTTGTTGGTGACGTGCGATACGGTCACCGTGTCGGTGTGGTCCGGATCGACAAAACTCAGGGCGCCGCTGTCGCTTAGTGTGGCGGTGCCATTGCCTTCGTTCATTGCGCCGGTGGTATCGGTAATCGTCAGCGTCGGCCGATCGTTGGTGCCGGTAATAGTAATGGTCACGGTCTGTACCGCGCCGTCGCCGATCGCTACGTTATAGGTCTGGGTGAGGGTCTGGCCTTCGCCCAGGAACTGCACGGCGGCGTTGTCTACCGCGAAGTGCCAGCCCAGCGAACCGCTGCCGGTGCCGGTGCTGTCGTGCAGTGGATCTGTAGTGAAGCTGCCCAGGTAGCCGGAAGCGCCCGGTGTGACGGTGACGCTATGGGTGTCGATCAAGTCGGCGTCGGTGAAGGTGATGCTGCCGTTGGCTGCGTAATCGCCGCTGTCTTCCTTGGCATCGCCGGTCTGCACGCCGCTGGTGATGTGTACCTGGTCGTTGGTGCCGGTGATGGTGATGATCACATTTTGCGTTGTCGACGAACCATGCCCATCACTGACGGTGACCACATAGGTTTCGGTAGCCGTCTGACCCTGGGCCAGGTACTGGGCTGCCGCATTGTTCACGGTGTAAGTCCAGTTAACGGTGCCGTTGGCCGCATTGGCCGCTTCCATTACAGAGGCAAGAGTGAAGTTGCCCAGCGCCGTGGTATTGCCTCCCGCCGCCACGAATGAGGCGGTATGCGTGTCGCTCAGGTCGACATCGCTAAACGCAATCGTGCCCGTCGTGCTCAGCGAGTCGGTCGGGCTCGGCGTCGTGGGCGCATCTTCGGTCACCGTGCCAGCCTGCACACCGATGTTCATCGTCACGCTGTCATTCACACCGGCAAATTGCACCTGCGCGGTGGCCCAGCTGAGGGTGCCATTGCCGAGACGAATCGCGTACGTAAAGCTGTCTGCCAGGGACGCTCCGGCAGCAAGCTCTTGAAGTTGTGCTTTGAAAGCAGTCGATAAGGTCGCGGCGTCATAGCCAACTTTGCCATCCGAGGTAATCCAGATCTTTGCCCCATTGAGGCTGGTGTCGGTACTCGTCGCCTCAATTCTGCTCGTGTCCTGGACCAGCAGATCGGCCGGGGCATAAACCTTGGTGGCAGTAGAAAGACTGGTCGCGTTATCAACTGACCAGAGTGTCTTTGCGTTGCCGCCCAGGTCATTGGACATGACATCCAGGTACACGACCCCCTGCAGGTCTTCAGTGATGGTCACGCTGTTCGTGCCAATGACACCTGTGGTGAAAATGTCGTCCTGCGCCTGCGGTGTATTGGAAAACGAGGTAACGGTGCCGCCGCTGGTCGTGGTGGTGGTAGCCATGTCTTTCTCCCGAGAATCTTTTTTTTATTGGAATCGCCAGGGACTGCTAACAGGACGAAGTCCCGTGCTTGTGCCGCTCAGAGTGTTCAGGAGCGGTGCGAGGCGGCCGACGGACATCGTCGGCCGTCCGGGCCCGACGCAATAGGCGCTGCCGGCAGAGGGACGCTGGTGTCGCGGGGGTGAAAAAGTTCGCCGCACTTGAGGAGCGAATCGCAGGAGCGGTCGGGCGAACGTGGGCCCAAGCCTGGGGCTGCGCTGCGCATGGCGCGCAATAATCTGAGAGTACCCATATGGCAGGGACCCCTGAAGTGATAGCTGGGTGAGGCCGTGTTTTGGTGCAGCACTGACTCAGGGATACGGCCTTTCCTGATATCAGTTTGATAGGTGTTTAGTTGTGGGGGCAGGCTTTGTAAAGGTGTTAAGCGAAGGTAACAGTACGACGTGCCAATATTCCGACAAGTGGGTGTTTTGGTGTCAATATTATGTCGATTTGTTTTTGGCGAAGGGGCCGCAGGCACTCAATAGTGGCGTGCCTCAAATGAGCTGAAACCCTTATGCGGCAAGGGCTGGCTGCGTAATTCCAGGGCAAGGACACTCTAAAATTGCCGCGTCAGCGGTTAGAAAAGCCCATCAGAGCATTCCTCTGGCAGTTTTTTTCTTGCTCGAACCACCTGACGACTTATGTGGAAAACCCGTCATGACAACGAATTACGCGATTGCACACCCACTGCTTCAAGGGATTGCCACTACTGGCCGATAACCCGATCGGTCGTTGTGAATTTCGTCTCCGGCGGCCGGCAAACCTTATTACGCGATTGTGCGAAATTGCTTGATAGCTGATGGCCTCCCGCTATTATCTGCGCGCCCAAAAAGTCGCCAAGCTGAACTCGCGGCCATTACCTTTAGGTTGTTCTTCCTTAAATTGCCTGGAAATCTTCGATGCTGTCGTATCACCAAAAAAGCTTTCTGATCGTCGATGATTTCTCGGATTTCCGCAGTTCCGTCAGGTCCATGCTGCGAGAGTTGGGCGTCAAGGACGTCGACACCGCTGATACCGGTGAGCAGGCGCTGCGCATGTGCTCGCAGAAGTCCTACGACTTCATCCTGCAGGACTTCCACCTGGGCGATGGCAAGAAAAACGGTCAGCAGGTACTCGAAGACCTGATGATCGAAAAGCTGATCAGCCATGAAAGTGTGTTTCTCATGGTCACCGCCGAAACCAGCCAGGCCATGGTGCTCAGCGCACTGGAGCATGAGCCTGATGCTTATCTGACCAAACCGTTCAACCGCTCTGGTCTGGCCCAGCGCCTGGAGCGACTGGAACAGCGCAAGACCTTGCTCAAACCGATCCTGCAAGCGCTTGACCGGGGCAAACCGGTTGAAGTGCTCAATGCCTGCATCGCCCTGTGCAAACAGGACATTCGTTATTCGCCGCTATGCCTGCGTTACCGCGCCGATGCGTTGCGCGACTTGAACCAGAACGAAGCGCTGGAGCGTCTCTATGACAGCATCATTGCTGATCGGCCTTTACCCTGGGCGTTTGCCGGATTGGGCCAATTGCTGTTCAAGCGCGGGCAGGTCAGCCAGGCCAAGGGCGTCTACGAAAAAGCCTTGAAAGTCTTCCCGATGATGCCGGCGCTCTACGATGGCATGGCCGATGTGCTGGTCGCCGAAGGCGACACCAAAGCGGCGCAGAAAGTATTGGAAGAGGCTATTCGCCTGTCGCCGCTGGCGGTGCGTCGGCAAGCGTTGCTGGGCAAGCTGGCGATGGCCAACGAAGATTTCGACACCGCCTCCAAAGCCTATCGCCAGGCCGTGAACCAAGGGGCGCAGTCACGTTTCAAGGATGCGGAAAGCAACCTCGGCCTGGCTCATGCCTTGATCAGCAAAGGTGCGGAAAAGGGCCTGGACACGCGCACCCGCCTGGAAATCAACACGACGCTGAGTGCGGTGGCGAAGGAAAATCCTTCCGACCCAGGCCTGCAGATTCGCGCACGTTTGATGAAGGCCACCAGCCTGCTGCTCAATGATGCCGAAACCGCCGAGAAGCTCACCGAGCAAGCGATGATGCGCCTCGACGGCATGGAGCAGTTCATGAGCGCCGAAGCGGCATTGCTGGTAGCCAAGCAGCTGCAAATGCTGGGGCAGGCGAGTGCCGGCGCTTCGATGCTGAAAAACTGTGCGGAGATCTACGGCGACGATCCGACCGTGATGAAGGGCATTGCCAAGCTGACCGACGACCCGACCATCCTCAACTCGGGCAACGCCGCCGCCGACCTCAACCGTCAAGGCGTGCGGGTGTACAAGACCGGCAACCTGGTTGAAGCCCGGGAGGTGTTCCGCAAAGCCCTGGCGCTGCAACCGAAGAACATCAGTATTGCCCTGAACATGGCGCAGTCGCTGCTGCACGGCACCGACACCAGCGTGCCGTCGGCCGAGTTGGAAGAGTGCCGGGCCTGCCTGAAAACAGTCGGCCTGATGCCCGATACCGACGCGCGTTATCCGCGCTACCAGAAACTGAAAATCAAGGCGTTCGGCGAATGATCGACAGCGAACCGTCACTCGACTTCTCCACGGTGATTGCTTCCACCGTGCACGACATGAAGAACTCTCTGGCCATGCTGATGCAGGCGCACAGTCAATGGCTGGCGCGCTTACCCGACCCTGAGCGGCACACCCCGGAGCAGGGCGTCATCGAGTTCGAGTTCGCCCATCTCAATGACATGCTGGTGCAGTTGCTGGGGCTGTACAAACTCGGCGTCAACCAGATGCCATTGCAGCCGGCCTACCATGAGCTGGATGACTTCATCGAGGCGCAACTGGCGGCTCACCAGGAAGTGTTCGCCAGCCGCGGCATTATCGCGACCTATGAAGTGGACCCATTGAGCCCACTGGGTTTCTTCGATCGGGAGCTGATTGCCTCGGTGCTCGCCAATTGCATCAACAACGCCATTCGTTACGCTCGCCACGCCTTGTTGATCAGTGTCAGCGATGAGGCCGGGCAATTGGTGCTGACCATCAACGACGATGGCGAGGGTTATCCACCCGATATGATCGAGCGTCAGACCGACTATGTGCAGGGCATCAACCACAGCAGTGGCAGTACCGGCCTGGGCCTGTACTTTGCCGGGCGGATTGCCGCCTTGCACCAGCGCAATGGCGTGGGCGGACGCACCGAAATCAGTAACGGCGGCCCATTGGGTGGTGGCGTGTTCAGTCTCTATCTCCCCTGAACAACACGATCCTCACAGGATTGCGCCTTTTTGTTTGACGCTGCTTGATATTCCGAACAGCCGGAGCCTATTTTGTACGAGTCGCCGTTCGCGGCTCGTACAACAACAAGGATTGCGTCATGACAACCGATGGCCATCGTTCACTCGCGCAGCGATTGACGGGCATTGATGAGATTGAATGTGTCACGCCGGACCTGAACGGCGTACCCCGTGGCAAGGTGATGACCGCCGAAGGATTTCTTGAAGGGCGGCGTTTGCAGATGGCGCGGGGAGTGCTGCTGCAATGCATCATGGGCGGCTATCCGCCGGCGCATTTTTACGGCAGCGATGATGGCGACTTGGCGCTGGTGCCGGATCCGGCGCAGATCCACCGCTTGCCCTGGAGCTCGCAACCTCGGGCGCTGGCCATTTGCGATGCGCAGGAACTGACGGGCGAGAGCTCGCACCTGTCGACTCGCGGCCAACTCAAGGCGGTGATCGCTCGTTACGCCGCCCTCGGCCTGGCGCCGGTCGTGGCGACCGAGCTGGAATTCTTTGTGTTCGCGCCCAACCCTGACCCGACGCAACCCTTTCAGCCGCCGGTCGGCCTGGACGGTCGCCGCGAGGACGGTCATTCGGCGTTCAGCATCAGCTCCAATAACGGCTTGCGGCCGTTCTTCACTGAGGTCTACGCAGGCATGGCGGCGCTGGGCTTGCCGCGCGATACCTTCATGCACGAGATGGGCGTCAGCCAGTTCGAAATCAACCTGCTGCACGGCGATCCACTGCTGTTGGCCGACCAGACCTTGCTGTTCAAGCATCTGCTCAAGGAAGTGGCGCTAAAGCATGGTCTGACCGTGGTCTGCATGGCCAAGCCGTTGGCTCACACGCCGGGCAGTTCGATGCATATTCACCAGAGCGTCGTCGAGATCGGCACCGGGCGTAACGTGTTCAGCGACAAGGCCGGCGAGCCGACCGCGACCTTCCGTCATTTCATCGGTGGTCAGCAGGCCGGCCTGGCGGATTTCACCGCGCTGTTTGCGCCGAACGTGAACTCTTATCAGCGCCTGTGCCATCCTTTTGCGTCGCCGAATAATGCCTGCTGGTCCCATGACAATCGCGCGGCTGGCTTGCGCATTCCGGCCAGTTCACCGGTTGCTCGTCGGGTCGAAAACCGCTTGCCGGGCGCTGACGCCAATCCGTATCTGGCGATCGCCGCGAGCCTGGCGGCGGGGCTGTATGGCATCGAAAACAAACTGGAACCGAGCGACGCGGCCCAGGGCGAATTCGTGGTGCCGGATAATCTTGCGTTGCCGTGTACCTTGCATGCCGCTCTTGAACGTCTGAAACGTAGCCAATTGGCGAAGGAACTGTTCGGCAAGGTGTTCATCGAAGGCTACATCGCTTCGAAGACCCTGGAGTTGACCAGCTTCCTTGACGAAATTACTCCCTGGGAACGGCGTGTTCTAGCAGCCCAGGCCTGACGACCTGTCGCCATCGGGCTATCGTTATCGATAGCCCGATATTCACTGCAAGTAGCCGCTCGGAACGCCAATGCGCCAAATCCTGAAATCCTTTCGAGGACTTTATTTCGCCTCGCTGATGATGTTGATCGGCTCGGGCCTGTTGAGCACCTACCTTGCCCTGCGCCTGGCGGCCGATAAGGTCGACAGCCTGTGGGTCGGCGCGTTGATGGCAGCCAACTATTTCGGCCTGGTGCTGGGCGGCAAGATCGGCCATCGGCTGATTGCCCGGGTCGGGCATATTCGAGCCTATTCAGCCTGCGCCGGGATCGTTGGTGCGGCGGTGCTGGGCCATGGCCTGGTCGACTGGTTGCCCGCGTGGCTGTTTCTGCGGGTGATCGTCGGGCTGGGCATGATGTGCCAGTACATGGTGATCGAAAGCTGGCTCAATGAGCAGGCGGAAGCCAAGCAGCGTGGCGTGGTGTTCAGCGGCTACATGATTGCCTCGTACCTGGGGCTGGTGTTGGGTCAGCTGATTCTGGTCATGCACCCGGGCCTGGGCCTGGAATTGCTGATGCTGGTCGCGCTGTGTTTCGCCCTGTGTCTGGTGCCGGTGGCACTGACCCGGCGGATTCACCCGGCGCCATTGCACCCGGCGCCGATGGAACCGCGCTTCTTCATCAAACGCGTGCCGCAGTCACTGAGCACGGTATTGGGGTCGGGGTTGATCGTCGGTTCGTTCTACGGTCTGGCGCCGCTGTATGCCTCGCAGCAAGGGTTGTCCACCGAACAGGTCGGTCTGTTCATGGGGAGCTGCATTTTTGCGGGGCTGGTGGTGCAGTGGCCGTTGGGTTGGCTGTCGGACCGCTATGACCGGGCAATGTTGATCCGCAGTTTTGCGTTCACCCTGGCACTGGCCGCGTTGCCGCTGGCGATCATGCAGCAGGTGCCGCTGGAGGTGCTGTTCATCGCCGGATTCCTCTGCTCGTTGGTGCAGTTCTGTCTGTACCCGTTGGCGGTAGCGTTCTCCAACGACCACGTCGAGGGTGATCGCCGGGTGTCGCTGACGGCGATGCTGCTGGTGACCTACGGTGTCGGCGCGAGCATCGGACCGCTGGTGGCCGGGGTGCTGATGAAGTTATTCGGCAGCCAGATGCTCTATGCTTTCTTCAGCTTCTTCGCGCTGGTGCTGGTGTGGCGAATCCGTCCGAAAGCAGTCACCAACCTGCATCAGGTGGACGATGCCCCGCTGCATCACGTGGCCATGCCCGACAGCATGTCGAGTTCGCCACTGGTGGCGTGCCTTGACCCGCGTGTCGATGAGCAGGTGGTGCAGGATCAGATGCAGAATCCGGTCAACCCGGAGCCTGATGTCGATCCGGATGCCGAGCCCGAAGCAGAACCTGAAACGGTTTCGGAATCAGAAGACCCGGACGCAGGACGCGAGCAAAGTTTTACCGAAGCGAGGCCTTGATCCAGGCATAAAAAAACGGGCAGTCACCGCAAGGGACTGCCCGTTTTTTATTGATGGGGTGTATCAGAAGTCGTCTTTGTCAAAGCGTCGCGCTTCACGCTGAAGCTGATAGACAAACCGCTCGACTTGCCGTTGCACCAGGCCGCTCATGTTGTGAAAACGCACGCCGGCGAAGGTGGTGTTGATCTTTTCTTCAAAGTGCAGGTAACGCAACTCGACCGGGGCCGTCATGCTGCCAAAGGGCAGGGCGGCGATGAAGCGGTCGTAGACCTGACCCAATTGCAGCCTGGCGGTGATGTCGCCGTCGAAGCGCAATTTGCAGCCGGTGGCGGAGATGTCCAGCAGTTTGCCGCCGATGGGCGACTTGAGTTTCTCACCCCCCAGCTCGACATTGACCAGTTGTGCCAGTTTCAATGCAGCACGGAAAGCATTGCGGCGTTGGTGGTAAACCACCTCATCGGGCAGTGTGCCACGGTAGCAGCGGCCATCGCCGGATTCGTCGATGGTCAGCGGGCCATTGCTTTCCCAGGCGATGCGCACGCCGTCGTGGAAGCCTTCAACCTTGAATGGTTCGCCGGCCAGCAGAAAACGTTCGCCGTCGCGCGGGATCATTTCGTCCAGGGCAATCATGTTGCTGTCACGATCGACGTCCACCAGATAACTCTGGAAGCGCTGGCTGCGCTCGTGGAACGTGATGATCAGCGGGTCATGGCTGTCTTGCAGCTGACGCAGATTGCCGGAGATTTCCAGGGGCGTGGTGAGCACCTTGGGTGGCTGCGGAGCATCTTCCGCATTTAAGGCATTGAACACGGGGTATCAATCTCCAGACAAATATGACGACTAGCCGGCATTCTGCCAGCATGTTGCACGTCTTGATAGGGCGTGCTCATTGAAAGGCTCAAGCCTGACTGAGCTGGCGTGGCTTGGCGAGCTTGGAGGTTGATCCGCGGGCATCGTAGAGCGCTGGCGGCTCGCCACCGGTGAGGATTTTCAGCTGGTTGGCCGTGGCGGCCTGCTGCACCAGAATCGACTGGCCATTGTTGGCATTGGCGGCCTGGCACTGGGCCAGGAGGTCGGTCAGCACGTCGCTCTGTCCCAGCAACCGTTCGCCAATGCTCGACTGGCTGGCGAGTTGCTCCAGACCCTGGCGGTTGGTTGGCAGGTTGAGGCTGGTGAGGATTTCACTGCGCTTGCGGCCATGCTGTTCGAGCAGAATGATCAATGCTTGTTTATGCGCCAGAATGTCTTCGAGCAGTGGCATGTCGCGACCGTGCAAGGCGAGGGACTCGGTTTGCAGTAGCTCCAGCAGTTGTTGCGCCGGGGCAAAGTCGTCGATGATCAGTTGCAGTAAATGAGTGTCGTGCATGGCTGGCCTTGGGTTTTAAGCGTCCAAAAGCCTGGCGCGGGCCGTGGCCTAGCGCTGGGCTTCGAAGTTGAGCAGTTTGCTGGCTACACGGTTGCTGTCGACTTTATAGCTGCCATCGGCAATCGCTGCTTTCAACTCGGCCACGCGGGCGTTGTCGACGGCAGGCTGATCGCGCAGCTTGTCAGTGACCTTCTGCAACTGTTGAGCCTCATTGCTGAGGTGTACCGATTCCCCGCTTTTGGTGGTACTGGCCTGTTCGGCCGGGGTATTCAGCGGCGCGGATTGGCCGGCTTCGGCGGTTTCCTTCGCGGTGCTGGTACGCGTACTGCCCGTAAGTGACGAGGAGCTGTTTAAACGACTGAAATCGATGACCATGACAAAAAACCTCTGGATATTTGGACGCTTGCCATGTTTTCGGCGATTCCCCGAAAAACTTTAGGCCCATTTATCAATGAGCTTGCATGCGCCAGCGCATGCCCTGCATGCGGCACAGTTTAGGCAACCGCCAGGCGGCGCGCCATCACTTCACAAACTCAGAGCCCCTACATGGCCACTTCCACCTGGCCGGGCGCAGTGACTTGCGCCTTGATGACCCGTTGGGAATTAAGGTTCTTCACGCGAATCTGTTCGCTCAGGCCGCCGTTGGACAGCGCTTCACCCGGCATGCGCACACTGAGCGTACCACTGCGGGCGGTGATCACCACCTGGTCGCCCTTGCGAACCACTTCCGCCTGTTCGAGATGCACCAGCGTGATGATCTGATCGGCGACCATTGGTCGGGTAAGTTTTTGCCCGATCGCCTGATCGACAGAAGTCAGAAACCCCTGATTTATCAGGCTGATATCGCGCTCGCGCAGGGTTACGTCCTGAGGTTCGATAATCCCTGTGCGCTTGAGCGGACGAGTGGTCGTCACGATGTCGCGAAACAGCTTCACTTGAGCGGGCACGAAGACGGTCCAGGGCGAGGCGCCATCGCAGCGAACCTTGACCGTGACCCGCCCCAGAGGCCTTGCTGGGCTCTCGAGGGTGGCTGTCAATTCCTTGTCGCACATAGGCATGCGCAGGCGTGGATCGAGCTGATTGACCTGGATTTCGTAACGACCTTGCGTTTGACTGGTGGCCAGATAGTCCTCTACGGTGAATTCAAGAAAGCCTTGGGTGACGCCGATAAGCATGTCAGGCAAGGTAACCGTATCAGCAAGGGCAGGGCTGCCAGCGTTGAACAGGCAAACGGCCGACATCGCACAGAGCAATCTGCGGCAGGTTGATGTCAGGTGTCGGAAAAATGTCGGTTCTGTGTTCATAAGAGTTAAAAAGCAAGCGCCGTGCCGTTTCGTGATGAATGTGCGTCGCAACACACTTAGCGTTGGTGTAGGAGTCTGGGCATGGCTGGTGTAATGGATTCGGTGAACCAGCGCACGCAACTGGTAGGGCAGAATCGCCTTGAGCTGTTGTTGTTCCGTCTCGACGGCCAGCAGCTGTATGGGATCAACGTGTTCAAGGTTCGCGAGGTGCTGCAATGCCCCAAGCTGACCCTGATGCCCAAGTCCAGTCCTGTCGTGTGCGGTGTGGCGAATATTCGGGGGGCAACCATTCCGATTCTGGATCTGGCGATGGCGACCGGTGCCGGTCGGTTGCTGGACCAGAGCAATCCCTTCGTGATCATCACGGAGTACAACACCAAGACCCAGGGTTTCCTGGTTCGGTCGGTGGAGCGCATCGTCAACATGAACTGGGAGGAGATTCATCCGCCACCCAAGGGGACGGGGCGCGATCACTACCTGACGGCTGTGACTCGGGTCGACAATCAGTTAGTCGAAATCATCGACGTCGAGAAGGTGCTGGCGGAAGTGGCGCCGACACCGGAAGCGATTTCGGTGGGCGTGGTCGATGTTGAAACCCAGCACAAGGCGCTCTCTTTGTGTGTATTGACGGTCGATGACTCGTCGGTGGCGCGCAAGCAGGTGACCCGTTGCCTGCAAACGATCGGTGTCGAAGTGGTGGCGTTGAACGACGGCCGGCAAGCGCTGGATTACCTGCGCAAGCTGGTCGACGAGGGCAAGAAGCCGGAAGAAGAGTTCCTGATGATGATCTCCGACATCGAAATGCCGGAGATGGACGGGTACACCCTGACGGCCGAGATCCGCAGCGACCCACGCATGCAAAAGCTCCATATCATCCTGCATACTTCGTTGTCGGGTGTGTTCAATCAGGCGATGGTCAAGAAGGTCGGTGCCGATGATTTTCTGGCCAAGTTCCGTCCTGATGACCTGGCATCCCGGGTAGTCGACCGGATCAAAGCAGCAGATAACAGCTAGGGGCCTTCTGCCCCTGGCGGTCAACACGATTTAAGAGGCGGCATCTTTGTCTACGGGTAATTTGGATTTCGAACAGTTCCGGGTATTCCTGGAAAAAGCCTGTGGCATTTTGCTCGGTGAAAACAAGCAATATCTGGTCTCGAGCCGTCTCAACAAACTGATGGAACAGCAGGGCATCAAGTCCCTGAGTGAGCTGGTTCAGCGCATCCAGACCCAGCCGCGCAGCGGTTTGCGCGAGATGGTGGTGGATGCCATGACTACCAACGAAACCCTGTGGTTTCGTGACACCTATCCGTTTGAAGTCTTGAAGAACAAGGTATTGCCTGAAGCGATCAAGGCAAGCCCGGGGCAGCGCCTGCGGATCTGGTCGGCGGCGTGTTCGTCGGGTCAGGAACCGTATTCGTTGTCGATGTCCATCGATGAGTTTGAACGGGCCAACATGGGCCAGTTGAAAATGGGTGTGCAGATCGTTGCTACCGACCTGTCCGGCACCATGCTGACCAACTGCAAGACTGGCGAGTACGACAGCCTGGCCATCGGTCGCGGTCTGTCGCCCGAGCGCCTTCAGCGTTACTTCGACCCCAAGGGACCGGGGCGCTGGGCGATCAAGGCACCGATCAAGAATCGGGTGGAATTTCGCTCGTTCAACCTGCTGGACAGTTATGCGAGCCTGGGCAAGTTCGACATCGTGTTCTGTCGCAACGTGCTGATCTACTTCTCCGCCGAGGTGAAGAAAGACATCCTGTTGCGCATTCACAGCACGCTCAAGCCGGGCGGTTATCTGTTCCTTGGTGCGTCTGAAGCGCTAAACGGTTTGCCGGACCATTACCAGATGGTCCAGTGCAGCCCGGGGATCATTTACCAGGCGAAGTGATTCGTTGGCGGCATAAAAAACGGGAGTCCTGAGAGGGGCTCCCGTTTTTTTGTGCCTGATGATTTCCCAAGTCCACCGTCATCCCCCTGTGGGAGCGAACTGTGGCGAGGGGGCTTGTCGGAACGCCGCATCGCCCCGTTGGGCTGCGAAGCAGACCTAAAATCTCTGATGTAGCAAAAATCCTGTGAGTGCTACGCACTCAAACGGGGGCAAGCCCCCTCGCCACAGTTCGCTCCCATAGGGTCAGTTGTTGTTCTGGCGATCGGCGATAAGCGGCAGAAAAGCGGCAGGCGGCGGAAATCGGTTGCCGCTTTTCTGGCATTGCCGCGTTGCCACTGCCGGCAAAGCCCCGGTTTACGGGTTTTTTTGAATTGGCACGCCGCTTGCTATGTTCACGTTACGAAAAATCAGGTCACCCGAAGGTTTCCCGACATGAGCATCAGCTTCGATAAAGCGCTCGGTATCCACGAACAAGCCCTGGGCTTCCGCGCTCAGCGCGCTGAAGTCCTGGCTAACAACATCGCCAACGCCGACACCCCGAACTACAAGGCTCGGGATCTGGACTTCTCGAAAGTGCTTGCCGAGCAGAACGAGAAAACCAAAAACGGCAAGTTCGCCTTGAGCATGACCAACAGCCGTCACATCGAAGCTGAAGGGCTGGGCAATGGCGACGAGTCGCTGATGTACCGCACGCCGATGCAACCGTCGATCGACCAGAACACCGTGGACGCCCAACTGGAACAGTCGAACTACGCGGAAAACGCGGTCAACTTCCAGGCCAGCTTCACCCTGCTCAACAGTAAATTCAAAGGGCTGGTGTCAGCCCTGCGCGGAGAGTAATCCATGTCTCTATCCAGTGTTTTCAACATTGCCGGTAGCGGCATGAGTGCTCAGACCACTCGCTTGAACACCGTGGCCTCGAACATCGCCAACGCCGAGACCGTTTCGTCGAGCATCGACCAGACCTACCGCGCCCGTCACCCGGTGTTCGCCACCATGTTCCAGGGCGGCCAGAGCGGCGGCAGCGACTCGCTGTTCCAGAACCAGGACGCGGCCGGTCAAGGCGTGCAAGTGCTGGGCGTGGTCGAAGACCAGAGCAACCTTGAAGCGCGCTACGAGCCGAACCATCCGGCTGCGGATGCCAAGGGCTACGTTTACTACCCGAACGTCAACGTTGTCGAAGAAATGGCCGACATGATTTCCGCGAGCCGTTCGTTCCAGACCAACGCCGAAATGATGAACACCGCCAAAACCATGATGCAGAAGGTCCTGACCCTCGGTCAGTGATAAGGGGCGACTTTCGATGAGTGTTACCGATACCACCAGCGGCGTAAGCATCAAGGATGTCCTGGCCAACTCTTCGGTCAAGACCACGACCACCAGTGATGGTCTTTCCGCGGCGACCAGCAGTGCCACCGGCAGCAAGGCATTGGGCAAGGATGCGTTCCTGCAACTGCTGGTCACCCAGCTGAAAAACCAGAACCCGCTCGATCCTCAGGACAACAGCGCGTTCGTAGCCCAGTTGGCGCAGTTCAGTAGCCTGGAAGGCATCACCACGCTGAACGACACCGTCAGCGGCATTGCCGGCAACTACAACTCCTCGCAAGCCTTGCAGGCTTCTTCGCTGGTGGGCCGTTCGGTCATCGCGCAGACCGACAAAGCCGTGGTCGACACCTCCAAGAGCCTCAACGGTACCGTCGTGGTGCCGACATCGGTTTCCGCTGCCACCGTCAAGGTCACCAACTCGGCAGGCACGGTCATCCGCACCCTCGACCTGGGCAGTCAAAGCGCCGGCAACGCCAGCTTCATTTGGGACGGCAAGGACAGTTCGGGTGCGGTGGCACCGGCGGGTACTTACACCTTCGGCGCAACGAGCACCATCGACGGCACGAACACCTCACTGATTACTTACCTGCCGGCAACGGTCAACAGCGTGACCATCAGCCAGACCGGCGGTGAGTTGATGCTGAACCTGGCAGGTCTGGGCAGCGTTGCCCTGTCCAAAGTTCAAACCATTGGTCTATAGAGCCGACTAACGCGGCACCAAAAGGAGTGGAATATGTCTTTCAACGTCGGCCTTAGCGGTCTCTATGCAGCCAACAAACAACTGGACGTGACCGGCAACAACATCGCCAACGTCGCGACCACCGGTTTCAAATCGTCCCGCGCAGAATTCGAAGACGTGTACTCGGCCACTCGCCTGGGGACCGGCAGCAAGACCGTCGGCAATGGCGTACGCCTGGCCAACGTATCCCAGCAGTTCAGCCAGGGCGACGTGAACAACACCGGCAACGTGTTGGACATGGGCATCCAGGGCAATGGCTTCTTCATCCTCAGCGACAACGGTTCCCTGAGCTACACCCGTGCCGGTGCGTTCAAGACCGACGCTCAAAACTATGTGGTCGATAACAACGGCAACCGTCTGCAGGGTTATGGCGTCGATGCCAACGGCAAGATCATCAACGGTGTGTTGACTGACTTGAAGATTGATACGTCGAGCTTGAAGCCGAATCCGACTACCAAGGTTGATCAGACGATGAACCTGAACTCGGCGGAAACAACGCCAACCGTGGCTCCGTTCAGCCCGACCGATACCAACAGCTATAACAAGACCATCTCCACCAAGGTCTACGACAGTCAGGGTAACGAGCACACCATGGATCAGTACTACGTGAAAACGGGTACCAATGCCTGGCGTGTCTATACCTACATGGACGGTCGTTCTCCAGCCAACCCGGCCACCGAACCTCCAGTAGCGATCACCGCCGACATCACGTTCAACTCCGACGGCAGCATCAATACGCTGACGGCGGGTGCCGGCTGGACCCAGACTGGTAACACGTTGACCATGACCGGTTGGGTGCCAGGCGTCATTACCAACGCCGCAACGACTCCTGTGACCTGGGGCCCGAACGGTTCCGTCGCTGCCACTGGCGGTATTGCGTTCAACATGGCGCTGACCACTTCTTACAACTCGCCAACCGCCCGTACCGCCCAATACCAGGACGGCTACGCCACCGGTCAGATCTCCAGCCTGACCATCGACGCCAGCGGCGTCATGACTGCGAACTTCAGTAACCAGCAAACCAAGGCCATCGGTCAGGTGGCGGTGGCCAGTTTTGCCAACGAGCAAGGCCTGCAGCCAATTGGTGGCACACGCTGGAAAGAAACCTTCGCCTCCGGTGTGGCCGGTGTCGATGCACCGAAAACCGGTACCATGGGCTCGATCGTGTCCAACTCCCTGGAAGAGTCCAACGTCAACCTGACCAACGAGCTGGTTGACTTGATCAAGGCGCAGAGCAACTACCAGGCGAACGCCAAGACCATCTCCACCCAGAGCACCATCATGCAGACCATCATTCAGATGACCTGATGCTGTATAGCGCTGCATAAAGAACCCCTCTCACGAGGGGGTTTTTTTGTCTTGCAGAATCAGGCAGGCAAAAGAAAACCCCCGACCAGCCAGAGGCTCATCGGGGGTTTCAGGTAAGCGCCCTGGAGCGCCTACCGGCTCAGCTTATTGGCAAGCTTCGCAATCCGGCTCGTCGATGGCGCAGGCCTTCGGCACTGGAGCTGGACCGGCTGGGGCTGCCAGGACCGAGTCGTCACCGTGGTTGCCGCCGCTGGAAACAGCGTTTAGCTTACCGGTGTTGATGGTCGACTTCTCGGTGCTGGTCGCGGCCAGGGCACGGAGGTAGTAGGTGGTTTTCAGACCACGGTACCAGGCCATGCGGTAGGTCACGTCCAGCTTCTTGCCCGAAGCGCCGGCGATGTACAGGTTCAGCGACTGAGCCTGGTCGATCCACTTCTGACGACGGCTGGCGGCGTCGACGATCCACTTGGTGTCCACTTCGAAGGCAGTCGCGTAGAGCTCTTTGAGTTCTTGCGGGATGCGCTCGATCTGCTGCACCGAACCGTCGTAGTACTTCAGGTCGTTGATCATGACCGAGTCCCACAGGCCGCGAGCCTTCAGGTCGCGAACCAGGTACGGGTTGATCACGGTGAATTCGCCTGACAGGTTCGATTTCACATAGAGGTTCTGGTAGGTCGGTTCGATCGACTGCGACACGCCGGTGATGTTGGCGATGGTCGCGGTCGGTGCGATGGCCATGATGTTGGAGTTACGAATGCCTTTCTGTACACGGGCACGAACCGGTGCCCAGTCCAGGGTTTCGTTCAGGTCAACGTCGATGTACTTCTGGCCACGCTGTTCGATCAGGATCTGTTGCGAATCCAGCGGCAGGATGCCTTTGGACCACAGCGAACCCTGGAACGTCTCGTAGGCGCCACGCTCGTCAGCCAGGTCGCAGGACGCCTGGATCGCGTAGTAGCTGACCGCTTCCATCGACTTGTCGGCGAACTCGACGGCAGCGTCGGAACCGTAAGGGATGTGCTGCAGGTACAAAGCGTCCTGGAAGCCCATGATGCCCAGACCGACCGGACGGTGCTTGAAGTTGGAGTTCTTCGCTTGCGGCACCGAGTAGTAGTTGATGTCGATCACGTTATCGAGCATGCGCACGGCGGTGTTCACGGTGCGTTGCAGCTTGGCGGTGTCCAGCTTGCCGTCGACGATGTGGTTCGGCAGGTTGATCGAGCCCAGGTTGCAAACGGCGATCTCGTCCTTGTTGGTGTTCAAGGTGATCTCGGTGCACAGGTTCGAGCTGTGAACCACGCCCACGTGCTGCTGCGGGCTGCGCAGGTTGCACGGGTCTTTGAAGGTCAGCCATGGGTGGCCGGTTTCAAACAGCATGGACAGCATTTTGCGCCACAGGTCTTTGGCCTGAATGGTCTTGAACAGCTTGACCTTGCCCGGGTACTCGGTCAGGGCTTCGTAGTACTCGTAGCGCTCTTCGAAGGCCTTGCCGGTCAGGTCGTGCAGGTCCGGTACTTCGGACGGCGAGAACAGGGTCCACTTGCCGTCATCGAAGACACGCTTCATGAACAGGTCAGGGATCCAGTTGGCGGTGTTCATGTCGTGGGTACGACGACGGTCATCACCGGTGTTCTTACGCAGTTCGATGAACTCTTCGATGTCCATGTGCCAGGTTTCCAGGTAGGCACAGACAGCGCCTTTGCGCTTGCCACCCTGGTTAACGGCGACGGCGGTGTCGTTCACCACTTTCAGGAACGGCACGACGCCCTGGGATTTGCCGTTGGTGCCCTTGATGTACGAACCCAGCGCACGAACCGGCGTCCAGTCGTTGCCCAGGCCGCCGGCGAATTTCGACAGCATGGCGTTGTCGTGGATCGCGTGGTAGATGCCCGACAGGTCATCCGGCACGGTGGTCAGGTAGCAGCTCGACAGCTGTGGACGCAGGGTACCGGCGTTGAAGAGGGTCGGCGTCGAGGACATGTAGTCGAAGGACGACAACAGGTTGTAGAACTCGATGGCGCGGTCTTCTTTCTGCTTCTCTTCGATCGCCAGGCCCATGGCCACGCGCATGAAGAAAATCTGTGGCAGTTCGAAGCGGATACCGTCCTTGTGGATGAAGTAACGGTCGTACAGGGTTTGCAGGCCCAGGTACGTGAACTGCTGATCGCGCTCGTGGTTGATCGCCTTGCCGAGTTTTTCCAGGTCGAAGGACGCCAGAACCGGATTCAGCAATTCGAATTCGATACCTTTGGCGATGTACGCAGGCAGTGCCTTGGCGTACAGGTCGACCATTTCGTGGTGGGTCGCGCTCTCGGCGACGCCGAGGAAGTTCAGGCCTTCGGCACGCAGGGTGTCCATCAGCAGGCGGGCGGTCACGAACGAGTAGTTCGGTTCACGCTCGACCAGCGTACGGGCAGTCATCACCAGAGCGGTGTTGACGTCGGTCAGGGCCACGCCGTCGTACAGGTTTTTCAGGGTTTCACGCTGGATCAGCTCGCCGTCGACTTCTTCCAGACCTTCGCATGCTTCGGTGACGATGGTGTTCAGACGACCCATGTCCAGCGGCGCGAGGCTGCCATCGGCGCGGGTGATGCGGATCGATGGGTGAGCGTTGACGGCTTCTTCGGCAGGGCTGTGCGCTGCGCGCTCTTTGGCGCGGGAGTCACGGTAGATCACATAGTCGCGGGCTACTTTCTGCTCGCCGGCACGCATCAGGGCCAGTTCGACCTGGTCCTGGATCTCTTCGATGTGGATGGTGCCGCCAGAAGGCATGCGACGCTTGAAGGTCGCGGTGACTTGTTCGGTCAGGCGGGCAACGGTGTCGTGGATTCGCGACGAAGCGGCAGCGGTGCCGCCCTCAACTGCGAGAAACGCTTTGGTGATGGCGACGGTGATCTTGTCATCGGTGTAAGGGACGACAGTGCCGTTACGCTTGATCACGCGCAGTTGGCCAGGCGCGGTGGCGGACAGATCCGAATTCGAATCGGCGGCCTGCGGCAAGGTGCCCTGCGGGTTCTCGCGAGTTGTGTCGGTTTGCATGGGGGGGTATCTCCACATTCTCTATGTTTGTTTGGGCACCATTACGGTGCCCACCGTTCTGTCCTGAAGTACTACAACCGGCGGGGGCCGGGCATACCAACTTCGGGACAGATCAGGAAGGGGGCTATTGGGCGCCGCTTCCGTGCCGAAGTCTTTGGTGTCACGCCTTGGGCCTGAAACCGAATTCCGTTTTGGGCGGCAGTAAATGACTGCAACACCCGTACCGTTATCGCCGTTTCGGGCTTAAAAACAGTAGCCATCCGCAGGCGCGGTTTGGTCTTTCGAAAATACGTTTGGTTCAACCGGAAAGAGGCAATAAAAGCGCTTGAAATCGGTGTCCGGTTTGTGTTTGGTTTTTGGCATAAAACCCTACATGTAGGGTTTTTTTTGCGCCGAGGTACAAGATAATGCGTTTTGGAGGGTGTTGCAACGTACTACCTGTGGATAAACCTGTGCGTAAATTGTGTGTGAAAGAGAGAACAGGCGTGTAGGCCGCGACCTGGCTGGAGCCGACCATTTTTCACTGATTTTCAGCGACTGAAAACCGTCATCCGGATTTTTAAGGGCGCGAACCCTATCACAAAAAACCGTTGTGTCCGAACGCATTTACCGGCTTGTGTTCCAGACGTGTGGCGTTTATACAATCGGCCAACGCGGATGCATTCTTATCCTCCCCAATCATTACAAAAAGACGGGCGGATCCTTCCTTATTGATGGTGTTGGCAAGCAGAGGTCATCGTGGAGCAAGAAGCCTGGCAGGTATTGATTGTCGAAGACGACCAGCGTCTGGCCGAACTGACCCGCGATTACCTGGAAACCAACGGCCTGCGCGTATCGATCGAGGGCAATGGCGCCCTGGCCGCGGCACGCATCATCAAGGAGAAACCGGATCTGGTGATCCTCGACCTGATGCTCCCCGGCGAAGACGGCTTGAACATCTGCCGCAAGGTCCGTGACAAATATGATGGGCCGATCCTGATGCTCACCGCGCGCAGCGACGATACCGATCAGATTCTTGGCCTGGACCTGGGCGCCGACGACTACGTCTGTAAACCGGTGCGTCCGCGTTTATTGCTGGCGCGCATCCAGGCCTTGCTGCGTCGTAGCGAAGCGCCTGAAGTTGCCCCGGAAAAACTCCGGCGCCTGCAGTTCGGCCCGTTGGTGGTGGACAACGCATTGCGCGAAGCCTGGTTGCAGGACAAAGGCATCGAGCTCACCAGCGCCGAGTTCGATTTGCTCTGGCTGCTGGTGGCCAATGCCGGGCGAATCCTGTCTCGCGAAGAGATTTTCACCGCGCTGCGTGGTATCGGTTACGACGGTCAGGACCGCTCCATTGACGTGCGCATCTCGCGCATCCGCCCCAAGATCGGCGATGACCCGGAGCATCCGCGGCTGATCAAGACCATCCGCAGCAAAGGCTATTTGTTCGTGCCGGAAGCCTGCACCCTGTGAACTCGATCTTCCTGCGTATCTATGGCGGCATGTGCGCGGCGCTGATTCTGGTGGCTGTGCTCGGCGTGCTGGCTTTGCACCTGCTTAATCAGGTGCGCAGCGAGCAGTACCGCGAGCGCCTGGCCCATGGCACGTTCTCGCTGATGGCCAATAACCTGCAACCGATGAACGAGACCGAGCGCCACCGGGCCTTGCTGGTGTGGGAGCGATTGCTCGGGATTCCGCTGGCGCTGAACACGTTCCCCCAGACCGACCTCGACCTGACCCAGCGCACCCGCGTGCTGCACGGCCAGGCACTGGTGGAGCAGACCGGCCCGCATGCGGCTAAGGTTTATCGCCTGGTCAGCGACAAGGAGCAACTGGTGCTCACCGGTGAAGTCCAGCAAATCAGCGAGCAACTGGCGAGGGCGACCATTTACCTGTTGGCCGATGAACTGGTGCGCTACCCGGTGGCCGAGCAGCCCAAGCGCCTGGCGCAGTTAAAGGAAGATAAGGGTTTCGGCTTCGATCTGCGGCTGGTGACGGTCGATGAGGCCGACATGGACGAAGACCAGAGCCGCCGCGTTTCAGAAGGCGACACGGTGATGGCGTTGGGCAAGGGCGGTGATTCGATCCGGGTGTTTGCCGGCATGGTCGGTACGCCGTGGGTGCTGGAAATCGGCCCGTTGTATCAGATGAATCCTTACCCGCCCGAGTGGCTGGTGCTGATCGCGGCCCTTGGCTTGAGCCTGATCGGTTTGATTGTCTATCTGTTGGTGCGCCAGCTGGAGCGTCGTTTACGCGGGCTGGAAGCCGCCGCCACCCGCATCGCCAAGGGCAGCCTGGAAACCCGCGTACCGGCACGCGGCGCGGACTCGGTGGGGCGGCTGGCCTCGGCGTTCAACGGCATGGCTGAGCACTTGCAGCAATTGTTGGCGATTCAGCGAGAACTGGTGCGTGCCGTGTCCCACGAATTGCGCACACCGGTGGCGCGCCTGCGTTTTGGCCTGGAGATGATCGGCTCGGCCACCACGCCTGAGGCGCTGGAGAAATACCGCGAAGGGATGGACCACGATATCGAGGACCTCGATCGGCTGGTCGACGAGATGCTTACCTATGCGCGGCTGGAGCAGGGCTCGCCGGCGCTGAATTTCCAGCGCATCGATCTGGATGCGTTGGTCAATCAGGTGATCGAAGAGCTGGCACCGTTGCGCGCCGAGGTCACGGTGCAGCGTGGCTTGTGCCTGTCGGCCGCCGATTGCGACGGCGCCTGGGTCGAGGCCGAGCCACGTTACTTGCACCGGGCGTTGCAGAACCTGGTGAGCAACGCCATGCGCCACGCCCATTCACGGGTGACCGTCAGCTATCAGGTGGGGCAGCAGCGCTGTCGGGTGGATGTCGAGGATGACGGGCCGGGCGTGCCGGAAACCGCGTGGGAGAAAATCTTCACCCCGTTCCTGCGCCTCGACGACAGCCGTACCCGCGCCTCGGGCGGGCATGGGCTGGGATTGTCGATCGTGCGGCGGATCATCCATTGGCATGACGGGCGGGCGTTGATCGGCAAGAGCAAAAGCCTGGGCGGGGCGTGTTTCAGTTTGAGCTGGCCGAGGAATCAGGAGCGGCGTTGAGATTGTTGGTGTTTTTTAGGGCCCCATCGCGATGAGGCCATTCCAAACACTGAAAGTCTTCAGGCCTTGATACTGACCAGACTCAACAACTGCCCATCCATCACCGTAAACTGTGCATCCAGCTCAGTGCCGCTGCGCCATTCACTGGACAGGTCGGTCAGCAGTCGCAACCGCACTTCACCGCCCTCGCTCCACTCCAGCACTTCGGCGTGCTCGAAATAGAAGCGTTTTTGGACGATCGGGTAGAGCGCCTTGAACAGGCTTTCTTTCACCGAAAACGTCAGCGTTACTACCATCGCCAGCTGATCGCGAGCCCCGGTGGCCATACGCTGTAACTCAGGCCTGGTGAGAATTTCCCCGGCCAGGCGTTCGGCCCGTTCTGCCTCAAGCAGGTTTTCCAGGTCCATCCCCAAACCGCGCCAATGGGCCTTGTTCGCGACAATCGCTGCGGCCCGGCCAGTGCTGTGGGTGATCGAACCGGTGATATGCGCTGGCCACACCGGTGCGCGGTCGTCGCCGATGGCCGGAATGAAGCTCAGCCCTTCCAGTTGTTGCAACGCGGCCCGAGCGCAGACTCGCCCGGCGAGAAACTCGGCCTGGCGCTTGGCCACCGAACGCTGGATGCTCGCGGGCGGCTCAATGGCGCTGCGCTGGAAATCATCGCTGGCCAGTTGCTTGGTATCGAAGCGGGTGCCCAGCAGGACCGTATCGGGCAGCACAAACGGCAGCGGCCAATGGGCGTCGAGCGGGGTGCAGCAGGCGGGCAGGGCGGGGATGGGATTCATGACGGGCATTTTGCCGATTAGCTCAATGGCTGGGTAGTGGCAGCAGGGCTTTTGTGGCGAGGGGGCTTGCCCCCGTTGGGCGGCGAAGCAGCCCCAAAACCTACAATCGCATGTCGATAGACACACTGCGTTGATCGGGTTTACGACTGCTTCGCAGCCGAACGGGGGCAAGCCCCCTCGCCACAGAGGTCTATCTGATCAGCCAAAAATCTTCTTGAAAAACGCCTGCATGTCCGCCCACGACTTCTCATCGGCAGCCTTGTTGTAACCAATGTCCGGCCCGCCATGATCGCCATGGCTCAGACGATCCGCATCAGGGTTGCTGAACCCATGCTTGGCGCCTTCGAGGCTGACGAATTTATAGTCGGCGCCGGCCTTGTCCATTTCCGCCTTGAACGCCGTCACGTTTTCCGCCGTCACCATGCTGTCCTGCGCGCCATGCTCCACCAGGATTTTCGCTTTCACACTGCCAGGCACCGCCGGCGTATCGGTCGCCAGCGCACCGTGGAAACTCACCACGCCCGCCAGCGGCAAGCCCTGACGTGCCGCATCCAGCACCACCTTGCCGCCGAAGCAATAACCGATGGCCGCCAGTTTGGCTGGATCGGTCTGCGGCTGTTTCTTCAGCAAATCGAGCCCGGCCTGAAACCGCGCGCTGGCCGCGGCACTGTCCTTCGACGCTGCTTGCATGAACGCCATGGCGTCCTTGGGGTGTTCGGTGTTTTTGCCGTCGCCATACATGTCGATCGCCAGCGCGCTGTAACCCAGACCGGCCAGATCGCGGGCGCGCCGCTTGGCGTAGTCGTTGAGCCCCCACCATTCATGCACCACCACCACACCCGGGCGTGGGCCTTTAATGGCGTCGTCGTAGGCGTAATAGCCAATCAGCTTGGTGCCGTCGGCACTCTGATAGGGAATTTCCTGGGTCTTGATGGCGGCCTGGCTGAGCCCGCTCACGGCCAGTAATACAAGGGCGAGAAATACACGCATGGTTAATCTCCTTATTAAAAAACGTCAGAACAGCGTAGTCGATTTGATTCAGCTCAGGTTCAGCGTGCGTTCAGGGGCAGTACAGGGTGCGGTCAGTAACCTTGCCCCGTACCCAAAAAGCACATAGCGCATGAGGAAATGCCCCAATGACTGCATTGAAAAAACTGCTGCTGGCTTTCACCGTGATGGGCGCCAGTGTTGCCGCCCACGCCGACACCACCAATTTTGCCGGCCTGACCTTTGGCCAGACCAGCGACAAGGTTAAAAAATCCAACGCCTTGAACGACAACCTCAACCACCCGAACGCCGACGGTGTGATCGACAAGGACAACACCTGGGGTTTGCGTGTGGGCCAGCAAGACAGCCAGGGCCGCTACTACGCCACTTACGACAACGTGTCGGGCTCGCATAATGGCATTAAACTGCGTCAGGAAAACCTGCTGGGCAGCTACGATCTGTTTTACCCAGTGGGTGGCAGCACCAAACTGTTCGGCGGTGCCACGGCCGGTTTGACCAAAATGACCCAGGAATCGCCAGGTTTCAGCCGCGACAGCGATATCGGTTACGCCATTGGCGGCCAGGTGGGTGTACTGCAGCAAGTTTCACAAAACACCTCGGTCGAGCTGGGTTACCGTTACCTGCGCAGCAACGCCAGTACTGAGATGAGCGAGCGCGGCGGCAGCAAACAGGGTTCGTTGGACTTGACCAGCAGCGCCCAGACGTACCTGTCTGCCAACTACGTTTTCTAAAACGTGTTTTGTGAGGGCGCACGCCAATGCCCCTCAGTTAAGCGAAATCCCTGTGGGAGCGGGCTTGCCCGCGAAAGCGGTGTGTCAGGCGACATCAATGTTGACTGTACCGCCGTCTTCGCGGGCAAGCCCGCTCCCACAGGTTCTGCGGCTTAACTGGCGGGTGTCGCCCTGTCAGCCATCGAGGTGCGAAACTGTACCTCTGGAGATGTTGATTTGCCCCGGAGAGCCTTATGAAATTGCTGGTCGTCGAAGATGAAGCGCTGCTGCGCCATCACCTGCAAACCCGTTTGACGGACAGCGGCCACGTGGTCGAGGCCGTGGCCAACGCCATTGATGCGCTGCATCAGGCCGAGCAGTTCAACCATGACCTGGCGGTGGTCGACCTCGGCCTGCCGGGCATGGGCGGGCTCGACCTGATTCGTCAGTTGCGCTCCCAGGGCAAGACATTTCCGATCCTGATCCTCACCGCGCGCGGCAACTGGCAAGACAAGGTCGAAGGCCTCGCTGCCGGCGCCGACGACTATGTGGTCAAGCCGTTCCAGTTCGAAGAGCTGGACGCCCGGCTCAATGCCTTGCTGCGCCGCTCCAGCGGTTTCACCCAGTCGACCATCGTCGCCGGTCCTTTGCTGCTGGACCTCAATCGCAAACAGGCATCCCTCGATGACCAACCGCTGGCGCTGACCGCCTACGAATACCGGATCCTCGAATACCTGATGCGGCATCACCAGCAAGTGGTGGCCAAGGACCGCTTGATGGAGCAGCTCTATCCGGACGACGACGAGCGCGATCCGAACGTCATCGAAGTGCTGGTCGGCCGCTTGCGCCGTAAACTCGAAGGCCCGGCCGGGTTCAAACCGATCGATACCGTGCGTGGCCTTGGCTACCTGTTTAATGAGCGCTGCACTTGATTCGTTCCCTTCGTGTCCGCTTGATGCTTGCCGCCACCACCCTGGCGGTATTGTTCATGCTGGCGTTGTTGCCCGCGATGCAGGGCGCGTTCAGCCTGGCGTTGCAGGACTCCATCGAGCAGCGTCTGGCGTCGGACGTCACCACGCTGATCTCCGCCGCCCGGGTGGATAACAATCGCTTGCAGATGCCGGCGCAGTTGCCTGATGAGCGTTTCAACCTCACCGACAGCCGTTTGCTCGGCTACATCTATGACCGCGAAGGTCACCTGGTCTGGCGTTCGAAAGCCACCCAGGAAGAGAACATCAACTACAAGCCGCGTTACGACGGGCGCGGCAACGAGTTCGCGAGAATTCGCGAGGCTAACGGTGAAGAGTTCTTCGTCTATGACGTCGAGGTCAAGCTGCTCGGCGGCAAAAGCGCAGCGTTCAGCATTGTCGCGCTGCAACCGGTGCGCGAATACGAAGTCACCCTCGAAGGCCTGCGGGAAAACCTCTACCTGGGCTTCGGTGCCGCGTTGTTGGTATTGCTCGTCTTGCTCTGGGTCGGTCTGACCTGGGGGCTGCAGGCGTTGAGCCGGCTGAGCCAGGAGCTGGACCAGATCGAAAGCGGCACCCGCGAAAGCCTCAGCGAACAACACCCGCGCGAACTGTTGCGCCTGACCGGCTCGCTCAACCGTTTGCTGCAAAGCGAGCGTGAACAGCGCAGCCGTTATCGCGACTCTCTCGACGACCTGGCCCACAGCCTGAAAACCCCGCTGGCGGTGTTGCAAGGGGTCAGCGAAGACATGGCGCAAAAGCCGCAAGAGCGCGATCAGGCCCGTGTGCTGCAAACCCAGATCGAACGCATGAGCCAGCAGATCAGCTATCAACTGCAACGGGCCAGCCTGCGCAAAAGCGGTCTGGTGCGCCATCAGGTGCGCCTGCGGCCGGTGCTGCAAAGCCTCTGCGACACCCTGGACAAGGTCTACCGCGACAAACGCGTGCGGGTCGCTATCGACCTGCCGGATCAGTGCTACGTGCCGATCGAGCAGGGCGCCTTGCTGGAAATGATGGGCAATCTGCTGGAAAACGCCTATCGCCTGTGCCTGGGCGAAGTGCGCATCAGCGTGCGCGAAACCCTCAGTGGCATTGAGCTTTGCATTGAAGACGATGGCCCCGGCGTACCACCGGACCAACGCGCGCGGATTCTCGAGCGCGGCGAGCGGCTGGATCGCCAGCATCCGGGGCAGGGGATTGGCTTGGCGGTGGTCAAGGACATCATCGAAAGCTACAGCGCCAAGCTGACGCTGGGGGATTCGCCGATGGGCGGGGCGGCGTTTCGGATTCATTTTTCGGTGGTTTGATCCGGGTTTGAGGGTGTTCTTTCGGGCCTCATCGCGGGCAAGCCGGATCGCCGCACCGCCGCTCCCACAGTGATCGATGTCGTCCACAAATCCTTTGGTCAAAGCAAATACCTGTGGGAGCGGGCTTGCCCGCGATGAGGCCGGTACAGCCACCACAAAGCTCGGTGTCAGATCGCTAAACAAGCACTGTTTAACCGACACTTCCAGACACTCACCCAGACTACACATCCTTGCGCCGTTACCTACGACTACGCCAGAATCCGCCGGCTAGTGCGCCTTGAGGTCGGGCTATATCGTTTCCCTGTCGCTGAAAAACAGCGATCGGGTCTCGCAGCCCGTGTATCTCTAGACGCACAACATCCTCCGTTCATGTTATGGCGGCTGTACGTGGGAGACCTTCGGGTCTGCCGGTTCTAGAGTCCCGGTCTGCGACTCGCGTATAGCTGCCACCTTCTTTCGTCTCGCAGCGAACAGTGGCGGCTCCATGACTCTAGGAGGCTTTATCTATGTTCAAACCAACACCCAATCCACCGGCACCCGACGACGTCTCCCCCTACGAATCCCTCGATTCCAAAAAACTCCACGAAGCCGCCGACCGCGCCCTCGACCACTACCTCAAACCGCCCACCCCCAAAGACACCAAGCGCAAACCCAGCACCATTTACCATGTCGGTGCGAAGGTCGATAACGAAACCCTGCTGGTCAACGCCTGCGAATCCCTGGCGTCAGCGAGCGTGATGCTCAGTGAGTTCGCCGGGTTGATGGACATGCCACGTCGCAACATGATGTTGGGGATTCAATCGGTGGTCATGCTCGGTGAGTTGGCCGTCAACCGAGTGCTGGATAACCTCGATCCACCTGCCTGACACCAGACCTCAAGTTATTGAGCATCTGTGGCGAAGGAGCTTGCTCCCGCCGGCCGACCCGCGTCTGGGCGCAGCAGTCGCAAAACCGGTGTATGCGGTGTACCTGAAAACCTGCGATTGCAGATTTTGGGACCGTTTCGCAACCCAGCGGGACGGTGCGGTGATCCGACAAGCTCCCTCGCCACAACAGCATCTGTGCATGAGCAAAATGAGAAACGGCCCGAGAGGGCCGTCTTTGTTTTCGGTTCGTCAGGCATGGCGCGTTGCGCGCAAGCGCAACCTCCTACTCGATCAGTGTGAAAACCGCCTTCGGCGGATGACCGTTCGTCTTAAAGGTGCCGTCACCTATCAGATTTGACAGTAGCCGACTTCATCGCAACAAGGTTTTGATGGCTCATCACCCAACTGCCAACGAGCCCTGTGCCATGAACAACCCTGCCTTCAACTCCGGCTCCATCGCCGTCCTGGCCCTGACGTTGCCCTACATTCCGCGACAGACCTATCCGATCAATCACCCGGACGCCCAGGTTGGATTATCCAGAGTCAATTACTACGCGGATCCACTGGGTTTGTTGGTGTTGCTGGGGCCATATCAGGGCCAGGCGAGCAATGAAACCGGGCGGCTCTACCTCAATAATCTTCCGCTGGCGCTGTCCACCGATGTCACCAAGGATGCAGTGACACCGCTCGAGTTTCGCTTGCCGGTGGGGATGCTCTCGAACGGAATCAATACACTGAAGTGC
Organism: Pseudomonas sp. GGS8; assembly: GCF_024168645.1. Classification (NCBI taxonomy): domain Bacteria; kingdom Pseudomonadati; phylum Pseudomonadota; class Gammaproteobacteria; order Pseudomonadales; family Pseudomonadaceae; genus Pseudomonas; species Pseudomonas sp. GGS8. The sequence goes on along the minus strand of NZ_JALJWF010000001.1, from coordinate 212,440 downwards.
ACGGTCACGCGACAGTCGGGCAACGAGGATTCGGCAGAGTTGGTTGTGCTGCACTCCCTCGCTGATCCCGCTGGCAATGATCCGGATCCCAACGCTGGTAATTTGTTGTTGAATATTGATGTCAACCCGAAGAGTGTCGGCCCCGCCGAGGCGGCAGCGGGCGTGCGCGTGATACTGGATTATCCAGGCAAGCAGCTGTATGACTCGTTGTCCATTGACTGTGGCGGTAAAGTCATCACTCATCAGATCGCACCGACTCTGCAGGATCCGAATCCCGAAACGAAGCCGATCGTCCGCACCCTTTATGCTGCCGATTTCGCCCATGCCCCGAACGATCCGCAATTCGCGTTCAAATACAACGTGATCAGTCAGGTGGGTGATTTTTCAGGTACGTCATTGACGGGCGTGTTCAATCCGCAGAAATTTTGGTCGAAGTCATGCTTGATTGACGTTCATCTCGACCGAAACGAGCTGGAGATGCCGATCCTTCGCGAGATCCTGACTGAGAACAATGACGACCCGGCCGTCGTAGACCTGGACAAGATGAAGGGAGGGCCGTTGTGGGCGTTGATCCATTTGATTCAGAAAGTCTGGCAGGCGGGGGATGAGATCCACCTGATGTTCACCGCTGTGGACAGCAACGGCACCGTGGTGGCCACCTATGAGGTGACACTGACGATCGGGCCAGTGCCGGGGCAAATGTCGGTGGACATTCCCAGCGTCAAAGTCATTGCCGATAGTAAAGTGAGTGTCGTTTACGAGCAGATCAGGGAAGGGAAGGTTATTGGTGTTTCCGAAGCGGCTGAGGCGCAGGTGATTGGGAGGGACACGAGTTTCGAAGATTTTGAAACCTGGCCATTGAGAGGTTTTACTGCAGGGGAAATATACGATGCGGACACTATGGTCATGAGCGTTATATTGGGTGCTGTTGGTATTGCAGAGTCCGCTTTTCTTCCTGATAACGGTCCAAATGGAAGAGTTCTATTTAATGGTAATGCTCGAAGTCAAATAAGCCTTAAGTTAAAAAAAATCTGCTCCCAAGTGAGTTTTATGTACCGGTATGTAGATTACGTTGGATCCTCCGCTCATAGCTACGATGGAAAGGGAAATCTCCTGGAGACGCTTCCATTTCTACCTCCCCGCGACGCTAAACAAATTTCGTTCACTATTCCAGGAATCGAACAAATTGTTATAGATAATTTCGGTACCAGTGACTCTTTTTATGTGGATAAAATTAGTTTGATTTCATAAGAGGAAAGAGAAAAGGGGCAAAAGGGGATAATGCCAGTCAGTTAAGCCGGCTGGCATTTTTGCTTTTGATCCATAGAAAAGGGGACGCATTTATATATTCCGTTGCTGGTCAACGCCTGCGAATCCCTGGCGTCAGCGAGCGTGATGCTCAGTGAATTCGCCGGGTTAATGGACATGCCACATCGCAACATGATGTTGGGGATTCAATCGGTGGTCATGCTCGGTGAGCTGGCCGTCAACCGAGTGCTGGATAACCTTGATCCGCAAGGCTGACGAAAGTCTGTGGTGAGAGCACTTATTGTGGCGAGGGAGCAAGCTCCCTCGCCACAACAGCCTGTCTAGCTGCACAGTTATGCGGTGAGTACACCATCAATTCTCTTGGGCGCGATAGGCCCCCGGCGTCAACCCCGTCCACTTCTTGAACGCCCGGTGAAACGCCGACGGCTCGGAAAACCCCAGTTGCTCGGCAATCTGTTGCAACGACAGATCCGCCCGCCCCAGGTGATAAATCGCTATATCCCGGCGCAACTGATCCTTCAATTCCTGAAAGCTCGTGCCTTCCTCACGTAAATGCCGACGCAAGGTTTGCGGGCTGATGTGCAGGTGCGCGGCCACCGCTTCCAGGTCCGGCCAGCGTGCGCTGTCGCGGCTGAGCAAGCGCCGCAACTGGCTGCTCAGGCTATCGCCTTCGTCGGGGCGTGACAGCAGGTCGGCGGGGGAGCGTTCGAGAAAGTGCTTGAGGGTTCGTTCGTCCTGCAACAGCGGCATGTTCAGGTAGCGGCTGTGGAACAGCAGGCTACTCTGAGTAGTATCGAACGTTAGCGGGCAGGCAAACAGCAAGTCGTATTCGGCCCCGTGCTCGGGCCTCGGATAGCTGAAGGTGGCTTGCTCCAGACGAATGCGCTGGCCGATCAGCCAGCTGCCGAACCGATGCCAGATCACCAACAGGCTTTCGCTGAGGAAGTGGTCCGGGTCCCACAGCGGCGAATCGTCGAGACTCAGGCGAATCATCTCGCCTTCGCGGCTCAGAGTCAGACGCGGCGCCCCGGGAAACAGGCTGTAAAACAACAGGCCGCGATTGAGTGCTTTCTCCAGCGTGCGGCAGTGGATCACCGCGTGGCACATCATGGCGAAGCTGCCGGGTTTGCTCGGCGCCTGACCGAAGCCCAGGTATTCGTCGTCCAGGGCCAGCCACAAACCCTGGATCAACCGGGTGAACTGCTCAGGCGCGATTCGGGCGCGCGGTTCTTCAAGCAGCTCGGGGCTGACCCCCAGTTGCTGCAGCAGGCTCGAATAGTCGTAGCCACGTCGGCGCGCGCCGCCGAGGGCGGCACGGGCGAAATGGCTGGCGATGGTGCGTTCACGCATGAGGGCAGGTCCGTCCACTGAGCAATGGATGGTAGCGGTGCCCATCGATGATGAACAAGGCGGATATCCGCCAAATTGCAGGACGAGGTCAGGCGGGTTGGCGGAAATCCGCCACATGGTTGTACGGGTTGGTGGCCAAAAGAAACCTGTAACCCTTGATGTCAAAAGGCTCGCAGGCTTTTTGGTGAATGTGGCACGGGCCTTGCGATACAACGAGCAGATGCCTGCCGTTGCGCAGCTCGACAAAACAAATCCCTCCAGTGCAGGAGGGTTCGCAATTGAAGTGTCTTGGGCAACAGATGGATGTTGTCACCGGACGCTCTTGAGGAACTTTGCAATGACGACTCGTCAGCCACTGTACAAATCCCTGTATTTTCAGGTGATCGTTGCCATCGCCATCGGCATTCTGGTCGGTCACTTCTACCCACAGACTGGTGTGGCCCTCAAGCCGCTGGGTGACGGGTTCATCAAACTGATCAAAATGATCATCGCGCCCATCATTTTCTGCACCGTCGTCAGCGGTATCGCGGGCATGCAGAACATGAAGTCGGTCGGCAAAACCGGCGGTTACGCGCTGTTGTACTTCGAAATCGTTTCGACCATCGCGTTGCTGGTCGGTCTGGTGGTGGTCAACATCGTCCAGCCGGGTGCCGGCATGCACATCGACGTGACCACGCTGGATGCGTCCAAAGTCGCTCAATATGTTGCAGCCGGTGCTGATCAAAGCGTCGTTGGCTTCCTGCTGAACGTGATCCCGAACACCATCTTCGGCGCCTTCGCCACCGGCGATATCCTGCAAGTGCTGATGTTCTCGGTGATCTTCGGTTTCGCCCTGCATCGCCTGGGGTCTTACGGCAAGCCGATCCTGGACTTCATCGATCGCTTCGCCCACGTGATGTTCAACATCATCAATATGATCATGAAGCTCGCGCCACTCGGTGCCTTGGGTGCCATGGCGTTCACCATCGGTGCCTACGGTGTGGGTTCGCTGGTGCAACTGGGTCAGCTGATGGCCTGCTTCTACATCACCTGTCTGCTGTTCATTCTGGTGGTGCTGGGCGGTATCGCTCGCGCTCACGGCTTCAGCGTGCTGAAAGTGATTCGCTACATCCGTGAAGAACTGCTGATCGTACTGGGTACTTCCTCTTCGGAGTCGGTACTGCCACGCATGTTGATCAAGATGGAGCGTCTGGGCGCGCAGAAATCCGTGGTAGGTCTGGTGATCCCGACCGGTTACTCGTTCAACCTCGACGGTACGGCGATCTACCTGACCATGGCGGCGGTGTTCATTGCTCAGGCAACCGACACCCACATGGACATCACTCACCAGATCACTCTGCTGGTGGTGTTGCTGCTGTCCTCTAAAGGCGCTGCTGGCGTGACCGGTAGTGGCTTCATCGTACTGGCCGCTACCTTGTCCGCTGTTGGCCACCTGCCGGTTGCCGGCCTGGCGCTGATCCTCGGTATCGACCGTTTCATGTCCGAAGCCCGTGCGCTGACTAACCTGGTCGGTAACGCGGTTGCCACCATTGTTGTGGCCAAGTGGGTCAAGGAACTGGACACCGACGTGCTGCAATCGGAGCTGGCCTCGGGCGGTCGCGGCATTGCCGACGAGCCTAAAGACGATGTTTTGGGCCACGTCGAAGGGGCAACCCCGACGAACGCCAAGTAAGCCTTGTTGTAATGAAAAACCCGCTTCGGCGGGTTTTTCATCCCTGCGATTTGAGCGTAACGGTCAGCGTCACTGGCGCATCAGGTGATTGCTGCAATGTCCCAGGCTGCCTAGGCTTGGGGGATCGCACAGGAGAACGCTCATGCTCGGTCCACTGGCATCACTCAAGGTTCTGGATTTCTCTACACTGCTGCCGGGGCCGTTCGCCTCGTTGCTGTTGGCGGACATGGGCGCCGAGGTACTGCGCATCGAATCGCCGGCCCGCATGGATTTGCTGCGGGTGTGGCCGCCGCACGATCACGGGGTGTCGGCCAGCCACGCGTACCTCAATCGCAACAAGCGCAGCCTGGCGCTGGACCTCAAGCAGCCCGAGGCGCTGGACGTGATCAAGCAGTTGCTTGCGGACTACGACATCGTGCTGGAGCAGTTCCGCCCCGGTGTGATGGAACGCTTGGGTTTGGGTTATGAGGCCTTGAAGGCGATCAATCCGCGGCTGATCTACGTGTCGATTACCGGTTACGGCCAGACCGGCCCTTACAAGGACCGCGCCGGCCACGACATCAACTACCTGGCGCTGGCGGGACTTGCGAGCTACACCGGTCGCGCCGACAGCGGCCCGCTGCCGTTGGGCATGCAGGTGGCGGATGTCGCGGGCGGTTCATTGCATGGGGTGATCGGGTTGCTGGCGGCGGTGATTGCACGCCAGCAGACAGGGCAGGGGCAGCATCTGGACGTGAGCATGACCGACTGCGCCTTCAGCCTGAACGCCATGGCCGGTGCCGGGTACCTGGCCTGTGGCGTGGAGCCGGGCAGGGAAGACCAAATGCTCAACGGCGGCAGTTTCTACGACTACTACCGGTCGCGCGATGGCCGCTGGTTATCGGTGGGCAGCCTGGAACCGGGGTTCATGCAGCAACTGTGCACGGCGCTGGGCCGTCCGGAACTGGCGGCCGAGGGGCTGTCATCCGAACCTGCCCGGCAACAGGCACTCAAGGATGCGCTGAACATTGAGTTCGAAAAACACGACTTTGCCTGGTTGTGCGAGCTGTTTGCCGGGGTCGATGCGTGTGTCGAGCCGGTGTTGAGCCTGGGCGAAGCGGTTGGGCATCCGCAGTTGAAGGCGCGGGAATTGGTGGCTGAGGTGCCGCGGGGCGATGGCTCGACCCAGGCGCAGATGGCCTGCCCGTTGAAGTTTTCAGCGGGGTTGCCTGAGCCGCGGCACATTGGCGTCCGGCTGGGGCAGCATACGGATCAGGTGTTGGGGGAGTTGGGGTTTAGTGCGCAGCGGATCGAAGCGTTGCGGCGTGCCAAAGTGGTTATCTAGCGTCTGTCCCGGCCCCATCGCGGGCAAGCCCGCTCCCACATGATCTGCGTCGTACACAATATTTTGCACACCAGAGATCCTTGTGGGAGCGGGCTTGCCCGCGATGGGGCCGGCCGAAACACCACAAATTACTCGACCCGCATTTCCCCACTGAACACCAACGTACTGCGACAACGCCGACACAAATACCGCCGCCCCTGACGTACCAGGCTATGGCGCTGGGCCGAAAACGGGAAATCGCTGTCGGCGCACGGGCATTTGTAGATGTAGCGGGTCACGCTGCGGCGTTTGACGTCATAGGTGTGGCAGCGGTTGGGCGGCAGTTCGTAGACGCCGCGCATGATCAGTTGCCATTCTTCGCCATGGGGCTGGATGCGGTCGCCGAACAGTTGATGGGCGATCAGGTGCGCGACTTCATGCGCCACGGTCTGCTTGAGGAAATCTTCGGTGTTTTCCCGATACAGCTGCGGGTTGAAGCGCAGCAGATTCTCGTGCAAATGCGCGACACCGGCTTTTTGCCCGCGCAGCTTGAGGCTCACCACGGGGCGTTTGAAAGGTCGTTTGAAAAAGGATTCGGCTTGCAGGAAACAGTCTTCGACGCGGGTATTGAGTTGCTCGGGCATGCTTGATGGGTCTCCAAGGATGTCGAGTATGCCGCAACCCCGAGGGCTTGCGAATCGCTCAGGCGCTGAATGGTCGTTGCTCGCATTAGAAGGCCGCCTTGCGGCGGCCTGTAGTGGCGGAACGTGTATTTATGTGGGCGATCGGTTGTCAGTTGGTATAGACGGGGCCCACGCCCAGGCCCCAGACAATCACGGTGAACGCCATGATGGCCACCAGCACCACCAGTCCTACGGCGAGCACCGAGCTCGAAAACAGGAACCCCTCGTCCGATGGGATGTTCATGAACGTTGGTAGCCCCACATACAACAGGTACACCGTGTAGCAGACGGCCGCCGTGCCGACGATCATCCCCAGCCAAAGGTGCGGGTATAGCGCCGCCAGGCCGCCGACGAACAGTGGGGTGGCGGTGTACGTGGCGAACGCGACACAGCGTGCAAGGCTCGGGTTGGCGTCATAGGTGCGGGCCATCCAGTGAATGAAGGCGCCCATCACCGCGACACCGCCGAGCATCGCCAGGTACGACATGATAGTCATCCATAGCGCGCTTTCCGTGGTTAACATGACGGGCGCTCGATTACCGATGACCCAGCCGACTTGCGTGGTGCCGATAAACGCCGATACGGCGGGGATCGCCGCCAGAATCAGGGTGTGCGTCAGGTACATGTGGCTGATGCTTTCCTCCTGGTCGCCACGGATTTCTTTCCATTCCTGGTCAGGGTGGGTGAAGAGCCCCACTACGTGATGGATCATGCCAGTCACTCCTCTTGTTGTTGCCATCGCCCCCCAGCGGAGCGCTTACGGGCCAAAGTGGCCAGGTAAGAACAGGTCTGAATACGTATGCGACCTTATGTCGCAGTATAGAAAGGAGTTACTTGCAATAGTGCGAGGGCTTTAGAGCGAATCGCGCTGTAAATGTGATGGGTAATCGCCGATGGGTCTGTGCCTGTTGAACTCTGTGGCGAGGGGGCTTGCCCCCGTTGGGTCACGAAGTGGCCCCAAATCGGTCGACCATATTTTCCGGAAGATACCGCAGTGTTAGATTTACGACGGCTGCGCAGCCGAACGGGGCGATGCGGCGTTCCGACAAGCCCCCTCGCCACAAGTGACGGGTTTTTGCGTAAAATGCCGGCCCTTCGTCACACCTCACGGATTTCGCGTCATGGGCACTCTTACGGTCAACCAGAACAAACTGCAAAAGCGCCTTCGCCGCCAGGCCGGTGAGGCTGTTGCCGATTTCAACATGATTGAAGACGGCGACAAGGTCATGGTCTGCCTGTCCGGTGGCAAGGACAGCTACACCATGCTCGATGTGTTGATGCATTTGCAGAAAGTCGCCCCGATCAAGTTCGAGATCGTCGCCGTGAACATGGACCAGAAGCAGCCAGGCTTTCCCGAGCACGTGCTGCCGGCCTACCTCAAAGAACTGGGCATCGAGTACCACATCGTCGAGAAAGACACTTACTCGGTGGTCAAGGAGCTGATCCCGGAAGGCAAGACCACTTGCTCGCTGTGCTCGCGCCTGCGTCGTGGCACGCTCTACACCTTTGCCGATGAAATCGGCGCGACCAAAATGGCCCTTGGTCATCACCGTGACGACATTGTCGAGACGTTCTTCCTGAACATGTTCTTCAATGGTTCGCTCAAGGCCATGCCGCCAAAGCTGCGGGCCGACGACGGGCGCAACGTGGTGATCCGCCCGCTGGCCTACTGCAACGAAAAAGACATCCAGGCCTACTCGGACCTCAAGCAATTCCCGATCATCCCGTGCAACCTCTGCGGTTCCCAGGAAAATCTGCAACGCCAGGTGGTTAAAGAGATGCTGCAGGAGTGGGAACGCAAGACCCCGGGCCGCACCGAGAGCATTTTCCGCAGCCTGCAGAACGTGATCCCGTCGCAACTGGCGGACCGCAACCTGTTCGATTTCACCAACCTCAAGATCGATGAAACCGCGGCTTCGCGCTTCGTCAACGTGGTCAATCTCTGACACAAATTGTGTGGGAGCGAGCCTGTGGTGAGGGGGCTTGTCGGAACGCCGCATCGCCCCGTTGGGCTGCGAAGCGGCCCCAAAATCGCTGATGCACCAAAGATTTTGTGAGTGCTACGCACTCAAACGGGGCGGTGCGGCGGTCCGACAAGCCCCCTCGCCACAGGTCGCTCCCACAGGTCATTTTCATCCTCAGGAGAGGGCATGCGCGATTACAAGTGGCTGCACGAATACTGTCTGAACCGCTTCGGTTCGGCGGCTGAACTGGAAGCCCATCTGCCGGTTCCCAAGACCCCGGCGCAATTGCGCAAGATCAGCGACGACCGCTACCTCTCGACCATGGCGTTGCGGGTATTCCGTGCCGGGCTCAAGCACAGTCTGGTGGATGCCAAGTGGCCGGCGTTCGAAGAAGTGTTCTTCAAGTTCGACCCGGAAAAAGTCGTGCTGATGAGCGCCGAACATCTGGAGCGTTTGATGCAGGATGCGCGAATCATCCGCCACCTGGGCAAGCTCAAGAGCGTGCCGCGCAATGCGCAGTTCATTCTGGACGTGGCCCATGAGAAAGGCAGTTTCGGCGCGTTGCTCGCCGACTGGCCGGTGACTGATATCGTCGGCTTGTGGACCTACCTGAAAAAACACGGCCATCAGTTGGGCGGGTTATCGGCACCGCGATTCTTGCGGATGGTCGGCAAGGACACCTTCGTGCCGAGCTACGACGTGGTGGCGGCGTTGAATGCACAGCAGATCATCGACAAAGTGCCGAGCAGTTTGCGCGACCTGGCCACGGTGCAGAATGCGTTCAACCAGTGGCACGAAGAGAGCGGTGGACGGCCGATGAGCCAGCTATCGATGATGCTGGCGTATACCGTCAATCACTGACGAAGATGATCGTTCCCAAGCTCCGCGTGGGAATGCATAAAGTGACGCTCCGCGTCACAGGGACGCGGAGCGTCCCGGGCAGCATTCCCACGCGGAGCGTGGGAACGATCACTGTGGGGCTATCAGGCGGGGGAAATCTCGCCTTCCCCCGCCAACTTGCGGTTCAACTGATACCGCCACCGCACATACAGCAGTGCCGAGCAGAACACCGCCAGGCTCGCGCCCATCTCCAGTAACCCGAACAACTGCCGGTTCGGGTCATAGGCGGCCAATGCGCCCTTGATGAAATACAGGTTCACCACAAAACACATCCACGAATGCCCACGGGCACTGCCGACGATCATTCCTGGTGCCAGCAACAGCAGCGGCACCAGTTCGATCAGCAAAATCACCCAAGGCCGCGCGCCATGCAGGTCGGCGAACACCAGGTAATAGGCACAGAGCAGCCCCGCCAGACCGAAAAAGCACAGCAGGCTGATGGCGCGCATCGCCCGTACGCGTGGTTCGAGCCATTCGATGGCAGGCAAAACCTTAGGCTTCTTAGCCACGATGGCTCTCCAGTTTCTGCGCAGTCTTCGCCAGGCGCAGGCCCAAGGCGCGGCACAGTGCGACTTCATGTTCGTTCAAACCGCTTTTGCCATCGGCCCCGGCGTGATGACTGGCACCGTAAGGCGTGCCGCCGCCACGGGTTTCCAGCAGCGCCGATTCGCTGTAAGGCAGGCCGGTAATCAACATGCCGTGGTGCAGCAACGGCAGCATCATCGACAGCAGCGTGGTTTCCTGGCCGCCGTGCAGGCTGGCGGTCGAGGTGAAGACCCCGGCCGGCTTGCCCACCAGGGCGCCGGTCAGCCACAGGTTGCTGGTGCCGTCGAGGAAGTATTTCAACGGTGCGGCCATGTTGCCGAAACGGGTCGGGCTGCCCAGGGCCAGGCCGGCGCAGTTCTTCAAATCGTCGAGGCTGGCGTACAACGCGCCTTCATCGGGAATGTCCGGCGCCACGGCTTCGCATTCAGTGGAGATCGCCGGCACCGTGCGCAACCGGGCTTCAAGGCCGGCCTGCTCGACGCCACGGGCAATCTGCCGGGCCATTTCATTGGTCGAGCCGCTACGGCTGTAATACAGCACCAGAATGTACGGCGCGCTCACGGCAACAACTCCAGCACATTCTCCGGTGGACGGCCAATGATGGCTTTGTCACCGACTTCGAGAATCGGCCGCTCCATGAGTTTCGGGTGCGCGGCGATGGCGGCGATCAATTGCGCCTCACTCAAACGGCTGTCGGCCAGGTTGAGGGTTTTGTACTCGTCCTCGCCGGTGCGCAGCAATTGCCGGGCGCTGATGCCGAGTTTGCTCAGCAGGCTCTGGATTTGCGCGGCGTCCAGCGGTGTTTCCAGGTAGCGGACGACCGTTGGTGTCAAGCCACGGGCTTCGATGAGTTCGAGCGCACCGCGGGATTTCGAGCAGCGCGGGTTGTGATAAAGCGTCAGATCGGTCATGTGCGGGTCGCTTCTTGCGTAAAGTGGCGGCTATTCTAACTGTGCGACGCGTAATCCAGAACCTTGGGAGGCGATGGGTCGCAGGTGCATTCTATTTTTGACAAGGATTGAGACATGACAAGGCGACTGGCAGCGGTATTGGCGATCATGGGGGCGTTATTGCTGGGGGGCTGTGGCAACGACTATGGCATCGACCAGAATGGTCACAAGGTCGCCGCCGAACGTCTGGACAAACAATGGCTGGTGCTCAATTACTGGGCCGAATGGTGCAGCCCGTGCCGGACCGAAATCCCACAGCTGAATGTGTTGGCCGAGCAGCTCCAGGGCAAGAAGATCGGTGTGTTCGGGGTCAACTTCGACAATGTGCAGGGCGAAGAGCTGAAAAGCGCCAGCGAGAAACTGGGGATCAAGTTCACTGTATTGGCCCAGGACCCGGCCGACCTTTTCGAATTGCCGCGCAGTGAAGCGCTGCCGGTGACTTACATCATCGACAACAAGGGCAAGGTGCGGGAACAGTTGATGGGCGAGCAGACGGCGGCGGGGGTGATGGCGAAGCTTCAGGCGTTGCAGGCGGTCAACTGATCGAGCGCCTACCTGTGGCGAGGGCACTTTTGTGGCGAGGGGGCTTGTCGGAACGCCGCACCGCCCCCTCGCCACAAGTCACTTGGCTACGACCGAGGGAATCAACCCTCTTCAAGCCACCAGCGCAACGGCTTGCCTTCGGCCGGCCAGAAACGCATCTGCTCGATCGGCGATACGTCCCAGCGCTGCACGCCTTCCAGCGCCTGCAAGAAGCGCTGTTCCTGCTCCATGACTGCCGGCGCACACAGCTTGCGGGTGCTGCCGATCTTGCCGAAGCTCAGCTTCTCGCCTTCGAGCGTGTACGGCGCGAACCAATGGTTGCAGCCGCCGTTACCGTAGGCCCGACCGTCTTCACCAAGGGTGATGGTCAGGTGGCTGTAATCCATCAGAGGACGTTCGCCGATCCATTCCAGAATGTAGCTGCGATTTTGTTCAAGTTGTACCGGCTCGGCAGCGCAGCCCAGCAGGCTGGCACCCACCATTGCGGACAGAGCGAGGCGTTTCATTACGCGGGCTCCTGGCATTTCGGGCACAGGTGCTTTTCGCCAACGGTGGTCCAGCCCAACTCGGCAATCCGTGCGGTGGCGGCCGGTTTTTCAGCCTTGTTGCCCAGCGTGGCGTCGACCGCGAACTCGAAGCTCAGCTCTTTGGCGCAGCTGTCGCAGTTGACTTTCCAGGTGTGGATCGCCAGTTCGCCGAACACCGGACCACTGGCCACCGCGACCCATTGGCCGGGCGGGTTGATCAGGTGGCGAACCGTTTCGACGGTCAGGCGCATGGACAGGTCCTTGCTGCCTTTGAGGGTCACTACCAGCACGTCGTTATTGCGAATCGAGCCGCCGTTGCCGGTGACTTGATAACGCCCCGGCACCAGGGCGCGGCATTCAGTGAGGGTGTGTTGCGGGTTCATCAGGCTGTAGCGGAAATCGTGTTCGACCATGGGTCCTCCAAATATGCGCGATATGCTAGCACGGGCATGAACGCAGCATGGCGCGGGCATGTGACCTTCGATCTGGTTCAAATGAGCTGCCCACTCGTGGCACACTGCCACTTTTGCATCTCTAAGGAACAGAAATGGCGTTGATCGAATGTTACGAGTGCAAGCAACGCATCAGTTCCACGGCGCCTGCTTGCATTCATTGCGGTGCGCCTGCGGCAGCGGTGCAAGCGGCCACTTCGATGGCAGCGCCTGTAGAAACACCGCTTTCTTTCGGGCGTTTACCGAGCAATGAGAATGTGCCTCGGGTGACCCCGGCTGCGTTCGGGCGTAAACGAAAAACCGAAGTCGAGGTCCCGGCACCGGTGCTCAATGGGCCTCGTCCGGTGGAACTCTGGCTGAAACTGATGATTTTCCTTATGCCGCCGTTTTTTGTCTGGTTCCTGCTGCGTCGCGGCCATTCCCTTCAGCAGCGCTTGATAGGCTTCGGCTGGCTGGGGCTGATGATCATTTTGTCCAAGACCTGAGCCGCTCAGCGCTCGACCTGATTGTGCGGCGAACCGGCCGCCCAGGCCGCGATGTTCTGCAATGTGGTCGCGGCAATCGCACCCAGGGCTTCGCGGGTCAGGAAGGCTTGGTGCGCGGTGACGATCACGTTCGGAAAGGTCAGCAGGCGCGCCAGCACATCGTCTTGCAGTGGCAGGTCGGAGCGATCCTCGAAGAACAACTGCGCCTCCTCTTCATAGACATCCAGCCCCAGATACCCCAATTGACCGTCTTTCAACGCATCGATCAGTGCCGGCGTGTCCACCAGACCGCCACGCCCGGTGTTGATCAACATCGCGCCGGGCTGCATGTGCGCCAGTGACTCGCGGTTGATCAAGTGTTTGCTCTGCTCGTTGAGCGGGCAATGCAGGCTGATGATCTGCGACTCGGCCAGCAGTTGCGGCAAGCTCAGGTAGCGCGCGCCGAGCGCTTCGACCTGTGGGTTCGGATAGGGATCATAGGCCAGCAATTGGCAGCCGAAGCCGTGCATGATCTTCGCGAAGGTTGCACCGATCTGCCCGGTGCCGACCACGCCGACGGTCTTGTTCACCAGGTCGAAACCGGTCAACCCGTGCAGGCTGAAATCGCCCTCGCGGGTACGGTTGTAGGCGCGGTGCAGATGGCGGTTGAGCGCCAGGATCAACGCCACCGCATGTTCGGCCACCGCGTGGGGCGAGTAGGTCGGGACCCGCACAACCGTCAGTCCCAGGCGCTTCGCCGCCGCGAGGTCGACATGGTTGTAACCGGCCGAGCGCAGGGCGATCAGGCGTGTGCCGCCTGCTGCCAGGCGTTCAAGCACCGGGGCGCTGAGGTCATCGTTGATGAAGGCGCAGACCACCTCGTGATGCTCAGCCAGCGCCGCCGTGTCGAGGCTCAGTCGTGCCGGCTGGAAATGCAGTTCGATGCCGGCGGGCAGGTCGGCGGAGAGAAAACTGTCGCGGTCGTAGGTCTGGCTGCTGAAAAGAATCGTGCGCATGCTGTCCTCCTGGAAGTCTCCTCCTACTTTAATCCTCAAAGGCCCCGGCGTTATTGCGCTGCATCAGGCATTGATACGCGCATGAGCTGCCAGACGATTGATGGCGCGTTCGAGTTCTTCCAGCGCGACGGAGGCTTTTGGGTCCTGTTGCTTGAGCAGGGTTTCGCTGCGCTGGCAGGCGGCGCGCAATTGCGGGACGCCGCAATAACGGGTTGCGCCGTGCAGGCGATGGACCCGCTCGATCAGGGCATTTTGATCGCTGGCTTCTCGGGCCACGCGAATGGCCTCGCGATCGGCTTCCAGGGAGGCCAGCAGCATTGCCAGCATGTCCGCCGCCAGATCGGACTTGCCGGCCGCCAGACGCAGGCCTTCTTCGTGATCGAGCACCTGCAGTTCATGACCGCTGTAGCTATCGCTGTTGCGCTCCGGCCCCTGATTGCGCAGCGCCAGGCCCGTCCATTTCAATACGACTTGCGCCAGTTGCCGTTCGCTGATGGGTTTGGTCAGGTAGTCATCCATGCCGCTTTGCAGCAGCGCGCGTTTCTCGTTGGCCATCGCATGGGCGGTGAGGGCGACGACCGGCAGTGGCGTGCAATGCCGCTCGCTTTCCCATTGGCGAATGGCTTCGGTGCTCTGGCGCCCATCCATGCCGGGCATTTGCACGTCCATCAGCACCAGATCGAAAGTCTCGTTCTGTACGGCCTTGACCGCGGCGTAACCGCTTTCCACCGCGAGCACCTTGGCGCCCATGTCTTCGAGCAGGGTTTGCACCAGCAGCAGGTTGGCCGGGTTGTCGTCGACGCAAAGGACTTTCGGCGCGCGGCTGGAAACCGGCTCGCCGGGGTCGCTGCGTTGCTGGCGCGGGTTGACCAGATCGGACAGGGCCCGGCGCAATTTGCGGGTGCAGGCCGGTTTGGACTGAAGCTGGCTGTGGGGGTTGGGCACCGAGAGGTGGAACAGTGTCAGTTCAGTGGTCGGGCACAGCACCAACACCCTGCAGCCCAGGTGTTCAAGGTCCCAGATATGCTGGTTGAGGCGCTCCGGCGGCATGTCGTTGCTGGTGATGCCGAGCACCGCCAGGCCGATCGCCTGATCGGTCTGGTGGGCACCGGTTACGCCATTGGCCAGGCTTTCCAGGGTATTGAACGGCGTGACGACCAGGCCGCAGTCTTCCAGTTGGTGCTGCAATGCCTGACGGGCCAGCTCATGGTTTTCCAGGACGGCCACCCGCTGCCCGAGCAACGGTGGGCCGGGCAGGTCTTCGGCGTCGTCGCGGGTTTTGGGCAGGCTCAGGCTGATCCAGAATTCCGAGCCTTCGCCCGGTGTGCTGTCGACGCCGATCTCACCGCCCATTTGTTCGATCAACCGTTTGGAAATCACCAGCCCGAGGCCGGTGCCTCCGGGTTGTCGGGACAACGAGTTATCGGCCTGGCTGAAGGCCTGGAACAAGGCGCGCACGTCCTGATTCGACAAACCGATGCCGGTGTCCTGAATGCTGATACGCAGTTGCACGCTGTCTTCATGCTCTTCTTCAAGCATCGCCCGGGCGACGATGGTGCCTTCGCGGGTGAACTTGATCGCATTGCTCACAAGGTTGGTGAGGATCTGCTTGAGTCGTAACGGATCGCCCACCAGCGACAGTGGCGTATCGCGATAAACCAGGCTCACCAGCTCAAGCTCTTTGGCGTGGGCGGCGGGGGCGAGGATGTTCAAGGTGTCTTGCAGCAGGTCGCGCAAGTTGAACGGAATATGGTCGAGCACCAGTTTGCCGGCCTCGATTTTCGAGAAGTCGAGAATTTCGTTGATGATCCCCAACAGGCTGTCGGCAGACTTTTCGATGGTGCCCAGATAATCGAGCTGGCGCGGCGTCAGTTCGCTTTTTTGCAGCAGATGCGTAAAGCCGAGAATGCCGTTGAGCGGCGTGCGGATTTCATGGCTCATGTTGGCCAGGAACTCGGACTTGATCCGGCTCGCCTCCAGGGCTTCCTTGCGTGCCAGGTCCAGCTCGATGTTCTGGATTTCGATGGTTTCCAGGTTCTGACGCACGTCTTCGGTGGCTTGGTCGACGCTGTTTTGCAATTCTTCCTGAGCGTTCTGTAGCGTCCCGGCCATGCGGTTGATGCCGGACGCCAGTTCATCCAGTTCCTGGCTGCCGAGGGGCGGCAGGCGGGTTTCCAGGTGACCGTCCTTGAGCAGCGCCACGGCTTGTTTGATCTGGCTCAGCGGCCGGTTGATGGTCCGGCCCATGCGCAACGCCAATAGCGCCGCACCGGCCAGGCCCCCGCCGATCAGCAGCAGGCTGGCGAACAGGCTACGGTAACCGCGCAGCAACATGCCGCTGTGGGACAGTTCGAGTTCGACCCAGCCCAGCAGGCGGTCGGCTTCATCGGGGATCAGGTCGCCGGCCAGGTTGCGGTGTTTGCCGAACACCGGCAGCAGGTAACGCGTGGCGTCATTGCCACTGCGGCGCAGCAGCTGTGAACCGTCGCCCAGCGGCGCCTGATTGAGCATGGTCGGGCCGGCATGGGCCAGCGGCGTGCGGTCGGGGCGAGGAAGGTCACCGCGCGCACGTCGGCCTGTTCCAGGGACTGGGTGGCGATGCGCTCCAGCAGTTCGTTGTCTTTGTGACCCATGGCCGGGGCCACCAATGGCGCCAGCTGTTCGGCGATCATTTCGCCGCGCTGCATGAGTTGGGCTTGCAGGTCCGATTGCTGCATCCAGGTGAAATAGCCGCCCAGGACCAACGCCATCAGGGTGGTCGGCAACAGGGTCAGTAACAGCACGCGGCCTTTAATTCCCAGTTTCTTGAGCACGCATCTCTCCCGCATCCAGCTGTTTATTGACCTGCACATGCGTCCGGCATGCGCCACCTGCGCAGTGTAGCGATTTGCATGCGGGCAATCTTCGTAAAGTTAATGTCGTCATTCGTCGGTCAGTTCAATGCTTTGCTTCAGGGAGGAAAACCTTGAGTTGCTCCTGAAGAGGCAATCTTGAATAATCGTCAATTGAGAATTATTCGCAGATACTTATGAATCCCATTTCTATTGGCCGCCCTCGCATCCTCTCTATCGAAGACGATCCGGTGCTCGGTGCTTATGTTCATGAGCATCTGGGGCGCTGCGGTTTTCAGATGACCTGGTGCCAGAACGGGCAGGAAGGCCTGGCGATTGCGCGCCAGCAGGCCTTCGATGTGGTGTTGATGGATATTCTGCTGCCGGGGCTCGATGGCCTGGCGGTGCTGACCCAATTGCGCCAGAGCCATTCCACGCCGGTGGTGCTGATGTCGGCGCTGGGCGCCGAGGCGGATCGCATCAGTGGCTTTCGCCTCGGGGCCGACGACTACCTGCCCAAGCCTTTCAGCATGGCCGAGTTGCGGGTGCGCATCGAAGCGATCCTGCGGCGGGTGGCGCTCGACCGTCGGCCGACGTCGAACGCCCATGCGATGGACAGCCTGCGTTTCGACGATGAACTGGGCGAGGTCTTTTGGGGCGAATACGCGGCCGGCCTGACCCGCAGCGAGTACCGCTTGCTGGACACGCTGAACCGCAACGGCGATGAAGTGTTGAGCAAGGCGTTCCTTTATCAGCAGGTATTGCAGCGCGGTTATGCGCCCCATGACCGCAGCCTCGACATGCACATCAGCCAGATTCGCCGCAAGCT
Organism: Pseudomonas sp. GGS8; assembly: GCF_024168645.1. Taxonomy (NCBI): domain Bacteria; kingdom Pseudomonadati; phylum Pseudomonadota; class Gammaproteobacteria; order Pseudomonadales; family Pseudomonadaceae; genus Pseudomonas; species Pseudomonas sp. GGS8. The sequence continues at coordinate 195,141 of NZ_JALJWF010000001.1, read as the reverse complement.
CAAGGCCATCGGTTACACCGAGCGTGAAGTGCGCACGGTTTGGGGCAAAGGGTATGTATTGAGTGCGGTCGATGAAGGGGGCTGACGTACCGGGCTGCACGGTGGCCCTGCAACAGCAACTGCTGCGCGATCTGTCCCACGAATTGCGCACGCCGCTCAGCCGGTTACGGGTGGCCTGCGAAAGCGAGCAAGACCTCGAGCAATTGCGCGAGCGCATTAGCCGGGAAGTCGACGGCATGCAGCGCCTGGTCGAGGATGCGCTGCAACTGGCCTGGCTCGACACCGAGCGCGTGCCGTTGCCCGATGAAGCGATCCAGGTCCAGGCCTTGTGGGAAATGCTCACGGAAAACGCCTGCTATGAAAGCGGCTGGCCGGCGAGTCAACTGCACTGTGCGGTGGATGCCTGCTGCTGGGTGCGCGGCCATCTCAATACCTTGGCCCAGGCGCTGGAAAACATTCTACGCAATGCCATTCGTCATTCACCGAAGGGCGGTGTCGTGACGCTCGATGGCTGGCGCGATGGCAACTTCTGGCACCTGTGGCTGGAGGACGAGGGCGGTGGGGTGGCTGACGAGGATCTTGAGCGGATCTTCTCGCCGTTCATCCGGCTCGAGGGCTCGCGGCCGGGGGAGGGCGGGTTTGGGTTGGGATTGAGCATTGCCAGGAATGCAGTGCAGCGGCAGGGCGGGAGTTTGTGGGCTGAGAACACTGAGACTGGGTTGCGGTTGAATATGCGGTTGTTAGTACATGACGTTTTAACCGTGTCGTCATAGCGGGCAAGCCTTGCTCCTACGGGATGTGTGTTGCCTTGAGGTTGCGCGGGTTTACCTGGTCGAACTTGTTTCGCATGCGCCAGTTCTATGAGACTTATCGCGCTGAAGAGAAAGTCGCACCACTGGTGCGACAATTGTCCTGGTCGCACAACCTGATCATCTTCAGTCAGAGTAAATATCACGCAAGGTGAAGAGTACTGATCCAGCCCCTTATTCCCATAAGCCATAAGCCCCTTACTTTGCGTGATATGGCCTGCGCACGTTTGCCGGTATGATAGGCGCCCCCGCAGTCCGGATTGCGAATACGCCATGACCTTGCAGTACCCAACCATCGCCGATTGCGTCGGCAACACTCCGCTGGTCCGTTTGCAGCGCCTGCCTGGCGTCACCAGCAACACGCTTTTGCTCAAGCTCGAAGGGAACAACCCGGCGGGTTCGGTCAAGGATCGTCCGGCGCTGTCGATGATCACCCGCGCCGAATTGCGCGGGCAGATCCACGTCGGCGATACGCTGATCGAAGCGACCTCGGGCAACACCGGGATCGCCCTGGCCATGGCCGCGGCGATCAAGGGTTACAAGATGATCCTGATCATGCCGGACAACTCCAGTGCCGAGCGTAAAGCCGCGATGACGGCCTATGGCGCGGAGCTGATTCTGGTCAGCCAGGAAGAAGGCATGGAAGGTGCGCGCGACCTCGCCCAGCGAATGGAAGCCGAAGGTCGCGGCAAGGTGCTGGACCAGTTCGCCAACGGCGACAACCCCGAGGCGCACTACACCACCACCGGTCCGGAAATCTGGCGTCAGACCCAGGGCACCATCACGCATTTCGTCAGCTCGATGGGCACCACCGGCACCATCATGGGTGTCTCGCGCTACCTGAAAGAACAGAACGAGAACGTGCAGATCATCGGCCTGCAACCGATGGAAGGCTCGGCAATTCCGGGTATCCGTCGCTGGCCGCAGGAATACCTGCCGAAGATTTATCAGGCCGATCGCGTGGACCGAATCGTCGACATGGCGCAAAGCGAGGCCGAGGACGTGACCCGTCGTCTGGCACGCGAAGAAGGCATCTTCTGCGGAGTGTCTTCGGGCGGTGCCGTGGCGGCGATGCTGCGCTTGTCCAAAGAAGTTGAAAACGCGGTAATTGTCGCGATCATCTGCGACCGTGGCGACCGTTACTTGTCGACCGGCATTTTCGACGCGCCCAACTGATGGCCAAGCAAGAGAGAGGCCTGCGCTTCCAGCCCACGGGCGGCAGCAAGGCCCCGCAAGTCCCGACCGGCAAAAAGCAGCGCTTGACCATCGAGCGCCTGGCCAATGACGGTCGCGGTATCGCGTTTTTTGAAGGTCGCACCTGGTTCGTCATCGGCGCATTGGCCGGTGAAGAAGTCGAGGCTCGGGTTTTGGGGGCCCACGGCAAAGTGGTCGAGGCGCGTACCGAACGGGTGTTCCAGGCCAGCGAATTGCGCCGTCCGGCACCGTGCGCCCATGCCGGTCGCTGCGGTGGTTGCAGTGTGCAGCATCTGCCCCACAACGAACAACTCGCCCTCAAACAGCGCATGCTCGCCGAGCAATTATCGCGGGTCGCCGGCGTCGAACCCGAAGAGTGGGCTGCGCCATTGAGCGGTCCGGAGTTCGGTTACCGGCGTCGTGCCAGGGTGGCGGTGCGTTGGGACATGAAGGCGAAAAAGCTCGAGGTCGGTTTCCGTGCAGCTGGTAGCCAGGACATCGTCGCCATCAACGAGTGCCCGGTGCTGGTACAGCCCTTGCAGCCGATCATGACCCGCTTGCCGGACATGCTGCGACGCTTGAGCAAACCTCAGGCACTGGGGCATGTGGAATTGTTCAGCGGTTCGTCATTGGCGGTATTGCTGCGGCACATGGCGCCGTTGTCCGAAGCCGATATGACGATCCTCAAGGAGTTCTGCGCGTTCCATCAGGCCCAGTTGTGGCTGCATGGCGATGGTGAGCCGCAACCGGTCGAGGCCGATCAGTCCCTGGGCTATCGTCTTGAGCAGTGGGACTTGAGCCTGGCGTATCGGCCCGGAGATTTCATCCAGGTCAACGCGGGGGTCAACGAAGCGATGGTGGCTCAGGCGCTGGAGTGGTTGGCGCCGAAAGCCGATGAGCGGGTTCTGGATCTGTTCTGTGGACTGGGCAACTTTGCCTTGCCGCTGGCCAAGGCCGTTCGTGAAGTGGTGGCGGTGGAGGGCGTGCAGGCAATGGTCGAGCGGGCTGCTGCGAATGCCGCTAGCAATAATTTGCATAACGCGAAATTTTTTCAGGCCGATTTATCCCAGCCTTTGGCTGATGCCGAATGGGCCAGCGAAGGCTTTTGTGCGGTACTCTTGGACCCACCTCGCGACGGTGCTTTCGAGGTGGTGCGCAAGCTGGCGTCCCTGGGTGCCGAACGATTGGTTTATGTGTCGTGCAACCCTGCAACTCTGGCGCGCGACACGGTCGAATTGATCAAGCAGGGCTACCGGTTAAAACGTGCCGGGATTCTCGATATGTTTCCTCAAACGGCACATGTCGAGGCCATGGCGTTATTTGAAGCGAGCTAGGATGGCTCGTCTGGTCCGACTGACCGTCCGTGCGGCTACGCACCAGCCCGACGGGGCGCCCGGACAATGAAGGTCAGCGATTTGACGCATTGAATCTGCGTCGTAGGGAAGGTAAAGCAAGATGGTACAGGTGAGAGCACACCAGCCGATCAACACCGACGGCAGTATCAATCTCGAGGCTTGGCTCGATCACGCGGTCAGTATCGATACGGCACTGGATCGCGAAGCCTTGAAAGAAGCCTGCGAGTTCGCTCGCGAGGCCGAACAACAAGCCAATGCGGCGAAAAACCTGTGGTCCGAAGGGACCTCGAGTTTCCGCACCGGCCTTGAGATCGCCGAGATTCTCGCCGACCTCAAACTCGATCAGGATTCGTTGGTCGCGGCAGTCTTGTACCGCGGCGTGCGCGAAGGCCAGATCCAGTTGCCGGCGGTCAGCCAGCGCTTCGGCCCGGTGGTCGCCAAACTGATTGACGGCGTGCAACGCATGGCGGCGATCAGCGACAGCCTGAGTCCGCGTAAATCCATGGTGATGGGCACCCAAGGCCAGGTGGAAAACCTGCGCAAGATGCTCGTGGCCATGGTCGACGACGTGCGCGTCGCGCTGATCAAACTGGCCGAACGCACCTGTGCGATCCGCGCGGTGAAAACCGCCGACGACGAGAAGCGTAACCGCGTCGCCCGTGAAGTCTTCGACATCTACGCGCCGCTGGCTCACCGCCTCGGTATCGGTCATATCAAGTGGGAACTGGAGGACTTGTCCTTCCGTTACCTTGAGCCCGACCAGTACAAGCAGATCGCCAAGTTGCTCCACGAGCGACGGCTGGATCGCGAGCGTTTCATCAGCGATGTGATGACCCAGCTCAAGAACGAGTTGCAGGCCACCGGCGTCGACGCCGACATCAGCGGCCGGGCCAAACACATCTATTCGATCTGGCGCAAAATGCAGCGCAAGGGTCTGGAGTTCAGCCAGATCTACGACGTGCGCGCCGTTCGCGTGCTGGTGCCGGAAATGCGCGACTGCTACACCGCGCTCGGCATCGTCCACACCCTGTGGCGGCACATCCCGAAAGAATTCGACGACTACATCGCCAACCCGAAAGAGAACGGTTACCGCTCGCTGCACACTGCGGTGATCGGCCCTGAAGGCAAGGTGCTGGAAGTGCAGATCCGCACCCATGCCATGCACGAAGAAGCCGAGCTGGGTGTTTGCGCGCACTGGCGTTACAAGGGCACCGACGTCAAGTCCGGCTCGAACCACTACGAAGAGAAAATCTCCTGGCTGCGTCAGGTCCTCGAGTGGCACGAAGAGCTGGGCGATATCGGCGGCCTTGCCGAACAGCTGCGGGTCGATATCGAGCCAGACCGGGTTTATATCTTCACTCCCGACGGTCATGCCATCGACTTGCCGAAGGGCGCGACACCGTTGGACTTCGCTTACCGCGTGCACACCGAAATCGGTCACAACTGCCGCGGCGCCAAGATCAACGGGCGCATCGTGCCACTCAACTACAGCCTGCAAACCGGTGAACAGGTCGAGATCATCACCAGCAAGCACGGCACCCCGAGTCGCGACTGGCTGAACCCGAACCTGGGTTACATCACCACGTCGCGGGCACGGGCGAAGATCGTTCACTGGTTCAAGTTGCAGGCCCGCGATCAGAACGTCGCGGCCGGTAAAACCTTGCTTGAGCGTGAACTCAATCGCCTCGGCCTGCCGCAGGTGGATTTCGACAAGCTGGCCGAAAAGGCCAACATGAAGACCGCCGAGGACATGTTCGCTGCGTTGGGTGCAGGCGATTTGCGCCTGGCGCAACTGGTGAACCTGGCGCAGCAACTGGTCGAGCCGGAACGCGGCAATGAACAGCTGGAGCTGATCCCGCGCAAAGCCACCGGCTACAAACCGGGCAAACGCGGCGATATCCAGATCCAGGGCGTCGGCAACCTGATGACTCAGATGGCCGGCTGCTGCCAGCCGTTGCCGGGGGACGCTATCGTCGGTTACATCACTCAGGGTCGTGGGGTGAGCATTCACCGTCAGGACTGCGCCTCGGTGCTGCAACTGGCCGGACGCGAGCCGGAGCGGATCATCCAGGTCAGCTGGGGCCCGGTGCCGGTGCTCACCTATCCGGTGGACATCATCATTCGCGCGTATGACCGTTCCGGTCTGCTGCGTGACGTGTCGCAGGTGCTGCTCAATGAGCGGATCAACGTGCTGGCGGTCAACACCCGCTCGAACAAAGAGGACAACACCGCGTTGATGTCCCTGACCATCGAGATTCCGGGGCTGGATGCACTGGGGCGGTTGCTGGGGCGGATCTCCCAGTTGCCGAACATCATCGAAACCCGCCGTAACCGCACGCCGTGATGATGACCTGTGTGGCATGTTCGCCACCGATCCAATGTGGGAGCGTGCCTGCTCGCGATGGCGATCTGACGTTTAACCTGTACGTTGTTTGTCGGTCCGCTATCGCGAGCAGGCTCGCTCCCACAGGTTTTTGCAGAGATTTGGCTGATGTATTCACTTGAAGACCTGCTGCACCTGATGAACCGTCTGCGTGACCCGCAGTACGGCTGCCCGTGGGACATCAAGCAAACCTACGCCACCATTGTCCCGCACACCCTGGAAGAAGCCTACGAAGTCGCCGACGCCATCGAACGCGGCGATTTCGATCACTTGCAGGGTGAGTTGGGCGACTTGTTGTTCCAGGTGGTTTATTACAGCCAACTGGCTCGGGAAGAAGGGCGCTTCGAATTCGCTGGCGTGGTCGACAGCATCACGCGCAAGTTGATCCGCCGTCATCCTCACGTATTTCCCACCGGTGATCTGTACGCGCCGCTGGACGTCCCGCGTCTGAATGAAGAGCAGGTCAAGCAACGCTGGGAAGAGATCAAGGCTGAAGAACGCGCCGAGAAGTCTTCGGCGCCGGAGCAGTTGTCCTTGCTCGATGACGTACCCGCGGCCCTGCCGGCGTTGTCCCGTTCGGCAAAACTGCAGAAGCGCGCAGGGCAGGTCGGTTTCGACTGGCCGGACGCCTTGCCGGTGCTCGACAAGGTTCGCGAAGAGCTCGATGAAGTGCTCGAAGCCATGGCCGACAATGACTCGGCGGCGATTGCCGATGAAGTCGGCGACCTGCTGTTTTCCGTGGTCAATCTGGCGCGTCACCTCAAGGTCGATCCGGAAACCGCACTGCGTGGCGCGAACACAAAGTTCGAAAGACGCTTCCGATTTATCGAACAGGCATTGCGCGACACCCACCGTCCCATAGAAGATTGCACCCTCGAAGAGTTGGACGCCTTGTGGGGCGAAGCCAAACGCCAGGAAAAGAATTTGCCCAGCTGCGGTTGAGCAGTTGCCTAAGTGAGAAATAAGCACCATGAGCATTTCCCTTCGCGACCAGTTGCTCAAAGCAGGGCTGGTCAACCAAAAGCAGGCCAAACAGGTCGGCAAAGAGAAGCAGAAGCAGCAACGTCTGGCCCACAAAGGCCAGATCGAACTTGATGACTCCCAGCAGCGTGCCGCTCAGGAAGCCATGGCCGAGAAGGTCAAGCGCGACCAGGAGCTCAATCGTCAGCAGCAGGAGAAGGCCGAGCAGAAGGCCCGCGCCGCCCAGGTCAAGCAATTGATCGAAGTCTCGCGCCTGCCCAAGCTGAACACCGAGGACTACTACAATTTCGTCGACGACAAGAAGGTCAAGCGCCTCTCCGTCAACACCCTGATGCGCAACAAGCTCAGCAGCGGTTCGCTGGCGATCGTGCATCACGCCGGCGGTTACGAAGTGATCCCTCGTGAAGCGGCCCTGAAGATTCAGGAGCGCGATCCACAGCGCATCGTGCAGCTGAATGTGAAGACAGAAGAAGTCAGCACCGAAGACGATCCGTACGCGGCCTATCAGATTCCTGACGATCTGATGTGGTAAGCCGTTAGCGGCTGCAACAACGACAAACCCCGCTCATGGCGGGGTTTGTCGTTTTCAATGTGGTGGTTATGCAGAACGCGCTTCGCGTTGCTGCTCCAATGTTTCCAGTTCGGCCTTGTATTGGTGGGCTTCGGTCTCGGAGTGGAACATCCCGACCAGCAGGTTTTGTTGATGTACATCCCAGATGCGGATACCGGCGGCGATGCCTTCATGGGACATATGTGAATCGTCGCGTTCAGTTACTTTTACAGTCATCTACTAGCTCCAATCTCTGTTATCTGCAGCAAGGCGTGTGCAGGCCTTTGTTATAAGTTTGGTTAGCTGGCTAAGTAAACGACTGAATTCGGTAATGGACTTTTGCGAATTCTGCAAAAGCGCTGCAGCCCGTGTAACGCGCGACATTCGGTCGCAGGTCGTTGAGTTTCATGACGAATGTTTCATGTTCGTGAGCCACGAAGTCATGGTTCGAGCCTGATGGATTGAGCAGCGCAAAACCTGTGGGAGCTGGCTTGCCTGCGATGACGTCGGCACAGCAACCATGGGTGTTGCCTGACACTCCGCCATCGCAGGCAAGCCAGCTCCCACAGGTTTTTCTGCCATGCCCGAGTAATTATTTCAGACGCAAAAAAAAAACGCCCCGAACCAGTCGGGGCGTTTTTATGTGTGGCGTAGGCGGGGGATTACTTACCCTGCCAGCGCTTCAGTACCAGCGTGGCGTTGGTGCCACCGAAGCCGAAGCTGTTGCTCATCACGGTGTTGATGGTGGCGTCTTCGCGAGTCTTGGTCAGGATTGGCATGTCTGCCACTTCCGGGTCCAGTTCGTCGATGTTGGCCGAACCCGCCATGAAGTTGCCTTCCATCATCAGCAGGCAGTAGATCGCTTCGTGAACGCCGGCGGCGCCCAGGGAGTGACCCGACAGGCTCTTGGTGGAGCTGATGGCCGGGGCCTTGTCGCCGAACACTTCACGCACACCTTTCATTTCCATCACGTCGCCGACCGGAGTCGAGGTGCCGTGAGTGTTCAGGTAGTCGATCGGTGCGTCGACGGTGGCCATGGCCATCTGCATGCAGCGGATGGCGCCTTCGCCGCTTGGGGCGACCATGTCGTAGCCGTCGGAGGTCGCGCCGTAGCCAACGATTTCCGCGTAGATCTTCGCGCCGCGGGCCAGAGCGTGTTCCAGCTCTTCGACCACGACCATGCCGCCACCGCCGGCGATGACGAAACCGTCACGCTTGGCGTCGTAGGCACGGGAAGCCTTTTCCGGGGTTTCGTTGTACTGGCTGGACAGGGCGCCCATGGCGTCGAACAGGAACGATTGGCTCCAGTGTTCTTCTTCACCGCCACCGGCGAAAACGATGTCCTGTTTGCCCAACTGGATCTGCTCCACAGCGTTACCGATGCAGTGAGCACTGGTGGCGCACGCGGAGGAGATCGAGTAATTCACACCCTTGATCTTGAACGGGGTGGCCAGGCAAGCCGAAACGGTGCTGCCCATGGTCCGCGTGACGCGGTACGGGCCCACGCGTTTGACGCCTTTCTCGCGCAGGATGTCCAGCGCTTCCATCTGGTTCAAGGTCGACGCGCCACCGGAACCGGCGATCAGGCCGGTACGCACGTTGGAAACCTGTTCTTCGGTCAGACCGGAGTCTGCGATGGCATCTTTCATGGCCAGGTAGGCGTAAGCCGCCGCGTGGCCGACGAAGCGATAGATCTTGCGATCGATCAGCTCTTCGAGGGGAAGGTCAATGGAGCCGGAAACCTGGCTACGCAGACCCATTTCAGCATATTCCGGGTTGAACCGGATGCCAGGGCGGCTTGCACGCAGGTTAGCGGAGACGGTCTCTTTGTCATTGCCCAGGCACGAAACGATGCCCAGACCAGTGATAACGACGCGGCGCATGCGGATAACCCTTAGAAGTTGTCAGTGGAGGTGAAAACGCCGACCCGAAGGCCTTCGGCGGTATAGATTTCGCGGCCGTCGACAGTCACGGAACCATCGGCGATGGCCATGTTCAGTTTGCCTTTGAGGACGCGTTTGATATGGATGTTATAGGTGACTTTCTTGGCGGTCGGCAGTACCTGGCCAAAAAATTTCACTTCGCCCGAACCCAAGGCACGACCACGGCCCGGCAGACCTTGCCAGCCGAGGAAGAAGCCGACCAGTTGCCACATGGCATCGAGACCCAGGCAGCCCGGCATCACTGGATCACCTTCGAAGTGGCAGGCGAAGAACCACAGGTCTGGAGTGATATCCAGCTCGGCGACCAATTCACCTTTGCCGTACTTGCCACCCTCTTCGGAGATCAGGGTGATGCGATCGACCATCAGCATGTTCGGGGCGGGCAGTTGCGCGTTACCTGGGCCGAACAGCTCACCACGACTGCAGCGCAGCAGGTCTTCCCGGGTAAAGGCGTTTTGTTTGGTCATGCGAGCTCCTCAATAGTCCATGCGGCAGGGTGGGGGCGAATCTCCCGGCCGATCGAAGCGTTCATGCCTCGAGTCAGCAGCCTACTCATAGACTATTGCGTTGTAGTGAAAGTCACAGCACCAAGGACATGAATGTACACTTGTGCACTGAAATTATTATTCAAGCCCCTTTTAGGGCCTGTTCGGGTGACTAAGACTGCCGCACTTTCGTCTTTCACGCCAGTCGCAGATAGCCGAAAGGCCTGCACTACTGCACCCATCGCTGCAGAATTTGCTGCAGATCAGTGCGTTTGAAGGGCTTGGCCAGGTAATCGTTCATCCCTGCGGACAAACAGGCTTCACGGTCGCCCTGCAAGGCGTTGGCCGTCAGGGCAATGATCGGCACGTCAGCGCAGCCGGGCAGTTGGCGAATCTGTCGGGTGGCCTCGTAGCCGTCAATGACCGGCAGTCGGCAGTCCATCAGAATCACTTCGAAAATCAGGCTCTCGGCACTGCGCACCGCTTGTGCACCATCTGTCACGACGCTGACAGTAAAGCCCAGACTGCGCAACATTGCTTCGACGACAGTGCGGTTGACTGGATTGTCCTCCACCAGCAGCACATTGCGACCTTCGCCGTGGTCGTTGCCGGTATGTACTCGCGGCATCAGCACCGGCAACGACTGCTTATACAGCGCCAGAGGTATTTCCAGGGTGAACACCGAACCGACGCCTTCTTCGCTCTGAGCACGCAAGGTGCCGCCCATTCGTTCGGCCAGAGTGCGGGCAATCGGCAGCCCCAGCCCGGTGCCACCGTAACGTCTTGAAATGGAACTGTCGGCCTGTTGGAACGCGTTGAACATTAATTCCAGGCTTTCGGCCGGGATGCCGATCCCGCTGTCGCGCACGGTGCAGGTGAACCACAGTAATTCGTGATCCAGCGACTGCCATTGCGGTTCGATCGTGATACGGCCCCGTTCGGTAAATTTCAGCGCATTGCCGACCAGATTGACCAGTATCTGCCGGATCCGCGTTGGGTCGCCCTGAACCTGCAGGGCGCGCATGTTCTCGGGCATCTGCAGTTGCAGCTCAAGCCCGCGCTGCACTGCGCTGTGCTGGAACGATTGGGCGCAGCTGCTGATCAAGTCCGCAAGATTGAACGCAATGTGCTCCAGCTCCAGTTCCGAACGTTCGATGCGCGAGAAGTCGAGAATGTCGTTGATCACTTTGAGCAGGTGTTCAGTCGATTCCGAAGCCAGCGCGGCGTACTCGATCTGTTCCTCGGTCATCGCGGTGGTTTCCAGCAGTTGCAACATACCCAGCACGCCATTCATCGGCGTGCGCAGCTCATGGCTCATCATCGCCAGGAAATCGGATTTGGCGTTGTTGGCCTTTTCCGCTTCCTCACGGGTCTGAATCAATTGCGCCATGGCCTGATGCTGTTCGCGGCTGGCTTGTTCAAGGCCCTGGGCAAGGTTGTTAATGTGTTGCGACAGGGCACCCAGTTCGGTGTCATCGACAATCGGCAGGGGCGTTTTGTAATCGCCTTTCTGGATCGCCTTGACCGCATTGCCGATGTCATGGATCGGTCGCGACAGGCTGCCGGCCAGGCGCCGAGCCAGCAGAAAGGTAAACAACAGGGCGAACAGGGCCAGGATCGCGGCCTTGAACAGGATTTCCTGCTGGCGGTGGTTGAAGGCGTCATTGGACAGCCCGACAATCACCCGGCCCAGGTAATCCTCGCCCGGCTTCGTGGGGGCGGTGCGGCTGTTCTGGAAGAAGTCATTGTTGAGCGCGATACGTTGCAGCCGCACCGGTGCCTGGAACACTTCGACCTGGTGCGAGTGGTGATGGGTTTCCGACGGTTGTTCGACGTACACCAGAATCCGGTTGGTGTTGTCCTGAACCTCCAGAAAACGCACATTGGGCGTGGCCAGGGTGGCTTTGAGTAAACTTTCGAGCACGTCGTTATTGCCCGAGATCACCCCGTATTCGGTGGCCGGCGCCAGTTGGTTGGCGATCAACTGACCGGTGTGGTTGAGTTCCTGGCGCAGGTCCTGGATTCGCACGAAGGTGAAGAAGCTGATCAGCAGCAACGTCAACAGCAGCGCCGGGCCGAGGCTGATGATCTGGGTACGGGTATTGATGTCCCAACCGCGACAGGAGGTCATGGGCGGTGTTCTCCTTCGGCCAGCCGTGTTGCAACAGAGGCTTCATTCATCGGTTCAATGCTTAATGAACGAGCCACTTGCGGGTTGCTCAAGACCTTGAAGTGCTGCGGATAAAGGGTGTGCGGCCAGGTGCTGGAGGGGCGGTCGAGCAGTTCGTCGAGAATCTTCAGCCAATCGCTCTGGTCGCTGTAGGTGCTGGCGAGGCTGCCTGCTCTGACGAAGGCGGCGTTGGGACCGATCAGTGGCAGCTGCCGTGCGTAGCTACTGAGCAGCAGGTTTTTCACGGTTTTCGGGTTGTACAAATCAGGATCATCCAGGCCCACCAGCACGTCGCTGTTTTTCAGCAGGGCTTGCAACGGGCGGCTGTCATTGGTGTTGTCCCAACGCTCGGTGACCACATCAAGGCCCAGATGCAGGGCAGCTTGATGCAGTTCTTTCAGCAGAAATTCGCTGTGGCTGTCGAAAAGCACGCCGACCCGTCGAGCCTCGGGCAGGACGAGTCGGGTCAGGCGCAATTGTCGATCCAGCGGCGGATCGCTCCAGAGCAGGCTCAGGTGCGGCGGCGAAACATCGCCAAAGCGTTGGTGGGCTTGCAGGCGGCTGATACGCAGCACCAGCGTTGCCGGGCCTTGGGCGTCTTGCAGGCGCCAGTCGAGGCTTTGCAAGTCGAGCAGAATCAGGCGGGTGCCCGCGGGCAGTTGGCTGGGCGCTGGCAAGCTGGCGACCGGCTGGAAACGCACGCTGTCGGTGGGGCGCAACTCGCTCAGGGCCTGGACAAAAGACTGCACGCCCGGGCCGTCTTCGGCGCCGGTCAGCAGGATGTCGGCGGCCCGTGCCGGCAGATTGCACAGCAGCCCGACAAACACCAGGCACAACCCAGCCAGCAGGCGGCCAAGGGTTGGTGTCTTTCGTGACGGGCAATACTGCATCTTAAAACTCCAGCTCTGCGCTGAAGTAGAGCACCCGGCGCTCGTCGTAGTTATTGTCGACGAAAGTGGTGGGCTGATTGTCGAGGCGTTGCTGGAGGATCCCGGCCAGCTCAAGATTGGCCTTGCCCAGGCCGATGCGTTTGGCGATGCGGGTGTCGACCCGTTCGAAGCGGTAACCGTTGAGGGCGTCGGCGCCATAGTAAAAGAGCGCGCTGTTCCAGCCCTGGCCCCAGTTGCGCAGCCAACCGGCGGAGCCGCTGTTGCGCGCCGTTTGTTGGGCATCCAGCGGGTTGCTCGCCTCGGCATCGACGTAGGCATAGGTCAGGCGCAGACGGTCGGCGCTGCCGACGCGCCAGTCCAGCTGGGTTTCAGTCCCGCTGAAGCGCGAACTGTTCGAGTTGCTGGCAATGTACTGATTGTTGCGCAGCGGTTCGCTGATCATGCCGTTGATTTCGTCGTAGAACAGCTTTACATCGACTGCCAGCCCCCACTCTGTGAAGTAGCCGTTGTAGCCCAACTCCCGGGAGCGCATGCGTTCCTGTTCGAGGTCACCCGGGCCACGGGTCCTGACGAAATAGCGGGCGCTGGTCTGGCCGTAGGCACTGGGATGCAGGTTGGTCACCTGGTAGCTCCAGTTGACGCTGTTCTCGAACATGTCCGGCGAGCGGACGGCTTCCGAATACACCGCGCGCAAGCCGTGGCGCGGGTTGATCAGATAGTTGACCGCCACCCGCGGGGTCAGCGAGCTGCCGGTCAATTGCGTGTCTTCGAACATTGCCCCGCCCTGCAGCAACCAGTGCTCGGTGGCGCGCCACTCGAGTTGGCCGAACGCCCGCCAGGTGGTGTCGTCGAGCGTCCCATTGAAGTAGGTCTCGGAGTCTGCCCGGTCGTAACGATAGTTCATGCCGCTGACCAGTCGCAGGGTGTCGGACAGGCTGAGGGTATCTTGCAGTTCGAGATCGTACCGCGATTCCCGGGAGCTCTGGTCGATGTCGCCGCACAGCGTTTTGTTCGCGCCGTTTCGCCATTGCGCCAGGGCCTGATTGGCCAGGTTTTGTTCCGCTGCCGTGCCGGGGGGCGCGAGGCCCGTGAAGCGTGCGATGTTGCGCGCCAGACGTTCGGTGTAATTGGGATTGAGCTGCCAGAGTTGGGTCAGCTCCGGGCTGAACGAGATCTCGGCATCGCAGGCACGCCAGGTCTGCTGACGATCCCAGTGTTGCGCCGAGCCTTGAATATAAAGGCTGTGATCGGGGTTGATGTCCAGGTTCCAGCGTAGCGAGCTGGCGTAGTCCTTGGCGATGACGTCGGAATTGTTCCCTGCGGCGGTAATCCCTGAAAACACCGGGCGGTAGGTGTAGGGCCGCTGGTTGGTCCCGTCCTTGGCGTTCAGTTGCCAGTCGATGCTCTGGTTCTCATTGAGCGTCTGGCTGACGGCGAGGCTGAAGCGATTCAAGCGACGGCCGTCGCGGTAATCGGCACCGGTGCGGTCCGAGTCGAAGCCATCGTCTTGTTGGCCGGACAGCGACAGGCGCAAGTCGCCGCTGTCCCAACCCATGCCCTGGCTGGCATAGAAATCGTTGATGCCGCGTTGGCCTCGGGTGACTTTCAGCCGCGTGCCGTGGCTGTCGGCCGGTTTGCGGGTGATGATATTGACCACCGCCATCAGCGCGTTGGCGCCGTAGCTGACGGTGTTCGGGCCACGGAAAACCTCGATGCGCTCGATGTCCTCCATGGCCACCGGAATATCACTCCAGTCCACCGTGGCCAGGCCCGCGCGGTACACCGAGCGGCCGTCGATCAGCACTTGCATGCGCCGCGCTTCGCTGGCGTTGGTGCCGTGGTAGTTCACCGCCGCCTGATTGCCGCTGATATTGCCGACCATCATCCCCGGCACCAGCCGCAGCAACTCGCTGATGTCCCGCGCGCCGCTGGCGTTGATCAGTTCGCTGTCGATCACCGTCATGCTGCCCGGCACGGCCGCCGGCGACTGCTTCAGGCGCGTCGCGGTAAGCACTTGTGGCAACGGATCGTTGTCCAGGAACAGGTCGTCGGCCAGCAATGGCGAGCTGAAAATCAGCGCCAGCACCAGTGGCGAGCGAGGATGGGGAGAGCCAAAAGACACAGAACGGCCTTGATAGCGATTAATTGGCGCGCATGTTAACCGAGCGCAATGACTTTTCCAGTCACGTTGTGGGCATTTTCCTCGGTTTTCTTGGTCTTCTTCCAACAAGTGCCGGTAATTGATGTCGGGGCTGGCCGCCACTGGGCCGCTCCGTATAATGCGGGCATCGCCACTGGTATGGATTAACGGATTGCATATGACTGAACAGCGCCCAATTGCGGTCCTGGGAGGCGGAAGTTTTGGTACCGCCGTGGCTAATCTGCTGGCCGAGAACGGGCATCAGGTGCGACTGTGGATGCGTGACCCCGAGCAGGCCGAGGCCATTCGGGTCAATCGCGAGAACCCGCGTTACCTCAAAGGCATCAAGATTCTTCCGGCGGTGGAGGCAGTCACAGACCTGCAAGCCACGCTGGAGGCCTGCGACCTGTGCTTCGTCGCGTTGCCCTCCAGCGCGCTGCGCTCGGTGCTGGCGCCCTACGCTCAGCTTTTGAGCGGCAAAATGCTGGTGAGCCTGACCAAAGGCATCGAAGCCCATACGTTCAAGCTGATGAGCCAGATTCTTGAAGACATCGCCCCACAAGCGCGCATCGGCGTGCTGTCCGGGCCGAACCTGGCCCGTGAAGTCGCCGAGCATGCGCTGACCGCCACGGTGGTCGCCAGCGAAGATGAAGACCTTTGCCAGCAGGTCCAGGCCGCGCTGCATGGTCGGACCTTTCGCGTGTACGCCAGCGCCGACCGCTTTGGCGTGGAGCTGGGCGGGGCGCTGAAAAACGTCTACGCCATCATCGCCGGCATGGCGGTGGCGTTGGGCATGGGTGAAAACACCAAGAGCATGCTGATCACCCGGGCACTGGCGGAAATGACCCGCTTCGCGGTGAGTCAGGGGGCCAATCCCATGACGTTTCTGGGGCTGGCGGGCGTCGGTGATTTGATTGTCACCTGCTCATCACCGAAAAGCCGCAACTACCAGGTCGGGTTTGCCCTCGGCCAGGGCTTGAGCCTGGAGGATGCGGTGACGCGTCTGGGCGAAGTAGCCGAAGGCGTGAACACCCTCAAGGTGCTCAAGGCCAAGGCTTCGGACGTGGGCGTGTACATGCCGCTGGTCGCCGGATTGCATGCGATTCTGTTCGAAGGGCGCACGCTGAACCAGGTGATTGAGTTGTTGATGCGTGGCGAACCGAAAACCGACGTGGACTTTATTTCCCCTAGTGGTTTCTAAGCACTTAACCGATACGAACAGGGAACGAGGCAGACATGAACGATCCGAAAGTAGAAGGCAAGTACGAATCCATCCTGCTGCGGGTACTGTGGATGATTGTCTATGTGCTGGTCTGGCAAGTGGCGCAATTGATCCTCGGCGCAGTAGTGCTGGTGCAGCTGATCTATCGTTTGATTTATGGCGCACCGAGCGCCAGCCTGATGAATTTCGGCGACAGCCTGAGCCAGTTTCTGGCGCAGATCGGTCGTTTCGGCAGCTTTCACAGCGACCAGAAACCCTGGCCGTTCGCTGACTGGCCGGCGCCGCGTACCCCGGAAGGTGAAGCCCCGCACGTTGTGGCGCCGGCACCGCATCCGGCCCGAGATGAGGAACCGAAGCTATGAAACTCTGGGTATTGCGTCATGGTGAAGCCGAACCTCACGGTAGTTGCCCGGACTCCGAGCGGGCCCTGACCGACAAGGGGCGCAAAGAGGTGAAGCGCATTGCGGCCAAATTGAAGGGCAAACACCTGGCAGCCATTTATGCCAGCCCTTATCTGCGAGCGCAGGAGACTGCATTGCTGGTGCGTAAGGAGCTGGGTTTTGCACCGGAGATTCGCACCGTCGAGTGGCTGACGCCCGACAATAATCCGCAAGCGGTGGCGGAGCAGTTGGTGTCCGTGGATCACGCGCTGCTGGTCAGCCACAACCCGCTGGTCGGTAACCTGCTGGGCTATTTGCAGCATGGTCACGTGCAAGAACCGGAAAGAGTCGGCACCGCCGGGCTGGCGGAGCTTGAGGGCGACGAACTGCTGGTCGGGGCGATGAAGCTCAACGGTATCAAAACCCCGTAACCTGCCTTTGCTTCTGCTTTTGCAGGAGCGAGGTCGGCGGCGGTGTTCTTGAGTTTTTGGATGAAATAGTCAACCAAGCACTTGCTTGGTTGGCTGCGCTTGCCCCAGACCAAAAAAAGCCGAAACCCTTACCGAAGACGGCTTCCTGCGCACCGGTGACAAGGGCGAGGAAGACGCCTAGGGCAACCTGCGCCTGACTGGGCGCCTGAAGGAAATCTTCAAGACCAGCAAAGGTAAATACGTCGCTCCCGCGCCGATCGAGAATCGTCTGGCGGTGCATTCGCGGATCGAACAAGTGTGTGTGGTGGGCGATGGCTTGAGTGCGCCACTGGGTTTGTGCGTGTTGTCGGTGGTTGGTCAGCAGAATGCCAGCGGGACGGCGAGGGCGGGTTTGCATTCAAGACTGGAAAAACTGCTGGAGGAGGTCAACGGCGTTCTCGACAGGCATGAACGCTTGCGCCAGCTGGTGGTGGTCAAGGACAGTTGGGCGGTGGAAAACGGCTTCCTGACACCGACCCTGAAGATCAAGCGCAACATGATCGAAGCGGCTTACGGTGCGCGCTTCGAAGAATGGAGCGCGCGCAGCGAGGCGGTGCTGTGGCAGGATTGAGTCACGAACAACTCCAACAAAGGAACGCAACGATGAGCCTGTGGCGCACCACTCCCAACGTCGAGCAGTTGAACGCTATCCAGAAAAACACCATCGGCGAAATGCTGGATATTCGCTTCGAAGCTTTCGATGACGAGTCCCTGACCGCGAGCATGGTCGTCGACCACCGCACGCACCAGCCTTATGGCTTGCTA
Organism: Pseudomonas sp. GGS8; assembly: GCF_024168645.1. Taxonomy (NCBI): domain Bacteria; kingdom Pseudomonadati; phylum Pseudomonadota; class Gammaproteobacteria; order Pseudomonadales; family Pseudomonadaceae; genus Pseudomonas; species Pseudomonas sp. GGS8. The sequence goes on along the minus strand of NZ_JALJWF010000001.1, from coordinate 177,404 downwards.
CACGGCGGCGCCTCGGTGGTGCTGGCCGAAACCGTCGGCTCGATGGCCAGTTACCTGTGCATCGACGCCAGCAAATTTTATTGCGTGGGCCTGGAAATCAACGCCAACCATTTGCGCGGTCTGCGCAGTGGGCGGGTGACGGCGGTGGCCAAGGCGATTCACATCGGGCGCACCACTCATGTCTGGGATATTCGCTTGAGCAGCGATGAGGGTAAGGCCAGTTGTGTGTCGCGCCTGACCATGGCGGTGGTGCCGTTGGGGGAGAATCCGCCGGCGCGATGAGTTTCGCCAGCGGCTACAGAGGGGCGGTCTATTCTTCTGCATCCCTATAGCCCTGACCCGACTGTCATCATTCCTGTCAGTTACGGTCATTGCTGCTGGACACGGTCTTACGGACAATCAACCCCTCGACTCGCTTATGGATTTGCCGGTATGCCGCAACAGATATTTTTCGCCCACGCCAATGGTTTTCCTTCGGGGACCTATAGCAAGTTGTTCGCGGCGCTGGCGCCCGAGTACCAGGTGGCGCATCTGGAGCAGCACGCCCATGACCCGCGCTTCCCGGCGGATGACAACTGGAACAATCTGGTGGATGAGCTGATTCATCACCTCAAGCAGCAGCCAGAACCGGTCTGGGGCGTTGGCCACTCTTTTGGCGGCGTGCTGCACCTGCACGCCGCGTTGCGTTGCCCTGAGCTGTATCGCGGCGTGGTCATGCTCGATTCACCGGTGCTGACCCGCACCGATCAATGGGTGATCCGTGCCGCCAAGCGCTTTGGTTTCATCGATCGTCTGACCCCGGCCGGTCGCACGTTGGGGCGACGGGAAGAGTTCGCCGATCTGGAGGCGGCCCGCCTGTATTTCGCCGGTAAAACCCTGTTTCGCGGTTTCGACCCGGAATGCTTCGAAGCCTACCTTCAACATGGTTTGCAAAAAGTCGGCGACAAGCTGCGCCTGCGTTTCGACCCGGCCACGGAAATCAGCATCTACCGTGGCGTACCGCACACCAGCCCCGGTCGCGCGCGGCAGTTGAAAGTACCGCTGGCGGTGGTTCGTGGGCACAAGAGCCGCGTGGTGATGCGTCATCACGCCCGATCCGTCGGGCGCATGCCGCTGGGCGAGTCCTTGACCCTGCCCGGCGGCCACATGTTTCCGCTCGAACGTCCACAAGACACGGCCACGCTGCTGAAGAATCTGTTCAGTCGCTGGGACGGTCGCCGCCAACAGGATTGCGCATGAATAGCGTCGTCGAAGAAGTTCGCCTGAGCCTGCCGCATATCGAGTTGGCGGCGCACCTGTTCGGTCCCGAGGACGGCTTGCCGGTGATTGCCTTGCACGGCTGGCTGGACAACGCCAACAGCTTTGCCCGACTGGCGCCGAAGCTCAAAGGTTTGCGCATCATCGCGCTGGACCTGGCCGGGCACGGTCACTCGGGCCATCGGCCGAACGGCGCCGGTTACGCGCTGTGGGACTACGCCCACGATGTGCTGCAAGTGGCCGAGCAGTTGGGATGGAAACGTTTTGCACTGCTGGGGCATTCGCTGGGGGCGATCGTCTCGCTGGTGCTGGCCGGGTCATTGCCGGAGCGGGTGACTCACCTGGCGTTGATCGACGGCATCATTCCTCCTACAGACAAAGGCGAAAACGCCGCTGAGCGCATGGGCATGGCCCTGCAAGCGCAGCTGGATCTGCGGGAAAAACGCAAACCGGTCTACAACAGCCTCGACCGGGCCATCGAAGCACGCATGAAAGGCTTGGTGGCGGTCAGTCGCGAAGCCGCCGAACTGTTGGCCCAGCGCGGCTTGATGCCGGTGCCGGGTGGTTATACCTGGCGCACCGACAACCGCCTGACGCTGCCGTCGCCGCTGCGTCTGACCACTGAGCAGGCGATGGCTTTCGTCCAACGCGTCAGTTGTCCTGCGCACCTGGTGGTCGCGGCTGACGGCATGCTCGCCAAACATCCCGAGTTGCTGGAACGTCTACCCTTTAGCCATGAACAGTTGCCTGGCGGCCATCACTTGCACCTCAATGACGAACCCGGTGCCGGTCTTGTCGCAGACTGTTTCAATCGGTTCTTCGCCGTTCCTTGACTTGCGTCGGGCAACTGTCGAGGCTGGGCGGGTTGAAATGGGAGACAACCATGATAGATCTGTACACCGCTGCGACCCCGAATGGCCACAAGGTCTCTATCGTGCTCGAGGAACTCGGCCTGCCCTACACGGTGCATGCCTTGAGTTTCGACAAAAAGGAACAGAAGTCCAAGGACTTCCTCAATATCAACCCCAATGGCCGGATTCCGGCGATTGTCGACCGCGCCAATGGCGATTTCGCCGTGTTCGAATCCGGCGCGATCCTGATTTATCTCGCCGAGATGACCGGCAAACTGCTGCCCCAGGATCCGAAAGGACGCTCGGTAGTGTTGCAGTGGCTGATGTTCCAGATGGGCGGCATCGGCCCGATGCAAGGCCAGGCCAATGTGTTTTTTCGCTACTTCCCGGAAAAGCTCCAGGGCGCCATCGATCGCTATCAACATGAAACCCGACGCTTGTATGAAGTGCTCGACACGCGCCTGCAAGCCGTGGAGTTTTTGGCGGGCGAGTACAGCATTGCCGACATTGCGACCTTTCCGTGGGTCCGCGGCCACGATTGGTCCGGTGTCTCGGTGGACGGCTTGCCGGCCTTGCAGCGCTGGATAGCCACCCTTGAGGCGCGCCCTGCGGTGCAACGCGGTTTGCTGGTGCCTGAGCGCATCGATGACGCCAGTGTCATCAAGGGTGCCCAGGCCATGTTGATCCGATGAGCCTGTCCATGCGTTCACTCACTCTGCTGGCGCTGTGCAGTTTCAGTCCCTGGTTATTGGCGGCTGACATCCCGGGCAGCCAAGACCTGCCGATCGTGCCGCGCATGACCGATGCGCAGATCGTCGACTATCGCCCGCCGGTGGCGCTTGAGCGGATTTACCCGTTGGGGTCGATCCGCAAGATCAGCGGCCAGTTGCGCTTCGACGGCCAGCTCAGCGCTCGTGGTCAAACCACCTCGGTTACCTACGAGTTACCAGCGGAGCATTCCTCCACCGATGCTTTCACCGCCGCTCGTGAAGCCTTGCAGAAACAGGGCGCCGAGCTGTTGTTCTGGTGTCAGGCCCGGGATTGTGGGGAAAGCAGCCTGTGGGCCAATGAAGTCTTCGGCAATGCCAAGCTATATGGCGCCGATAATCAGCAGGCTTATTTGCTGCTGCGTCTGGCGGCCCCTCAAGACAACACGCTGGTGGCGCTCTACAGCATCACTCGCGGTAATCGCAGGGCTTATCTGCACGTCGAACAGTTCGATGCCTCGGCACCGCTGGGTGATTTACTGCCGACGTCCGCGACGTTGCTGCGCCAGCTCAAAAGCACCGGGAAACTCGACTTCCCCAAACTCGATGGCGACCCTGACGATACTTGGCTGCGTTTGATTTCCCGCGGCCTGAACCTGGACACCACGCTACGGGTCAGCGTTTCCGGGCCCAGTGCCGAAGCCTGGCGCCAGGCGCTGATCGGCCAGGGCGTGCGCACGGCGCGGATGGAAACCGGCAGCGTCGAAGGCTCTGGCCTGCACTTCGAACTGTTGCAATAAGCTTCATTCGGCGAACGCGTTCTGCGCGTTCGCCTACTCTTTGCGGACTGACTTTTTCGGGATCTTACATGGTCAATAACGATCGGCTGTTGGTGCAGATCCTGCTCCTGGCGCTGTTTGGCGCGAGCTTCTGGGTGATGGCGCCGTTCTGGTCAGCGCTGTTCTGGGGTGCGGTGCTGGCGTTTGCCAGTTGGCCGCTGATGCGTCTGCTGACCCGCTGGCTCCATGGCCGTGAATCCCTGGCGGCACTGTTGCTGACACTCGGCTGGATGCTGCTGGTGGCGGCGCCGCTGGTGTGGCTGGGGTTCAACCTGGCGGATCACGTGCGCGATGCCACGGCGTTCATCAAGGATGTGCAGGTCGATGGTCTGCCCGAAGCGCCGGCTTGGCTGGGCGGGATTCCTTTGGTCGGCGAGCGGTTGGTGGGGATCTGGAACAGCATCGATCAGCAGGGTGCGGCGATGATGCTGGCGATCAAGCCTTATCTGGGGCAGGTCGGTAACTGGTTGCTGGCACGCAGTGCGCAGATTGGCGGCGGGATTCTCGAGTTGACGCTGAGTATCGTGTTTGTGTTCTTTTTCTACCGGGACGGGCCGCGTTTGGCGGTGTTTGTCCATGGGTTGCTGGAGCGGCTGATTGGCGACCGCGCCGCGTACTACATCGAACTGGTGGCGGGCACCGTGCAACGGGTGGTCAACGGGGTGATCGGCACAGCGGCGGCACAGGCGGTGCTGGCGTTGATTGGTTTCCTGATTGCCGGCGTGCCTGGGGCGCTGGTACTGGGGATCGTGACGTTTTTGCTGAGCCTGATTCCGATGGGGCCGCCGTTGGTGTGGATTCCGGCCACGGCGTGGCTGGCCTGGAAGGGTGAGTACGGAATGGCGGTGTTCCTCGGGATCTGGGGCACGTTCATTATCAGCGGGGTCGACAACGTGCTTAAGCCGTACCTGATCAGCCGAGGCGGGAATTTGCCGTTGGTGATTGTGCTGCTCGGGGTGTTTGGCGGGTTGATTGCGTTCGGGTTTATCGGACTGTTCATCGGCCCGACGTTGTTGGCCGTGGCTTACAGCTTGTTGACCGATTGGAGCAAGAGTCAGGCTCGGGTTGAGGATCGCCAGTCCTGAGTTTTTTGTTGGGGCTTAGGGCCTCTTATCGCGGGCAAGCCTCGCCCCTACAGGTTTCGGTGTTATCCCTGTAGGCGCGAGGCTTGCCCGCGAAGCTTTTGACTTAAGTGGTCACGTTGAGGTGTTTGCCCACGGTCGCCACGTTATCGAGCGAATACTGCTTGCTCAGGTTGGCGATCATTTTGTTCAGGGCTTCGGTCACGTTGAACTGATGGGTGGAGCTGTCGGAGTTCTGCTCGCGGCCGGCTTGCAGAGCGGCTTTCAGTTCATCGCTGCTGACGCCACCGCTGCTGTCGCTATCGAGCACTTTGAGCAACGCGGCGCTGGTGTCGGTGGAAGTCGATGAAGTGCTGTCGCTCGCCTGCAACGCGCTGCTCAGTTCCGTGGCCGTGACACTGCCATCGCTGTCGGTATCGAGTTGGCTGAACAGCTCTTCGCTGGACATCTGCTGAGGTGGCGGTGGCGGCGGGGTCAGGCTGGCGGCGAGTTCGTCCTGGCTGACGGTGCCGTCTTCATTCTTGTCCAGGGCCGAGAAGATTTTCGAGCTGTCGGCCGTGCTGCCGGCGCTGGTCAGGCCATTGCTCAGCTCATCGCTGTTGATGGCGCCGTCGCCGTCTTTGTCCAGAGCGCTGATCAGCGCATCGGCCAGCTCGGTGTTCGGTGCCTGATCGTGCGTCGGTGGCGTAGGTGGGGCCATCGCGGCCATCTCTTCGCTGCTCAGGCTGCCGCTTTTGTCGCTGTCCAGATCGCTGAAGTTCTTGCTCAGGCTGACCAGCAGACCATCGTCGTTTTTCTGCGACAGGGCGCTCTTGAGCTCATCCTGATTCACCGCACCGTCGCTGTTGCTGTCGAGTTTGGCGAGCAGTTCTTTCTGGAATTGCTGGCTGCGAGCGCTGTTGGTGGCGGTACTGCTGGTACTTGTATAGCTCGTGTAGCTGCTGACACTACCGATCATTGTGCTCACTCCTTGGAATGGGAAACCGGTGGGTGCACCGGTTTATGCAGCCTCAAGGGGCAAGTTGTCGTGGGTTTGTGGGATTTGTATCGAGTGGTACACACATCCAGGCCAGGCGCAGATCCGGTGGGAGCGGGCTTGCCCGCGATGAGGCCAGCACATTCAACATCGATGTTGTCTGTCAGACCGCTATCGCGGGCAAGCCCGCTCCCACAGGGGAATTGTGTGTGGCTTAGAGACGAGGCAAACGGATGACAGCGGTTAAACCACCGCCGGGGGTTTCTTCCAGGCTCAACTGTCCGCCCAAACGCGCCGCTGCTTCCCGGGCGATGGTCATGCCCAGGCCGACGCCGCCGGAGTTGCGATTACGCGACCCTTCCAGGCGAAAGAACGGTTCAAACACCGCTTCCCGTTTATCCGCCGCAATCCCCGGGCCATGGTCGATGACCCGGATCACCAGTTCCTCGCGGCTGTCCTCAAGCGTGATCAGCGCGTCTCCGGCATAACGCAAGGCGTTGTCCAGCAGGTTGTTGATGCATGAGCGCAAGGCCATCGGCTGTACTTCCAATGGCGTGCAATGGCCGCTGCTCTCAACGTCGGCGCCCTGGTCCTGGGCGTTTTCGCTCAGAGACTCCACGAGCGCCTGCACGTCCATCCACTGTGGTGCCTCGCTGGTGCGCTGTTCGTGCAGGTAGGTGAGGGTGGAATCGAGCATGCCGATCATGTCGTCCAGGTCCTGACGCATCTGGCCTTGCAGCTTCTCGTCGTGGATTTGTTCCAGGCGCAGCTTGAGCCGCGACAGCGGTGTGCGCAGGTCATGGGACACCGCGCCGAGCATGCGCGAGCGTTGCTGTATTTGTTCAAGAATGCGTTTCTGCATCAGGTTGAAAGTGTGCGCCGCTTGCCGCGCTTCCCGTGGGCCGGACTCATCCAGAGGCGGACTGTCGAGATTTTCACTCAGGCGTTCGGCGGCGTCGCTCAGGCGCTGAATCGGGCGCGTTAATAGCTTGGCGCCGTACCAGGCGGCGATGATCAGCGAGACGAACTGAAAGGTCAGCGGCACCAGAGGCCCGCCGAACCACGGCCGCGGTGGTCGATTACCGAAACGCGGGTCCATCGGAGGGGGAGGGCCGTCGAAGCGCTCGGAAAACTCCGGTAGCGGCGGGGGAGGTGGGGGCGGCCCGTAATATTTGAACCAGAAGAACGCTAACAAATGCGCCAGTACGATCGCCACCAGCAGCATGCCAAACAGGCGGCCAAACAGCGTATCGAAGCGCGCACGCATCAGCCGATGTCTCGTGCGTCGAACAGATAACCCTCACCGCGAACGGTCTTGATCAACTGCGGGGCTTTCGGGTCGTCGCCGAGTTTCTGGCGCAGGCGCGACACCAGCAGATCGATGCTGCGATCAAACGCTTCGATTGAACGACCGCGCGCGGCGTCCAGCAGTTGTTCGCGGCTGAGTACCCGGCGCGGACGCTCGATGAACACCCAAAGCAAGCGGAATTCGGCGTTGGACAGCGGCACCACCAGGCCATCGGCGGCGATCAACTGGCGCAATACGCTGTTCAATCGCCAGTTGTCGAAGCGAATATTCGCACGCTGTTCAGTACGGTCGTCGCGCACCCGACGCAGAATGGTCTGAATCCGCGCGACCAGTTCTCGCGGCTCGAACGGCTTGGCCATGTAGTCGTCGGCGCCCAGTTCCAGGCCGATGATCCGGTCGGTGGGTTCGCAGCGGGCGGTGAGCATCAGGATCGGGATGTCCGATTCGGCGCGTAGCCAGCGGCACAGCGACAAACCGTCTTCGCCCGGCAGCATCAGATCGAGCACCACTACATCGAAATGTTCGGCTTGCAGCGCCTGACGCATGGCGGCGCCGTCGGAGACGCCGCTGGCGTGGATATTGAAACGGGCCAGGTAGTCGATCATCAATTCGCGGATCGGGACGTCATCGTCGACAATCAGGGCGCGAATGCTCCAGCGTTTGTCATCGGCCGGCGCTTTTTGATCGTCGTTCAGAGGTGCTGGGGAGTTGTGCATGCGTGCGTTCATCTGCCAGGTAGGCTGCCAACCACAAAGATAGGCTGCGAGGTTGTGGCTTCAGCATAGGCGTCCGGCCGTGAGGCGGGAAGTGCTGTAGGATTTGTTGCGGCTGACGAGGGTAGCGTTGAAGGGTGTTGTGGGCGTGTCGTGTGTGTATCGGGTTAGACACAATTGCCGCAGCAGCTAGTCTTGCTTGAGCCGCGACGACGAATTACCGATCATCGGGTCCCGCAGCGGCGCTGGTTCCGCTACAATGCGCGCCGATTTCGACTTGCCTGAGAGCCCACTCATGTCCGCCTGCCAGACGCCTATCATCGTCGCCCTGGATTTCCCCACCCGTGACGCCGCACTGAAGCTGGCCGATCAACTGGACCCGAAGCTGTGCCGGGTCAAAGTCGGTAAAGAACTGTTTACCAGTTGCGCTTCGGAAATCGTCGGCACCTTGCGCGACAAGGGCTTTGAAGTGTTCCTGGACCTCAAGTTCCACGACATTCCGAACACCACCGCCATGGCCGTCAAGGCGGCTGCAGAAATGGGCGTGTGGATGGTCAATGTGCACTGCTCCGGCGGCCTGCGCATGATGGCCGCCTGCCGTGAAGTGCTCGATCAGCGCAGTGGCCCGAAACCGCTGTTGATCGGCGTGACTGTGCTGACCAGCATGGAACGTGAGGATCTGGCGGGTATCGGCCTGGATATCGAGCCGCAGGTGCAGGTGCTGCGCCTGGCCGCGCTGGCGGAAAAAGCCGGGATGGACGGTCTGGTCTGCTCGGCCCAGGAAGCCCAGGCCTTGAAAGCCGCTCATCCGTCGTTGCAACTGGTGACCCCTGGGATTCGTCCGGCGGGCAGTGCCCAGGACGATCAGCGCCGCATTCTGACCCCGCGTCAGGCGCTGGATGCAGGTTCCGATTACCTGGTGATCGGCCGTCCGATCAGCCAGGCAGCGGATCCGGCCAAGGCGTTGGCAGCGGTCGTCGCAGAAATCGCTTAAACGCCGCGAAACCTGTGGGAGCGGGCAAGCCCGCCCCCACAAGGTTTTTTCGTCGTCAGGTAATGGGTTAAACCTTCAACACCAACTTCCCGAAATTCTCGCCGCTGAACAACTTCATCAGCGTCTCCGGGAATGTTTCCAGTCCTTCGACGATGTCTTCCTTGCTCTTGAGCTGCCCCTTGGCCATCCAGCCGGCCATTTCCTGCCCGGCAGCGGCGAACTGCGCGGCGTAATCCATCACCACGAAGCCTTCCATCCGCGCGCGGTTGACCAGCAACGCCAGGTAATTGGCCGGGCCTTTGACCGCTTCCTTGTTGTTGTACTGGCTGATGGCACCGCAAATCACCACCCGTGCCTTCATGTTCAGGCGGCTCAGCACGGCATCGAGAATATCGCCGCCGACGTTATCGAAATACACGTCGACGCCTTTCGGACACTCACGTTTGAGGCCGGCGTGTACGTCTTCGTTTTTGTAATCGATGGCACCGTCAAAACCCAGTTCATCGATCAGGAACTTGCACTTGTCTGCGCCGCCGGCAATGCCGACCACCCGGCAACCTTTGATCTTGGCGATTTGCCCGGCAATGCTGCCCACCGCACCGGCCGCGCCCGATAACACTACGGTGTCGCCGGCTTTCGGCGCGCCGACATCGAGCAGGGCGAAGTAGGCGGTCATTCCGGTCATGCCCAGCGCGGATAAATAACGCGGCAGCGGCGCCAGTTTCGGATCGACTTTGTAGAAACCTCGCGGCTCGCCGAGAAAGTAATCCTGCACACCCAAGGCACCGTTGACGTGGTCCCCCACGGCAAAGCCCGGATTGTTCGAGGCGATGACTTTGCCCACGCCCAATGCGCGCATGACTTCGCCAATGCCGACGGGTGGGATGTAGGACTTGCCTTCGTTCATCCAGCCACGCATGGCCGGGTCCAGGGACAGGTATTCGTTTTTGACCAGGATCTGACCTGCCGCAGGCGTACCGACCGGAACTTCTTGATAGGTGAACGTCTCACGGGTGGCCGCTCCCACGGGGCGTTTGGCGAGCAGGAACTGGCGATTGGTCTGGGTAGTCATGACAGGCACTCAAGATGAATGAAGCCTTGTTGATAGACCTTCATGAGCGATGCTGCAAGGTTGGCTGACGCGGCGAATGCACATCGATCCAGTGCAGTGATGATCAGGGCGGCAGTTCCATCACTGCCACTCATGGGTGCCCAACCGGCCTTCTGATAGTGCTGCCGTGCCACAGGGCGCTGTGGCTAACTGAAAACAGCCGATCCCCCGCATTCTTTTCTTCGAGGACATAACAATGAGCATGACGTTTTCCGGCCAGGTCGCCGTGGTGACGGGCGCGGCCAATGGTATTGGCCGCGCGACCGCTTTGGCGTTCGCCGCCGAGGGTTTGAAAGTGGTGGTCGCTGATCTGGACGCGGCCGGTGGTGACGGCACTGTGGCGCTGATTCGCGCCGCCGGCGGTGACGCGGCTTTCGTGCGCTGCAATGTCACTGTGGAAAACGATGTAAAAAATCTGATGGACGAGGTGGTGAATGCCTACGGCCGTCTCGACTATGCCTTCAACAATGCCGGCATCGAAATCGAGAAAGGCAAACTGGCCGAGGGCACGGTCGATGAGTTCGATGCGATCATGGGCGTTAACGTCAAAGGTGTCTGGCTGTGCATGAAGTACCAGTTGCCATTGCTGCTGGCCCAGGGCGGCGGCGCGATCGTCAATACCGCTTCGGTCGCCGGCCTGGGGGCTGCGCCGAAGATGAGCATCTACGCCGCCTCGAAACACGCGGTGATCGGCCTGACCAAGTCAGCGGCCATCGAATACGCCAAGAAAAAGATTCGCGTGAATGCGGTGTGCCCGGCGGTGATCGACACGGATATGTTCCGTCGTGCCTATGAAGCGGACCCGAAAAAGGGCGAATTCGCCAATGCCATGCACCCGGTCGGACGTATCGGCAAGGTCGAGGAGATTGCCAGCGCGGTGCTGTACCTGTGTAGCGATGGCGCGGCGTTCACCACCGGTCATTCGCTGGCGGTGGATGGTGGTGTTACGGCGTTTTAATCAGGCGTTTCGATATACCTGCTTTTGTGGCGAGGGAGCTTGCTCCCGCTTGAGTGCGCAGCACTCACAAAAATTGGCAATGGTTGCCAGATTATTGGGGCCGCTGCGCAGCCCAGCGTCGGAACGCCGCCCGGAGCAAGCTCGCTCGCCACAGGTTTCTCAGCATTACGCACACTGCCATCGGTTCCGTGAAAACATCGGGCATTGTGTTTCAAATGATTAGAACCGACGGTTTTGGCGGTTTTGTCGCACATCTTGTCGAGCGCTCCTGTGATTAACTGTTTTCCGCAAAACAGACAGGAGTTTGCTTGCTCATGGAGTTGAGAATCGATCGACAGGCATTGGTGCCGGTCGTGCAGCAAATCGTCGACGCGATGGCCGACTGGCTCCATCGTGGCGAGGTGTCGCCGGGGACGCGTTTGCCTTCCGTGCGGCAAATCGCGCGGATCAATCTGCTCAGCCAATCCAATGTTGTCGAGGCCTGTGAACGATTAGTGGCTCAAGGGGTGTTGGCGACGCGCAGTGGGGCGGGTTTCTTTGTCGCGGCAACGGCGCCGGCCGCTCATGGGCAACCGGATTTTTCCTGGTTCGAGGGGGTTGAGGAGCAGCAGAGTGGTGTCGCGTGCGATCTGAAGCTGGGTTGCGGCGGATTACCCGAAAGCTGGCGCGAGACCGACGACCTGAGCTATGCAATACGCCAAGTCAGTCGCACCGACATGGCCGGTTTGTTCAACTACAGCACACCGCTGGGCCTGCTTGCCCTGCGCCAACAGATCCTCAAGCGGCTGAAACAGCTGGATATCGCGGTGGATGAAAGTCGAATCCTCACCACGGCAGGTGCCAGTCATGGGCTCGACCTGATCGTGCGCACGTTGTTCAAACCGGGCGATTGCGTGGTGGTGGAGAACCCCGGTTATTCGATGCTGTTCGATCTGCTCAGGCTGCATGGGGTCAGCATGATCGAAGTCCCACGAACGCCTCACGGACCCGACACCGAAGCACTTCAGTCACTGTTGCTGAAGTACAAGCCCCGTGGCTTGTTCATCAACAGTTTTTATCACAACCCCACCGGCAGCAGTTTGACCTTGGGCGTGGCTCGGCAGGTTCTGCAGCTGGCCAGAAAGCATGGCGTACTGGTGATCGAAGACGACGTCTATGCGGATTTGCACCGCGGTCCCGGTACGCGTCTTGCGGCACTGGGTATCGATGACAACGTGATCTACGTCGGCAGCTACTCCAAAACCCTCAGCAGTTCGTTGCGGGTCGGCTTTGTCGTGGCGGGTGCCGACGTCATTTCGCGACTGGCCAAGGTCAAGATGATCAGCAGCATGGGCGCTTCACGGTTTTGCGAGTCGGTGCTGGCTTGTCTATTGGCCAGTGGCGCCTATCGCAAATTGGTGCAGCGTCAGCGCCAGCGTTTAAGCACCGACAGGGACGCGGCCTTGCAGGTGCTCGAAGACGCGGAATGGGAAGTTTTCGGCAAACCCGTAGGCGGCTTGTTCATCTGGGCACGATCGCGCAAATCCGACGCCGGTCAGGTGCGGATTCAGGCGCGACGCTTCGGTATCCTGCTGTCTTGTGCAACGGCATTCAGCCCCACCGGCCAGGCCCATGACTGGCAGCGCATCAACGTCGCCTATGCCTGTGATCCTCGCGCTCGGGCATTTTTTCAGGCTACCGCTCGAGATCGACCTCAAACGTTCTGAAAGCGACGCTGGCGTAGCTTTTTGCCATTATTCCGACGCCCGAGACTTGTGTTGGCACAAGCCCGTTGCGAATCTGCATTCACAGACAATGGCAGGGGACTAAGCGCAATGATTTCGGCCGTGCAAGGACGTTTTGCCAACCTCGGTATGGCGAAAAAACTGGGTGTCGGGTTTGTACTGGTGCTGCTGTTGACAGCCCTGGTGGCGGCCATTGGCGTATGGTCCCTGCAAACCATCAGTCATCGCTTCGACGGGCTCAAGCAAATGTCGTCGCTCAACAGCGGTTTGCTCAAGGTGCGTTTGCTTGAGCAGGACTACGCCTTGCGCGGCGACCCGAAAATCGTGGACGCCTTGCACGCGGGGGTGGACGCGCTGATCGCGCTGGCGACCGAGCTCAAGGCGCATTCCGCGGCCAACGTGCCGGTCATGAATGACGTCGAACAGTCTCTGGGGGCCTATCGCAAGGCTTTTGACGAGTTCGTCTCGCTGAGCCAGGCCAAGGACCTAGCGCTGGAAATGGCCAGTTGGTCGGTGTCCAGCGTGGCCAATAATCTGGATGTACTGCAGGCCGGGCTTGCCGACGATGGCGCCTATGCCTTGAAGGAGTCCGAGGGCAAGGACGGCGCGCAATTCATCGAGCAGGCGAATCAGGTCAGCCAGGTCTCGCGGCTGATGTTGCAGGCCATGAACGAAGCACGTGTGCGCCTGGACCAGAGCCGCAAGGGCGACGACAGCGCCGGGCAGGGCAAGATCGAGCAGGCCGACCAGGCGTTGACCCAGGCTGAGCAGTTGAAAACCACGGTCAAGGATGAGGGCTACCAGACAGTCCTCAATGAAGTGTCGGGTCACATTGCCAGTTTCACTGAAAAACTTGCCGAGTACACCGGCCTGTTGGCGCAGGAAAAGACTGTATCGGAGCAACTCCACCAGCGCGCCGCTCAAGTGGTGGAGCGGGTGGACCAGGCTTACGCTGCCGAAGACCGGTCGATGCAGGCAGAGCTGAAAAAGAACTCGCTGTTGATCATCGGCTCCTCGGCACTGGCCTTGCTGGTCGGGCTGATTGCCGCGTGGGTGATTACCCGGTTGATTGTCGCACCGCTGCGCAGCGTCATCCGTGTCGCCCAGCAGATCGCCGCGGGCGATTTGAGCGCATCAATCGAGGTGACCCGTCGTGACGAGATCGGCCAGCTGATGCAGGCCATGCAGCAAATGGGTGCCGGGCTCAGCAGCATCGTCAGCGGTTTGCAGGCCGGTATCGAACAACTGGCAAACTCTGCTCAATCGCTGTCGGCGGTGACCGAGCAGACCAACCTTGAAGTCAGCAGCCAGAAGGAAGAAACCGAGCAGGTCGCCACCGCGATGAACCAGATGACCGCCACGGTGCACGACGTCGCGCGTAATGCGGAGGAGGCCGCCCTGGCGGCGCAGACGGCCGATGGCAAGGTCGTAAGCGGTCAGCAGGTGGTGCGCCAGAGCATGGCGCGGATCGAGCAACTGGCAGACTCGGCCACCTCGGCCAGCTCCAGCATCGAAAGTCTCAGTGCAGAAATCCAGAACATCGGTACGGTGCTCAGCGTGATCAAAAGCGTTGCCGAGCAAACCAACCTGTTGGCGCTCAATGCGGCCATCGAGGCGGCGCGGGCCGGCGAGCAGGGCAGGGGCTTTGCGGTGGTGGCCGATGAGGTTCGGGCGCTGGCCAAGCGAACCCAGCAATCGACTGAGGAAATCGAGCGTCTGGTCAGTGCCTTACGCTCGGCGGCGCAGTCGTCGGTGCAGCAGATTCAGAGCAGTGGCGAGTTGGTGAAGCTGGCGGTAAGCGATGCGTTGCAGACCGAAAGTGCGTTGGGGAGTATTGCGGCGGCGGTGTCGCTGATTCAGCAGATGAACCAGCAGATTGCGGCGGCTGCGGAGGAGCAGAGCTCGGTGGCCGAGGAGATCAATCGCAGTGTCACGAGCATTCGCGCCAGTGCGGATCAGTCTTCATTGGCGATGCAGGGCAATGCCGCGTCGAGTATTGAGCTGGCGCAGTTAGGGGGTGAGTTGAGGGGGATGGTGGGGCATTTCAGGTTGTAGCAGCCGCCGAAGACCCAAGCCGCGCCTGGATGATCTATTGATTCTGGCGCCATCAATTCCAACGCAAAAAAAAGCCACCTGACCCGGTGGCTTTTCAGCATTTGCATGATCAGTCGTAGATGACTTTCTTCTTCCAGTCAGCATCAGCCTCGACGTCTTTGAGCCCTTCAGTCAGTTGGTTCACTTCGCCTTCAACCGGGGCGATCTTGTCCATGACCTGGTCGTTGGCGCGGGCCAGGAGTTTTTCCAGGTACTCGAGTTGTTCGCTGTAGACCTGGGGCTCCGGTTGTTTGCGCAGGTATTGCACGCCGCGTTCGAAGGCCAGGCGGGCCTGGCCTGGCTGGTTTTGTTGCAGGGCATGCTGGCCGAGGTTGTTGAAGAATTCGATGTGCAGCAGGACCAGGATATGACGAACCTCGCGGATCCAGTGCTTGGCTTCGTTGGTCGGCAGGTAGCCGTCCTGTGCGGCACGGGTGATCTGGCCATGCAGGGCTTCGAGCAGGAAGCGCACGTCTTTGGCCTTGGCTTCGGTCTGGATCGGTGCCGGCGGGTTGTTGACCGGGATCGATTCGCCTCGGGCAACCAAGGCACTCAGCTCGGTAATCCGTGGCTTGAGCGTGGCGCTGGTTTTTTCCAGGTTGAGCAGGCGCTGGCAGACGTTCAGTTCCAGGCGGGTCAATAGCAACTTGAGCGCGGGTGTCATGAACTGACCGGGAAAGGTCTCGGTGATTTCGCCGCAGCGACGCAGGCGGTCGTTGAGTTCAACCTTGGTGCGGGCTTTTTCCAGCTTGTTGTTTTCCACCACATGGTTCATGTAGCCAATGGCGATCAATAGTGCGATCCCGGCTACGACTAGCAGGGTGATCATGAGTGGTGTCACCGGTAAGACCTCTTTATGGGGTTCGCGTGCGAGTCGAGTGTAGTGGCTTGGCATATGGGCGCATAGGGCCGCTCGACGAGTGAATCGGCTATAGCTCTTCTTATATCGGCCGCAATGCCGCTTCTATAAGTAAATAGCGTGCGAGGTGCACATTGCCATCATCTCGGCATGGACTATAGCGTCTTGGTGGATGCCAGAATATAGGCGCCAAAGGTCAGGCGACACAAAAGCCTGAATCGCTGCCAAAAGCAGGGCGAAGTCATTGATTTAAATAAATTTATATCTGGGGGTTGACGACCCCTCAATCCATCCATAGAATGCGCGCCACTTACAGCGTAAAGCACACAGCGAAACGCGGTAGGGAGTGAATGTTGTACGTGTGTCCCCTTCGTCTAGTGGCCTAGGACACCGCCCTTTCACGGCGGTAACAGGGGTTCGAGTCCCCTAGGGGACGCCAATGCGGGAATAGCTCAGTTGGTAGAGCACGACCTTGCCAAGGTCGGGGTCGCGAGTTCGAGTCTCGTTTCCCGCTCCAATTTTAAACAGCGTTGCTTTCGGGCAAAGCTGAGTGAAACCAGAACCAAGTCTTCGGATGCGGGTCTGGGCACCGAAACACACACCATGTGTTCCGGGCAGCGTGTCCCCTTCGTCTAGTGGCCTAGGACACCGCCCTTTCACGGCGGTAACAGGGGTTCGAGTCCCCTAGGGGACGCCATTTGCGGGAATAGCTCAGTTGGTAGAGCACGACCTTGCCAAGGTCGGGGTCGCGAGTTCGAGTCTCGTTTCCCGCTCCAAATTCAAAAAAAACGCCGCTCATTGAGCGGCGTTTTTTTATGCGCGTAAAAAACCTGCCTCAATTTCCAAGGCTCTGCACCAGGTTTTCAAGTGCTTCAATGGTTGTATCTTCCAGTGGCGGTTGCGCCGCTACCGCTCTAAGTTGGCTGGCCAAACGGTATTCGCTGGGCGTGCAGTTGACGAACTGCTTGAAGGCGCGGGCGAAGTAGGAAGGATCCTTGAAGCCGGCCTCATAGCCGATGCTGGTAATCGGCATCTGGCTGTTGTCGAGCAGTTGTTTGGCGAAACTCATGCGCTTGTCCAGGATGTAATCCGTGAAGCCGACGCCATTGGCTTCCTTGAACAGGCGACTGAAGCGGAATGTCGTCATGCCGCAGCGCTTGGCCAAATCCCTCTGATCGATGCTGTCCCGAAAGTGCTGGTCGATGTACAGCATGATATGGCTCAGCGCCTGGTGTTTTTGGTGCCCGGAGGTCAGGCGGATGCTATCCGGCAGAGTGGGCGAATGGTCGATCAACAATGTCTTGTCCTGCCCGGCATTTTGGCGCAGCTCACAGAGTTGCCTCAATGCTGTCAGGTAGCGCTTCCTCTCGGTGGTGTTGAGCGGGAGCACCATGTATTCCCAGACACTGGAGCGCATGGCCCAGACGGCCAGTTCTTCTGAGTGCTGCACGGTGAACATGGTGATCGGGATGGTAGGGGTGGTGCGTTTGATCTCCAGCAACAACCTCAAGCCGGGGGTGTCGGGGCGATCGAAATGGATGCAGATCATGTCTGCCTGTTCCCCATGGGGCAGCACGGAGTTTTTCGCCAGTTTGCAGTCGCAAGTGTCCTCGAACTGCGCGATGAGTTCCTTCGTGGAACGATCGTGAGTCAGATCGAACCATAGCAGCGATGGCCTTTTGGTCATGTTGGACGTCATGTCTCTACTCTGCGGTTCTACGGGCCCCTCTTCGCTGAGTAGTATTGCTAACGTGCTATCACTTTGCAGATTAAATCCTGATAAGAAAGATGAGCTTTAGTTCTATCCGCTCTATGCGTTGCCTGAAAGTCAGTCCTGGGCAACTGTCTGTTGGCGTGTAGTCGACGCACCCGGTATCAGCCGCTCGTCGCTTGAAAATCGAAGTCAGCGGTATTCATGAGCCATCCCTTGTTTTACCCCTCCTGCTACTTCTGCACAGGCCAATGACTGCACTTGGCAGCGCCCGCAAAAAAGTCCTAGTGATGTGCAAAATCTTCCTAACGCCCATGCCTTGCTCCTGACTAGGGTTGCATCAGGCAGTGCAGAACGTACTGCCTTCCGGAAAAAACAACATTCGAGTGAGGTGGGCAAAATGAATCTGCAGACAATCAAGGCTTCGGTAGTGAAGTTCGCCAAAGACGAAGACGGCCTGACCATTGTGGAATACGCCGTGGCCGGTGGGCTGATTACGGTAGCGGTTGCCGCTGCGTTCGTGCTTTTGGGCGGTGCCGTGAATACCAAAATCAGAGCGCTGTGCCAGGCGGTCAACGGCAACGTTGCGTGCTGATAACAAAACTTACGATGGCGGGACGCGGCGACGTCCATGGAATAACCGGTTGTTGCTGTTTTGCTGATAGAGCGACCGGATAACTCGATGGACTTCGCGCTGTCCCCGCCACTGTACTTTCCGAGTCGTATGACCGCTGAAGTGAGGTACACAAAATGACTCTGCAAACAATCAGAACTTCGATAAGCAAGTTCGCCAAAGATGAAGATGGCCTGACCATCGTGGAATACGCGGTGGCCGGTGGGTTGATTACGGTAGCTGTTGCTGCAGCCTTCATTCTTTTGGGCGGCGCTGTAGATACCAAGATCAGAGCGCTGTGCCAGGCGGTCAACGGCAACGTTGCCTGCTAACGATAATCCCGGTAGGGGAGACGCGCCATGTCCATGGAATTGCTGGTGTCGACTGTTTTACTGCTAGGACTGCTGGGCGTCGCGGTGGTGAGCGATCTGCTTCGCCACCGTATCCCCAATACGCTGGTCCTGTTGGGCCTGGCCCTGGGATTGGCCGGTCAGACTTATTCAGGTGGTATCAGCGGGTTGGGTGACAGCCTGTTGGGTATCCTGATCTGTTTTGCGTTCTTTCTGCCGATGTACGCCCTGGGAGGCATGGCTGCCGGCGACGTCAAGTTGATGGCCATGGTCGGCAGTTTTCTTCCGTTCCATTTCGCCTTGTGGGCAGCCATGTTCAGCCTGATAGCCGGTGGCGTGTGCGGTTTCCTGATCGTGCTGGTTCGCGGGCAATTGTTGCAGACCCTGGGCCGTTACTGGCTGATTCTCAGGGCGCAGGCCTACCTTGCGCCGACTTTGGATGAAGTCGCCGGCAAGCCTTTTCCTTATTCGATTGCAATCTTGATCGGCACTTTAAACAGCGTCTACTGGCAACTCGTTGCCGGTGGATTGGGAGGTTAGTCATGCACGTCATCGTCGATAGCGATGCCTACTCCAGTGATCGGGACGCGGTGCAACGACTGGCTCCTCAGCCTTGCACAATCCGCGAGACGGGTCTGACCGACAGTTTCCTCGGTGAGTTGGTATGCAAGCATTTGTACGACGCCGGCGTGCTCGACATGCCGCGACTGGTGGACCGCCTGGCGCTGACTGGCGCTGTACTTGAAGAGGTCCTGGCGTTTCTGCGCAAGGATGGGCGGATCGAAGTGCTTGGCCAGATGGGCCAGACGGGTGGGCAGATGCTGCGTTATAGCCTGACCGAACGCGGTCGCAGTGCCGCCCGTGATGCCCTGTCACGCAGTGGCTATATCGGCGCAGCCCCGTTCCCGGTGAGTACCTACCGTTCCCTGATCAAAATCCAGACCATTCACCATGGTCGCATCAGCTCGAGCGATATGCACAAGGCCCTTACCGGCGTAGTGCTCACAGAGGGGATGCTCGATCAACTGGGTGTGGCCCTGAACTCCGGGCGCGCGATCATGATTTATGGCCCCGCGGGTACCGGGAAGACCTTCGTCAGCAGTCGGTTGATTCGTCTGTTCGCCGAGGCCATCTGGGTGCCGCATGCCATCGTGATCAACGAATCGGTGATCGAGATCTATGACCCGCAGGTTCATCAGCGTCTGGATGACAGCAGCCAACAGAACAATCTGATGCTCAACGAAGGGATCGACCGTCGACTGCTGTGCTGCAAACGTCCGATCGTCATTACGGGCGGTGAGTTGAGCATGGAACAGCTGGACGTGCGCTATGACCCCTTCACCCGTCAGTACCAGGCCGCCTTGCAGCTCAAGGCCAGTAATGGTCTGTTCATCATCGATGACATGGGACGCCAGCGCATGGCCCCCGCCGAGCTGTTGAATCGCTGGATTGTCCCGATGGAAGAGAAACGCGACTTTCTCAACCTGGGCGGCGGTCGGCATTGCGAGCTGCCGTTCGATCTGATTCTGGTGTTCTCCACCAACCTCAATCCACTGGAGTTGGCCGATGAGGCCTTCTTGCGCCGGATTGGCTACAAGCTGCAGTTCGGTTACCTGAAGCCCGAGGAGTACGAAAAGATCTGGCGTCAGGAATGTGAGCGTATGGGTATTCCTTTTGACCCCCTGCTGCTGCGTTATGTACTGCAAAGGCTTTATGCAAGTGAAGGCATGCCCCTGGTGCCTTGCCATCCCCGAGATCTCCTGAACATGGCCCTCGATCGTCAGCGTTATATGGGCGGTTCCGGGGCCTTGTCGCCACAAGAGTTGGAATGGGCCTGGCACAACTACTTCGTCCAGCTCGACTTTCTTTGATACGGAGATACTGACATGAGCTCTCGTACTGTTTCCCTGATAGGCGTTTCCCTGGTCATGGGCCTTGGGGCTGCATGGATGGCCGACTCCTGGCTGAGCGCGCGGCTCAATGCCAGCCCGGACGACCACCTTCGAAGCGTGGTGGTCGCCACGGTAGAGATTCCATTCGGGCAGATGGTCGAGCCCCAGCAGGTCACGACCGTACGCATGCCGATGGACACGATCCCGGACGATGCTCTCGATTCCAGCGACAAGGCGGTGGGCAAGATCGCAACGTTCGACATCTTGCGTGGCGACGTCATGCGCGGCGCACGCCTGAGCGAGCACCTGGGTGGCAGCACCCTGGCCTCTCTGATTGCCACAGACAAACGTGCCATATCGGTACGCGTGGACGACGTGGTGGGTGTGGGCGGATTCCTTCTGCCAGGTAACCGGGTCGATGTACTGGCGACCAAAACCACCAGTGCCGGCAGTAACAGCGCTGTGTCCAGGACCATCCTCGAGAACTTGCGGGTGTTGGCGGTGGACCAGACGGCGGGTACCGACAAGACCCAACCGGTGGTGGTGCGCGCAGTGACGCTGGAGATGACGGCCGCCGAGGCTGAAACCCTGGTCACGGCGCAGACAGAAGGCAAGCTGCAACTGGCACTGCGTAATCCGCTGAACTCCGAGAAAAAAATCGTGACCAGCGCGCCTGTTGCTTCGGCCCCCATGGTTGTGGCCGCTGCCCCGGTGCAAAAACGCGTGGTGCACCGTAGCGAGGGTGGCGGGGCACTCACCATCATTCGCGGGGTCCAGACCAGTTTAGTGAAAGTTCGTTGACAGGGTAGTAGGGGTGCCTGTGCACCAAGGTATTGGCGGAGCCGATCCGGTTCTGTATCGGCAAACGAGGGCTTGATGATGAATCTTCGTATTCAGCGGCCGTTCACTGCGACGCCAAGGCGCCAGGGAGGAGCGGTGAGCGTACTGATGGTGATCGCCTTGGCGGCGATTTCCATGATAGCGGCGTTGGCTCTGGACGGCGGGCACATGATGTTGAACAAGACCCGCCTGCAAAACGCTGTGGATGCCGCCGCCCTGAGTGGCGCCAAAACCCTGCTTGAGGCGGCAGGTGCTGCCACCATGGCCAGCGCGACACGCACTGCCGCGCTCAATACGCTGACGCAAAATGCCAATGCCACGGGCAATACCGAATTGGCAACGGCGGTCGCCGGCAGCGCAGGCACCTTTGCGGTGGTGGAGCTTTCCAGCAGCGTCTATGGCCCGTTCTCCTATCCCGGGCCGGCAGATGCCAAATACGTTCGGGTATCGGTACCGAGCTATCGCCTGACAGGTTTTTTCTGGAGCTTCGTTCAGACATTAGGCACTGCGGGTCTTGGGAACAAGGCCGTGGCGGCGATCGCCACCGCCGGCCCCAGCCCTACCAGCCCCTGTGATCTTGCACCATTGATGGTCTGTGGTGACCCGACTAAATACAACCCGGCCGCGGGCGTGTTCTGGGGCTTCCAGTTTGGTGATTTGCAGGTGTTGAAGACGGCTGCCGGCAATTCGTCCCCCATTGGCCCAGGCAACTTTCAGTTGCTCGACTTTGGCTCGGGCGGCAGTACAGTCAGGGATGACCTGGCCGGAGGTGGTACGGTTTGCCGCAACGTCGGGCAAAACGTCCAGACCGCCCCTGGCAACAAGGTCGGCCCTACCTCTCAAGGGTTGAATACGCGCTTCGGCATCTACAACGGCCCGGTCAGTGCCTCGGACTACCCGCCAGACCTGGTAACCACGTCCAGCACCCCCGCGATCACATACGACGATGCAACGGGACAAAAGATGTACAAGGGTCAAACCGTCACATCGAGCGGCGGCAATCTCACGGCGGGCGCCAACGCGATACTGGACTACAACGACTGGCGTGCGAGCACTGCCGCGTGTGTGGCCGGGTCCGGCAGTGGCTGTCAGAGCGGTGGGGTGTACGAGCGTCGGATGCTGAAAATCGTGGTGGGCGACTGTACCGGTAAACAGGGTGGTACAACCTCGGTCCCGGTCCTGGGTTTTGGCTGCTATTTCGTGGTGCAGCCCATGAGTAACGGCGGCACCGAGTCGCAGATCTTCGGCCAGTTTGTGAAGGAGTGCGAAGGCGACAATGTGGCAGGCCCTTCGCCGTCCACCGATTCCGGCCCGCAGATCATTCAGCTCTACAAAACCTATATTGGCAGCGGCACTGGCACTCCGAGCACAGACTCGTAGGAGGCGTCATGGGACTTCACTCATTCAAGCGACCACAGGCCCAGCAAGGCGTGGCATTGGTGGAATTCACCCTCGTCCTGCCGCTGTTGCTCCTGTTGTTACTGAGCCTCGGCGAATTCGGCCGCATGCTCTACCAGTACAACGTCCTGTTGCAGGCCAGCCGTGATGCCGACCGTTTCGTCGCCAGCCAGGCCTGGGACTCGACGCTCGGCACTATCTCTCTGAGTAGTACGCTGCTGGACCAGACGAAAAACGTCGCGGTCTATGGCGTGCCCAGCGCCGCCGGCAGCGCTGTGGTGTCAGGGTTGACGACCGCGAACGTCGCGGTCAGCGCGGTGGGCACCGACCATGTGCGAGTCACCATCACCTACAACTTCTGCCCGGTGATTGGCAGTGGCAATTGTGGTGGAGCGATTCCAGGATTTTTTGGTAGCCAGATTGCACTGAGCATTCCACTGGTTGCTACTACTGTCATGAGGGCACTGTGATGAATAGAAAACGCATGCACGGCACCTATGTCGTGGAGTTCGCCTTCGTCGGCCTGCTGGTGTTCATCCTGTTGTTCAGTGTGGTGGAAATGGGCCGCCTGTACTTCACGGTCAGTGCGCTGGATGAAGCCGCTCGGCGTGGTGCGCGCCTGGCAGCGGTGTGCAACATCAGCGATCCGGTGGTGTTGCGGCGGGCGATTTTCAACGCCGCGACCGACGCCGGTACAAGCCAGTTGATCACGAGTCTGGCCACCACCAACCTGACGCTGACCTATCTGGATGTTAACGGTGCTGTGGTGGCCAATCCCGGCGACCTGGTCAGCGCTACTGGTTTTCGTGCCATCCGTTATGTCCAGTTGAGTCTGCAAGGCTTCGTTTTCAATCTGTTTATTCCCGGGCTCGGCGTGCCTATTACCTTGCCTGCATTCAAGGCAACCTTGCCACGCGAAAGCCTCGGGCGTCATTCCGATTCCGGGGAGATCACACCATGCTGAATACCAAGGATACCCCGCTCTCCACTTCGACCGGCAAGACCGGGCTCCGGTTGCTGATCAGCAGCCGTGATGCCACCTCGTTGCGCGATCTGCAGAGCGTCTGCCAGCGCATGCCTTGCCTGGAGGTGAGCACTCGTCTGGTGAGTAATGGACATGTCGACCCGCTCTACGGTCTGGACCGTATGCCCGATCTGTTGCTGTTGCGCGTCAGCCATCTGTGGCGCGAAGAACTGGCGGCGCTGTTGCAGCGTCCGGCCCATGAGCGTCCGCCGATGTTGGTGTGCGGTCTGCTGACCGAGCAGGAAGGCATGCGTCTGGCGATGCAGGCCGGCGCCCGTGACGTGCTGCCGGAGCCTATCGCCGAGACCGAACTGGTCGCCGCCTTGAATCGCCTGGTCATGGAGGTTCGCACCGGCAGCGGGACAGAAGGCAAATTGATTGCCGTGATGAGCGCCAAGGGTGGCTCCGGCGGAACCTTGCTGGCCTGCAACCTGGCTCAACAGCTCAGCGTCAAGGGCGGCAGCACCCTGCTGCTGGACATGGACCTGCAATTCGGCAGCGTGACGCATTACCTGGATGTGGCGCAGACGCACAGTCATCTCGAGGTATTGCATCAGATCGATGGCATGGACAGCGTCGCGCTACGCGGTTTCTGCAGCCACTTCAGCCCCACCTTGCATGTACTGGGTGGTCGGGCCGGTGAGCTGTGCCTACCGCAGGATGCCCAACCCGAGCAACTCGACACGCTGCTGCAACTGGCCCGCGTCAGCTATGACTGGGTGGTGATCGACCTGCCACGGCAAATCGACCACCTCACCGGCTCCGTGCTGGAACAGGTGGATCGGGTGTACGTGGTGGTGCAGCAGAGTGTCAGCCATCTGCGCGATGCCAGCTCCCTGGTGCGGATTCTTCGCGACGACCTGGGCGTGCGCGGCGATCAGTTGCAGATCGTGGTCAACCGCTATGACAAGGCCGCAGCGATCAGCCTCAAAGATATCGGCGAGGCACTGCGCTGCACGAATCTGTCGAAATTACCCAACGACTTCAACCTGGTCAGCCAGAGTCAGAACACTGGCGTGCCGTTGGGGCTGCATGCGCCGAGGGCCGCGATTACTACCGCCCTGCGCGACATGACCGAGGACCTGGTCGGTCAACAGGTGGCCGGCAACAAAGGCTTACTCAAACGCGCCTTCAACCGTTTTTTCGGGGGATGACCCATGATCAGCGACTTTCGTAACCGCTTGCGCAAACAGCCCGGTAAACCCGCTGCATCGTCAGCAGCTCAGCAGGGCGACGACCTGCTGGACCCGGCAGAGGAAATAATGGCGTGGGAGCGTGCAACACCGGACGTTCTTTACGAAACCAGAAGCCAGGTCACTCCGGTGGAAGCCGAGTGGCGGGAAAAAATCTACCAGCAATTGCTCAAGGTCATGGACCTGTCCTTGCTGGACTCCCTTGAACAGGCCGAGGCCGGACGGCAGATTCGTGATATTTGCCAGCGTCTGCTCGACGAGCATTCGGCACCGGTGAGTACCACCAGCCGCCAGCTGATTATCAAGCAGATCACCGATGAGGTGCTCGGCCTGGGGCCGCTGGAACCGTTGCTGGCCGATCACAGCGTGTCCGATATTCTGGTCAACGGTTATGCCTCGGTCTATGTCGAGCGCTTCGGCAAACTGCAACGCACCGATGTGCGCTTTCGCGATGATCAGCATTTGCTGAACATCATCGACCGTATCGTGTCCAGCCTGGGTCGGCGTATCGACGAGTCATCGCCCTTGGTGGACGCCCGGCTCAAGGACGGTTCGCGGGTCAATGCGATTATCCCGCCGCTGGCCATCGACGGCCCGAGCATGTCGATTCGCCGCTTTGCGGTGGACCTGCTCAATACCGACAGCCTGATTCAGGTGGGGACATTGACCCCAGCCATTGCGCTGCTGCTCAAGGCGATTGTCCGCGGACGCTTGAACGTGCTGATTTCCGGCGGTACCGGTAGCGGCAAGACCACTATGCTCAACGTGTTGTCCAGTTTCATTCCGCACAACGAGCGGATCGTCACCATCGAAGACTCGGCCGAACTGCAACTGCAGCAGCCCCACGTGGTGCGCCTGGAAACCCGGCCTTCGAACATCGAGGGGCGTGGCGAGGTGAGTCAGCGGGAGTTGGTGCGCAACAGTTTGCGGATGCGTCCGGACCGCATTGTGATCGGCGAGGTGCGTGGCGCTGAAGCGCTGGACATGCTGACCGCCATGAACACCGGCCACGACGGTTCGTTGACCACCATCCACGCCAACACCGCGCGCGACGCGTTGGGGCGAATCGAGAACATGGTGTCGATGACCGGGGCGACCTTCCCGATCAAGGCCATGCGTCAGCAGATCGCGTCGGCCATTGATGTGGTGATCCAGCTGGAACGCCAGGAGGACGGCAAGCGCCGACTGGTCAGTGTGCAGGAGATCAACGGCATGGAAGGCGAGGTCATCACCATGACCGAAATCTTCTCCTTTGCGCGCCAGGGCATGGGCGAAAACGGCGAGGTACTCGGTGACTATCGGCCCAGCGGCATGATCCCGGCTTTCCGCGATGTGCTGGCCAAGCGCGGCATCGAGTTGCCGTTGACGATGTTCAGGCCTGAATGGATGGAGGCACGGCAATCATGAGTCATATTCCCGCTGAATTCATTGTGATGTTCCTGGGCATGGTGTTTATCGCCGTGTTTCTCTTGTCCCAGGGCGTGGTGGTGCCGGTGTTCGGTGAAGCCGGCAAGATGCGCAAGCGTATCCGCGGCCGTTTGCACGTACTGGAGAAAGCCAACAATTTGCCCAACATGCAGACGGTGTTGCGGCAGAAATACCTGACGCGCTTGTCGCCACTGGAGGCGATGCTCGAGCAGTTGCCCTTCATGGCGAACCTGACACAGATGATCGAGCAGGCCGGCCATGAATACCGTGCTTATCGAGTGATCTTGCTCGGGTTGTTCCTGGGTGCCTGTGCGGGCATCTCGATCTGGATGGTCGTGACCGTCTGGTGGATGGCGTTGCTGGCGGGCTTCGGGGTGTTCTGGTTGCCGCTGCTGAAAATTTCTCGTGACCGTAGCAAACGTTTCTCTGAATTTGAGGAAGGCTTGCCGGATGCGCTGGATGCCATGTGCCGGGCCTTGCGCGCCGGGCACCCGTTCAACGAAACCCTGCGTCTGGTCGCCGAGGAGCACAAGGGGCCGGTCGCTCATGAATTCGGCCTGACCTTTGCCGACATCAACTATGGCAACGATGTTCGCCGGGCCATGCTCGGCCTGCTGGAGCGCATGCCCAGCATGACGGTGATGATGCTGGTGACTTCGATCCTCATCCACCGCGAGACCGGCGGTAATCTGACTGAAGTGCTGGAGCGTTTGAGTCGGCTGATCCGCGGGCGCTTCCGCTTTCAGCGCAAGATCAAAACCCTCTCGGCGGAAGGGCGCATGTCGGCCTGGGTGCTGGTGGCGATTCCCTTTGTGCTGGCCGTTGCAATCGTGCTCACAAGCCCCAGCTATATGCCTGTGCTGCTCAATGACCCAATAGGCCACAAGCTGATCATCGGGGCTTTCTGCGCCATGTTGATCGGGATTTTCTGGATACGAAAAATTATCCGGATTCAGGTTTAAGCGATATTCGCTACCGGGAGGTACAGGTCATGGACTTTTTACTCGGGTTGTTCAATCGGGTCACGGGGAACGAGGAAGTGGCGCGCCTGTTGTTCCTTGGCGCGATAGGTTTGAGTACGGTGCTTGCGGTCGTCGCCTTGATGTTGCTGATGCTGGGTCTCCAGGACCCGGTACAGCGTCGTCTGGCGCTGATCAAGCGGGGTCATTTGGGCAATACGGCAGGGCAGGAAGCGCCGAGTAACCTGCAGCTGTTGCTGGAGCGGGTCGGCCAGCGCTTTGCCTCGGCTGAGTCGGCCCAGACGTCAGCTACCCAGACTCTGTTGACGCATGCGGGGTACCGCTCCTCTTCGGCGGTGCAGATGTACTGGGCGGTGCGCTTGATGTTACCGCTGTTGATGGTCGGCCTTGCGTTGCTGCTGTTGCCACTGATTCCCAAGGTTTCCCTGGCTGTGGGGCTGTTGTTGGTGGTCATGGTGGCCGGTATCGGATGGTTGCTGCCAGCGCTGTATGTCTCCAAGCGTAAGCAGGCGCGTCAAAACCGGCTGCGTGTCGCGTTTCCAGATGCGCTGGATCTGATGGTGGTCTGCGTGGAGTCAGGCCTGTCCCTGCCCACGACCATTGAACGGGTGGCTGAAGAGATGTCGGTCAGTCATGTTGAACTGGCTGAAGAGCTGGCCCTGGTCAATGCGCAGATTCGCGCGGGCATCACCAGTACCGAGGCGCTCAAACAACTGGCCTTACGCACCGGTCTGGAGGACCTGCAAGGATTGGTCAGCCTGTTGGCGCAGAGTATTCGCTTTGGTACCAGCGTGGCCGACACCCTGCGCATCTATGCCGATGAATTCCGCGATCGGCGTACGCAGGCCGCCGAAGAGGCGGGGGCGAAAATCGGCACCAAGCTGATATTCCCGCTGATTTTCTGCCTGTGGCCGAGCTTCTTTCTGGTCGCCATCGGCCCGGCCATGATTGGGGTAATGAAAGCATTCGGAAATATGTAAGCCAAAAACGGTGGAGGCTGTCGGGCACGATGGCCTCCACCCGAGCCTTTACTTGTACTTCCCCTCCCAAGATTCACACATCTCCCGTAGGAGCGAGGCTTGCCCGCGAAAGCGATCTTTCTGCCACCCTGGATGGCGGATATGACCGCCTCTTCGCGGGCAAGTCGGATCGCCGCACCGCTCGCTCCTACAAGTAATGCTGTTCACTTAAGCCGTCATGCGATCTGTAGCAGCTGGCGAAGCCTGCGTTCGGCAGCTGCTACAAAGAACGCGTCGTGGCTGCAATGCTTAAGTGAACCGTATTACGTTCCTACCAGGGGGATTCGCTCAGAACTGAAGGATGTGTAGACGCCAATACTTTCCTGCAGACGTGATTAAGCCTGGCTTTATTAGCCAGGCTACTCTGGACTACGCCAGAGGTTGATCGTCCATTGACGCGCCTCAGTTACTGCTGCTGGTCATTTTCCCCCCAGCCTTCTGCTCAAAGAACATCGGGATCGGGTAGGTGAAGCTGTTCAGCCAGCGCTGGAAGGCCAGGTCACGCTCAGTGGCCGATGCAGTTTGCCGAAAAGGGGAGGCAACCACACCCCGAATCTGTAGCTGCATCCACTGCTCGGTGCCTTTTTGTGGCGCCGAGGAGGGACCCGGCTCAATGGCCCAGGCACTGGTGGACAGGCAAGCCATGCACACAATCAACAGCCTTTTGGTATTCATCTCGACTCCTCGTACGTTCTACTTGATCGCAGCACTGGGTGAGGCATCGGCTACCTCAGCCTTGCGATTCCCCTCGGAAGCCACCGCTTTTTTAGCGGAGGCCTTGAGTTTTTCCGCGCGGGTTTGCGCCTCTGCGACTTGTTGGGGACTCAAGCTGGCGCGGTTCGCGAGTTCGGCAGCCGCCTTCCAGTTATCCTGATAGATCAGCAGCGTCACCATGTTGAGTGCCGCCAGTGAATCCGCCTGCTTGAGCTCCATGGCCGTCATGAACTCGAAGCGTGCTTCAGGGATCCGTCGCTGATTGAGGTAGACGACCCCCAGGTCATTGCGCATCTTGTCGTCGGTGGGGGCCATCTTCACCGCTCGTTCAAGGTGAGTGGTAGCGCTGGCGTTATCATTTTTGGCCGCGGCCAACTGGCCCAGGCCATGTTCCCCTTCAGCGGCCAGACAGGTGCCGAGCAGGCTTTGATACAACGGCTCCGCATCTTTACGCCCCATCAAGCGCAGCACCCGGGCCTTGCGCAGACGAACCTGGACCAGGTCATCGGGCAAACCTTCCAGGTTCGCCAGGCTGGCATACAAACGGCCTTCGTTGGCCATGTTGTCGGCCAGGTTCAGGGCCAACTCTTGCTCCGAAGCGGGTTTGGCGCAACTGCCCGGTCGCGAAACAATACCGTTGGTGGCACAACCTGCGAGCATCAATGTCGCCGTTATTGCAATGACTGCTTTCATCGAGTGTCCTCTGGCTACAACACGTTGAACGCCTGGCCAATGGCAATACAGCTGGCCCGCCAAGCGCTCAAGGTCACCGTTAAGAGTGAGGGCGAAAGCCCGGCTCCGGTTCATTGCGAGAGCCCGGTCTTACTGTCGAAATCACCATTTTCGAGGAAGAACATGCGGTAGAAGTTCGGGTCGTAATTGCGCAGCTGTTCGCCAGGCAACGACGGCAGTTGTGCATTGGCCGCCAGAGGCTGGACCAGATGCGGGGTGACGATCATCAGCAGTTCGCGCTCTTCACGGTTGACGGAGTTGTCGCGGAAGAACGCACCCAGAATCGGGATATCGCCCAGCCCCGGGAATTTGTTCACCTGGGAATTGTTGCGGGTGCTGATCAGGCCGCTGATGACGAAGCTTTCGCCGTCGGCCAGGGAGATGCTGGTGTCGGTACGGCGTATGGTCAGCGCCGGAACGATCGTGCCGGCGATGCTCACGGCGTTGGTGAAGTCCAGTTCACTGACTTCCGGTGCCACCTTCAGGGCGATACGGTTTTTCCCGACAATGGTCGGCGTCAGGGTCAGGCGGATACCGAATTCCTTGTACTCGATGGAGATGTTATCGCTGCCTGAGCTGGGCACCGGAATCGGTACTTCACCGCCGGCCAGGAAGCTCGCACTCTGCCCGCTGAGCGCCACCAGGCTTGGCCGCGCCAGGGTATAGGCGAAACCGCTGCCTTCCAGCGCGTTGATCGCCACCAGGGTATTACCGGTAGCAAAGTTGAGGTTGAACATGCCGTTGTCCACCGGCACCGACGGCGTGACGACGCCGCCAATGGTGGGCAAGGTTCTCGGCGAGCCGAACAGGAAGTTGCCGCGGGTGCCGAAAATGGACGCTGAGGCTTCCTTGAGTTTGGTCCGGCTGACTTCAACGAAGCGAATATCGGTTTGCACCTGGCTTGGCAGCAGCGGGTCTTCGGTAGGTCCGGTCGACACGCTGGTCAGCGCCGAGGTGGCCCGGCCCTTGACGAACACCATGCTTTGGCGCGGCGTTTTCGAACAGCCGGTCCAGACCATCAGGCTAGTGGCTCCCGGTGTCAGACCAGTGAGTATGAAGGCGCTGGGATTGTTGCCGCTGGGTTGCACATCGGCAATTTTCGGGTCACCCACGGCCAGTTGCGTCACCGGGACCGGTGTGCGCAGCTCACTCTGAAGCCCCTGACCGACCTCGAACGTTGTCGGCATATTGTCCATCTGCGAACAATTGGCCGCCGCGGCCTGAGCCGCGTCCACGCTGAGGCCCATCCAGAACAGGCCATGGATAATTCGCTTGAAAGCGGGCACGGTACGATAGCTCATTAAGTGCATCCTCGCTGAATAGGCCATCTACAAGGCAAACCAAGTTGCCTCGGATCACTACAAGGGGCCTGGATCGACCCTCAACCTCGCCAGAGCACTTACCACTAACGATTAATGCCCCCGGCAATATTCCTTGGTGCTACACGCAAGCAGGTGCGATACGCTGATCCGAATGAACAGCGAGCGACCTTCAAAAACGGCTTTTAGTGATCCAGATACCTGGGCTGTCGACCCGAGCGATAGGCTCAGGCTCGACAACCATTGCGGTTATAGGCGGCACTGCCCGCCAACCTGACTCCCCTAAAAAGCAACCGGCAATCACAGCTCTGCGCCGGAAAACGCCTGTCAGGATCATAGTGAGGTAACTCCTTTTGCCAATTCGCTATCTGATCTCTGAACCTAACGTCAATATTCAAACCGTTATGACTTCTTCTTGTTTGAAGGTAGTTCAAACAAAGCAAAGCGCCATGATTTAAAACAAAACTTTCAGGGGAGAGTGCGCAGATAGCCATGTTGCTGGCGTTGGAGCAGCAAATAATGCGGTTCGACGAGGCGACTAAGGCGGCATGACTTACATGGACAGAATCAAGCGTCCGGCGAAAAGAATAAGGATCACCCCCATGGTTCTTTCGAACCAGTGCCCCATGCGCATGAACAGCAGTCGCACCCGGGCGCTGGAAAAGAACAGGGCCACGATCACGAACCACAAGGCGTTCACGAAACACATCCACAACCCGTACAGCGCCTGTATCTGCAGCGGTGTCGAGGCGCTGATGATGGTGGTGAAGATCGCCAGAAAGAACAACGTAGCCTTGGGGTTGGTGGCGTTGGTCAGAAACCCCGTGCTGAAGGCCTTGAACAGGGGCTGCTGCTCAGTTGAGGCTGCCGCAGCGTTGTCGCCTTCAAGCGCCGCTTTGGGTTTGCTGCGCAACAGACTCACACCGAGGTACAAAATGTAGGCCCCCCCGATCACCTTGGCCACCGTCAGTAGCCAAGGCGTGGTGTGCATCAACGCGCCGACGCCGAGCAAGGTGTACAGCACATGCACGGAAATACCCGCGCCGATGCCCAGCGCCGTGCAGATGCCCACTAAACGCCCGAAACGCACGCTTTGGCGGATGGTCACGGCGAAGTCCGGCCCTGGGGCGACCACGGCCAGAAAGTGGATGGTTGCCAGCGCCAGAAACTCGCCCAGGTAATTCGAAAACATCTCAACTCCAGAAAGTCAGGGGGGAAGCATTGCCGCGATAGCCGACAAAGAAAGAAAGGCTCAATCGCGGATCGTCCACACCCGGCGTCACCGAGTGCATGCGGCGTGAATTGAACATGATGAAATCACCCGGTTCAGGGCGAATCTCCAGGGTCGGAGGGCCGAGCAAGGCCGGATCGATGCCGTAACTGTCGCCACGCATCTCGTCGAACTGGTCCGGGGAAATGTCGTGGTCCCACATCTGCAATGCGCCGCCCTCGGTCGGCATGTTCAGGTAAACATTGCAGGCGAACTGCGCTTCCAGGCTTCTGGCCTGGAAGCTATCCGGGGCGTCCTTGGCGAAAATGTCGTGATGCGCGAGGAAGCACACCCCGGGTTTGACCACGCGCGATAGCCCCACATACATCTTGCGGCCATAGAGATTCTCCAGGTGCGCGCCCGCTGGCCAGGACTCGTCGAGCATGCAGCGTAGGGTGTCGACAGGCGAGGAGTAGGGCGCACAACGGCTGCGCAATTCGGCGATGTTGCTGGTGGCGCGCTCGAAATAGTCTTCGATCAGCAGTGGCTGGTTTTCCGCTTCGTAGAACGCCATACCGATGCGGCCGATGCTCGGTGCGTTGATGTAGCCTTCAAAGCCAGGGGCGAGGATCTTGTCGCCGATCTGAATCGCCAGTGGCGGCGGCAACAAGCCTCTGACGCGGACGGCGAGGACTTCTTCGTTGGCCAGTTTTTGTATGCACGTCTCATCGAGACGCTCGACGTCAAGCATCATCATGTCTTAGGTCCATCTATCAGATAGTCAACAGAGCCCGCGAACGCAGGCTCCCCGGCGTCAGGCGATGACGGGGGCGATATCGCCCAAAGGCTCAATCCACGAGGTAGTGGACTGACAACGTTCCCTTTTTCTGCGAAAGGGAAGCGATCGTGACCATGCCCAAATCCTTCAGGCTACGTACATGGGTGCCGCCGCAGCCGTAGGCGGGCAGATCACCGAAACCGATTTCACGGGCGCCTTCGCGCAACGACGTCAAGCGCGGCAGATCGTGGGCGATCCATTGCTTGATGCCGTATTGAATCGTCTGGGCATCAACCTCCTGTGCGCCATCGCCCGGTTTGAATTGCACACGTCCTTCATCCGGCCAGTGATGAGCCTTGATCGGCATCCAGCCCAGGGCCTGGACGAAATGACCAATCAGGTGTCCCGCCGAATGCATGCGCGTATTGAACTGGCGGCGTTGCTCGTCGACTCGAATCTGGATCATGCCGAGTTTTACCGGGTGGTCGACGAAATGGATGATCCGGTCCGGTTCCTGAACCACGCGCAGCACCTGGCTTTCGCCGATCCAGCCGGTATCACAGGGTTGCCCGCCGCCCTGAGGGTGAAACAGTGTGGCGCGCAGCACCACGGCGAACTCGTTCTCATAGGGCGTGCAATCCAGGACTTCCACATTGGCCTTGAGGTCATCACTATGGAAGAAGAGGCGAAGCGTCATATTCCATGCCCTTATTAAAGTTTCTATTTTTATTATATGAACCGTGTAATTGCGTGATAATCCATTCAACCATCAAAGGACTGTTGCGCTGTGAGCATAAATCTACCTCTGCCGCTGCTCGGTGAAATGGCGATTTTCGTCAAGGTTGTCGAGACCGGCAGTTTCTCCGAAGCGGCGCGTCAGCTGGGGTCTTCCCCCTCGGCGGTGAGTCGCAGCATTTCGCGGCTGGAGAAGGCGCTCGCCACGCGTTTGTTGCAACGAACCACGCGCAAGCTACGCCTGAGCGACGGAGGCGAAGAGGTGTTCAAGCGCTGCCAGGAGATGGTCAGCGCGGCGAAGTCGGTGATGGAAATCAGCGGTCAGTTCACCCAGGACGCGGAAGGGCTGGTGCGCGTCAGCGTGCCCAAGGCTGTGGGGCGATTCGTGATTCATCCGCATATGCCGGAGTTTCTGCGGCGTTATCCCAAAGTGGATGTGGAGTTGTTGCTCGAGGACCGCCAGGTGGATTTGATCGACGACAACGTCGACTTGGCCATCCGGATTACCGACCGGCCCCCTGCGGGACTGGTGGGGCGTCAATTGCTGACCATCGACCATTTGCTCTGCGCCACGCCACAGTACCTGGCCGAGCACGGCACACCGACTCATCCCCACGACTTGCTCAATCACAGTTGCATCTATCTGGGCGAAACCCCGAGCGATGCGCGCTGGAAGTTCAAGAAAGGCAGCAAAGCCGTGACCGTCGGCGTGCGCGGACGCTACGCCGCCAATCACACGGGCGTGCGATTGGGCGCGGTATTGCAACACATCGGGATCGGTAGCCTGCCGTACTTCACCGCCCGTTATGCGCTGGAGCAGGGGCTGATTGTGCAGGTATTGCCGGACTGGACCTTTCTGGCGTCTTACCACGGAGGCGCCTGGTTGCTGCATTCGCCTACCCGCTACCTGCCGCCCAAGTTACGGGTGTTCATCGACTATCTGGTGGAGTGCCTGGAGAAGGAGCCGACCTTGAGCAAGCCGGGCAAGCCAAGTGCGTTGGGCAAGGGCGCGGCAGCGTATGAGTTGCCGGAGAGTGATGGGTTGCTTTGACAGGCCTCTTCGCTGGTTTCGTGTTCGCATTGTAGGAGCGAGGCTTGCCCGCGAAGGCTGACTTTGAACCACCCCATCACTCGGCATGCCACAAAAAAGGCCCGCATGTTCAACCATGCGGGCCTTTTGCGTGACTGATCGGGGATCAGTGCTTGCTGTCCTGGTTCGACATCGCCAGCAGCTGTTTTTCCTGATTCCAGTCGAACGGTTCGTCGTTCTGTTCGGCTTCGAAGCGGCGTTCTTCCAGCGCCTGGTACAGGTCGATTTCATCATCGGGCATGTAATGCAGGCAGTCACCGGCGAAGTACCACAGCAGGTCGCGCGGCACCAGGTGGGCGATTTGCGGGTAACGGGTGATGACCTGGCACAGAATGTCCTGGCCCAGGTATTGGCTTTCGATCGGATCGACCGGCAGCAACGCACGCAGTTCGTCGAAGCGCTCCAGGAACAAGGCATGGCTTTCTTCGGGAACCTGTTCGGCCTCACCTACGGCGACCAGGATACTGCGCAGGTGGTCGAGCAAGACGAGATGATCGGCAACGACATTGGACACGAGATAAGTCCTCAAGAGCAAAACGGGCGCGAGAGTATAAAGCTCCCGCGCTCCTTTTTCACAGGGTAAAGAGCCCCACGTTGGTGGAGACACATGCTCCTCTGGATCAGCGGACCTTGCCTTTGCCCAGCTCCAGCACCTGTTTGTCGAAATCATCGACGTCGATCACCTTGCGCCGCGCCACCTCCGACTCGCGCAAGGTCTCGGCTTCGACCGGTTGCAAGACGCCAGCCTCCAGTGCGGCATCGATGACCGACTCCCCGACAGTGGGTTTGACCTGGCGACTTCTCAGCGCCGTGTTGAGTTTTTTCTGTAGCGGTTTGGTGGCGTTCAGCAAGTCGCAGGCATGCTGCAGGGCGCCGACCGGGTCCTCTACCGATTGCGGGCGATAGCAGCCTGCCAGTAACTCCTCAAGGGTTGGATCGCCCTTGGCGCGGCCGAGGACGGCTGCGACTTTGGCCGCCAGCCTATCCGACGGGCCTCTGTGCCGGCGACCGAACGGGAACACTACCACCCGCAGCAGGCAGCCGAGTACTTTGTTCGGGAAGTTGGTCAGCAGTTCGTCCAGCGCACGTTCGGACTGGCCGAGGCTCTCTTCCATGGCCCAGGTGAACAGCGGACGCATATGCTCCGGCGAGTCGAGATCGTGATAACGCTTGAGCGCCGCGGAGGCCAGATACAAGTAGCTGAGCACATCGCCCAGACGTGCGGACAAGCGTTCGCGGCGTTTCAGATCGCCGCCCAGCAGCATCATGCACTGGTCTGCAAGCATGGCAAAAGCCGCGGCCTGACGGTTGAGGGCGCGCACGTAGCCTTGGCTGAGCTTGTCCCCGGGCACGTGTTCGAAATGCCCGAAGCCAAGGTTCAGCACCAGGGTGCTGGCGGCGTTGCTCACGGCAAAACCAATGTGATTGAGCAGCAGGGCGTCGAATTCGATCAGCGCCTGTTGTTTGTCTTCGCGGTGGACAAGGGCCATTTCCTTGAGCACGAACGGATGGCAGCGAATAGCGCCCTGGCCGAAGATCATCAGGCTGCGTGTCAGGATGTTTGCACCTTCGACCGTGACGGAAATGGGCGCACCTTGCCAGCTACGCGCCAGGTAGTTGTTCGGGCCCATGATGATGGCCTTGCCGCCGTGAACATCCATGGCGTGACTGATGCACTCGCGGCCGCGTTCGGAGAGGTGGTATTTGATGATCGCGGAGGGCACCGACGGTTTTTCGCCGAGGTCGACGGCGTTGGCGGTGAGCATCCGCGCGCTGTCCATCAGCCAGGTACTGCCGCCGATCCGCGCCAGTGCTTCCTGAATCCCTTCGAAGGCTGACAGCGGTGCGTTGAATTGCTCGCGAACCTGCGCATATTGGCCCGTCACCAGACTGCTGAATTTACCCGCGGCGGTACCGATGGCAGGCAGTGAAATGGAACGCCCGACCGACAGGCAGTTCATCAGCATCATCCAGCCTTCGCCGAGCATCTCCTGACCGCCGATGATGAATTCCAGTGGTACGAACACATTCTTGCCGGCGTTCGGGCCGTTCATGAAGGCGGCGCCCAGCGGCAGGTGGCGGCGGCCGATTTCTACACCGGGGGTCTGGGTTGGAATCAATGCGAGACTGATCCCCAGATCGACTTTGTCACCCAACAGGTGATCCGGGTCATAGGCCTTGAAGGCCAGGCCGATCAAGGTCGCCACCGGACCGAGGGTGATGTAGCGTTTTTCCCAGTTCAGGCGCAGGCCGAGGGTTTCCTGGCCTTCCCATTCACCTTTGCAAATCACCCCGGTGTCAGTCATTCCCCCGACATTGGAGCCCGCCATCGGGCCTGTCAGGGCAAAGCAGGGGATATCGTCGCCGCGGGCCAGCCGTGGCAGGTAATGATTGCGTTGTTCGTCGGTGCCGTAATGCAGCAGCAGTTCCGCCGGGCCAAGGGAGTTGGGCACCATGACGGTGGAGGCCAGGTCGCCGCTGCGGGTCGCCAGTTTCATTGCGATCTGGGAGTGCGCATAAGCCGAGAAACCTTTACCACCGTATTCCTTGGGAATGATCAGGGCAAAAAAGCCATGCTGCTTGATGTGATCCCAAGCCTGGGGCGGCAGGTCCATCAACTGGCCGATCTGCCAATCGGTGACCATCGCGCAGAGCTCTTCGGTCGGGCCATCGATGAACGCCTGTTCCTCTTCGCTCAGTTGCGCTTTTGGATAGGCCAGCAGCTTGTTCCAGTCCGGGCGACCGCTGAACAGCTCGCCGTCCCACCAGACCGTGCCGGCCTCAATGGCTTCACGCTCGGTTTGCGACATTGGCGGCAGGTTTTTTTGAAACCAGTTGAATATGGGCGCCGTGAACAGTTTTCGTCGCAGGTCCGGGAGCAACAGGGAGGCGGCCACGGCCGCGAGCAACACCCAGAAAATCAGCAGCAGCCAGGCGGGTGCATGGCTCGCATGTCTGAAGATGCCCATCGCCAGCAGATAGACAGCGATGATGCCCAACGCGGGCAGAGGCGCGGTGCGGCGATGTGCCAGGTAGGCAATCCCGACCACCAGAACCAGTATCCACAACAGCAGCATAATTAATTCTCCGTGACGCCAGGGGCAAAACCACTCTCAGAGCTTAGACGGCATCCATAAAAGTGGGTGGTCAGAGCGATCGGTTCGAGATCGTAGGAAGTAGCGGCTGAACTTCGTCAGTTATTTCGCTGGAGGGCTGTTGAACGCTTTCGTCAACAGGGCGGGCAAACGCTGATATTTGGCCGAAACGGCGTTATCTCTGTGCTGAAGGTGCCGCTAGACTCGGGGCTTCCCCCAGGAGATTGCTGCCGTGCACGCGTATCTGAGCCCCGGCCGCTTCATCGATAGTGACCATTCCTCGGTGGTGGAGTTCGCCGAAAAACATCGTGGCGCTCGGTGCGATCCGCTGGAGCAGGCGATCAATCTCTATTACGCAGTGCGCGAGGCCGTGCGCTACAACCCCTACACCTTCAGCCGTGATCCGCAGACCTTGCGCGGCAGTTATGCGTTGGCGGCCGGGGAGAGTTATTGCGTGCCCAAAGCCACGCTGCTGGCAGGTTGCGCCCGGCATTGCGCAATCCCGGCGCGTATTGGCCTGGCGGATGTGCGTAATCACCTGTCGACACCGCGCCTGCTCGAACTGCTCAAGAGCGATGTGTTCGCCATGCATGGCTACACCGAGTTGTATTTGAACGAGCGTTGGGTCAAAGCGACGCCGGCCTTCAATCCACAACTGTGCGAACTGTTCAATGTCGCGCCGCTGGAATTCGACGGGATCAACGACAGTGTGTTCCATCCCTTCAACCGTGACGGCGAGCCGTTGATGGAATACCTGGTCGATCACGGTCAGTTCAGCGATGTGCCTGAAGCGTTCTTTTTCGAGCACCTGGAAAAGTGCTATCCGCATCTGTTCGGCGAGCGGCTACCGCTGCAACTGGGTGACATGCAGAGCGATTTGAGTCGCGCCTGATCCGGCGTATGCTGCCTGCGCATTCATCCAACAAGGGGCGGTCATGCTGAAGATCTGGGGTCGGAAAAATTCGTCGAATGTCAGAAAGCCGTTGTGGGCCGCCGAAGAGCTGGGCCTGGCCTATGAAGCCATTGATGCCGGCGGTGCGTTTGGCGTGGTCGACACGCCTGAGTATCGGGCGATGAATCCTAACGGTCGCGTACCGGTAATCGAAGATGACGGCTTCGTGCTGTGGGAATCCAACACCATCGTGCGTTACCTGATGGCCCGCCATGCCAGCGGCACGGCGTGGTACCCGGCGGATCTGCAGGCCCGTGCCAGCGCCGAGAAGTGGATGGACTGGACCACCTCAAGTTTTGCCGCACCGTTCCGCACGGTGTTCTGGGGCGTGTTGCGCACTCCGCCAGAGCAGCAGGACTGGCCGGCCATCAAGGCCGCGATCAAGGAGTGCGACGATCTGCTGTCGATGGCCGATCAAGCGCTGGCGGCTAAACCATACCTGTCGGGCGATGAGATCGGCATGGGCGACATTCCCTTGGGCAGTTTCATTTATGCCTGGTTCGAGATGCCGATCGAGCGTGCGCCGTTGCCTCATCTCCAAGCCTGGTACGCGCGGTTGAAACAGCGTCCGGCGTATCGTAAGGCAGTCATGACCGCGTTGACTTAATACTCACTATCGACACGCATGACTGTACTTGTGTGGCAGCGACAAGCACCATTGCGCTCATGCGCCGCGGTTGCTTTGCTCGCCGCCCGCGCTTATTTATTCCTTTCTTCCCTTCTTGGTGCGTAAATCCGATATGAGTTCCGCTCTGTCCATCCGGCAGCTAACCAAAACCTACGGCAACGGTTTCCAGGCCCTGAGTGGTATCGATCTGGACGTCGCCGAAGGTGACTTTTTCGCCTTGCTCGGCCCGAACGGCGCCGGCAAATCCACGACCATCGGCATTCTCTCGACCCTGGTGAACAAGACCAGCGGCACGGTGAATATCTTCGGCCACGACCTGGACAAGGAACCGGCGGCGCTCAAGCGCTGCATTGGTGTGGTGCCCCAGGAATTCAATTTCAACCAGTTCGAAAAGACCTTTGACATCGTCGTGACCCAGGCCGGTTACTACGGCATTCCGGCGAAAATCGCCAAGGAACGCGCCGAGCAGTACCTGACTCAACTGGGCCTGTGGGATAAGCGTGATGTGCCGTCGCGCTCCTTGTCCGGCGGCATGAAGCGCCGACTGATGATTGCCCGAGCATTGGTTCACGAACCACGCCTGCTGATCCTCGACGAACCGACGGCGGGGGTGGACATCGAATTGCGTCGCTCGATGTGGACTTTCCTCACCGAGCTGAACAAGAAAGGCATCACCATCATCCTCACCACCCACTACCTGGAAGAGGCTGAACAGTTGTGCCGCAACATCGGCATCATCGACCACGGCACAATCGTCGAGAACACCAGCATGAAGCAGTTGCTCAGCCAACTGCATGTCGAGACGTTCCTGCTGGATCTGAAGAACACGTTGCAAGTGGCGCCACAGTTGCTCGGCTACCCGACCAAACTGATCGACAGTCATACCCTGGAAGTCCAGGTCGACAAGGCCATGGGCATTACCGCGCTGTTCACCCAATTGGCGCAGCAGAACATCGAAGTGTTGAGCCTGCGTAACAAAACCAATCGCCTCGAGGAGTTGTTCGTGTCCCTGGTGGAGAAAAATCTGTCGAAGGTGGCGGTATGAGTTCCGAGCTGCAACCCAACCTCGTTGCCCTCAATACCATCGTTTACCGTGAGGTCAAGCGCTTCACCCGGATCTGGCCGCAGACCCTGCTGCCGCCGGCCATCACCATGGTTCTGTACTTCGTGATCTTCGGCAATCTGATCGGGCGTCAGATCGGCGGCATGGGTGGCTTCACCTACATGGAGTACATCGTGCCGGGGTTGATCATGATGTCGGTGATCACCAACTCCTACGGCAACGTGGTATCGAGTTTCTTTGGCAGCAAGTTCCAGCGCTCCATCGAAGAATTGATGGTGTCGCCGGTGTCACCCCATACGATTCTGATCGGCTACACCCTGGGCGGCGTGCTGCGCGGTTTGATGGTCGGGATCATCGTGACGGTGCTGTCGCTGTTCTTCACCACGCTGCAGGTGCATCACCTGGGCGTGACCGTTCTGGTGGTGCTGCTGACGGCGACGATCTTCTCGCTGCTGGGCTTCATCAACGCGGTATTTGCGCGCAACTTCGATGACATCTCGATCATCCCGACCTTCGTGCTGACACCGCTGACGTACCTGGGCGGGGTGTTCTACTCGATCAGCCTGCTGCCGCCATTCTGGCAGACCGTGTCGCTGGCCAACCCGGTGCTGCACATGGTCAACGCCTTCCGTTACGGCATCCTCGGCGTGTCGGACATCAAGATCAGCGTGGCGATCGCTTTCATGCTGGTAGCGACTGTTGTGCTGTACATCGGTTGTGCGCGGCTGCTGGTGAGTGGGCGCGGGATGCGTACCTAAGGAAGACCGAGTCGCCTTCACCGGGGGCAAGCCCGCTCCCACAGGATTGGTGTTGCTCACATATTTTGTGATCAACACAGAACCCATGTGGGAGCGGGTTTGACCGCGATGGCGTCAGTCCAGACACCACAAAAAAAACGGCCTCCCAAATGGAGGCCGTTTTTCATTCTTGCATCCGGCTGCGCTTACGCCGTGCCCACTGCCGACTCACCCACCAGCGCCAATACATCATTACCAGGCAATAAGCCAACGCCCCAAGCACCAGCCCCGTTACCACCGAGCCCAGTAAAAACGGCTGCCACAAAGTCGAGAGCTCGCCGCTGATCCACGCCCAGGTCAACTCGTCCGGCAGGTTTCTGGCTGGGACGTCCATCAGCCATGCGCCGGTCTGGTAAGTGCAGAAGAATACCGCCGGCATGGTGATCGGGTTGGTCAGCCAGACCAGGCTGACCGCTATGGGCATGTTGCCGCGCACCACGATGGCGAGGATGGCGGCCAGCAGCATTTGCAGCGGGATGGGCAGAAACGCCGCGAACAGGCCGACGGCCATGGCCCGCGCGACGGAATGGCGATTGAGGTGCCAGAGGTTCGGGTCATGCAGCAGGGTGCCAAGAAAGCGTAAGGATTTGTGTTCCCTGATGCTGGTCGGGTCTGGCATGTAGCGTTTGAATAAGCGCCGGGGCATAAGGCTTCTCGGTCGGTTAAGGCGGCAAGTATGTCTGGATTCTACGAACCGCCTATTCAGACTTTGTGACAATTGATAACGACGTCCGTGCGGTGCGACGGCTAAGCCTAGGGAGGGGACTCTCAAGGACGGGCTTATGCGCACAGGGATGATGGCGCTGGCGCTGGGTTTGCTGGCCCTGCGTTTTTTACCGGCATTGCCGCCGGCGGGGTTGTGGCTGTTGTTGCCGGTAGTGGGTTTGATGTTGCTGCCGTTTCGAACCTTTCCCCTGGCTTTTTTGCTGTTTGGTTTCAGTTGGGCGTGTGCGAATGCGCAATGGGCGCTGGATGATCGCCTGGCGCTGAAGCTCGATGGTGAGACGCGTTGGGTCGAAGGTCGGGTTACCGGGTTGCCGCAGCAGGCCGAGGGCGTGGTGCGTTTCGAACTGACAGACAGTCAATCGCGTCGCACCCAACTGCCTCGGCACTTGCGCCTGGCCTGGTATGGCGGGCCGCCCGTCAACAGCGGCGAGCGGTGGCGGCTGGCGGTCAAACTGAAGCGTCCGGCCGGGCTGCTCAACCCCCATGGTTTTGATTACGACGCCTGGTTGCTGGCCCAACGCATCGGCGCCACCGGCACGGTCAAGGACGGCCAGCGACTGAGGGAAGCGCAGTGGGCCTGGCGCGACAGCATCCGCCAGCGTTTTCAGGCCGTCGATGCGCAGGGGCGAACGGCGGCGCTGACGGCGTTGGTGCTGGGGGACGGCGCCGGGCTGAGCCGTGAGGACTGGCAGGTGCTGCAAGACACCGGCACCGTGCACCTGTTGGTGATTTCAGGGCAGCACATTGGTTTGCTGGCGGGGCTGGTGTATCTGCTGATCGCCGGGCTGGCGCGCTATGGCTTATGGCCCAGGCGCTTGCCGTGGCTGCCGTGGGCGTGCGGGCTGGCGTTCGCGGCGGCGCTGGGGTATGGGCTGCTGGCCGGTTTCGAGGTGCCGGTGCGTCGGGCCTGCCTGATGATCGGTCTGCTGTTGTTGTGGCGGCTACGGTTTCGTCACCTCGGCGCCTGGTGGCCGCTGTTGCTGGCGCTTGACGGTGTTTTGCTGCTGGACCCGCTGGCAAGCCTGCAACCGGGTTTCTGGCTGTCGTTTGCGGCGGTGGCGGTGCTGATTTTCACCTTTGGCGGGCGATTGGGCCCGTGGCGTTGGTGGCAAACCTGGACCCGTGCCCAATGGCTGATCGCGATCGGTCTGTGCCCGCTGCTGTTGGTGCTGGGGTTGCCGATCAGTCTCAGCGGGCCGCTGGCCAATCTTCTGGCGGTGCCCTGGATCAGTCTGCTGGTCTTGCCGCCGGCCTTGCTCGGAACGCTGCTGTTGCCCGTTCCTTATGTGGGCGAGGGGTTGCTGTGGTTGGCTGGCGGTCTGATCGACCTTTTGTTCAAGGGGCTGGCGTTGATGGCCGGGCAATTGTCCGCGTGGGTGCCGGTGGCGGTTCCGTTGTGGGTTTGGGCATTCGGCATGCTGGGTGCATTTCTGCTGTTACTGCCAAGTGGCGTGCCGTTGCGCCCGTTGGGCTGGCCGATTGTGCTGTTGCTGGTATTTGCGCCCCGGCACACCTTGCCTGAAGGCGTCGCCGAGGTCTGGCAACTGGATGTCGGCCAAGGGTTGGCTATTCTGGTGCGCACCCGCCATCACACCCTGTTGTATGACGCAGGGCCGCGTTTCGGCGATATCGACCTGGGTGAGCGGGTGGTGTTGCCAACATTGCGCAAACTGGGGGTGAATGGACTTGATCTGATGCTGATCAGCCATGCCGACGCTGATCACGCCGGCGGTGCGCGAGCGATTGCCAACGGTGTGCCGGTGACGCGAGTATTGAGCGGTGACCCATTGGCCCTGCCGGACGAGCTACACGCCGAGGGTTGCGAGAGTGGTCAACAGTGGACCTGGGACGGCGTGCAGTTCCAACTCTGGCAGTGGCCGTCTGCCGTCGATAGCAATCAGAAATCCTGCGTGCTGCAGGTCGAAGCCAACGGTGAGCGGTTGTTGCTGACCGGCGACATTGATACCGCGGCCGAGCGGGCGCTGCTCGACGGTCCATTGGCGGTGCCGACGGACTGGTTGCAGGCCCCGCACCACGGCAGTCGCAGTTCGTCTTCGATGAAGTTGCTCAGCACCTTGCAGCCCAAAGCGGTGCTGATTTCCCGTGGCAATGGTAATTCTTTCGGCCATCCCCATCCCACGGTCGTGGCGCGGTATCAAAAGCGTGGCATGGCGATCTACGACAGCGCCGAGCAGGGTGCCATTCGTCTACAACTGGGGCGCTTCAAACCGCCTTGGACGATGCTTCAGGAACGGCGTTTCTGGCGTGATCCGCCAGCATTGCGCCAGTAGCCCGCGTCATTAAAGCCCGACCGGATGCGACATCGCGGTCTTCGGTGCGCCCACCCCCTATGTTAGAGTGGCGCACTTTTTCGAGGGGACTGTCACTGTGTGGGAATTGGTCAAATCCGGCGGCTGGATGATGCTGCCGATCATTCTGAGTTCCATCGCGGCCATGGCGATTGTCGCCGAGCGTCTCTGGACCCTGCGTGCCAGCCGCGTGACCCCGGAGCACTTGCTCGGGCAGGTCTGGGTCTGGATCAAGGACAAGCAACTCAATAAAGAAAAACTCAAGGAACTGCGCGCCAACTCTCCGCTGG
This sequence comes from Pseudomonas sp. GGS8, assembly GCF_024168645.1. NCBI lineage: Bacteria > Pseudomonadati > Pseudomonadota > Gammaproteobacteria > Pseudomonadales > Pseudomonadaceae > Pseudomonas > Pseudomonas sp. GGS8. The sequence goes on along the minus strand of NZ_JALJWF010000001.1, from coordinate 133,044 downwards.
GCGAGATCCTCGCTGCCGGCCTGGCGAACTCCAAGCATGGTCGCGAGATCATGAAAGAGTGCATCGAAGAGGCCGCCGCGCGGGTGATTCACGATCTCGAACGCTACATCAACGCCCTCGGCACCATTGCCGCCATGGCCCCGTTGCTGGGTCTGCTGGGTACGGTGCTGGGCATGATCGATATTTTCAGTGCGTTCATGGGCGCGGGCATGGGTACCAACGCCGCGGTGCTGGCCGGGGGTATTTCCAAGGCGCTGATCACCACCGCCGCCGGCCTGATGGTCGGTATCCCGGCCGTGTTCTTCCACCGCTTCTTGCAACGTCGGATCGATGAGCTGGTGGTGGGCATGGAGCAAGAGGCGATCAAACTGGTCGAGGTTGTACAGGGCGATCGTGACGTGGACCTGGCCGAGGGTAAAGCGTGAAATTCCGTCGTAAACCACGGGAAACGGTAGACATCAACCTCGCGTCGCTGATCGACGTGGTGTTTATCCTGCTGTTGTTTTTCGTCGTGACCACCACGTTCACCCGTGAAACTCAGTTGCGCGTCGACCTGCCGGAAGCGGTCAGCGGCTCCCCGGCCGAAGACCAGCAGCTCAAGCAACTGGACATCGCCATCAGCGCCGACGGGGCGTATTCGGTCAACAACCAGCTGTTGCCGAAGAACGACCTGACCAGCCTGATGGAAGCGCTGCAGAAAGAATCCAATGGCGACACCAATCTGCCGCTGTCCATCAGCGCCGATGGCAAAACCCCCCATCAGTCCGTCATCACCGCGATGGACGCTGCTGGCAAGCTCGGTTTCAGCCACTTGCGCATGACCACTGTCGAGGCGGCGCCGGCGTCCTGATGGCCATGTCCGATCGATTGCTCGCCGCGTGGTACGAAGGTCATCCGGCGTTGAAGCTGTTGCAGCCTCTTGAATGGCTGTATCGACGCGTGGTCACTGGCAAGCGCGAGCGCTTTTTGGCGGGCGAGGGCGAGATCTACCGATCGCCGGTGCCGCTGATCGTGGTCGGCAACATCACAGTTGGCGGCACCGGCAAGACGCCGCTGATTCTGTGGATGATCCAGCATTGCCAGCGCAGTGGTTTGCGGGTCGGCGTGGTCAGCCGTGGTTATGGCGCCAAACCGCCGCAATTGCCGTGGCGGGTCGCGGCGGATCAAGGCGCGGACGTGGCGGGCGATGAACCGCTGTTGATCGTCCAGCGCACCGGCGTACCGCTGATGATCGACCCGGACCGCAGCCGTGCGGTCAAAGCCTTGCTGGCGAGTGAACCGCTGGACCTGATTCTTTCCGACGACGGCATGCAACATTACCGGCTGGCCCGGGACCTGGAGCTGGTGCTGATCGACGCCGTCCGGGGGCTGGGCAACAAGCGTTGCCTGCCCGCCGGGCCGTTGCGCGAACCGGTCGAGCGTCTGCAAAGCGTCGACGCGGTGCTCTACAACGGCGCTGCCAATGATCGCGAAGACGGTTTTGCCTTCCAGTTGCAACCCACCGAACTGGTCAACCTGCACAGCGGCGAACGACGTCCTCTCGACCACTTTCCCGCAGGTCAGGCCCTGCACGCCGTGGCCGGGATCGGCAATCCCCGACGTTTCTTCACGACCCTCGAAACGCTACACTGGCGGCCAGTGCCCCATGCATTTGCCGACCACGCCGAGTACAGCGTACAGGTCTTGAATTTCACACCGTCATTGCCAGTGGTGATGACCGAAAAGGACGCGGTGAAGTGCCGTGCCTTCGCCGCCGCCGATTGGTGGTACCTGGCGGTCGATGCTGCGCCATCGCCGGCCTTCGTGGCCTGGTTCGATGCGCAGCTGATGCGCCTGTTGCCGGCTCGTCTTTTGCCTTAACTCCGTTTCTATCCAGGGAATGTACATGGACACCAAATTGCTCGATATCCTCGCTTGCCCGGTCTGCAAAGGCCCGCTCAAGCTCAGCGCCGATAAAACCGAGCTGATCAGCAAGGGCGCCGGCCTCGCGTACCCGATTCGCGACGGCATCCCGGTGATGCTCGAAAGCGAAGCGCGCACTCTGACTACCGATGAGCGTCTGGATAAATGACCACAGCCTTTACCGTTGTCATTCCATCGCGTTACGCCTCCACCCGTCTGCCGGGCAAGCCGCTGCTGCTGATCGCCGGCAAGCCGATGATCCAGCACGTCTGGGAACAGGCGAGTAAAAGCAGTGCCCAGCGCGTGGTGGTTGCCACTGACGATGCGCGCATCGTCGAGGCCTGCAAAGGCTTTGGTGCCGAAGTGGTGTTGACCCGCGAAGACCACAATTCCGGCACTGACCGTCTGGCCGAAGTGGCGGCGAAACTGGGCCTGGCCCCAGATGCGATCGTGGTCAATGTTCAGGGCGACGAGCCATTGATTCCGCCGAGCGTGATCGATCAGGTCGCCGCCAACCTGGCCGCCCACACCGAAGCGCGCATGGCCACTCTGGCCGAGCCGATCGAAGACGTCGAAACCCTGTTCAACCCCAACGTGGTCAAAGTGGTCAGCGACCTCAATGGCCTGGCGCTGACCTTCAGTCGTGCCACTTTGCCGTGGGCCCGGGACGCGTTTGCCAAAAGCCGCGAGCAATTGCCGGAAGGCGTGCCGTATCGCCGCCACATCGGTATCTACGCTTACCGCGCCGGTTTCCTTCAGGACTTCGTTACTTGGGGCCCGTGCTGGCTGGAAAACACCGAGTCTCTGGAGCAACTGCGGGCCCTCTGGCACGGCGTGCGGATTCACGTTGCCGACGCGCTGATCGCACCGCCCACCGGCGTCGACACCATTGAAGACCTTGAGCGCGTTCGTCGCCTGCTGGAGGCCTGATGCGGGTCCTGTTCGTCTGCCTGGGCAACATCTGCCGTTCCCCCACGGCCGAAGGCGTATTGCGGCACAAGCTGCGTGAGGCGGGGCTGGCCGATCAAGTCGAAGTGGCTTCCGCCGGCACCGGCGACTGGCACGTCGGCAAGGCCCCGGACAAGCGCAGTCAGGCCGCGGCGAAACTGCGCGGTTATGACCTGTCCGCCCAACGCGCTCAGCAAGTGACCCGCTCCGATTTCGCCGCCTACGACCTGATCCTGGCGATGGACAATAGCAACTTGCGCCACCTCAAGGCTTTGCAACCGGCCAAGGGCAAGGCCGAGCTGGATTTGTTCCTGCGTCGCTACCAGTCGGAAATCGATGAGGTGCCGGATCCTTATTACGACGGCGACCAAGGCTTCGAACAGGTACTGGACCTGATCGAGCGCGCCAGCGATCGGCTGGTGATCGAATTGAAGGGGCGGTTATGAGTTTGCAGGTTCAACCCCGGGTTTCGCTCAAACCGTTCAACAGCTTTGGCGTGGACGTTCAGGCACGGCTGTTTGCCGAAGCCCATAGCGATGCTGACGTGCGCGAAGCCCTGACCTACGCGATGGAACACGAAGTGCCGGTGCTGGTGATCGGTGGCGGCAGCAATTTGCTGCTGACTGCCGATGTACCTGCGTTGGTGCTACGCATGGCCACACGGGGGATTCGCCTGCTGAGCGATGACGGCAACCAGGTGGTGATCGAAGCCGAGGCGGGCGAGCCGTGGCATCCGTTTGTGCAGCACACGCTGGCGCAAGGGTGGTCGGGGCTGGAAAACCTCAGTCTGATTCCCGGCACCGTCGGCGCCGCGCCGATGCAGAACATCGGTGCCTATGGCGTCGAGATTAAAGATGTATTCGCCGGCCTGACGGCCCTCGATCGCCAGACCGGCGAGCTGCGGGACTTCACATTGGCCGAGTGCAACTTCGCCTACCGCGACAGCCTGTTCAAACAGGAGCCGGGGCGGTGGTTGATCCTGCGGGTGCGTTTCACCCTCACGCGCATCGCGCATCTGCACCTGGAATACGGCCCGGTGCGTCAGCGCCTGACCGAGCAAGGTATTGATCACCCGACGCCGACCGATGTCAGCCAGGCCATTTGCAGTATCCGCAGCGAAAAACTCCCGGATCCGGCGGTGCTCGGCAATGCCGGCAGTTTCTTCAAGAATCCGTTGGTGCCAGCCGCACTCGTGGCACAACTCAAGGGTGAATACCCGGATCTGGTAGCGTATGCGCAGCCCGACGGGCAAATGAAGCTGGCGGCGGGCTGGCTGATTGAGCGCGCCGGTTGGAAAGGCTTTCGCGACGGCGATGCCGGTGTGCATAAATTACAGGCGCTGGTGCTGGTCAACTATGGCAGCGCCACGGGCCTGCAATTACTGAGCCTGGCGCAACGCATTCAGAAAGACATTGCAGAACGTTTCAAGGTCGACCTGGAAATGGAACCCAACCGGTATTGAGGCTACGCTTTCAGGCTGGTTCCAAAGCCCTGCACATCTTCAAATGTGCAGGGCTTTTTTGTTAATGCTGAGTTAACTTAGCCAGCTAACGATGCAAGCATTTGCTTCACCAAAGGCCCGGTGCAGACGTTGCCGTTCGCACAAGAGAGCCCATCAGCCTGAGTCGATCTGCGTGTAGTGAACCGCGACCCCCAAGCGGCAGATTGCTCGACTCCATAACCTCGACCTCTTTATGAGAAAAATGGCGGGCGTGCCCATGATTACCCTGAAACTCAATGGAAAAGACCATCAACTCGATGTCACCGAAGACATGCCGCTGCTCTGGGCGATCCGTGACGTGGCTGGATACAACGGCACCAAATTCGGCTGTGGCATGGGTCTGTGTGGCGCTTGCACCATTCATATCGATGGCGCGCCCGCGCGCAGTTGCATCACGCCGATCGGCTCGGTGGTCGGCCAGAACGTCAGCACCATCGACGACCTGCATGCCGACCCGGTGGGCAAAATCGTCCAGCAAGCCTGGCTCGACAGCGCCGTGGCTCAGTGCGGTTACTGCCAGGGCGGACAAATCATGTCGGCCACCGCGCTGCTGAAAACCAACCCGAACCCCAGCGACGAGCAGATTGAAGAGGCGATGATCGGCAACATCTGCCGTTGCGGCACTTATAACCGAATCAAGACCGCCATCCGCCAGGCATCCACTCACCTGAAGGGGGCCAAGGCATGAGCCAGCTACCGAATGATTTTGCGCTGAGCAACCTCAGCCGCCGCGGGTTCCTCAAAGGCGTGGGTGCCACCAGTGCGCTGGTGCTGGCAGCCAGTTGGGGCTGGCAAGACGCGCTCGCCGCCGAAAAAGAGCAGAAGTTCGGCGCCGATGGCATGCCCAACGGCTGGATTGATGACCCGAAGGTTTACATCAGCATTGCCGCCGATGGCAGCGTGACCGTGATTTGCAACCGCTCGGAAATGGGCCAGGGCGTGCGCACCAGCCTGACCATGGTGGTGGCCGATGAACTGGAAGCCGACTGGGCGCAGGTCAAAGTGCAGCAGGCGCCGGGCGACGAAGTGCGTTTCGGCAATCAGGACACCGACGGTTCGCGCAGCATGCGTCACTGGTACGAGCCGATGCGCCGTTGCGGTGCAGCCGCGCGGACCATGCTTGAGCAAGCCGCTGCCGAGCAATGGAAAGTGCCGGTCAGCGAGTGCCATGCGCAACTGCACAAAGTCATCCATAAACCGACTGGCCGTGAACTGGGCTACGGCGCGTTGGCCGCCGCTGCCAGTGCGTTGGCGGTACCGGCGCGCGACAGCCTGCGGCTCAAGCAGCCATCGGAATTTCGCTACATCGGCAAGGAAGGCACCAAGGCCATCGACGGTGCGGACATCGTCAACGGTCGCGCGGTCTACGGCGCTGATGTGCACTTCGATGGCATGCTCTCCGCCACCATCGCGCGTCCGGCGGTCTACGGCGGCAAGGTCAAATCCTTCGATGCCGACGCTGCAATGAAAGTCCCGGGGGTGATCAAGGTCCTGCAAATCGAAAGCCGTCCATTGCCGTCCGAGTTCCAGCCGCTTGGCGGTGTGGCCGTGGTGGCCAGCAACACTTGGGCGGCGATCAAGGGCCGCGACGCGCTGAAGATCGAGTGGGATGACGGCCCCAACGCCAGTTACGACTCGATCGCCTATCGCAAGGAACTCGAAGCCGCGTCGCTCAAACCCGGCAAAGTGGTGCGCAATACCGGCAACATCGACCAAGCCATGGGCAGCGCCGACAGCACCCTCGAAGCGTCCTACTATCTGCCGCACCTGGCGCAATCGCCGATGGAGCCGATGGTCGCCATCGCCCGTTTCAAGGACGGTGTGTGTGAGGCCTGGGCACCAAGCCAGGCGCCGCAAGTCACCCGCGAACGGATTGGCGAGCGCCTGGGCATTCCATTCGATAACGTCACGTTCAACGTCACGTTGCTCGGCGGTGGTTTCGGTCGCAAGTCCAAGCCGGATTTCGTCATTGAAGCGGCGATCCTGGCCAAGGAGTTTCCGGGCAAAGCGGTGCGGGTGCAGTGGACCCGTGAAGACGACATCCACAACTCGTATTTCCATACCGTGTCCGCCGAATACCTGAAGGCCAGCCTGAACAAGGACGGCCTGCCGTCTGGCTGGCTGCACCGCACGGTGGCGCCGAGCATTACCGCGCTGTTCGCACCGGGCATGAATCATGAAGCGGCTTTCGAGCTGGGCATGGGCTTTACCAACATGGCTTACGCGATCCCCAACGTACGCCTGGAAAACCCTGAAGCGACGGTCCATACGCGGATCGGCTGGTATCGCTCGGTGTCGAACATTCCCCACGGCTTTGCGATTCAGAGCTTTGTCGATGAACTGGCTCATAAGGCTGGCGAGGATCCGCTCAAATACCAGATCAAGCTGCTTGGCCCGGACCGTCAGATCGATCCGCGTACCTTGAGTGAAGAGTGGAACTACGGCGAATCCCCTGAGCGTTATCCGATCGATACCGCTCGGATGCGCACGGTGCTGGAAACCGCCGCCAAAGCCGCCGGTTGGGGGCGTGAGTTGCCCAAGGGCCGAGGCTTGGGCCTGGCGGTGCATTACAGCTTTGTCACTTATGTGGCGGCGGTAATCGAAGTCGAAGTCAAAGACGATGGCACGCTGATCGTGCACAAGGCCGACATTGCCGTGGATTGCGGCCCGCAGATCAACCCCGAGCGAATTCGCTCGCAGTTCGAAGGCGCTTGCGTCATGGGCCTGGGCAACGCGGTGCTGGGGGAAATCAGCTTCAAGGATGGCAAGGTCCAACAGGACAACTTCCACATGTACGAGGTGGCGCGCATGTCCCTGGCACCGAAGGAAGTCGCCGTGCACCTGGTCACGCCACCGGGCACTGTACCGTTGGGCGGGGTCGGTGAGCCGGGCGTGCCGCCGATTGCGCCAGCGTTGTGTAACGCGATCTTCGCCGCCACCGGCAAGCGCATCCGTAACTTGCCGGTTCGCTATCAGCTGCAAGGCTGGCAGAAGGCGCAAGCCTGATGGACAGCGTCGATCTGAACGTCCTGCGCAGCGTGCTGGAATGGCGCCGCGCCGGTCAGCGGGTGATGTTGTACAGCGTGGTTCAGACCTGGGGCACAGCGCCCCGGGCACCTGGCGCGATGCTGGCCTTGCGTGGCGATGGCGTGGTGATTGGCTCGGTGTCCGGTGGTTGTGTCGAGGATGACCTGATTGCCCGGCTGCACGATGGCCGTATCCCGGCCGATGGGCCGCCGGTGCAGTTGATTACTTATGGCGTCACTCGAGAGGAGGCCGCGCGGTTTGGTTTGCCCTGCGGCGGCACGTTGCGCCTGACCGAGGAGCGCGTTGGCGATCCGGCATGGGTCGCGCAGTTGCTGGCGCGCTGCGAGGCGCATGAAATCGTGGCGCGCTCGCTGGATATTGCGACCGGTGAAGTGGTTTTGCAGTCGGCGAACAAGAACGATGTGCTGAGTTTTGATGGCAACACACTGCGCGCCATTTACGGCCCGCGTTGGCGATTGTTGTTGATCGGCGCGGGGCAGCTATCGCGGTATGTCGCCGAGATGGCGCGGCTGCTGGATTTCGAAGTGCTGATCTGCGATCCGCGCACCGAGTTCGTCTACGGTTGGGAAGAACAACACGGTCGCTTCGTTCCGGGCATGCCCGACGAAGCAGTGCTGACCATCCAGACCGACGAACGCACCGCCATCGTCGCGCTCACCCACGATCCGCGCCTGGATGACATGGCGCTGCTTACGGCGCTGGACTCCAGGGCGTTCTATGTCGGTGCGCTGGGCTCGCGAGTCAACAGCCAGAAGCGCCGGGATAACCTGGCTCAGCTAGGCTTGTCACAACAGGCGATCGAGCGCTTGCACGGCCCGATCGGTTTGCACATCGGCAGCCATACTCCGGCGGAAATCGCCTTGTCGCTGCTGGCCGAGATTGTGGCAATCAAGAACGGCGTCGAGCTGAAACAGCAGAGGCCGTTGCAGGAGAGCGTATGAGCGATTCCATCGGCGTTATCGTTCTGGCCGCAGGGCAGGGCAGTCGGTTTCGACAGGTAGCAGGTGACGATAAGGACAAGTTGCTGGTGGACTGCACCGGCCGTGATGGCATCACCGTGCACTCAATGATCGAACAAGTGCTGGTGAATCTACCGGCCGCGCTTGAGAAGCGCGTGCTGGTGACCACGGCGGACCGTCCGCAGGTGATTCGCATGGCGCAGGCCTATGGTTGCGAGATTGTGCGGATCGAGTCGACCGGCCTGGGCGACAGCATTGCGGCGGGTGTGGCGGCCTGTTCGCACCTCGATGGCTGGCTGATCATGCTGGGGGATATGCCGTTTATTCTGCCGTCGAGCATTGAACAGGTTGTCGCGGCCATTGCGGATGACGCCATCAGTGTGCCGGTGCATGAGGGGCAATATGGGCATCCGGTGGGGTTCGGGCGAAGCTTCGGCCCGGGCTTGATGGCGCTGACCGGCGATCACGGCGCCAGGTCGCTGTTCGCGCAGGCGAGGGTGGTCGAGGTGGCGGTGGCGGATCCTGGGGTGTTGTGGGATGTGGATACCCCAGAGGGGTTGGTCTTCGCCTGATACACCGCCATCGCGGGCAAGCCACGCTCCCACAGGTCCTGTGTCATTCAGGAGAAACATGCTCGACGCAAAACCTGTGGGAGCGTGGCTTGCCCGCGATGAACGGTAACGCGGTTTTCCTGCGATACAACGGACATAAAAAAGCCCCGCCTGGATCACCAGGCGGGGCTTTTTAGTGGCCGATGGAATCAGGCGAGGGGTTTAGGCTCGTGTTCTTTTTCCAGGGCTTGTTCGTGTTGCTCTACCGCTTCCTGAACGGAGCGTGGCGCTTCGTCGATCACGGATTCAACCGGTTCGGCAGCGACTTCAGCAGTCGGGGCAGGGGCTGCCTCGACGACTTCAGCAACAACCGGTGCTGGCTCGGCAGCGGCCGGAGCAGCAGCGGCAGCCAGTTCGGCTTCCTTCTGCAGACGCTCGGCTTCACGCTTGCGACGACGTACTTCACGCGGGTCGTTCGGCGCACGACCGCTTGGGGTCAGGGCGCTGACAGGGGCGGCTTCGACCACTGGAGCTGCTTCTGCAACCACTGGTGCTTCAACCACCGGAGCAGGCTCGGCAGCCGCAACCACTGGCTCGGAGACCGTGGTTTTAGCAACTGGGGTTTCAGCAATCGGGGCTTCAGCGACTGGCGCTGGAGCTTCGACCGCTACAGGTGGCTCGGCAACCCAGTTGAACGTGGTTTGTTCTTCACGAACTTCGCGAACTTCACGTACCGGTTCAGCTACTGGCGCTTCAACCACAGGCTCAGCAGCAACGGCCGGTTCAGCGGCAGCTTCAACTTCAGGCTGTGCTTCACGAACCGGTGCCACTTCGATTTCCGGAGCGGCGATGACTTCTACCGGCGTGGTCGCTTCAACCACTGGCGCTTCAACTGGAGCAGTTTCCAGCGTGGCGGCGGTAGCGCGTTCGGCTTGCTCATTGGCTTGTGCTTCTGCAGGTGCGCTGATCACGGAGCTGGCAACGGCAGCGGTAACCGCCAGGCCGGCGGCCAGATCGGCGGCGCTTGGCGCTTCGGCGTTTTCAGCCGATTCGGATTCTTCCGAACCTTCGATCACATTGCCGTTGGCATCGCGCTGACGCTCACGACGGTTGCTGCGACGACGCTGGCCACGGGAGCGGCGGCGTGGACGATCGCCTTCGGCGACTTCCTGACCGTCTTCCTGCAGTTGCTCTTCGTTGGTTGGCAGCTCTTCTTCGGCAACGGCGGCAGCGGCTTGCTCGGTGCGTGGTTGACGTTCTTCACGCGGTGGGCGTGGAGCGCGTTCTTCGCGTGGCTGACGGGCCGGACGCTCTTCAGCGGTGGCGGTGGCGGTGGCGGTGGCGGCGGCGGCGGCCGGAGCGGCATCCAGAGGCTCGCGCAGTTCACGAACCGGACGTTCTTCACGCTCGCCACGTGGCTTGCGATCTTCACGCGGTGCGCGCGGTGCACGTTCTTCACGAGGGGCGCGTGGTGCGCGCTCTTCGCGGGCTACTACTGCAGGCGTTTCTTCACGGGCTTCGCGTGGTTGACGCTCTTCGCGTGGTGCGCGCTCTTCACGCGGTGCACGTTCCTCACGAGGCTTGCGCTCTTCATCGCGGCGACCGTTACGGTTGCGGCTCTGTTGACGACCGTTGCGACGTTCTTCGTTGCGGGCTGGGCGCTCGGTGGTCGCTGGTTTTTCAACCACAACCGGAGCAGCAGGTTCTTCCTTGGTCGCGAACAGACTGATCAGCGACTTCACCAGGCCCTTGAACAGGCTTGGTTCTGGCGCGGCGACCGGTGCCGCCACTGGAGCGGTGACGACTTCGGTCGGAACCGGAGCGTTGGCGCGGGCCGGTGCAGTCTTGACCGCGGCTTCCTGGCGAACCAGGGTGCGGGTCGCAGCGGCTGGCTGGACTTCTTCGACTTCGGCAGCGGCAGCAGCGATTTCGTAGCTGGACTGGTTGATGCTGGCTTCCGGGCTGTCATCGCGCAGACGCTGAACTTCGAAGTGCGGCGTTTCGAGGTGATCGTTCGGCAGAATGACGATGCGGGCGCGGGTGCGCAGTTCGATCTTGGTGATCGAGTTACGTTTTTCGTTGAGCAGGAACGCAGCCACCGGGATCGGCACTTGTGCGCGAACTTCGGCGGTACGGTCTTTCAGGGCTTCTTCTTCGATCAGGCGCAGGATCGCCAGCGACAACGATTCAACGTCACGGATGATACCGGTGCCGTTGCAACGCGGGCAAACGATGCCGCTGCTTTCGCCGAGCGATGGACGCAGGCGCTGACGGGACATTTCCAGCAGGCCGAAGCGCGAGATGCGACCGACTTGCACGCGGGCGCGGTCGGCTTCCAGGCATTCGCGGACTTTCTCTTCCACGGCGCGCTGGTTCTTGGCAGGGGTCATGTCGATGAAGTCGATGACGATCAGGCCGCCGATGTCGCGCAAGCGCAACTGACGAGCGATTTCTTCAGCAGCTTCAAGGTTGGTCTGCAGAGCGGTTTCTTCGATGTCGCTGCCTTTGGTGGCGCGCGCCGAGTTGATGTCGATGGACACCAGAGCTTCGGTCGGATCGATAACGATGGAGCCGCCGGAAGGCAGTTCGACGACGCGCTGGAAGGCGGTTTCGATCTGGCTTTCGATCTGGAAGCGGTTGAACAGCGGAACGCTGTCTTCATACAGCTTGATCTTGCTGGCGTACTGCGGCATCACCTGGCGAATGAAGGTCAGGGCTTCGTCCTGGGCTTCAACGCTGTCGATCAGCACTTCGCCGATGTCCTGGCGCAGGTAATCGCGGATGGCGCGGATGATCACGTTGCTTTCCTGGTAGATCAGGAACGGCGCGGCGCGGTCCAGCGAGGCTTCTTTGATGGCGGTCCAGAGTTGCAGCAGGTAGTCGAGGTCCCACTGCATTTCTTCGCTGCTGCGGCCAAGGCCGGCAGTGCGAACGATCAGACCCATGTCGGCCGGGGCAACCAGACCGTTCAGCGCTTCACGCAGTTCATTGCGCTCTTCGCCTTCGATGCGGCGGGAGATACCGCCGGCGCGCGGGTTGTTCGGCATCAGGACCAGGTAACGACCGGCCAGGCTGATGAAAGTGGTCAGGGCGGCGCCCTTGTTGCCACGTTCTTCTTTTTCCACCTGAACGATGACTTCCTGGCCTTCGCTCAGGACGTCCTTGATGTTGACGCGGCCTTCGGGGGCTTTCTTGAAGTATTCGCGGGAGATTTCTTTGAGGGGCAGGAAGCCGTGGCGCTCAGAGCCGAAATCGACAAAGGCAGCCTCAAGGCTTGGTTCGATGCGAGTAATCCGGCCTTTATAGATGTTGGCCTTCTTCTGCTCGCGTGCACCGGATTCGATGTCCAGGTCGTAGAGGCGTTGGCCATCTACCAGTGCAACACGCAACTCTTCGGGTTGAGTCGCGTTAATCAGCATTCTTTTCATGTAGTACCGTCGGTTTCCGGGCTGCCGGAAACGGCGTTCGGCACACACGACTTCTCATGGTCGGTGTCAGGTGCGTCGGGAGTGGTTGGCCATTCCCGTGTCCAGCGATGTCCGACCAATTGGGCCGGTATCGCGACGTACGCGTCCTGCTTGCTGTGGCTACTTAAGCACTCAGTCAGGAGGAGGAATCAACCGGCGGCTGTGGACGAGATGAAGCGTCTTGATAAAGCCTATTGCTACACAGTCCAGCGGTTGTGCATCTCCACCCTACACGTATCCCTGATAATTCGGGTGCTGCCGCGCGCAGAATCCGCAGCGGGTTGGCATTTACCGTGAGCTCCGAAAGGGGAGGTCACGCATCATGGCTAATTTAGGCGGTGTTTCCGAAGCGTTCGCTCGGGGTCGTTCGCAGCTGACTGCACTTTGTGAACTGGCCGTGAATATTTGCTCGGAAGGCGAGTGAAAACTCTGCTTTGCGGCATGATTCAGGCCTTATGTCACCTGCGCTTGTTACAACTGAAAACTCTGCCGTTACGTAGCGAAAGCCCCGTAGGACGGCCTCTCGTCCTCGTGAATTGCGTTGGTCAGGGCCGGTTTTTGACCGTTAGTCCGCTGTCCAGGCCACTTTTGGCGGCGTTCGCGACTATAGCAGCAATGATTAAGTGCTTCAATTCCATAAAAAATTGTTATCATCCGCGCCATGACGACTACTGCCCCCTCGACCCCAGGCGTACAACTGCTTGAGGTCTCGCCGGAATATGCCGGCCAACGTATTGATAACTTCCTTCTCGCTCGGCTTAAAGGCGTGCCCAAGACCTTGATTTACCGCATTTTGCGTAAAGGCGAAGTGCGGGTGAACAAAGGTCGGATCAAGCCCGAATACAAGCTGCAGGCGGGCGATATCGTGCGCGTGCCGCCGGTGCGCGTGCCTGAACGCGACGAGCCCGTGCCACTGGCCCAGGGTCTGCTGCAGCGGCTCGAAGCTTCGATTGTCTACGAAGACAAGGCGCTGATCGTGATCAACAAGCCCGCTGGCATCGCGGTTCACGGCGGCAGCGGCTTGAATTACGGCGTCATCGAAGCCTTTCGTCAGTTACGTCCTGATGCAAAAGAGCTTGAGTTGGTTCACCGCCTCGACCGGGACACGTCCGGTCTGCTGATGATCGCCAAAAAGCGCAGCATGTTGCGTCACTTGCACGCCGCATTGCGCGGTGATGGTGTCGACAAACGCTATATGGCGCTGGTGCGTGGCAACTGGGCGACCTCGATCAAGCAAGTCCGTGCGCCCTTGCAAAAGAGCAATCTGCGCTCCGGCGAGCGGATGGTTGAAGTCGACGAAGAAGGCAAGGAAGCCCTGACCGTGTTCAAGGTGCTGCGTCGCTTCGGTGACTTTGCAACCATGGTCGAAGCCAAGCCGATCACAGGTCGCACCCACCAGATTCGCGTCCATACTTTGCATGCCGGGCATTGCATTGCCGGCGACACCAAGTACGGCGATGAAGATTTCAGCAAAGAGATTCGTGACCTGGGTGGTAAACGTCTTTTCCTGCATGCCTACATGCTGACCGTGCCGCTACCCGACGGCGGTGAGCTGAAATTGCAGGCGCCGGTCGACGAGATGTGGGCCAAAACCGTGGAGCGATTGAGTGCGCCCATCTGATTACAAGCTACTGATTTTCGATTGGGACGGTACGCTCGCAGACTCCATTGGTCGGATTGTCGAGGCGATGCACGTAGCGTCCAGGCGCTCCGGCTTCCAGTTGCGCGATGATTTTGCGGTCAAAGGCATTATCGGTCTTGGGTTGCCGGAAGCAATTCGCACCTTGTATCCCGAGATCGGTGATGGCGAGCTGATAGCGTTCCGTGATTATTATGCGGAACACTATATTGCGGCGGAGGCCGTACCTTCGCCGTTGTTCGAGGGCGTGCTCGAATCGATGGAAGCGTTTCGCGCTGACGGCTATCACCTGGCGGTTGCCACCGGCAAGGCCCGACGCGGGCTGGATCGGGTGCTGAAGGCTCACGGTTGGGAAGAATATTTTGATGTCACCCGTGCGGCCGATGAAACGGCCAGCAAGCCTCATCCATTGATGCTCGAGCAAATCCTCGCCCATTGCGAGGTCCGCCCGGAGCAGGCGCTGATGGTCGGGGACTCGTCCTTCGATCTGCAGATGGCGCGCAACGCCGGCATGGATTCGGTGGCGGTCAGCTATGGTGCTCAATCGATTGAGGCGTTGCAGCAGTTCGAGCCGCGACTGTCCATTGATCGTTTTTCAGAATTGCGCTCCTGGCTGAGTCAGCGGGCATAACGGTTTTTTGCAGGGGTAAGTGTCATGACCGACGAATGGAAAGCGCCCGCCAAGGCGAGCGCAGAGAGCGGTGACGAGAGAAGCTGGAAGCTACTGGAAAAGACCCTGCTGGCCAGCGTGCAGGAGCATCGTCGGTCCCGTCGCTGGGGGATTTTCTTCAAGCTGCTGACCTTTGTGTATGTGATGCTTGCGTTGTTCTTGTTCTCGCCGCTGATGGATATGGAAAAAAGCGCCACGCGCGGTTCCGGTTACACGGCGCTGATCGATATAACCGGCATGATTGCCGAGAAAGAGCCCGCCAGTGCTGACAATATCGTCGGCAGTCTGCGTGCAGCCTTCGAGGACAAGAAGGTCAAGGGTGTGATTCTGCGGATCAACAGTCCGGGCGGCAGTCCGGTGCAGTCGGGGTATGTCTACGACGAGATCCGTCGTTTGCGCGGCCTGCATCCGGATACCAAGGTTTATGCGGTGATCTCGGATCTGGGGGCTTCCGGTGCCTATTACATTGCCAGTGCGGCGGATCAGATTTATGCCGATAAGGCTAGCCTGGTGGGTTCCATCGGTGTGACAGCGGCGGGCTACGGTTTTGTTGGCACCATGGAAAAGTTGGGTGTCGAGCGTCGTACCTATACCTCCGGCGAGCACAAATCATTCCTCGATCCGTTCCAGCCGCAGAAGCCTGAGGAAACTCAGTTCTGGCAGGGTGTGCTCGATACCACGCATCAGCAGTTCATCAGTAGCGTCAAGAAGGGGCGTGGCGACCGTCTCAAGGATAAAGAGCATCCGGAACTGTTCTCCGGGCTGGTCTGGTCCGGTGAGCAGGCGCTGCCGTTGGGCTTGATTGATGGTCTGGGCAGTGCCAGTTCGGTGGCGCGTGATGTGATTGGCGAGAAAGAGATGGTGGACTTTACTATCGAGGAGTCACCGTTTGATCGCTTCTCGAAAAAGCTCGGTGCCAGCGTGGCTGAGCATTTGGCGATGTGGATGGGCTTCCAGGGGCCAGCATTGCGCTGATTACCTGTCTGCATAACGAAACCGGCCCGTGTGGCCGGTTTTTTATGCGAGCGCAGTCTCTACATGGATCGGTTTAGGGGATCTGCACGCCTTCAGCCAGTAACATGTCAACCAGGCGAATCAGTGGCAGGCCGATCAGGCTGGTGGCGTCAGGGCCTTCAGTGCTTTGAAACAGGCTCACCCCCAATCCTTCGGCCTTGAAGCTGCCAGCGCAGTCGTAGGGCTGTTCGGCGTGCAAGTAGCGTTCGATGCGTGCTGCGTCGAGTGTGCGCATGTGCACGGTAAACGACACGCAGTCGACCTGGCAGTGGCCGGTCTGACTGTTGAGTAATGCCAGGCCGGTGAGGAACGTCACGCTGGCACCGCTCGATGCCAGCAGTTGTTCGCGGGCCGTTTCGAAGCTGTGTGGCTTGCCGATAATGCGCTGGCCTAGTACCGCGACCTGGTCTGAGCCGATGATCAGGTGGGCGGGATGGCTGGCGGTAAGTGCCCGGGCTTTTTCTTCGGCGAGGCGCTTTACCAGTTCGATGGCTGACTCGTCCGGGCGATGGCTTTCGTCGATATCCGGCGAGCTGCAAGTAAACGGCAACTGCAGGCGAGCCAACAATTCCCGGCGATAAACCGAGCTTGAAGCGAGTAATAAAGGCAGCATGCGCATCTCCAAAGGGCAGGGGGCGAATTCTAGCGCAGGCTCAAGTGACGGACAGGGCTGAATTTCCTTTGACATGGCCGGGGGCATCCCTATAATGCTGCGCCTATGTTGAATGACCCGATTCCACCTCACGTTGACCCGCGCAAATTGGCTGACCGTGGCACCACCCTTCAAGGTGAAATGCTGCTGGCCGATTTGGAGAGACTCTGCGACCCGCTTTCCGACAGTGTCGGTACGGTGCAGGCTAAATTCGTTTTTGAACGAGATGAACGTAAGTCTGTGGTAATCCACAGCTTTATCGACACCGAAGTCAAAATGGTTTGCCAGCGTTGTCTTGAGCTGGTCACCCTGCCGATCCATAGCGAATGCAGTTATGCTGTGGTGAAGGAGGGTGCGAATACCCAGTCGTTGCCGAAAGGTTATGACGTGCTGGAACTGGGCGAAGATCCATTGGATCTGCAGTCACTGATCGAGGAGGAGCTTCTGCTCGCCTTGCCCATTGTGCCTGCTCATCATCCGGAAGAATGCCAGCAGCCGGCGGGAGCAGATGAGCCCGAACCGAGCGAGGACGAGGTAACGCGGTCCAACCCGTTCAGTGTATTGGCGCAGTTAAAGCGTGACCCAAACGTTTAGGAGTTAATCAATTATGGCTGTTCAGCAGAACAAAAAATCCCGCTCTGCCCGTGACATGCGTCGTTCGCACGATGCTCTCGAGGCTAGCACTCTGTCTGTAGAAAAAACCACCGGTGAAGTTCACCTGCGTCACCACGTATCGCCAGAAGGCGTATACCGTGGCCGTAAAGTGATCGACAAGGGCGCTGACGAGTAATCCTTGTCCGCTCAAGTCATCGCGATTGACGCAATGGGCGGGGACTTCGGTCCCCGCAGCATTGTTCAGGCCAGCCTTGCTTGTCTGTCAGCTACGCCCTCGCTGCACCTGACCCTTGTCGGTCAACCCTCCCTACTTGAAGAATTGATCGCTGGCCAATCGGCTGTGGATCGCTCGCGCCTGTCGATTGTGCCGGCGTCCGAAGTCATCACCATGGACGAAAAGCCTGCCCAGGCCCTGCGCGGCAAGCCTGATTCGTCGATGCGTGTGGCGCTGGAGTTGTTGCGTGATGGCAAGGTCCAGGCGTGCGTCAGTGCCGGCAATACCGGTGCGCTGATGGCGTTGTCGCGGTTTGTGCTCAAAACCTTGCCGGGGATCGATCGGCCGGCCATGGTCGCCGCCATTCCGACCGAGAAAGGTTTTTGCCAGTTGCTCGATCTGGGCGCCAATGTCGATTGCAGTGCCGAGCATCTGTTGCAGTTCGCGGTGATGGGTTCAGTGGCGGCGCAAGCTTTGGGTGTCGTTCGTCCACGGGTCGCGTTGCTGAATATCGGCACCGAAGACATCAAGGGTAATCAGCAGGTCAAGCTGGCGGCGACCCTGCTGCAAAATGCGCGTGGCCTGAATTACATCGGGTTTGTCGAAGGTGACGGTTTGTACCGTGGCGAGGCGGATGTGGTGGTGTGTGACGGCTTTGTGGGCAATATCCTACTCAAGTCCAGCGAAGGCCTGGCGACCATGATTGCCGGGCGGATCGAAGCCCAGTTCAAGAAAAATTTCGCGTCGAAGCTGGTGGGTGCACTGGCGCTGCCGCTGATGAAACGCTTGCAGGCCGAGCTGGCACCGGCGCGCCATAACGGCGCAAGTTTCCTCGGTTTGCAGGGAATTGTTGTGAAAAGTCACGGTTCGGCGGGGGTTCAGGGCTTCCAGAGTGCAATTCAGCGCGCCTTGATCGAGATTCAGGAAAATTTGCCGGAACGTCTTCATGGGCGCCTGGAAGATTTGTTGCCTTAGGCGTTTTCGTCAGACAATGCTTAAATGTGACCGCTCAGTTCAATGAGTCATCCAACTGTCAGTTTCTTGCGTTCCCTTGGCGGAACGTCAATTCTCCGACGACAAGATCATTAGGGGCTTGTTACATGTCTGCTTCCCTCGCATTCGTCTTTCCAGGACAGGGTTCGCAGTCCCTCGGCATGCTGGCCGAGTTGGGCGCGCAACACCCGGTGGTCCTCGAAACATTCAAAGAAGCTTCCGATGCTCTGGGTTACGACCTGTGGGCGCTGACCCAACAAGGGCCGGAAGAACAACTCAATCAAACCGATAAAACCCAACCGGCCATTCTGACCGCCTCGATCGCCTTGTGGCGTCTGTGGCTGGCTGAAGGCGGCGCGCGTCCGGCTTACGTTGCCGGTCACAGCCTGGGCGAATACAGCGCCCTGGTGGCTGCGGGCAGCCTGAGCCTGGGCGACGCGGTGAAGCTGGTAGAGCGTCGCGGTCAGTTGATGCAGGAAGCCGTTCCAGCCGGGCAGGGCGGCATGGCCGCTATTCTCGGTCTGGACGATGCCGACGTGCTGGCAGCCTGTGCTGAAGCGGCGCAAGGTGAAGTGGTCAGTGCGGTCAACTTCAACTCGCCGGGCCAGGTAGTGATTGCCGGCGCCAAGGCTGCGGTCGAACGCGCTATCGAAGGCTGCAAGGCGCGTGGTGCCAAGCGCGCCATGCCGTTGCCGGTCAGCGTGCCGTCCCACTGCGAGCTGATGCGTCCGGCTGCCGAGCGGTTCGCCGAGTCGATCGCAGCGATCGACTGGCAGGTGCCGCAGATTCCGGTAGTGCAGAACGTCAGTGCCGACGTGCCGGCCGATCTGGAAACCCTCAAGCGCGATCTGCTTGAACAGCTTTACAAGCCTGTGCGCTGGGTCGAATCAGTCCAGGCGCTGGCTGCAAAGGGCGCGACCCAGTTGGTCGAGTGCGGCCCGGGCAAGGTCCTGGCCGGTCTGAACAAACGTTGCGCCGAAGGCGTGTCGACCTCTAACCTCAATACCCCAGATGCTTTCGCTGCCGCCCGTGCAGCGCTGGTCTGATCAAGGAGAAGCTTGCATGAGTCTGCAAGGTAAAGTTGCACTGGTCACCGGTGCCAGCCGTGGTATCGGCCAGGCTATCGCTCTGGAGCTGGGTCGTCAGGGTGCCATCGTTGTCGGCACTGCGACCTCTGCATCGGGTGCCGAGCGTATCGCCGCCACTCTGAAAGAAAACGGTATTCAGGGCACTGGCCTGGAACTCAATGTCACCAGCGACGAGTCCGTAGCGGCCGTGCTGGCGAGCATTCAGGAGCAGTTCGGTGCGCCGGCGATCCTGGTCAATAATGCCGGTATCACCCGCGATAACCTGATGATGCGCATGAAAGATGACGAATGGCATGACGTTGTCGATACCAACTTGAACAGCCTGTTCCGCCTGTCCAAGGGCGTTTTGCGCGGTATGACCAAAGCCCGTTGGGGACGAATTATCAGTATTGGCTCGGTTGTGGGTGCCATGGGCAACGCAGGCCAAGTAAACTACGCAGCCGCCAAGGCCGGTCTGGAAGGTTTCAGCCGTGCACTGGCGCGTGAAGTCGGTTCGCGTTCGATTACGGTAAACTCGGTGGCCCCAGGGTTCATCGACACCGATATGACCCGCGAACTGCCCGAGGCGCAGCGTGAAGCCTTGCAAACGCAAATTCCGCTGGGTCGTCTGGGGCAAGCTCAAGAGATCGCGTCTGTGGTCGCTTTTCTTGCGTCCGACGGTGCGGCTTACGTTACTGGGGCTACAATCCCGGTGAACGGCGGGATGTACATGAGTTAAATGTGACGGATTGCTTCAAAAAAATGTCATACGAGCTGTCTAAAATCCGTTATAAAGCTGCAATCTATTTTATCGGCAGAAGGCCGCAGGGTTTGAGGAGTGAAGCTTTCAGTTGAAAAACTGAAAAGTCTTTCTATACACTTACCCACTGGCCAGCTGCCTGAATTTGTCCATTAGGAGTGAAAACAAGGTATGAGCACCATCGAAGAGCGCGTCAAGAAAATCGTTGCTGAGCAACTGGGCGTTAAAGAAGAAGAAGTGGTCAACACCGCTTCCTTCGTTGAAGACCTGGGTGCCGACTCCCTTGACACCGTTGAGCTGGTGATGGCTCTGGAAGAGGAATTCGAGACCGAAATCCCTGACGAAGAAGCTGAAAAGATCACTACTGTACAAGCAGCAATCGACTACGTTACCAGCCATCAGGCGTAATAGTTTTTAGTCGTCGCTCGCTGTCATGGAAAAACCGCACTGCCATCATGGCGTGCGGTTTTTTCTTTAGGCCTTGTGCGAAGTCGTCATTTGAAAAAAGGAGAGTGCTGTGTCGCGTAGACGCGTCGTAGTCACCGGTATGGGTATGTTGTCGCCACTGGGCACGGATGTGCCGAGCAGCTGGCAGGGCATTCTGGCTGGCCGCAGTGGCATTGGTCTGATCGAACACACCGACCTTTCTGCCTATTCCACCCGCTTTGGCGGTTCGGTAAAGGGCTTCAATGTCGAGGAATACCTGTCGGTCAAGGAAGCCCGTAAACTCGACCTGTTCATTCAATACGGTCTGGCTGCAGGTTTTCAAGCCGTGCGTAACGCAGGTCTTGAGGTCACCGATGCCAATCGCGAGCGTATCGGCGTGGCCATGGGGTCGGGTATTGGCGGTCTGACCAATATCGAAGACACCAGCCGCACACTGCATGATTCCGGCCCACGACGGATTTCTCCGTTTTTCGTGCCTGGCTCGATCATCAATATGATTTCCGGTTTCCTGTCCATTCACTTGGGTGCACAGGGGCCTAACTACGCCATCGCCACGGCGTGTACCACGGGTACACACTGCATCGGCATGGCGGCACGTAACATCATGTACGACGAAGCCGATGTGATGATCGCCGGTGGCGCCGAGATGGCCGCGTGTGGTCTGGGCATGGGCGGCTTCGGTGCCTCCCGCGCACTGTCGACCCGCAACGACGAGCCGGCCCGTGCCAGCCGTCCATGGGACAAGGGTCGTGATGGCTTCGTGCTGTCCGACGGTGCGGGCGCACTGGTTCTTGAAGAGTTGGAGCACGCCAAGGCCCGTGGCGCGACCATTTATGCCGAGCTGATCGGTTTCGGCACCAGTGGCGATGCCTACCACATGACCTCGCCACCGGCCGATGGCGCGGGTGCTGCACGTTGCATCACCAATGCCTTGCGCGATGCGAAGATCAATGGCGATCAGGTGCAGTACATCAATGCCCACGGCACCTCGACCTCGGCCGGCGACCTCGCCGAAGCCTGTGCGATCAAATCGGTGTTTGGCGATCACGCCTACAAACTGGCCGTCAGTTCCACCAAGTCCATGACCGGTCACTTGCTGGGTGCGGCAGGGGCGGTCGAGGCGATTTTCAGCGTACTGGCAATCAACAGTCAGATAGCCCCGCCGACCATCAACCTTGATGAGCCGGACGAAGGCTGCGACCTCGACTTCGTACCCCACACCGCACGCGGAATGGATATCGACGTGGTGCTGTCCAACTCCTTCGGATTTGGCGGTACCAATGGCTCGCTGGTGTTCCGCCGGTTCGCTGACTGATGGACAGCTGGGTCGACGGTCAACCGGCTGACGCTTTGTCGCTGAAAGATCGCGGCCTGGCTTACGGCGATGGTCTGTTCGAGACCATCGCCGTCAAGGGCGGGCAGCCGTTGTTGCTGGGTCGACATTTGTCGCGTCTGGCCGAAGGCTGTTCGCGCTTGGCGATTGTCACCGATCATGAGCTGATCCGTGCGGAGCTGCTGGCCTATGCCGCCGCTCTGGGCGAGGGTGTGCTCAAACTCATCCTCACCCGCGGCGACAGCCTGCGCGGTTACGCCCCCGATCCCTCGGCCCAGGCCCGGCGCATTCTGCAAGGCAATCCTCCCGCTGCCTATCCGGCTGTGCATGCGAAGCAGGGTGTTCGTCTGTTCCCTTGTGCGACACGGCTTTCCAAGCAGCCATTGCTTGCCGGTCTCAAGCACTTGAATCGTCTGGAGCAGGTTATCGCCCGTTCCGAATGGCAGGATACCGAGCATGCCGAAGGCTTGATGCTGGATCAGGTCGGGCGGGTGATCGAAGGTGTGTTCAGTAATCTGTTCCTGGTGCGCGATGGTGTGCTGGTGACCGCCGATCTCAAACGTTGTGGCGTGGCCGGCGTGATGCGCGCAGAATTATTGTTTCAAGCCGAGTCGTCGGGGATCCCCACACACATCACTGATATCACCCTCGAGCAGCTGCAGTGGGCTGATGAGGTGTTTGTCTGCAACAGCGTTTATGGCGTTTGGCCGGTGCGCGCCTATGCCGCACTGAGCTGGCCGGTTGGGCCGCTCACCCGTAAACTCCAAACCATTGCCCGTGCGCTACTGGATGCTTGATTCGTGAGACGTAAATTATTGCTGCTGCTGGAAACCGGACTGGTTCTGGCGGGGCTGCTGGCGGGCGCTTGCGCCTGGAAAATCCATTCGGCGCTGGAACAGCCGCTGAACATCGCCAAGGAAGAGCTGTTGGATGTGCCCAAAGGCACTACGCCGAACCGCACTTTCATTCGACTCGAAGCCGATGGCGTCATCAAGGACGCTTTCTGGCTGCGCGTGTACTGGCGCTTCAACCTGGCGGGTCAACCCCTACACAGTGGCGAGTACCGCATGCTTCCCGGCATGACAGTCGAAGGGCTGATCGACCTGTGGAAGCGCGGGGAAATGGTTCAGTACAGCCTGACGCTGGTCGAAGGCTGGAATTTCCATCAGGTCCGTGCAGCCCTGGCCAAGGATGAAAAGCTCGAACAGACCCTCAACGGTTTGAGCGACAGCCAGGTGATGGACAAGCTCGGGCACGGCGGGATTTTCCCGGAGGGGCGCTTCTTCCCCGACACGTACCGTTTCGTGCGTGGCATGACCGACGTCGATCTGCTCGAGAAAGCTTATGACCGCCTCGATGAGGTCCTCGCCAAGGAATGGAGCCAGCGTGCTGCCGATGTGCCCTACACCGAACCCTATCAGGCGCTGATCATGGCCTCGCTGGTGGAAAAGGAAACCGGTGTGCCGCAGGAGCGCGGGCAAATCGCTGGCGTGTTCGTGCGGCGCATGCAGATGGGCATGTTGCTGCAGACCGATCCGACGGTGATCTACGGCTTGGGCGATCGTTATAACGGTAAGTTGACCCGCGCCCATCTCAAGGAGCCGACGCCGTATAACACTTACCTGATCGCTGGCCTGCCGCCGACACCGATTGCGATGGTCGGCCGTGAGGCGATCCATGCGGCGTTGAATCCGGCGGAAGGCAACAGCCTGTATTTTGTTGCGCGCGGCGATGGTAGCCACGTGTTCTCCGATGATCTGGACGCCCATAACAACGCGGTGCGGGAGTTCCAGCTCAATCGCCGTGCCGATTACCGTTCCAGCCCGGCACCGACTACCGCGCCGCCGACGGAAGATGCCCAGGCGCCGATCCCGGCGGCTTCACCTGACAGGGCGGCCGAAGACGTGCCACAAGTAGCGCCGCAAGACTCTGCACAAGAGCCAGCGCCAGCGCCCGAACCGGATGCGCCCGCGCCGCAAAGCCCGCAATGACTCTGATTAAGGACTGCCTGTGACTGGCTTGTTTATTACCCTGGAAGGCCCGGAAGGCGCCGGCAAAAGCACCAATCGCGAGTACCTGGCCGAGCGTCTGCGCGCCGCCGGGATCGAGGTGGTGTTGACCCGGGAGCCAGGCGGTACGCCCCTGGCCGAGCGAATCCGCGACGTGCTGTTGGCGCCGGTCGATGAGGTCATGAACCCCGACACCGAGCTGCTGTTGGTGTTCGCCGCGCGGGCCCAGCACCTGGCTGAGGTGATCCGCCCTGCGCTGGCCCGTGGCGCGGTGGTTTTGTGTGATCGTTTTACCGATTCGACCTATGCCTATCAGGGCGGTGGTCGCGGTTTGTCGCTGGAGCGCATTGCGACCCTCGAAACGTTCGTCCAGGGCAATCTGCGCCCAGACTTGACGCTGATCTTCGATCTGCCGGTGGAAGTGGGCCTGGCCCGCGCCAGTGCCCGCGGTCGCCTGGACCGCTTCGAGCTTGAAGGCCGCACGTTCTTTGATGCCGTGCGCAGTGCCTTCCTCGATCGCGCCAAAGCAGATCCTGCGCGTTATGTCCTGGTGGATGCCGCTCAACCGCTGGCACAGGTTCAGCAGTCACTGGATGCCTTGCTGCCACGCTTGCTGGAGTTGACCCGTGGCTGAAGCCTATCCATGGCAGGACAGTCTCTGGCAGCAATTGGCCGGTCGTGCCCAGCACGCCCACGCTTATTTGCTGCATGGCCCGGCCGGGATCGGCAAGCGGGCGCTGGCTGAGCGTTTGATGGCCAGTTTGTTGTGCCAGCGCCCGACCGCACAGGGCCCCTGCGGTGAGTGCAAGTCCTGCCTGCTGCTCAAGGCCGGTAGTCATCCCGACAACTACGTCCTGGAACCGGAAGAGGCCGACAAGGCGATCAAGGTCGATCAGGTGCGTGATCTGGTCAGCTTCGTGGTTCAGACCTCGCAGATGGGCGGTCGCAAAGTGGTGCTGATCGAGCCGGTCGAGTCGATGAACATCAACGCCGCCAACGCCTTGCTCAAAAGTCTTGAAGAGCCGTCCGGCGACACCGTGCTGCTGCTGGTCAGCCACCAGACCAGCCGTCTGCTGCCAACCATCAAGAGCCGTTGCGTACAACAGGCCTGTCCATTGCCGAGCGAAGCCATGAGCCTGGCGTGGCTGGCCAAGACGTTGCCGGATTGCTCGGAAGACGAGCGCATTGAACTGCTGACCCTTGCTGCCGGTTCGCCATTGGCTGCGGTCAAATTGCAGGCCCAGGGCGTGCGTGAGCAGCGGGCGCTGGTGGTCGAGGGCGTGAAGAAATTGCTCAAGCAGCAGCAGTCGCCGACACAACTGGCCGAGGAATGGAAAACCATTCCCATGTTGCTGCTGTTCGACTGGTTCTGCGACTGGTCGAGCCTGATCCTGCGTTATCAGTTGACTCAGGATGAAGCGGGGCTTGGGCTGGCGGACATGCGCAAGGTCATTCAATACCTGGCGCAAAAAGCCGCTCAGGATAAAGTCCTGAATATCCAGGACTGGATTCTCGCCCAGCGGCAGAAAGTGATGAGCAAGGCCAACCTCAATCCGGCGCTGTTGCTGGAAGCGCTGTTGGTGCAATGGGTATCGTTGCCTACCCAGAAGTGACTGTCGTGCCTAGACTCTGATCATCAGACAGCGGAGGTCAGCATGAACGAACCCATAAGTCCCGGGCCGCGCAATGGCATTTTGTCCTTGACCATCAAGGACAGGTCCGTGCTCTACGCGGCTTACATGCCATTCATCAAGAACGGCGGCCTGTTTATCCCGACCAACAAGAGCTACAAGTTGGGCGATGAGGTCTTCATGCTCCTGCACCTGATGGACGAGCCGGAAAAGATCCCGGTCGCTGGCAGGGTCACCTGGATTACCCCCAAAGGTGCCCAGGGCAACCGCGCCGCTGGAGTCGGCGTGCAATTCAACGAAGGCGACGATACCGCGCGCAGTCGAATCGAAACCCATCTGGCCGGAGCCCTGAAGTCCGACCGTCCCACTCATACGATGTAAGTTGCAGCCCTTTATGCTTGTAGATTCCCATTGCCACCTTGATCGCCTCGACCTCACCGCCCACGACGGCTCCCTGGATGCCGCGCTCGACGCGGCCCGTCAGAGGGGAGTAGGGCACTTTCTGTGCATTGGTGTCAGCGTTGAGAACGCCGCCGATGTCAAAGCCCTGGCCGAACGTTATGACGACGTCGATTGTTCGGTCGGCGTGCATCCGCTGGACGTGCAGCCGGGTGCCGCTCCGGCGCTGGATTGGCTGTTGCGCGAACTCAATCATCCGCGGGTGGTGGCGATCGGTGAAACCGGCCTGGATTACCACTACGAGCCGGAAGCGGCAGAGTTGCAGCAGGAATCGTTCCGTCTGCATCTGCACGCCGCTGAGCAGACCGGCAAACCGGTGATCATCCATACCCGTGGCGCCCGGGCCGACACGCTCGAACTGCTGCGTGAGGCGGCGCTGCCTCAGGCGGGCGTGCTGCACTGTTTCACCGAAGACTGGGACATGGCCAAGGCTGCGCTGGACATGGGGTATTACATTTCCTTGTCCGGTATTGTCACTTTTCGCAATGCCGATGCTTTGCGCGATGTGGCCAGCAAGGTGCCGGCCGATCGGTTGCTGGTGGAAACCGACTCGCCGTACCTGGCGCCGATCCCGTATCGCGGCAAACCGAACCTGCCGCAGTACGTGCGTGAGGTCGCGGAATTTCTGGCAATGTTGCGAGGTGAGTCCTACGAGCGATTTGCCGAACAGACCACCGAGAATTTCAAGCGGTTATTTCCGTTGGCGCACGTCAGGGCATCGGCGTAACGTCGGAAAGTATTGCAGCTTTCAGCAGCTCCGCTGGGGCTTTGGTCTCAAATCGCGGGCAAAAAAAACCCGGGTTCTGGGGGGTGAATCCGGGTTAAGACCATTAGGAGTAAAACAAAGGCACGCAATCCTTTGGTACCTTCATCGGCGCGACACTTGGGGGAGATGCCCCGCCGACAGTTGAAGTATTGATCAGTATCGCGCCGAGTCCAGTTTGGCTGGTCGGGTTTTTAAACAAATTTGGAATACGCGCGCTTCGGTTGAGTTCTCATCAGCCAGGGATGTGGCGTGAATTCATCAAGAAACACATATATGGTCGGATGATCCGTGCATTTTGGCGTAAGTTAGGCATAATACGCGGCTTCGAATTTTGACCCCTACAGACCTTTTCTTATGCATAAAGAACCTCGTAAGGTCCGTGAGTTTCGTCGCCGCGAGCAAGAAATTCTCGATACCGCGCTCAAGCTGTTCCTCGAACAAGGTGAAGACAGTGTCACCGTCGAGATGATTGCTGATGCCGTAGGTATCGGCAAAGGCACGATCTACAAGCACTTCAAATCCAAGGCAGAGATCTACCTGCGCCTGATGCTCGATTACGAGCGCGATTTGAACGAGCTGTTGCATTCCGCCGATGTCGATAAGGACAAGGAAGCCCTGTCCCGGGCCTACTTCGAATTCCGCATGCGCGATCCCCAACGCTATCGGTTGTTCGATCGCCTGGAAGAAAAGGTGGTCAAGGGCAACCAGGTGCCGGAGATGGTCGAGGAACTGCACAAGATCCGCGCCTCGAACTTCGAACGTCTGACCCTGCTGATCAAGGGCCGGATCAGCGAAGGCAAGCTCGAAGACGTGCCGCCTTACTTCCATTACTGCGCAGCCTGGGCGTTGGTGCACGGTGCCGTGGCGCTGTATCACTCGCCGTTCTGGAGCAATGTGCTGGAAGATCAGGAGGGGTTCTTCCAGTTCCTGATGGACATCGGCGTGCGCATGGGCAACAAGCGCAAACGCGATACCGACACGCCGAGCAGCTGAACCATTCAGTTGCCTTATTGCGCCATGATTTAGCTACATGGCGCAGTACCGCAGGAATATACTCAGGCATAGGGCTTGCTAAAACTTGATTTGTGAGTCAAGTTTTGCGCGTTCGAATCTTCTTTCGCCGGAGTGATCCATGATCGTTGACCGTCAAGGCAGGCGTTTCCGCAATTTGCGGATTAGTCTGACCTCCGCTTGTAACTACGCTTGTACCTACTGTGTGCCTAATGGCAAGCGGCTGGTGGCTGCGCAGGATGAGTTGTCGGCCGAGGCGATGGCACGCGGCGTGGCCTATCTGATCGAAGCGGCGGGCATCGAGCGCTTGCGCATTACCGGTGGCGAGCCACTGGTCAGTCCCAAACTTGAAGCCTTCATGACAGCCGTCGGGCAGATGGGCCTGGCGGACATCAGCCTGACCACCAATGGCCAGTTGTTGGCGAAGAAGCTGCCGTTGCTGGTGGACGCCGGTATTCGGCGCATCAACGTTTCCCTCGATACTTTGGATGCGGGCGCTTTCCGTAGTATTGCGCGTGGTGGTGATCTGGCGACTGTCCTCGACGGCATGGATCAGGCTGCGGCGGCCGGCATCAAGATCAAGGTCAATATGGTGCCGTTACGTGGGCAAAACCTTGATCAGGTAATGCCGCTGCTCGATTACTGCCTGGAGCGCGGCTACGAGTTGCGCTTCATCGAGTTGATGCGCATGGGCCACCTGGCCAGCGATTCCAACGCCTTCCTGCAACAGTTCGTCAGTCTTCAGCAGTTGCTGAGCCTGATCGGCGAACACTACGAATACCTTCAGGCCGACGCGCCGGTCGATGCCACGGCGGTGCGTTACGAGATTCCGGGACAGGGCCACTTTGGCGTGATTGCCAACGAAAGCGTCCCGTTCTGCCGCACCTGCTCGCGTCTACGCTTGTCGTCCACTGGCTGGCTGCATGGCTGCCTGTCGTCGAGCAATCGCCACTATGTCGGCGACCTGCTGGATAAACCTCGTCACCAGGCACTGCCGGCGTTGCAGCGACTGCTGGTCAAAGCGTTGGGGGACAAGCAGGAAGTAGCGTTTTCTGGTGGCGCAACCATCATGAAGATTATTGGCGGCTGATTGGGCCTCATCGCGGGCAAGCCACGCTCCCACAGGATATTTGTAAACCTGTGGGAGCGTGGCTTGCCCGCGATTGCGTTCTGCCAGGCGACGATGCCCATGAGCTGGCGCGGAAGCTGCATCCCATGGCCATTCGCCGGTTTTCCGTCACCGGCTTCTGGAGGGTAGGATGCGTAGCCTGGTTTTGCTGCTGGCCGTTTTGGCGCTTGGTGGCTGCATGAATGTCAGCGATATGGCCGAAGGCACTCGCTACCACATGAGCGACGCGGGGCTGCTGGACCACAGCGATAGCCGCCGCGTGAATAACTTCCGCATTCAGCCGGACTCATTCATCTACATCGCCCAGGGCGCCTTCGCACCGCCGGGCAGTGCCTACCCGCGACCTAACGTGGTGGCCGAAGAAGCCTTCAACGGCTTTATCGAATATTTCCCGATGGTGCGCCGTGCCCGCACGCCGGAAGGTCTCGACGCGGCCATGGGTGAAGCCCGTGCCGCCGGCGCTCATTACCTGCTTTACACCCGTTTCGCCAAGGCCGATGACCGCATCGGCAACTCGGACGAGTGGCTCGATCAGGAGCATGTGGATCGCCTGGGGATCGACAGCGGTGTGATTCAAATCATGTTGATCGAGACCAGCACCCAGTATTTGATCGATACTGCACGTATCAAGAGTCGTGGCGGTTTACTGACGTTCCACGATAACAAGCCAGAAGATCTGTTGGGCCCACCGCTGGAGCAATATGCTCGTAGCCTGCTGGGGCTCAGCGACCAGTAATTCAAAGGAGAACGCCATGAGTGGCCCGCAAAAAGCCAATGATCTGTTGGGACAAATCCCCAAAACCAAAGGCTTGCCACCGGTCCACTTGTGGAACCCCGACTTCTGTGGCGACATCGACATGCGCATCGCCCGCGACGGCACCTGGTATTACCTGGGCACGCCGATCGGGCGCAAGCCGATGGTCAAGCTGTTCTCCACCATCATTCGCCGCGACGGCGATGATTACTTTCTGATTACTCCAGTCGAAAAGGTCGGCATCAAGGTCGACGACGCACCGTTCGTGGCGATTGCCGTGGAGGTAGAAGGCGAGGGGGAGGCTCAGGTCTTGCGCTTTACCACCAACGTCGATGAAACGACCGATGCCGGCGCCGAGCACCCCATGCGCGTGATGATCGACCCGCTGACTCAGGAGCCTGCGCCTTACGTACATGTGCGCAGCAACCTTGAAGCGCTGATTCACCGCAATGTGTTCTACCAGTTGGTAGAGCTGGCGGTGAGCCGTGTGATTGACGGGCAGAGCTGGCTCGGCGTCTGGAGCGGCGGTGAGTTCTTCCCTATCGGGCTTGAGCCGTAACGGGTTGAGCGCTGGAAACGAAACGGCCCGTTATTGCAACGGGCCATTTTTTTATGGGCTTACAACCCCTTGCTCTTGAGCCGGGCGGCATGTTCAAGGTAGAGCATCACCGGGCTCACGTTCCAACTGTTGATCCCGGCCATCTGATTGACTGCATCAAAATGGTCCATGGGGTAATCCGAGCGGATCACTTTGCCCAGGTGCGAACTGTAGCGGCCAACCAGCCCATCGTTGGCGTGCTTCTCTTTATAAAATAACTGCGACAGCACCTTACAGTTCAAATGGGTCGGGTCGAGGAGTTGCAGGCTTTGAAAGTTCTGCACGATCCCGCTCCAGGAGTAGTAATACACGCCGTTTTCAATTTCGTTGCCTTCTCCACCCCAGACCTTTGGCAGCCCTTGCGGGTATTTGCGATTGAAGGCGGCCAGTCCTGCACTGGTCAGCGATTCAAACGCCGCTTGAGGGTCGACGGGATTTTCCGGGTGGCCACTGACCAACGAAATGAAGGTGCCGACTGCGCTCAACAAGGCCAACACTAAGGCTTCGGGTAATTCTCCCGGTGTCAGTGCCTTGTGCAGTTGGTCGGCAATCTCGGAGCCGTGGTTAGGGCAACTGACCGAGGTGACCGAGGCGACCTTTTCCGGGTGCAGGGCTGCGACGTAGCGTGCGGCCAGGGGGCCTTGGCTATGGCCGATCAGATTGACCTTGGCGGCTCCCGTTTCCCGCAAAATGCGGTCGACGTGTTCGAGCAGTTTTTCACCACGTTCTTCATTGCCGTTGACGGTTGGAATATTCACGGCAAACACCTGGGCACCAGCACGCTCCAGGGCTTCCTCGATTTCGAAGAAGTACGGATAACCGGCGATTCTGTCGAAGCCGAAAAGACCGTGAACCAACACAATGGGGTATTTCGTAGACGCATCCATGTCCATATTCATACCTATCGATAGCGGATTTTAGTGAAACTGCCTGATCTGTTGCGGGCTAACCGTAGTTTACAAAGGGGGAGGGTTCAAATCCCTTTGGTCAAGGGAGGCACGTCGGTATTTTCAAGACACCTGAAAATCCAATTGACACTCAATCATATGATGATTAGCGTGGGCATCCATCGCGAACGGCTTTTGTGTCGTGTCGCTTTTTTCCATCGGGGCGGTGAGGTACCCATGTCCAGCAGTTTTCACGCGTCGACGGTTGATTGGCTGGGGTGCTGGATTGCCGCTGGCCAGGTGAAGCCCGGTCAAACCATCAAGGTTGAAGCCGACTTGGGTGAGCAGCTCGGGGTCAGCCGTACGGTCATCCGTGAAGCGATCAAAACCCTGGTCGCCAAAGGCATGCTTGAAGTCGGGCCGAAGGTCGGCACGCGCGTGTTGCCGGTACGGCGCTGGAACCTCTTCGATCCGCAAGTCGTCGGCTGGTTGTCGCGCAGCGGTTTGCCGGAAAACTTCGTCGATGACCTGCTCGACCTGCGCCGTACCATCGAACCGATGGCGGTGCGCTGGGCCTGTGAGCGCGCAACGGCGGAACAAGTGCAAGCGGTGCTTCAGGCCTACAACGCGCTGGAACGAGCGGTGGACAGTGGAGTTGATTACAACCGCGCCGACCAGTTCTTTCACGAGTGCATCCTCGCCGCCAGCCACAATCAATTCATCGAACAAATGGTCCCAGCCCTCGGCGCGCTGCTGGCGGTGTCTTTCGAAGTGTCTGCCGCCGACCCCGACGAACTGCGCCGAACCTTGCCGATTCACAAAGACATGGCCGACGCCATCGCCGCCCGGGATGCCGCGCGGGGTGTGTGGGCCTGCATGACGCTGATCGATAACGCCGACCTGGCGATCAAGCGCTTCTACCCCCAAGTCATGGCCGACAAGAAGGCAGGCTGACCAGGCTCGCTCCCAGATAAAAGCAATAAAAAGGAGGTTTCATGACGTGGACTGCGGTAACGGAGCACCGTGCCCGACTCGGTGAAGGCCCGTTCTGGGATGCACCGACCCAGGCGCTGTATTGGGTTGATATCGCCGGCCAACAGGCGCTGCGATTGATCGGCGCCAATGTGGAAATCTGGCAGATGCCGGAACACGTGTCCGCGTTCATCCCCTGCGAAAGCGGCGACGCCCTGGTGACGTTGAACAGCGGGGTTTATCGACTGGACCTGAACTCTCCCGGCCTGGAACCTAGGCTGACCTTGCTCTGCGTGGCCGATCCGCAACCCGGCAATCGCGCCAACGAAGCCCGCTGCGATGCCTTGGGCCGGCTCTGGCTGGGTACTATGCAAAACAACATCGGCGAGCTCGGCGAAGACTTGCCCATCGTGCGCCGCTCCGGTGGCCTGTTTCGCATCGACTGCGATGCTCGGGTCACGCCGCTGCTGCGAGGGCTGGGCATCCCCAACACGTTACTGTGGAGCGACGACGGCACAACCCTGTATTTCGCCGACAGCCTCGACGGCACGTTGTACCAACATTTCATCCATACCGACGGCAACCTCGACACCGCCTACGTCTGGTTTGGCCCCCACGAACGGGGCGGTCCCGACGGCTCGGCGATGGATGCCGAGGGCTACATCTGGAATGCCCGCTGGGACGGCAGTTGCCTGCTCAGGCTGACCCCGGACGGTCATGTCGATCGGGTGATCGAACTGCCTGTCAGCCGCCCCACCAGTTGTGTGTTCGGTGGCGAAGACTTCAAAACCTTATACATCACCAGTGCGGCGAGCCCGATCAACCACCCATTGGATGGTGCCTTGTTGTCGGTTCGAGTCGATGTGCCCGGAAAACCCTGTCGGAGATTCTCGGGTTAAATCCCAAAATATGGGATGTAAAATTATATATTGAGATTACTTAGCGGCCGGGTTTATAGTCGGCCCCATCAGTTACACGCACTCACACTTAAAAAAACAAAACAGGTGAAGTGATGCAGCGATATTCCACCGTCCTCCCTTGGGGCGACAGTGCTTCAGGCCGCCCTGGCGCCCGGGCGTTTTCACGCCTGCCTGCCTATTCCAAAAAGCCTTTTGACCGGACATCGACAGATGCCCGGTTTTCGTCGTGTCTTCGAACAGGAGTGTTGATCCATGGCTGAACCTCTTTCCTTGCCACCAGTGCCGGAACCGCCCAAGGGCGAGCGCCTGAAAAACAAGGTCGTGCTGTTGACCGGCGCCGCTCAGGGCATCGGCGAAGCGATTGTCGCGACCTTTGCGTCCCAGCAGGCCAAGCTGATCATCAGCGATATTCAGGCCGAGAAAGTCGAAAAGGTCGCGGCGCACTGGCGTGAACAAGGTGCGGATGTCGTGGCGATCAAGGCCGACGTATCGCGCCAACAAGACCTGCACGACATGGCCGGATTGGCCATTGAGCTTCACGGCCGGATCGACGTGCTGGTCAACTGCGCCGGGGTCAATGTGTTCCGCGACCCGCTGCAAATGACCGAGGAAGACTGGCACCGCTGCTTCGCCATTGACCTTGACGGCGCCTGGTATGGTTGCAAAGCCGTGCTGCCGCAGATGATCGAGCAGGGCATCGGCAGCATCATCAACATCGCCTCGACCCATTCCACCCACATCATTCCCGGCTGCTTCCCGTACCCGGTGGCCAAGCATGGCCTGCTTGGGCTGACCCGTGCCTTGGGCATCGAATACGCCCCCAAGGGCATTCGCGTCAACGCCATCGCGCCGGGCTACATCGAAACCCAACTGAACGTCGATTACTGGAACGGTTTTGCCGACCCCCATGCCGAACGTCAGCGGGCCTTCGACCTGCATCCACCGCGCCGCATCGGCCAGCCAATCGAAGTGGCGATGACCGCCGTGTTCCTGGCCAGCGATGAAGCACCGTTCATCAACGCTTCGTGCATCACCATCGATGGTGGGCGTTCGGTCATGTACCACGACTGAATAACTTGGCTTTCAGGCGCAAAACTACGTCTGAAATCCAATCATCATACGATATGACTATTGGCTGCATGCTTTGACCGCTGTATTGGCTTTCAAATAACGCTCAAAAAAAACAACAAGGAGTCAGCTTATGAAACGTCGTCGTGGGATCCGTTCCCTGTGCTGTGCCGCTTTGGCGGTCACCGCGGTCAGCCTGAGCAGTACGTTGCTGGCGGCCGAGGAGGTGAAGATCGGTTTTCTGGTCAAGCAAGCCGAAGAGCCCTGGTTCCAGACCGAGTGGGCCTTCGCTGAAAAGGCCGCCAAGGACAAGGGCTTCACGGTCATCAAGATCGCTGTACCTGACGGCGAGAAAACCCTCTCGGCCATCGACAGCCTGGCAGCAAACGGCGCCAAGGGCTTCGTGATCTGCCCGCCGGACGTATCCCTGGGCCCGGCGATCATGGCTAAGGCCAAACTCAACGGTTTGAAAGTGATCGCCGTCGATGACCGCTTTGTCGATGCCGGCGGCAAGTTCATGGAGGACGTGCCGTACCTCGGCATGGCAGCTTTCGAAGTCGGCCAGAAGCAGGGCGCCGCCATGGCCGCCGAAGCGAAAAAACGCGGCTGGGACTGGAAAGAAACCTATGCGGTGATCAACACCTTCAACGAACTCGACACCGGCAAGAAACGCACCGACGGTTCGGTTAAAGCCCTGGAAGACGCCGGGATGCCGAAAGACCACATTCTGTTCTCGGCGCTGAAAACCCTCGACGTGCCGGGCAGTATGGATGCCACCAACTCGGCGCTGGTGAAACTGCCGGGCGCGGCGAAAAACCTGATCATCGGCGGGATGAACGACAACACCGTGCTGGGCGGCGTGCGCGCCACCGAAAGCGCCGGTTTTGCCGCGGCTAACGTAATTGGCATCGGCATCAACGGCACCGATGCCATCGGCGAATTGAAGAAAGCCAACAGCGGCTTCTTCGGCTCGATGCTGCCGAGCCCGCACATCGAGGGCTACAACACCGCCAGCATGATGCACGAGTGGGTCACCACCGGCAAAGAACCGCCGAAATACACCGCCATGGACGACGTGACGCTGATCACGCGCGACAACTTCAAGCAGGAACTGGAAAAGATCGGCCTGTGGAATTGAGGGTCGGTTGATTTCATCGGCGGCCCCGGCAACGGGGCTGCCTGATCGGTGTGATGAGGTGGGTTATGCACGCACACGTACAAACAGATGAACAGCGCATTGGCGGCAGCCTGCGCTTCAACGGGATCGGCAAAACCTTTCCCGGGGTGAAGGCGCTGGACGGCATCAGCTTCGTCGCGCATCCGGGGCAGGTTCACGCCTTGATGGGCGAGAACGGTGCCGGTAAATCCACGCTGCTGAAAATCCTCGGCGGTGCTTACACGCCGAGCAGCGGCGACCTGCAGATCGGCGAGCAGACGAGGGTCTTCAAATCCACTGCCGACAGCATTGGCAGCGGGGTCGCGGTAATCCATCAGGAGCTGCACCTGGTGCCGGAAATGACCGTGGCCGAGAACCTGTTTCTCGGTCATCTGCCGGCGAGTTTCGGCCTGATCAATCGCAGCGTTTTGCGGCAACAGGCACTGGCCTGCCTCAAAGGCCTGGCCGATGAAATCGATCCGCAAGAGAAAGTCGGGCGCTTGTCCCTCGGTCAGCGACAACTGGTGGAAATCGCCAAGGCGCTGTCCCGTGGCGCGCATGTGATTGCGTTCGACGAACCCACCAGCAGCCTGTCGGCGCGGGAGATCGATCGCTTGATGGCGATCATCGGTCGTCTGCGGGACGAAGGCAAAGTGGTGCTCTACGTCTCCCATCGCATGGAAGAAGTGTTCCGCATTTGCAACGCGGTAACGGTGTTCAAGGACGGTCGCTTCGTGCGCACCTTCGAGGACATGAGTGCGCTGAGCCATGACCAGTTGGTGACGTGCATGGTCGGTCGCGACATTCAGGACATCTACGATTACCGCAGCCGCCCGCGTGGCGCGGTGGCGCTCAAGGTTGATGGTTTACTGGGGCCGGGCTTGCGTGAGCCGGTGAGTTTCGAGGTGCACAAAGGCGAGATTCTGGGTCTGTTCGGCTTGGTTGGCGCAGGTCGCACCGAGCTGCTGCGCATGCTCAGCGGGCTTACCCGCAACACGGCCGGACGTCTGGAGTTACGCGGCCATGAACTGAAACTGCGTTCGCCGCGCGATGCCATTGCGGCGGGGATTCTGCTGTGCCCAGAGGACCGCAAGAAGGAGGGCATCCTGCCGCTGGCCAGCGTCGCCGAGAACATCAACATCAGTGCCCGCGGCGCTCATTCCACCTTTGGTTGCCTGTTGCGCGGGCTGTGGGAGAAGGGCAACGCCGACAAGCAGATCAAGGCGCTGAAGGTGAAGACGCCCAACGCGGCGCAGAAAATCATGTACCTGTCCGGCGGCAATCAGCAGAAGGCGATTCTCGGTCGCTGGCTGTCGATGCCGATGAAAATCCTGCTGCTCGATGAGCCCACACGCGGCATCGACATCGGTGCAAAAGCGGAGATCTACCAGATCATCCATAACCTGGCCGCCAGCGGCATCGCAGTGATTGTGGTGTCCAGCGACCTGATGGAGGTCATGGGCATTTCCGACCGCATTCTGGTGCTCTGCGAAGGCACGATGCGCGGCGAACTGACCCGCGAACACGCCAATGAATCCAACCTGCTGCAACTGGCTTTGCCACGCCAACGCGCTGCCGACGTGGCGAACTGAGAGGTGACTATGACCATCCAAAACAATGCTCTGCCAACCCCGCGCAAACCGCTGGACCTGCGACGCTTTCTCGATGACTGGGTGATGCTGTTGGCGGCGGTCGGGATCTTCGTGCTCTGCACCTTGCTGATCGACAACTTTCTTTCGCCGCTGAACATGCGCGGTCTGGGACTGGCGATTTCCACCACCGGGATTGCCGCCTGCACCATGTTGTATTGCCTGGCATCGGGGCATTTCGACTTGTCGGTGGGCTCGGTAATTGCCTGCGCCGGCGTGGTCGCGGCGGTGGTAATGCGCGACACCAACAGCGTGTTCCTCGGCGTCAGTGCGGCGCTGGTGATGGGGCTGATTGTCGGGCTGATCAACGGGATCGTGATTGCCAAGCTGCGGGTCAATGCGTTGATTACTACGCTGGCGACCATGCAGATCGTGCGTGGCCTGGCATACATTTTTGCCAACGGCAAAGCGGTGGGCGTGTCGCAGGAATCGTTCTTCGTCTTCGGTAACGGCCAGTTATTCGGTGTGCCGGTGCCGATTCTGATCACCATCGTTTGCTTCCTGTTTTTCGGCTGGCTGCTGAATTACACCACCTACGGGCGCAACACCATGGCCATCGGCGGCAACCAGGAAGCGGCGCTGCTGGCCGGGGTCAACGTTGACCGGACCAAGATCCTCATCTTCGCTGTCCACGGTGTCATCGGCGCGTTGGCCGGGGTGATTCTGGCGTCGCGCATGACCTCGGGTCAGCCGATGATTGGCCAGGGTTTCGAGCTGACAGTGATCTCGGCTTGCGTGCTGGGCGGAGTGTCGCTCAGCGGCGGGATCGGGATGATCCGGCATGTGATCGCCGGGGTGTTGATTCTGGCAATCATCGAGAATGCGATGAACCTGAAGAACATCGATACCTTTTACCAGTACGTGATTCGCGGTTCGATCCTGTTGCTGGCCGTTGTGATCGACCGCCTGAAACAGCGCTGATTTTCTCTGTGGGAGCGGATGTCTGACACAGTGATACTGGATGCGCCGACGCTTTCGCGGGTAAGCCTCGCTCCTACAGTACGGCACGGATTCCCCTGTAGGAGCGAGGCTTACCCGCGAAAGCGGTCTGTCTGTCACACAATCCAGCGACAAAATATCCCTTGCTCGCCCTAATCCCTTTCGGTTATCACTTTGTACATGGTTAGACAGGTACGATTTGACAAGAAACAACGGGTGGTAGACGAGCTTATCCGGCGCATTGAAAGCGGCCTGATGGAGGACGGATTGTTATTGCCGGGCGAACATCAGTTGGCTCAAGAACTCAAGGTCAGCCGGGGTACGCTGCGCGAAGCCCTGGCCGAACTGAAACGGCGTCACTACATCGCCACGCAAAGCGGAGTCGGTTCCATCGTTACTTACGACGGCGTAGTGCTCGATCAGAGCAGCGGCTGGGCCCAGGCGCTGGCCGACAGCGGGGCGTTGATCAATACCGAAGTGCTGCGGTTGGAGGCGGTGACCCGGCCTGATTTGCTGCCGCGTTTCGGCACCGATCAATTCATCACCCTCGACCGGCGTCGGCGCGCCACCGACGGCACGCTGGTGTCTCTGGAGCGTGCGTTGATGCCCGCGACCGGAGGCCTGGAAGGCCTGCCGCGAGTGGGGCTGATTGATAACTCCCTGACCATCACGTTGGCCGCCTACGGCTATATCGGCGAGCACGGCGATCAGTGGATCGGTGCCGAACCCTTGAACGCCGAAGACGCCGAGCTGCTCGGGCGCCCGGTCGGCACGGTGTTCCTCAAGGCCCTGCGCACCACCTACGACCGGCAGAACCGGTTTATGGAACAGGTCGAAAGCCTGCTCGATCCGGTGCACTTTCGTCTGCATTTGCAATTTGGAGCTCCAAAATGACCGCGCTCAACCGTGCCCTCGGCGCGTTTTATGGACTGGCCCTGGGCGATGCGCTGGGCATGCCGACCCAATCCCTGAGCCGCGCCGATATCAAGGCGCGTTTCGTTGAAATCACCGATCTGCAAGACGCCGGCCCCGACCAACCGATCGCAGCAAACCTGCCCAAAGGTTCGATCACTGACGATACCGAGCAGGCGATCCTGGTCGGCCAGTTGTTGATTGACGGCGAGGGTTGGATCGAACCGGCGGTGCTGGCTCAACGATTGATCGAATGGGAAGCCGGGATGAAGGCCAAGGGCTCGCAAGACTTGCTCGGCCCCTCGACCACACGTGCAATCGAAATGATCCTCGCCGGCCACTCGCTGGAAGAGGCCGGGCGCTATGGCACCACCAATGGCGCAGCGATGCGCATCACCCCGGTGGGGATTGCGGTCGATGTCGCCGACCCAGAGCGTTTCATTCACGCCGTGGTGCAAGCCTGTCAGGTGACCCACAACACCACGCTGGGGATTGCCAGCGCGGCGGCGGTAGCGGCGGTGGTTTCCGCCGGGATCAACGGCATGGACCTGGGCGAGGCGTTGAACCTCGGCCAGCAGATCGCGCAGCAGGCTGAACGTCATGGCCATTGGATCGCTGGCGGGCGGATCGCCTCGCGCATCAGTTGGGCGCGCAGCATCAGTATCGACAGCGACAAGGCGTTGCTGGCGGATGTGTTGTACGACGTGATCGGCACTTCGGTGGCCTCACAGGAATCGGTGGTGGTGTCGTTTGCGCTGGCCCAGCAAGTGGCCATCGGCGAGATGACGGCCTTCGAAGCGCTGTGCATGGCCGCGAGCCTGGGCGGTGACACCGACACCATCGCGGCGATTCTCGGCGCCATGCTGGGGGCCTGTCTGGGGCTTGAGAGTTGGCCGGTGGCGATGCTCGAGCAGGTTAAAGCGGTGAACTCGTTGGAGTTGGAACCGTTGGTGCAAGGGCTGCTGGCCTTGCGTTGACTGCACTGACGCCATCGCGAGCAGGCTCGCTCCCACAGGGATTGCACGCGGTACCTGTGGGAGCGGGCTTGCCCGCGATGAACACGCCGCATACTTGAATTTTCACCCGCAATGGAACGCACAAACACGGGCAGGACGGCCGGCTGTTGTTTTGTCCTCCGAAATTGCCCACACCACAACAATTGCAAGGAGCATTTTCATGAGTTCATCGAACACCGGGCAAAGCGCCGGACAACTGGAAACCCGTGGTATCGAACCGGTGCCGGAAGGGGAGTGCAACGGTCATCCGCTGCAACTGTTCTGGGTCTGGTTCGCGGCCAACATTTCCATTCTCGGCTTGCCGTTGGGCGCCACGCTGGTGGCCTTTCGCGGGTTGGCCATCTGGCAGGCGGTCATCGTCGCCATCCTTGGCGCCGCCGGTTCTTTCGCGGTGGTGGGGATCATCTCCATTGCCGGTCGTCGTGGTCGCGCACCGAGCCTGACGTTGTCGCGGGCGATCTTCGGCGTGCGCGGCAATATCGGCCCGACGCTGGTCTCGCTGATGTCGCGCCTGGGTTGGGAAACGGTCAATACCACCACCGCCGCGTTCGTCTTGCTATCGCTGTGCTCGATCCTGTTCGGCTCGTCGGTGGAAGCCAAAAGCGCGCCGCTGCTGACCCTGGTGTTCATCGCCATTTTCGTGCTGCTGACGTTGTCGGTATCCGGCCTCGGCCACGCTACATTGCTGGTGATCCAGAAATGGGCGACCTACGTGTTCGGTGCGCTGAACATCCTGGTCGGCGGTTTCCTTTGCGCGACCATCGACTGGAGTGCCGTGTTCAATGCCACGCCAGCACCGTTGAGCGCGATGATTATCGGCATCGGCACCATGGCTGCCGGCACCGGAATCGGTTGGGCCAACGCCAGCGCAGACATGTCGCGCTACCAGCACCGCAGCGTCAAAGCTGTGCGTCTGGTGGCGTCGGCGGCGTTCGGTGCGGGGATTCCGCTGGTGCTGCTGATCACCCTCGGCGGTCTGTTGTCGGTGGGCAACAACGATCTGGCCTCGGCCACTGACCCGATTGTCGCGATCCGCGACATGCTGCCGACCTGGATGGCGGTGCCGTATCTGATCACCGCGTTCGGCGGGCTACTGCTGTCGAACAACC
The DNA here is from genome assembly GCF_024168645.1 of Pseudomonas sp. GGS8. NCBI lineage: Bacteria > Pseudomonadati > Pseudomonadota > Gammaproteobacteria > Pseudomonadales > Pseudomonadaceae > Pseudomonas > Pseudomonas sp. GGS8. Next base: position 92,279 of record NZ_JALJWF010000001.1, on the reverse strand, counting down.
TGTCGGTGTACTCCGCCGGGTTGACCACCTTGACCCTCGGTTTGAAGGTCAAGCGCGTGTACGCGGTGGTGGTCGATATCGTCGCGATCTTCGCCGGCTCGATCTATTTCATGCTGATTGCCGAGAGTTTTTACGGTCCGTTCATCACCTTCATTTCCTTGTTGGCGGTGCCGATCACGGCGTGGGTCGGGATCTTCGTGGTCGACCTGATCCACCGTCATTACTACAGCCCCAAGGATCTGCTGGACGTCAGCCCGAGCAGCGCCTACTGGTATCGCGGCGGTGTCGAGTGGCGTGCCTTCGGTGCATGGGCGCTGGCGATTGTGTTGGGTTTCAGTTTCACCACCATTGGCACCACGGAACAAGATGTCTGGTTCCGGGGCTTCCTGTCCGACTCCTGGCTGGGTCATAACGGCCTGGGCTGGATCGTGACGTTCGTGGTGGCTGGTGGGATTTACTGGCTGCTCGGCGGTGCCAAGGACCGCCGTACCGCGTTGCTCGAGCCGGCGCATGTCTAGGCTGCTGCACACCGGCCAGGTCGTGATCGACCTGGTCATGGCCGTGGACAAGTTGCCTCATTCGGGCGGTGACGTACTGGCGCAATCCGCCCGTTTCGAGGCCGGCGGCGGTTTCAATGTGATGGCCGCGGCCCGGCGAAACGGCTTGCCGGTGGTTTACCTCGGGCGTCATGGCAACGGCCGTTTTGGTGATCTGGCCCGTGAGGCGATGACCGCGGAAGGCATTCGCATCGGCGTCGATCAGAGCACCGAGCGCGACACCGGACTGTGCGTCGCGCTGACCGAAGCCTCGGCCGAACGCACGTTCATTTCCTACATCGGCGCCGAAGGCGAAATGACCGCCGAAGACCTGGCGAGTGTGCCGGCCGAGGCGGGGGACGTTGTCTACGTCAGCGGCTACAGCCTGTTGCATGGCGGCAAGGCGCAGGTGCTGGTGGATTGGCTGCTGGATCTGCCGGGCGGGATCAAGGTGGTGTTCGATCCGGGCCCGTTGGTGGATTCGCCGGACGCGCCGCTGATAAAGGCCTTGCTGCCGCGCATTGATTTGTGGACCAGCAACAGTGTCGAGGCGCTGCGGTTTACCGGGGCGTCGGACATTGCCGAGGCGTTGAATATTTTGGCGGATCAGTTGCCGACGGACGCCCTGATGGTGGTGCGCGATGGGCCGCAGGGGTGCTGGATCAGCCAGCATGGCGAGCGCCGACAGGTGCCGGGATTCAAGGTCACGGCCGTCGACAGCAACGGTGCGGGGGATGCCCATGCCGGGGTGTTTGTGGCGGGGTTGGCGCGAGGTTTGTCGGCGATGGAAGCGGCTCGGCGAGCGAATGCGGCTGCGGCGTTGGCCGTTACTCGTTGGGGGCCGGCGACTTCGCCGGGGGCGGCGGAGGTGGATGCGTTGATCTTTGAGACTTTTGGCGTTTGACCCACGGCCATCGCGAGCAGGCTCGCTCCCACATCTGTGTCATTCACAAGACCCAATGTGGGAGCGGGCTTGCCCGCGATGGAGCCCTTGAATTCACCCACAATCCAGACCTTTAACCCGCCTTGCGCAACGCCTCGATCAGCTCTTGCTTGCGCATGCTCGAGCGCCCTAGGATCTTCTTCGCCCGGGCTTCTTTCATCAGGCTGTCCACTGTCTGCGTATCGCGCGAAGCCTTGCTGTTGCGCGGCTTGCCCTCACGGGTGGCGACTGCGCGGCGGGCTGATTCCTTGCGATCTGCCGACTTGGCACTGGCCGGTTTCTTGCGTCCCGAGCCGCCGGCGCGTTCACCGCCACCGGACTGTTTGTTCACCGTCGCCCAGGCGCGAGCTTCGGCTTCATCCTTCGATACGCCTTTGTGCTCGTAGCTTTCTTCGATGTGTTCGGCCTTGCGTTTCTGCTCGGCGGTGTACTTGTCTTTGCTTCCACGAGGCATGGGATTTCTCCTGCTTCAGGATGTATCCATAGGAGCTGGCGAAGCCTGCGATCTTTTGATCTTCAAACATTCACAGGCAAAAGATCGCAGCCTGCGGCAGCTCCTACGCGGTTAGTTATCCAGTTTGCGCGCCGCCTCAACCCCGGCGGCGCTGAGTTTGATCGGCAGGTTCAGCGAGTGCTCGCCGGATTCGTTGCAGATCACATGACCGTGCTGGATCAGCCCGCGTTCCTGCAGAGTGGCAAGGGTGCTGGCCACGACTTTCTCCCCCCGGTAATTGTCCAGGACTTCCTTGCCCAACCCGCTTGGGTGGGCGTGCAACAGGCGGGTCAGGACTTCTTTTTCCAGGTTTTTATCGACGTTCATGGTGACCTCTTGGTTGGGATGGACGGGTATTGCACCAGGCTCGCATCGGCGAGCGCCTACCCGATATTGGTCCATCCCCGACCTGGATTGGTGCCTGAGGAACGACGAGCGGTGTGGCCCTGGCTCCTCAGCCGACGCCGATTTCTTCCTTGAACAGCTCCATGAATCCCTTCAAGCGTTGATGGCGAACCTGTGCCAGGCGCTGGCCGGTGGTCGTTTGGAAGCCGTCCGCCAGGTGCAGCAGCTTGGTCTGGAAATGATCGAGGCAAAAGCGTTTGTCGTCGTAGTCCCGCTCGTTTGCCTCCGGGTCCACAGGGTCGTACAACGCGCTGCCCATGCGCCCGGCGATGTAGAAGGTACGCGCCACGCCGAGCATGCCAAGAGAGTCGAGGCGGTCGGCGTCCTGGATGATTCGGGCTTCGAGGGTCGTGGGTGTGATGTTGGCGCTGAAGCTATGGGCCTCAATGGCATGGATGACCGCGGTGATTTTTGCGTCAGGCCAATCCATGGCTGTCAGCACTGTCGACGCTTTCTGCGCCGCCAGCCGTGACGCCTGGGAACGCAGCGGCGAGTTCTTCTCCACCGCCACGCAATCGTGCAACAGCACGGCGGCCAGCAGCACCTCAAGATCACCGCTTTCTTCAGCATGAAGCGTGCGCACGTTGTGCCATACCCGTTGCAAGTGCGACAGATCGTGGGCGCCATCCTCGCCAGGTTCCAGCGTATGGGGCAGCAGTTCAGAAGCCAGACTCTGCAGAGGTGCGAAAGCAGCGGTGCTCATAAATGTCCTTAAGTATGAAAACGCTTTTGTGGCGAGGGAGCTTGCTCCCGTTGGGCTGCGTAGCAGCCTCGACCGCAGAAGGCACGGTATTTCAATTAGACTCGCGTCGCCAGTTTTTGCGACTGCTTTGCAGCCGAGCGGGAGCAAGCTCCCTCGCCACATTGCTTTCAAATGTGACGAGCGCCGCGCGCGGACTTAGTATGGCGTTTTCAACTTTTGACAAGGCACGTCCATGACGATCGAAATCCGCCCGGCGACCCCCAGCGATGCTCCGCAAATCCTCGCGTTCATCACTGAACTGGCCGACTTCGAGCGTGCCCGACACGAAGTCATTGCCAGCGTCGCCGACATCGAGCGCAGCCTGTTCAACGAAGGCGCCACCGCCCATGGCCTGATCTGTCTGCGAGATGGCCTGCCGATCGGCTTTGCGGTGTTCTTCTTCAGCTATTCCACCTGGTTGGGCAGCAATTGCCTGTACCTCGAAGACCTCTACATCACCCCTGAACAACGGGGCGGCGGCGCTGGTAAAACCCTGCTGCGCCACCTGGCGAAAATCGCCTGCGCCAATGATTGCGGCCGTTTCGAATGGAGCGTGCTGGACTGGAACAAACCGGCGATCGAATTTTACAAATCCCTTGGCGCACAGCCACAGGAAGAGTGGGTGCGGTATCGGATGGATGGGGCGGTGTTAAGGGATTTTGCCGCAGGTCATTGATCCCCTAAACGATCGCAGCCTTCGGCAGCTCCTACACGAGATTGTGTTTCGCCTGGTGATATCGCGGCGTACATCGAATCTGTAGGAACTGCCGAAGGCTGCGATCTTTTTTTGTGTCGCTCCCAATATATGGGATTAATATTTATATATTGAGATTTTTAGGCGTCCGGGTTTATAGTCCAGCTCACTCACTGCCAAAAAACAAAACAGGTGAAGCGATGCTGGCGCAATTGATCGCGCTCGATTGGGGGACAACCTCATTACGTGCTTACAAACTCGGCTTCGGTGGCCAGGTGCTGGAACAGCGTGCGCTGTCGTCCGGGATCATGCAGCTGCCCAAGACGCCGCGAATCATCGCCGGTCGGGCATGCGCCGACGGTTTTGAGCTGGCCTTCGATGAGGCTTGCGGTGACTGGCTCGACGCGCAGCCCGATGTGCCGGTGATTGCCTGTGGCATGGTCGGCAGTGCTCAGGGCTGGCGCGAAGCGGCTTACTGCGACACGCCGGCGAACGTCGCCAATCTCGGAACTTCCCTACAAACCGTTCGCAGTCTTCGCGGTGTCGATGTGCACATCGTGCCGGGCGTGATTCAGCGTTCGCGCTTGCCGAACGTCATGCGCGGCGAAGAAACCCAGGTGCTCGGTGTGCTGCAGAATCTGCCGGGCGAGGCGGGTAGAGATCTGTTGATCGGCCTGCCGGGCAGCCATTCGAAATGGGTAGAAGTGGCCGACGGCTGCATCGTGCATTTCGATACCTTCATGACCGGCGAAGTCTTCGCCGTGCTCAGTGAACACAGCATTCTGGGGCGCACTCAGCAGCGCGGCGGGTCTTTTGATGGCGATGCTTTTGACCGTGGCGTGCAAGTGGCGCTGTCGGCGGATGGCGAGATCGGGCCGCTGTCGACGCTGTTCAGTGCCCGCAGTCTGGGGCTGACCGGTGAGCTCAGTGCCATCGCTCAGCCGGACTATCTGTCCGGCCTGTTGATCGGCCATGAACTGTCGGCCCTGGCCAATGTTCAACGGCGTCGGCGCAACAGCGTGCACCTGCCCTCGATCATCCTCATCGGCAACGCTCAACTTTGCGCTCGCTACAGCCGGGCGCTCGACGCCTGCGGTTTTGCCCGGGTGACCCTGGCCGAGCAGGCCACCGAGCGCGGCTTGTGGCAGTTGGCGGTCGCCGCCGGACTGATCACTGCAAACCCATCCCGTTAAACCTGACTGGAGGTCTGACATGCTCAAGCAAGCACTGGCACAAAACGGTCTGATCGCGATCTTGCGTGGCCTGCGTCCGCAAGAGGCGGCAGCCGTCGGCGAAGTCCTGTACTCGGCCGGATTTCGCGTCATCGAAGTGCCGCTTAATTCCCCTGAACCGTACGAAAGTATCCGCATCCTGCGCAGCACATTACCCGCCGATTGCCTGATCGGCGCGGGCACAGTGTTGACCCCGGAACAGGTCGAGCAGGTGAAAGCGGCAGGTGGTCAAGTGATCGTCATGCCCCACAGCGATGCCAAAGTGTTGCGCGCGGCGAAGGCCGCGGGGCTGTTCCTGTCGCCGGGCGTGGCGACGCCGACCGAAGCTTTTGCCGCATTGGCCGAAGGGGCGGATGTGCTGAAGATGTTTCCGGCCGAACAGATGGGGCCAGCTGTTGTGAAAGCCTGGTTGGCGGTGTTGCCGGCAGGGACGGTGCTGGTGCCGGTGGGCGGGATCACGCCGGACAACATGCAGGTGTTTATCGAGGCCGGTGTCAAAGGTTTCGGTCTCGGTTCCGGGCTGTTCAAACCGGGCATGACGGCTGACGAAGTGGCGGTGCGCGCCAAGGCGTATGTCGCTGCATGGAACGCTCTGCGTTAAGACTTTCTGGCGCTGTGAGCGCTGCATCTACAAGAGAGACAATAGAGATGAAAATCACCAAACTCACCACCTTCATCGTTCCGCCGCGCTGGTGCTTCCTCAAGGTCGAGACCGACGAGGGTGTGACCGGTTGGGGCGAGCCCGTGGTCGAAGGCCGCGCGCACACTGTCGCTGCGGCGGTTGAGGAATTGTCCGACTACCTGATCGGTAAAGACCCACGCAACATCGAAGACATCTGGACCGTGCTCTACCGTGGCGGTTTCTACCGGGGTGGGGCGATCCACATGAGCGCGCTGGCCGGTATCGACCAAGCGCTGTGGGACATCAAGGGCAAGGCGCTGGGGGTGTCGGTCAGCGATTTGCTGGGTGGTCAGGTGCGGGACAAGATCCGGGTTTACTCGTGGATCGGTGGTGATCGCCCGGCGGATACCGCGCGTGCCGCCAAAGAAGCGGTCAGCCGTGGTTTCACCGCAGTGAAAATGAACGGCACCGAAGAGCTGCAGTTCCTCGACTCCTTCGAGAAAGTCGACCTGGCGCTGGCCAACGTTGCCGCGGTGCGCGATGCCGTCGGCCCGAATGTCGGCATCGGTGTGGACTTCCATGGTCGGGTGCACAAGCCGATGGCCAAGGTGTTGATGAAGGAACTCGACCCGTACAAACTGATGTTCATCGAAGAACCGGTGCTCAGTGAAAACTACGAAGCGCTGAAGGAGCTGGCGCCGCTGACCAGCACGCCGATTGCCCTTGGCGAGCGGTTGTTCTCGCGCTGGGATTTCAAGCGTGTGCTCAGCGAAGGCTACGTCGACATCATCCAGCCCGATGCGTCCCACGCGGGCGGCATCACCGAAACCCGCAAGATCGCCAACATGGCCGAAGCCTACGACGTGGCGCTGGCGCTGCATTGCCCGCTGGGCCCGATTGCCTTGGCGGCGTGCCTGCAACTGGACGCGGTTTGCTACAACGCGTTCATCCAGGAACAGAGCCTGGGCATCCATTACAACGAGAGCAATGACCTGCTCGATTACGTGAAAGATCCGCGGGTGTTCGATTACGACAAAGGCTTCGTGAAGATCCCCAACGGCCCGGGCCTGGGCATCGAAATCAACGAGGAGTACGTGATCGAACGCGCCGCCGTCGGCCACCGTTGGCGCAACCCGATCTGGCGCCATGCTGATGGCAGTTTTGCCGAGTGGTGAGTTCCTCCTGACTCAACACAAATCCCTGTGGGAGCGGGCTTGCCCGCGATGGCGACAGCATATTCGGCATTGATGTGACTGGCATGACGCTATCGCGGGCAAGCCCGCTCCCACAAGGGTGCAGCGCAAGTCTTCAAATTGACCTCAATAAACATAAGAAGAGGCACTCTCCATGCAACCGCAAACCCTCACCGGGCAGGCGTCGTTGGTGACGCCCAGTCGCAAGCGTTTTTTCATCATGGTCCTGTTGTTCATCACCGTGGTGATCAACTACCTGGACCGCAGCAACCTGTCCATTGCCGCCCCGGCGCTGACCAGTGACCTGGGCATCGATCCGATCCATGTCGGGCTGATCTTTTCCGCGTTCGGCTGGACCTACGCCGCCATGCAGATCCCCGGCGGCTGGCTGGTGGACCGGGTGCCGCCGCGCATTCTCTACAGCGTCGCATTGCTGCTGTGGTCGCTGGCCACGGTGATGCTCGGCTTTGCTGCCAGTTTCATTGCGCTGTTCGTGCTGCGCATGGCCGTCGGTGCCCTGGAAGCGCCGGCGTATCCGATCAACAGCCGCGTGGTGACGACCTGGTTCCCCGAGCGCGAACGCGCCACCGCCATTGGTTTCTACACCTCCGGGCAGTTCGTCGGCCTGGCGTTTCTCACGCCGGTACTCGCCTGGCTGCAACATCAATATGGTTGGCACATGGTGTTTGTCAGCACCGGTGTGGTGGGCATCCTTTGGGCGGTGATCTGGTACGCGGTGTATCGCGAGCCACGGGATTTCAAGGGCGCCAATGACGCGGAAATCGAGCTGATCCGCGAGGGTGGTGGGCTGGTGGATATCCAGGCCGAGACTGCCAAGGCCAAGGCGAAATTCAGCTGGATCGACCTCGGGATTGTCCTGAGCAAACGCAAGTTGTGGGGCATTTACCTCGGCCAGTTTTGCCTCAATTCGACCTTGTGGTTTTTTCTGACATGGTTCCCGACCTACCTGGTGAAATATCGCGGCATGGACTTCATCAAGTCTGGCTTGCTGGCGTCATTACCGTTTCTGGCGGCCTTCGTGGGCGTGCTGTGTTCGGGGTTCTTCTCGGACTTTTTGATCCGTCGCGGTTATACGGTGGGTTTCGCCCGCAAGTTGCCGATCATTGGCGGTCTGCTGATTTCCACCTCGATCATCGGTGCCAACTTCGTCGAGTCGACGCCACTGGTGATTGCCTTCCTCGCACTGGCCTTCTTCGGCAATGGCCTGGCCTCGATCACCTGGTCGCTGGTGTCGACCCTGGCCCCGGCGCGGTTGCTTGGACTGACCGGTGGGGTGTTCAATTTCATCGGCAACCTGGCGGCGATTACCACGCCCATTGTTATCGGTTTCCTCGCCTCCGGTGATTCGTTTGCCCCAGCGATTACCTATATCTCGGTTCTGGCGTTGTTGGGTGCGCTTTCCTACGTGTTGCTGGTGGGCAAGGTCGAGCGTATCAAGTTGTAGTCGCAGCCGTCGGGCGACCATAATGCCGCCCGTTCACTCGCTCAACGGTAAAGGCTGGATATGCAGGAAGACGCCCCAAAAATCGCCAAGGACGCCGCGCCGACCGGCACCCAGACACTGCTTCGCGGCCTGGGTGTGGTTCAGGCCGTGGCCAGTGGCGCCCGCGATCTCAAGGAAATCGCCCGGCTGATCGGCACGACGCGCAGCACCACTCATCGTCTGGCCAGCTGCCTGGTGGACGAGCGTTATCTGCGAGTGGTACCGCAAGTCGGTTATCTGCTGGGGCCGAAACTGATCGAGCTGGGTTTCCAGGCACGTGAAGAGTTGCCACTGGTGACGCTGGCCGGGCCGTATCTGGATGAGTTGTCGGCGTTGACCGGCGACACCATTCACCTGGCGATTCGCGAAGGTGACGAGGTGCTGTACCTGCTCAAGAATCCAGGACGCAACGGCCCGGAAATGCGTTCGCGGGTCGGCCATCGCATGCCGTTGGCGCGTACCGGGATCGGTAAGGCGTTGATGCTTGATGACTCACAGGAAGAGTGGCAACGGCTGTACGAAGTCAGCTTGCCGGTGGGTGGGAAAAATCAGTTCTGGCCGCAGCATCCGGAGCAATCCTGGGAGCAGTTTCAGCAGCGCATGATCGAGTATGTGGCCGGTGGTTATGCCTTCGACCTGGAAGACAACGAACCGTCGATCCGTTGCGTGGCGGCACCGATCCGCGATGCCAGCAAGCGCATTGTCGCCGGTATCAGCATCGCCAGCACCGTACCCTACATGCCGCTGGAAAAAATGGCCGAGCTGATTCCCCTGATCAAAGGGGTCACGGCCCGGCTGTCGGCGGAACTTGGCTTGAAGGTTTAGATCTTCAAGGTTGCCATGTCGATCACGAAGCGGTACTTCACGTCGCCGGCGATCATGCGGGTGTAAGCCTCGTTGATCTGGCAGATGTCGAGCATTTCGATGTCGCAGGTGATGCCGTGTTCTGCGCAGAAATCCAGCACTTCCTGGGTTTCGGCAATGCCGCCGATCAACGAGCCGGCCAGCACGCGACGACCCAATACCAGTTTGGCAGCATGCACCGGCGGATCGACTGGCTCGATCAAGCCCACCAGAATGTGTACGCCGTCGAAACGCAAGGTATCGAGGTAGGGATTGAGGTCGTGCTGCACCGGAATGGTGTCCAGCAGGAAGTCGAACTGTCCTGCGGCGGCTTTCATCTGTTCGGCATCGGTGGACACGATCACGTGGTCCGCGCCTTGGCGCCGACCTTCTTCAGCCTTGCTCGCCGAGCGGGTGAACAAGGTCACCTCAGCGCCCATCGCCTTGGCGAACTTGATCCCCATGTGACCGAGACCGCCCATGCCGAGAATCCCGACCTTGTCGCCGGCCTTGACGCCGTAGTGCTTGAGCGGCGAGTAGGTGGTGATGCCGGCGCACAGAATCGGCGCGGCGCTGGCCGGGTCGAGTTTCTCCGGGATGCGCACGACAAAGTGCTCGCTGACCACGATGCTGTCGGAGTAGCCGCCCATGGTGTTGCTGCCATCGACCCGGTCCGGGGTGGCGTACGTCATGGTCGGGCCTTCGAGGCAGTATTGCTCCAGATCCGCCTGGCAGGCTTCGCAATGGCGGCACGAGTCGACCATGCAACCGACGCCGACCAGATCGCCGACGTTGTGTTTAGTAACGTTCGCGCCGACGGCGGTCACTTTGCCGACGATCTCATGGCCAGGCATCAGCGGGTAAACAGCAATGCCCCACTCGTTGCGCGCCTGGTGGATGTCAGAATGGCAGACGCCGCAGTAGAGAATGTCGATCGCAACATCGTCGGCCCGTAGGCTGCGGCGTTCGAATTTCATCGGGGCGAGGGGCGTGGTGGCGGACTGAGCGGCGTATCCGATGGCGGTGTACATGGTGAACCTCGCATAAGCAGTGACAGGTGAGGCGAGCCATTCTGGGCACCGCACGGTTTACCGGCCATGGCGATTCCTCCGGGTGTCATGCCTAATCCTCCGGCATGCGCTTTCGTTCGGTCGCATTGGCGCTCAGACCTGCGATGATGTTTTCATCCCTTTTTTCGCGACTTTTTTGTGAAGAGCTCTCCATGTTGTTGACCCGTCATCTCGATGCCAATGCCACGCTGGTTTCGTTGATTCAGCCGCTGACTACCCGCGATGGTTTCGTGCCTACCGCGTTGCCGGGCGTGCAGGTTTTGCGGGCCAGTTGCGATATGGCCCGTGGCCCGCAAATTTACGAGCCAAGCCTGGTCATCATCGCCCAGGGCAGCAAGTTGGCGTATCTGGGCCCGCGTACACTGGAATACGGCGCTGGGCATTATTTGATTCAGGCACTGCCGGTGCCGTTCGAATGCGAGACGTTTTCGGCGCCGGATGGCCCGATGCTGGGCGTTTCCATCGCCATTGATAGGGTATTGCTCAGTGAGTTGGTATTGGCCATGGGGCTGGCGCCCGGGCGCACTATTGCTGCACAGACACCCGAATCCATGACCTCGGCGGTGCTCGACGATGCCATGCGCAGTTGTGTGGAACGGTTGTTGCGCTGTCTGCACGATCCGCTGGAATGCCAGGTCATGGGCCAGGCGCGCTTGCGCGAGTTGTTGTTCGTCGCCTTGCGGGGGCCGCAAGCCGATGTATTGCGGGCGTTGGTGGAGCAACAGGGGCAGTTTGCCCGGATCGCCGCGTCCCTGAGTCATCTGCATGCGCATTACACCGAGCCGCTGAACGTCGAAACCCTGGCCAGTTGCGCGAACATGAGCGCGTCGACATTTCATGAGCATTTCAAGCGCAGCACCTTGTTGTCGCCGGTGCAATATTTGAAGCGTTTGCGTTTACTCAGGGCCCAGCAATTGTTGCTGGGTGAAGGGTTGGGCGTGGCTCAGGTGGCGCATCGGGTGGGGTATCAGAGTACGTCGCAGTTCAGCCGTGAGTACAAGCGCTACTTCGAACGTAATCCGGGGGATGAGCGCGCAGCCTGATCCACTAAGTAACCTTGTGGGAGTGTGTGGTTGCTTGAATGGTGGGCAACAAAAAGGCCCCCATGTCGGGAGCCTTGTTGTTCAGCGTTCGACTTACATGTTCGGGTAAGTCGGGCCACCGGCACCTTCCGGCGCTACCCAGGTGATGTTCTGTGCAGGATCCTTGATGTCGCAGGTCTTGCAGTGAACACAGTTCTGGGCGTTGATCTGGAAGCGCTTCTCGCCGTCTTCCTTGGTCACCACTTCGTACACACCGGCCGGGCAGTAACGCTGGGCAGGTTCATCGTACAGCGGCAGGTTCTTGCTGATCGGGATGCTCGCGTCGGCCAGCTTCAGGTGGCACGGCTGCTCTTCTTCATGGTTGGTACCGGAGATGAACACCGAGCTGAGTTTGTCGAAGCTGATCTTGCCGTCCGGTTTCGGGTAGTCGATCTTCTTGCAGTCGGCCGCCAGTTTCAGGCACGCGTAATCCGGCTTGGTGTCGTGCAGGGTGAACGGCAGTTTGCCGCCGAACCAGTTCTGGTCGATGTAGTTGAATGCCGCGCCGAGAATCGGGCCGAACTTGTGCATCGCCGGGCCGAAGTTGCGGCTGGCGAACAGTTCGTCATAGAGCCAGCTCTTCTTGAACGCGTCGACGTAAGTGGTCAGCTCTTGCGTGCTGTCCAGATCGGCGAACAGCGCGTCGGCCACGGCGTCAGCGGCGAGCATGCCGGACTTCATCGCCGTGTGGCTGCCTTTGATCTTGGCGAAGTTCAGGGTGCCGAGGTCGCAACCGATCAGCGCACCGCCCTTGAAGACCATTTTCGGCAGCGAGTTCAGGCCGCCTTTGCAGATCGCGCGGGCGCCGTAGCTGATGCGCTTGCCGCCTTCCAGGTATTGCTTGAGCACCGGGTGATGCTTGAGGCGCTGGAACTCGTCGAACGGCGACAGGAAGGTATTGCTGTAGGAAAGATCGACGATCAGACCGACCACCACCTGGTTGTTTTCCAAGTGATAGAGGAACGAGCCACCGGTGTTCTCGGTGCCCATGATGTCCAGCGGCCAGCCGGCGGTGTGGACCACCAGGCCTGGCTGGTGCTTGGCCGGGTCGATTTCCCAGATTTCTTTCAGGCCGATGCCGTAATGCTGGGCGTCGGCTTCGCTGTCGAGGTTGAAACGCTTGATCAGCTGCTTGCCGATGTGGCCGCGGCAACCTTCGGCGAACAGTGTGTACTTGGCGCGCAGTTCCATGCCTGGGGTGTACAGGCCTTCTTTCGGATTGCCTTCGCGGTCAACGCCCAGATCGCCGGTGATGATCCCGCGAACCACGCCGTTCTCGTCGAACAGCGCTTCCTGGGCGGCGAAGCCCGGGTAGATTTCCACGCCCAGGTTCTCGGCCTGCTGGGCCAGCCAGCGGCACAGGTTGCCCAGGGAGATGATGTAGTTGCCTTCGTTGTGCATGGTCTTGGGCACAAAGAGGTCTGGAATCTTCTGCGCGCTGTCAGCGTTCTTCAGAACGAAGATGTCATCGCGGGTGACTGGCGTGTTCAGCGGCGCGCCGAGTTCTTTCCAGTCCGGGAACAGTTCGTTCAGGGCCCGTGGTTCGAACACGGCACCGGACAAGATATGAGCGCCGACTTCGGAGCCTTTTTCGACCACGCAGACGCTGATTTCCTTACCAGCTTCGGCGGCCTTCTGCTTCAAACGGCAGGCGGCGGACAGGCCAGCGGGGCCGGCACCGACGATGACCACGTCGAATTCCATGTATTCGCGTTCCACAGGCTATCTCCTACTCAAGGCTCAACAGTTTTTTTCTAATTGGAGGTTTGGCGTTGCATCCATTATTTCCTTCGGCAAACGCCGAAAGGGACAATGGATGACCCACCTTTCTCTCTAGGTGGCGCATTATATCTACACCACTCCTAGCGTCCAATACAAACGTTTGTTTGAATTGGCTCAAAGCCAGATAAATCAAAGTCACGCGGCTTATGACTGGCCATTTTGCCGTATTGACCCGAATAGGTGTTCCGGTCAAGATACGGGCGGTTTTGCGCTCGCCGTAGGCTGACTGTAGGTTTCAAGAGCACCTCTAAAGACAGGACGATCGCAGGGCAAGGTGATGCGCCGCTCGGGTTTGGCGCGCAGTTTACACGTCGCGTTAATGAATGACTCGTCGGTCACCACTGACGAACGGTCATGAACAGCATGAGCGATGGTCACTTGACACGAATGCCGGCGTTTTTAGAGGTGCCCTTGTGCCCCATGTGCATCAACCGCCAGGTTCGCCTAGGCGACTTTCTTTTCACCGGAGAGTAACGAGGAATCCATGAAGGTTCTTGTAGCTGTCAAACGCGTTGTGGATTACAACGTCAAGGTTCGCGTCAAGGCGGACAATTCCGGCGTCGACCTCGCTAACGTCAAGATGTCGATGAACCCGTTCTGCGAAATCGCAGTGGAAGAAGCCGTACGTCTGAAAGAGAAAGGCGTTGCGACTGAAATCGTCGTCGTCTCTATCGGCCCGTCCACCGCTCAAGAGCAACTGCGCACCGCGCTGGCGCTGGGTGCCGACCGTGCCATCCTCGTCGAATCCGCTGAAGATCTGACTTCCCTGGCCGTGGCCAAGCTGCTCAAGGCAGTGGTCGACAAGGAACAGCCTCAGCTGGTGATCCTCGGCAAACAAGCCATCGACAGCGACAACAACCAGACCGGCCAGATGCTCGCGGCATTGAGCGGCTACGGTCAGGGCACGTTCGCATCGAAAGTCGAAGTCAGCGGTGACAGCGTTGCCGTGACTCGTGAAATCGACGGCGGCGCGCAGACGGTTTCCCTGAAACTGCCGGCCATCGTCACCACCGACCTGCGTTTGAACGAGCCGCGCTACGCGTCCCTGCCAAACATCATGAAAGCCAAGAAGAAGCCTCTCGAAGTGCTGACTCCGGACGCTTTGGGCGTTTCCACCGCCTCCACCAACAAGACCTTGAAAGTCGAAGCGCCAGCTGCACGCAGCGCGGGTATCAAGGTCAAGTCGGTGGCTGAACTGGTTGAAAAACTCAAGAACGAAGCGAAGGTAATCTAAATGACTATCTTGGTTATTGCTGAACACGACAACAAAGCGCTGGCCCCAGCCACGCTGAACACCGTTGCTGCTGCCGCGAAAATCGGCGGCGACATCCACGTTCTGGTTGCAGGTCAGGGCGCTGGCGCCGTGGCTGAAGCCGCCGCGAAAGTCGCTGGCGTGGCAAAAGTGCTGGTGGCCGACAACGCCGCCTACGCGCATCAACTGCCGGAAAACGTCGCGCCGCTGGTCGCCGAGTTGGGCAAGGGCTACAGCCACATCCTGGCGGCCGCCACTTCCAACGGCAAAAACATCCTGCCGCGCGTTGCTGCTCAGCTGGACGTTGACCAGATCTCCGAGATCATCTCGGTCGAAAGCGCCGACACCTTCAAGCGCCCGATCTACGCCGGTAACGCCATCGCTACCGTGCAATCGAATGCTGCAGTGAAAGTGATCACCGTGCGTGCTACCGGTTTCGACCCGGTCGCAGCTGAAGGTGGTTCGGCTGCCGTTGAAGCCGTTGCCGCTGCTCACGACGCTGGCACTTCCAGCTTCGTCGGCGAAGAACTGGCCAAGTCCGATCGTCCGGAACTGACCGCTGCCAAGATCGTCGTTTCCGGCGGCCGCGGAATGCAGAACGGCGACAACTTCAAACACCTGTACGCCCTGGCCGACAAGCTGGGCGCTGCTGTCGGTGCTTCGCGCGCTGCAGTCGACGCAGGTTTCGTACCCAACGACATGCAGGTCGGTCAGACCGGCAAAATCGTTGCGCCACAGCTGTACATCGCCGTCGGTATCTCCGGCGCGATCCAGCACCTGGCCGGCATGAAAGACTCCAAAGTGATCGTGGCGATCAACAAGGACGAAGAAGCGCCGATCTTCCAGGTGGCCGATTACGGCCTGGTGGCGGACCTGTTCGAAGCCATCCCTGAGTTCGAGAAGCTGGTCTAATCCGGCGGCTTGACTTATAAAGAGCCCGGCCTTTTGGTCGGGCTTTTTTTGTTCCGGATTTGAGTGGGAGAGTATTGCCATGGATCTGCGCCGCTGGTTTGGCTGCTCTTTTTTGCCGGGGGTGTGGTTGAGCCTGGCGCTAATGCCAGGGTTGTCCGCCGCCGCGGGCAAGTGCGAGCGCTTGATCGTGACCGGCAGCCCGGACGCACCGCCGTACCTGTGGCAAGACCCGCAAGACCCCAAGCACTTGATCGGCGCCAGTGCTGATCTGTTGCAGCAAGTGGCGGGGGAGTTGGGCATCAAGGTTGAGCTGCTGTATGCCGGCAAACGCTCCCAGGCCCTGGATGAAGTGCGCAGTGGGCGCATGGACATGCTGGCCGATGCGCCCTTGGCGGTAAATGAGCTGGAAAATCTGGATTACATCCATCCAGCGCTGCTGGAAAACGATTATCTGGTCTGGACCCGCAACGATTCGCTATTGGTCTACAACGAAGCGCAGGACCTTCACGGTCATCCCGGCGCGTTGTCGGAAAAGGCTCGAGTGACCCCTTCATTCGGCACTTTCGCCGAGCAGCAATTGACCCTCGTGCGCACACCCAATCTGACTCAGGCCTTTCAGAAACTGCTGCTGGGCGAGGTGGAATTTGTCCTCGCCGGCCGTTACTCGGGCATGGCCATGGTGCAAACGCTGGGGATGGCCAATGACTTGATGGCCCACCCACAACCCATCGACAAACCCGGCCTGTATCTCGCGGTTTCCCATAACTCTGCCTGTAACGATCCTTGGTTGCGCGGACAGCTGGCCAAAAAGATGACAGAATTGCCCGCGTCCGGACTGACGGAGGCTGCGTTGCTGCGCAATATCGAGCGTTGGAAAGCGCAAGGCTCACAACAGCAGCCACAACCGGTCAGTACCCCAAAACAGTAGGGATTTTTAGTGAGTATTCGACCTCTTTTCGCTGCCCTGGCCGTTCTGGCTCTGGCGGGTTGTGCAGCCGATCCTGCGCCGAATGAACAAATACGCCTGACCGAACAGGCCCTCGAACAAGCCAAGGCCGTGGGCGCTACCGCTGAGGAAGTGCCGGAGCTGAAGCTGGCCCAGGACAAGTTCAACCGTGCCAAGGGCAATATGGCCGACCAGTCCTTCAAGAATGCGCGTATGCGGGCCGAGCAGGCCGAGCTGGACGCGCGCCTGGCCGAAGCCCGGGTCCTGACCCACAAGAGCGAGGAGCAGTTGAACGTGCTCAATTCCCGCATCACCCGCCTGCGCAAGCAACTGGGAGATGCCCAATGAACTTCAAGACCCAAGTACTCGGCGGCTTGATCCTGGTCGGCTGTGCAAGCCTTTATGGCTGCGCCGGTCAACACAGCGAAGCCGCGTTGCAGCAGGCTGGTGCCGACTTCCAGAAGGTCAAGGAAGACTCCAACGTGCTGCGCATTGCACCCAAAGACGTGATCCGCGCCGGCGAGTCTCTGGCCCGCGCCGATCGTCTGTCCAGCTACTGGGGCAGCGGTTCCGACGTGGTGCATTACGCCTACCTGAGCCAGCGCTACAGCGAAATCGCCCGGGAACACACCAATCAGGTGCTCAACGAAGAGCGCGCAGCGAAGCTCGAACTCGAGCGTCAGCGCCTGCAACTGGCGCTGCGAGAGTCCAAGTTGCTCAGCGTGCAGCAACAGGGCAAGTGGCTCGAAGAGCAGATCGTGGCGCTGGCGACCACTCAGACCGACCGTGGTCTGGTGATGACCCTGGGCGATGTGTTGTTCGATACCGGTGAAGCGGAGCTGAAGAACTCGGCGAACCGTGTAGTGCTGAAAATCGTCCAGTTCCTGCAACTCAACCCCAAGCGCGTGGTGCGGATCGAAGGCTACACCGACAGCACCGGCGGGAAACAGGAAAACCTCAAGCTGTCCCGCGACCGTGCACAATCGGTGGCTGACGTGCTGATGGACCTGGGCATCGACGACAAACGCATCCAGGTTGAAGGTTACGGCGATGAATACCCGGTGGACGCCAACGCTTCCGAGCGCGGTCGTGCACAGAACCGTCGGGTGGAAATTGTGTTCTCCGACGAAAAAGGCCAGCTCGGCGCTGCCCGCTAAGGGCTGCGTCACTGGAAAGCCCGGCCTGCCAGACAGCGCCGGGTTTTTTTGTGCCTGCCAATTGCTTCGCGATTCCAATAAAAAGCAGTACAGTTTTTGCTGACACCGCCCTGTATGGTCGACTATTGTGGCAACTGTCCCAGTACACTTCTAAACTGTTCCGGTATTGTTTCACACAAGAATAAAATGCCCGTGAAATCGAGTGCTGCGTCATGACCAATCTCTTGCTCTATCAACGTATTGCTCAGCAACTGGCCGAAGACATCCGCCGCGGCGTCTATCAGCCGGGAGAGCGCGTGCCTTCGGTGCGCAAGATGAGCTCGCAGCTCAACGTCAGCCATGCGACGGTGTTGCAAGCCTACGCCAACCTTGAAGATCAAGGGCTGATCCGTGCCCGGCCGCAATCCGGTTACTACGTGCACCAGACGCCGGCCCTGACGGCACCGACCCCGGACATCGCCCGGGTCGAGCGCCCAGGCCTGGTCACTCGCAGCAGCATCATTCAGCAAGTCCTGGTCGAATCGCGCCGCGAAGGCGTGTTCCCATTGGGCGCGGCCGTACCGAGCGTCGATTATCTACCGGTGCGGGCGCTGCATCAGCAACTGGCCAAAGTCACTCGTTTCCATAGTCCGCGGGCGTTCAGCTACATGTTCAGTCCCGGTTTCGAGCCGTTGCGTCGGCAAGTGGCGATCCGCATGCGCGATGCCGGCGTGGTGGTTGATCCGTCGGAAGTGGTGATCACCCATGGCTGCGTCGATGCATTGCAGATGTCTCTGCGCGTATTGACCCGGCCGGGCGATCTGATTGCCGCCGAGTCGCCGACCTATTACGGTTTGCTGCAACTGGCCGACCTGTTGGGGTTGAAAGTCATCGAGATCCCCAGCGATCCGGCTACTGGTATGAGCCTCGAAGCTCTGCAACTGGCGGCCAACCAGTGGTCGATCAAGGCGCTGGTGCTGACCACGCGCCTGAGCAATCCCTTGGGCGGCACCATGCCCGAAGAGCGGCAGAAACAACTGCTGCGCCTGGCCTCGGATTTCGATATCCAGATCGTCGAAGACGATATTTACGGCGAGCTGATGTTCGAGCAGGGCCGCACCAAATCGCTCAAGGCCTATGACCGGCTGGATCGGGTGATTTATTGCTCCAGCTTCTCCAAAACCCTGTCGCCCGGCGTGCGGATCGGCTGGATGATTGCCGGCAAGTACCAGCCGGAAATCCAGCGCTTGCAGACGTTCAGCACGCATTCGGCCTGCAGCGTCACGCAAATGGGCATTGCGGCCTATCTGGAGAACGGTGGTTACGACCGGCATTTGCGTTACATCCGTCAGGAGTACCGCAAGAACCTCAGCGCTTTCCAACTGGGAGTTCAGCAATACTTCCCGGAAGGCACACAGATGACCCGGCCTACTGGCGGGTTCATTCTGTGGGTCAGCCTGCCGGGGCGGGTCAACACGCAGGAGTTGCATGTGCGTGCGCTGCAGCAGGGCATCAGCATTGCGCCGGGGCTGATTTTCAGTAACACCGAACAGTTCAATCACTGCATTCGCCTGAACTGTGGCATCCCCTGGAACCGCGAAGCCGAGCGTGCATTGATGACGCTGGGGTTGCTGGCAACGCAACTTTGCCAAGAGACGACGAGCGGTTTTTAACCTGCCGGGCAGTTGTGAACTGCCCGCTTGTCTTGTCGTCTCCAACAGGCGAGCATATAGCCTTCTGCCGTTCGCGCCGTTGGGTCCATGAAACCGATTTTTCCTGCCGCCTGGTTATTGATCTGCCTGTTGATGACTTGTCAGGCGGAAGGTGTCATGGCGGCTTCCGTTCAGGAAAAACCGACAGCCGCCGCAACCGCGAAAAAACCGGTGGCGGTTATAAAAACCGCTCCAGCCAAAAAGAAGGCTGCCCCGGTCAAAAAGCGTTCTCCCATTGCGTCCAAGTCAAAACCAGCCAGCGAAGTGTTGAAAACCAACCTCCCTCCCGCCAATCTCGACTTGAGCTT
Source organism: Pseudomonas sp. GGS8 (assembly GCF_024168645.1). Taxonomy (NCBI): domain Bacteria; kingdom Pseudomonadati; phylum Pseudomonadota; class Gammaproteobacteria; order Pseudomonadales; family Pseudomonadaceae; genus Pseudomonas; species Pseudomonas sp. GGS8. The sequence goes on along the minus strand of NZ_JALJWF010000001.1, from coordinate 72,872 downwards.
GCCCAAGGATAAGGTCGATGAATTGAAACCGGTCGGCACGGTACCGTTGCCTCGACACGATGCGGTGTTGCCGCAAATGTTCGGTGGCAAAAGCAGTCCGTTTCAGCTGAACGGTCGCCTGATCAGCAACGAAATGCAGCTGCAACGACGCAATGAAGAGCGCCGGGACGTTGAAGGCGCGGCGCTGGAATTCGAGTTCAAGCAGTAAATTTCCCCCTGTTCGTGACCCGCGAAACAGACGCTTTGTCGGAGACTGGTCAGTCACGTTCGTTTGAGCGTAAAAACCCGGGCCTGGGTAATTTAAAACACCTGTTTTAGCCGTTACTCTGTGCCACGTCCCTTTAACACATTGCTCGCCGCGAGGAGCTTGTCGTCATGAGATGCCGTGAAGGCTGTGGCGCCTGTTGCATTGCCCCTTCCATCAGTTCGCCGATTCCCGGCATGCCCAATGGCAAAGCCGCCGGAGAACGATGCGTACAACTGTCTGCCGATAACCTGTGCAGCATTTTCGGCAGGCCGGAGCGTCCCGCGGTGTGTTCGGCATTTGAGGCCGATGTCGAGGTTTGCGGAAGCAGCCGCGACGAAGCGATCAAGTTGCTGGGCTGGTGGGAGCAAATGACGGCCGCGTGATGTGTTCAACGAACGGAACTTCAACAATAAGGAATAAGACTATGGGTTCGCTGCATCGTATCGCTGTGCTGTGTGGTTTGACGGTTTTGCTGGCCTCCACGGCCCAGGCCGAAGACTGGAAAACCGCCAAGGACGAAGACGGCATCAAGGTGTCCTTGAGTGAGGTGGCCGGTTCCCAATACAAGGCTTACCGTGGTGTAACGGTCATGAAGACCACCATGGCCAAATTGCGTGCATTGCAGGAAGACGTACCAGGGGCCTGCGCCTGGATTCATGAGTGCAAGACCCAGAAGCTGCTCAAGCACGAAGGCAATCAGAGCTGGACCTACACTCAATTCAATACACCCTGGCCGGTCACTGCTCGCGATTCGGTGTTGCATGTCACCACCGTTGAGGGCGCCGATGGCAGCCTGACCCGCGAGCTGGAAGGGCAGCCGAAGTACCTTCCGGAAGAGAAAGGTTTTGTACGCGTCGCCCAGGTCAAGGGTTTCTGGAAGTTCGTGCCCAAAGGCGATCAAGTCGAAGTGACGTATCAGGTCCACACCGATCCAGGCGGCAGCGTGCCGTCGTGGTTGGCCAACAAGTTCGTGGTCGATGCACCGTTCAATACCCTCAAAGCGCTGAAGGAACGTGCCGAGAAGTAACGGCGTACTCTGTTGGTTTACGGCCGTGTTCAACAACGCCTCGATTGGATCGGGGCGTTTGATTTTTTATTGAGAGAAGGGCTTTATTTTGTTTCCGGATATGCGTTGAACGAAATTTTCACAAAGCCTCCAAGACAATTCGCCTCAACGAGTCAACCCCGCAACTTTGCGCCACGCCTCTTGTCCCTGAGCGCTACAAGCGACAGTTGGGCTGCCGGACAGTAATCAATGGCAATGCCGCGGTTGATCGTGCAACATTTGCGCACCGCGCACGCCCCGGGGCCGAGGATGGTCAACAGAGGGCAAGGCGCCGCTGTATTTTTGAAACTTCAACTTCCAATGGGTCCTAAAACGACATGGCAAACCCGGACGCCCTGAATCAGCAGCGAGCTTCTAGTCGCCTGCTGCAACCGACCGTCAAATCGCATCTGGCCTACACGCTGTTGTGCGCCTTGATCATGATGGTCATGTTCAGCCTGCTGCGCGTCGCGCTGCTGGTCTACAACCGCTCGATGATCCTCGACACACCAGCTTCGACCTTCCTGGAAGCGTTCGCCAACGGCCTGCGTTTCGACTTGCGCCTGGTGGTTTACTTCAGCGTTCCGCTGCTGCTGGCCCTGTTCAGCGCCCGGGCCATGGCGGCCCGCGGGTTCTTCCGGCTCTGGTTGACCGTTGCCTCGAGTATCGCGCTGTTCCTCGGCTTGATGGAGATGGACTTTTACCGCGAGTTCCACCAGCGCCTCAACGGTCTGGTCTTCCAGTACGTGAAAGAAGACCCGAAAACCGTGATGAGCATGCTCTGGTACGGTTTTCCGGTGGTTCGCTACCTGTTGGCCTGGGGCGTGGGCACGTTAATTCTGACCCTCGCGTTCAAGGGCGCCGACCGCGCCACGCGTCCTCGTGGGCCATTCAGCGGTGGCAGCATCGGAACCCGCCAGGTCGCTCCGTGGTATGCGCGCGGCGTGGTGTTCGTGGTCTGCCTGATGGTCTGTGTGGTCGCGGCGCGTGGCACCCTGCGCCAGGGCCCGCCGCTGCGTTGGGGTGACGTTTACACCACGGACTCGAACTTCGCCAACCAGCTGGGCCTCAATGGCACGCTGTCGCTGATCGCGGCGGCCAAGAGCCGGATGTCCGAAGACCGCGATAATATCTGGAAGGCAACGCTGCCACAGCCGCAAGCTCAGAAAATCGTGCGTGACATGCTGGTGATGTCGGACGAAAAACTGGTGGATGCCGATATCGCTGCGGTGCGTCGTGATTATGTGCCGCCGGCCGACAAGACCCTGCCGATCAAGAACGTTGTCGTGATCCTGATGGAAAGTATGGCCGGTCACTCGGTGGGTGCCTTGGGCGCGCCGGGAAACATCACGCCGAACCTCGACAAACTGTCGAAAGAAGGCCTGCTGTTCGATCGCTTCTTCTCCAACGGGACGCATACCCACCAGGGTATGTTCGCCACCATGGCCTGCTTCCCGAACCTGCCGGGTTTTGAATACCTGATGCAGACCCCGGAAGGCAGCCACAAGTTGTCCGGCCTGCCGCAGCTGCTCAGCGCACGTAATTACGGCGACGTGTATGTCTACAACGGCGATTTTGCCTGGGACAACCAGTCGGGTTTCTTCAGCAACCAGGGCATGACCAACTTCATTGGTCGTAACGACTTCGTGAACCCGGTGTTCTCCGACCCGACCTGGGGCGTGTCCGACCAGGACATGTTCGACCGTGGTCTGGTAGAGCTCAAGGCGCGGGAAAACGGCAAGCCGTTCTATGCGTTGCTGCAAACCCTGTCCAACCACACGCCATATGCCTTGCCGACACCATTGCCGGTTGAACCTGTAACCGATCGCGGCAGCCTGAACGAGCATTTGACCGCCATGCGTTACGCGGACTGGGCACTGGGACAATTCTTTGAAAAGGCTCGCAAGGAGCCTTACTTCAAAGAAACCCTGTTTGTCATCGTGGGTGACCACGGTTTTGGCAACGAGCGTCAGATCACCGAAATGGACCTGGGCCGCTTCAACGTACCGATGTTGATGATTGCACCGGGCATCCAGGAAAAGTTCGGCCAGCGTGACCATACCGTGGGCACTCAGATCGATATCGTGCCAACCATCATGGGCCGTATTGGTGGTGAAGTGCGTCATCAGTGTTGGGGGCGTGATCTGCTCAATCTGCCTGAAGGCGACACCGGTTTTGGTGTGATCAAGCCGTCAGGAAGTGAGCAAACCACCGCTATCATCACAGCTGACCAGATTCTTGTTCTGCCAAAGGATAAGGAAATGGCGCCGAAGATGTACCAATACGAACTGGGTTCGACGCCTCACGCCGAGATCGTTCCGAATGCACCGCGTACGGCTGAGTTGAAGCTCAAGCTCGAAGCGTTCCTGCAAACAGCGACCAAAAGCCTGCTCGATAACACCGCAGGTGTGGTTAACGGCAAACCGGATTAACTATTGACGCAATTGGAAAGAGGCCCTTCGCAGGGCCTCTTTTTTTTGCCGGAAAAATCTTTATATCTTGCCAAGCAGCAGCAGGATCAACAGCACCACCAACACCACGCCGATGATACCGGACGGGCCGTAACCCCAACTTCTGGAGTGCGGGAAGACCGGCAAACCACCTATCAACAACAGAATAAGAATAACGATAAGAATTGTGCCCATGTCTATTTCCTTGCTGGAAGCATTGTGGATTGACCTAGGGTTTTAGCCATCAGCTGGACGTGTATTAATCCTAGCTGCTTACAAAATCCGACTCATGGATATAAGAAAAAATTCCAAGTTTTTTTAATGTTATTTGGAAAGCACGCTTATTTCTTTTACTGCGTCTCAACGTTGAAACAGCCCTACCGCGCCGTGGTTCATCGCTGGCCATTCAGCACTCTGATGGAGCGTGGGTCGCGCATTATCCTTCGCTACACTCGGTGCATCTTCCCCGGAACAACAAGGCTGTTTGCTATGCAAAATCGCATGATGATCACTGGCGCGGGCTCCGGCCTGGGTCGCGAAATCGCGCTGCGCTGGGCGCGTGAAGGCTGGCAGCTGGCCTTGTCGGATGTCAGTGAGCCCGGCTTGCAAGAAACCTTGAAGCTGGTTCGCGAAGCCGGCGGTGACGGTTTCATACAGCGCTGTGATGTGCGCGACTACAGCCAACTGACCGCTTTCGCCCAAGCCTGCGAAGAGAAACTCGGCGGCATCGACGTCATCGTCAACAACGCCGGTGTGGCCTCGGGTGGGTTCTTCAGTGAACTGTCGCTGGAAGACTGGGACTGGCAGATCGCGATCAACCTGATGGGCGTGGTCAAGGGCTGCAAGGCCTTCCTGCCGCTGCTGGAGAAAAGCAAAGGCAAGATCATCAACATCGCCTCGATGGCGGCGCTGATGCAAGGCCCGGCCATGAGCAACTACAACGTGGCCAAGGCGGGAGTGGTGGCGTTGTCCGAAAGTTTGCTGATTGAATTGGCCCACGAGGAAGTCAGCGTACATGTGGTCTGCCCGTCGTTTTTCCAGACCAACCTGCTGGACTCCTTTCGTGGCCCGACCCCGGCCATGAAAGCCCAGGTCGGCAAATTGCTGGAGAGCTCGCCGATCACCGCTGCCGACATTGCCGACTACATCTATCAGCAGGTCGCCGCTGGCGAATTCTTGATCCTGCCTCACGAACAGGGCCGCATGGCCTGGGCAATCAAGCAGAAAGACCCGCAACTGCTCTATAACGAAATGACGGTGATGGCCGACAAAATGCGCGCCAAGGCCAAACAAAACGCAGGCTGAACTTGCCCGTGCGCAACACCATCGTTAGGGTGGCCGCAATCGGTCATCCTAACGAGACGTCTGCATGCTCAATTACCTGTGGTTTTTCCTCGCCGCGCTGTTCGAAATCGCCGGCTGTTTCGCTTTCTGGATGTGGCTGCGCCAGGGTAAAAGCGTGTGGTGGGTCATCCCGGCCTTACTCAGCCTGACCTTGTTTGCGCTACTGCTGACCCGGGTCGAAGCGAGCTATGCCGGCCGCGCCTATGCCGCCTACGGTGGCATTTACATCATCGCCTCGATTGGCTGGCTGGCGGTGGTCGAGCGGATTCGTCCACTGGGCTCGGACTGGCTCGGCGTGGCACTGTGTGTGCTTGGGGCGAGTGTCATTCTGTTTGGTCCGCGCCTTGCCGCTTCCTGAAGGATCGGTCCTTCATTCAAGCGGTTTGTCGGACTCGTCCGTCAGGGCACTGCTGTCTGCGCTGTAGGGCGGGACTGATTTGCCGCTTCTGCATTGAAGACCCGCTACGCGCCGGGCATCTTCAGGGTCCGCTAACCCTGAAGGATGAATGCCATGCTTGTACTCAGTCGCGTTGTGGGCGAGATGATATCCATAGGTGACAACATTTCCGTGCGGGTGCTCGCCGTCAATGGAAGCAGCGTGCGCTTCGGTGTCGAAGCGCCACAGCAGGTCAACGTACACCGCGCCGAAGTCTACGAGCGCATTCAGATCAAACAGGCGAAAGCCAAAGTTCGTTGACTCAGTCGAACAGGTGCTTGGGCACATCGTGTTTGAGCATCAACTGGCATTGCTCGCTTTCCGGATCGAAGACGATCAGCGCCTGGCCCTTGGTCAATGCCTGACGGACACGCAACACTCGGGTTTCCAGCGGCGTGTCATCGCCGTTGTCCGTGCCGTCACGGGTCACGAAATCCTCGATCAGGCGGGTCAGGGTGTCGACTTCAAGTTGGTCGTGGGGGATCAGCATAAGGCACCTCGGTTAAACATTGGCGCGATGCTACGGCGGATATGAACACATCACCAGTGTCCGCCTCAGCTTTCTGTGCGCTGTCCCAGCAGGCTATCCACCGATGGCACCCGGGTATCGCTTTCCATCTGCGTCTCGTGCTCGATCTGGTGACTGAACCGCTCCAGCGATCCCGTGGCTGGTTGTGCATCGCTGGCGAATACCGGCGGGCTGAGAATGTAGGCGCCGAGCAAACGGCTGAGAGCGGCGAGGCTGTCGATGTGGGTGCGTTCGTAGCCGTGGGTGGCGTCGCAACCGAAGGCCAGCAGCGCGGTACGAATGTCGTGGCCGGCGGTGACGGCCGAGTGAGCATCGCTGAAGTAATAACGAAACAGGTCCCGACGCGCCGGCAGTTCGTTGTCAGCGGCCAAGCGTAGCAGGTGCCGCGACAGATGATAGTCATAAGGCCCGCCGGAATCCTGCATCGCCACACTCACCGCGTGTTCGCTGGAATGCTGGCCGGGCGCGACCGGCGCGATGTCGATGCCGACGAATTCGCTGACATCCCAGGGCAGGGCAGCGGCCGCACCGCTGCCGGTTTCCTCGGTGATGGTGAACAGCGGATGGCAGTCGATCATCAACTCTTCGCCGCTGTCGACAATCGCTTTCAGTGCCGCCAGCAGCGCGGCAACGCCGGCCTTGTCATCGAGGTGACGGGCGCTGATGTGGCCGCTTTCGGTGAACTCCGGCAACGGGTCGAAGGCAACGAAATCGCCGACGCTGATCCCCAGCGAGTCGCAATCGGCGCGAGTGGCGCAATAGGCGTCCAGGCGCAATTCGATGTGATCCCAACTGATCGGCATTTCATCCACGGCGGTGTTGAACGCGTGCCCGGAAGCCATCAGCGGCAACACGCTGCCGCGGATCACGCCGTTGTCGGTGAACAGACTGACGCGGCTGCCCTCGGCAAAACGGCTGGACCAGCAGCCGACCGGCGCCAGGGTCAGGCGCCCATTGTCCTTGATCGCGCGAACCGCCGCGCCAATGGTATCGAGATGGGCGGAAACCGCTCTGTCCGGGCTGTTCTTCTTGCCCTTGAGGGTGGCGCGGATGGTGCCGCGACGGGTCATTTCAAAGGGAATGCCCAGCTCTTCAAGGCGCTCGGCGACGTACCGCACGATGGTGTCGGTGAACCCGGTGGGGCTGGGAATGGCGAGCATTTCCAGCAGGACTTTTTGCAGGTAGTTGAGATCCGGTTCAGGGATTTTGCTGGTCATGGAAACTCCTGATGGGGTGAGGGCATCGATGGTTTCGATGAGGAGGGGGAATCTACGTTGCCTGTCAGGCCGCCATCGCGGGCAAGCCCGCTCCCACAGTTGGCCGCGTACCCTGTGGGAGCGGGCTTGCCCGCGATGGCGTCAGTTCAGGCGACATACCTTTATGAAACTGCCGGCTGACTATGCGCAAACAACAAATCCACAAACCGCTCGGCCGTCGGCTGCGGCTCATGGTTGGCCAGGCCGGCGCGTTCATTGGCTTCGATAAACACATACTCCGGCTGGTCGGCGGCCGGCACCATCAGGTCGAGCCCGACCATCGGAATATCCAGCGCCCGCGCCGCGCGCACCGCCGCGTCCACCAAGGCTGGATGCAGAATCGCCGTGACGTCTTCAAGAATGCCGCCGGTATGAAGATTCGCCGTGCGTCGTACGAACAAGTGCTCACCGGCCGACAGAATGCTGCCGTAGTCATAACCCGCCGCCTGCAAGGTGCGCTGGGTCTCCTGATCCAGCGGGATTTTGCTTTCACCGCTAGTCGCCGCCTGACGGCGACGGCTCTGGGCCTCGATCAGCGCACCGATGGAATGCTGACCATCGCCCACCACTTCCGCCGGCCGGCGAATAGCGGCAGCGACCACTTCGAATCCGATTACCAGAATCCGCAAATCGAGGCCTTCGTGAAAACTTTCCAGCAGCACTCGACTGTCGAATGCGCGGGCGTTTTCGATGGCTTGCTGGACCTCCTCAATGCTGCGTAAATCCACCGCTACCCCTTGGCCCTGTTCACCGTCCAGCGGTTTGACCACCACCCGTTCATGCTCGTCGAGAAACGCCAGGTTGTCGTCCGCGCTCCCCGCCAGTTGTTGGGCCGGCAGTTTGAGGCCGGCGTTTTTCAGCACCTTGTGGGTCAGGCTTTTGTCCTGGCACAAGGTCATGCTGATGGCGCTGGTCAGATCGCTCAGGGATTCGCGGCAACGCACCCGGCGACTGCCGTGAATCAAGGTAAACAGACCGGCCTGAGCGTCGTCCACCTGTACCTCAATGCCACGCCGATGAGCCTCCTCGACGATGATCCGCGCATACGGATTGAACTCGGCTTGCGGACCGGGGCCGAGAAACAACGGTTGGTTGATGCCGTTCTTGCGCTTGATCGCAAAGGTCGACAAATTGCGAAAACCGAGCTTGGCGTAAAGGCTTTTCGCCTGACGGTTGTTGTGCAGCACCGACAGGTCCAGGTAACTCAGCCCGCGACTCATGAAGTGTTCGATCAAGTGCCGCACCAGCACTTCACCGACGCCCGGGCGAGAACATTGCGGATCCACCGCCAGGCACCACAGGCTGCTGCCGTTTTCCGGATCGTTGAATGCCTTGTGATGATTGAGGCCCATGACGCTGCCGATGATTGCGCCGCTGTCCTCATCTTCGGCCAGCCAGTAAACCGGGCCGCCCTGGTGATGGGGCGTCAGCAAGCTCGCATCGATCGGTAGCATGCCGCGGGCCTGATACAGCTGATTGATCGCCTGCCAGTCCGCCTCGCTTTGCGCCCGACGAATGCGGAAGCCGCGAAACACCCGGGTGGCCTGACGGTAATCGCTGAACCACAGGCGCAAAGTATCGGACGGGTCGAGAAACAGTTGCGCCGGTTCCAGCCCCAACACTTGCTGAGGGGCCGCGACGTACAAGGCAATGTCCCGTTCACCGGGCTGCTCATTGAGCAACTCTTGGGCAAGGCTCGCCGCATCGGGAAAGGTGTGGCCGATCAGCAACCGGCCCCAACCGCAATGCACGGCGATGGGCGCTGGGCTCAATGCACTGCCGTCTTCGGCCAGGCGTGCCTGCAAGCGTTCGTAGGAGGGGGCCTGACCGCGCAACAAGCGTTGGCTGTAAGCCGTGGCGTGGGGTTTCATCGATCAGATTCCTTGTTCACTGAGCCACAGGTTCAGGGCCGCCAATTGCCACAGCTTGGAGCCGCGCAACGGGGTCAGTTGACCTAGCGGATCGGTCAGCAGGCGGTCGAGCATGGCGGGGTTGAACAGGCCGCGATCCTGACTCGGATCGAGCAACAGTTCGCGCACCCAGTTCAGCGTGTCGCCTTGCAAATGCTTGAGGCCAGGCACCGGGAAGTAGCCTTTTTTGCGGTCGATCACCTCACTTGGAATGACCCGCCGCGCCGCTTCTTTCAACACTTGCTTGCCGCCATCCGGCAGCTTGAATTTGCCCGGCACCCGCGCCGACAATTCCACCAGGCGATAGTCGAGAAACGGCGTACGCGCTTCCAGGCCCCAGGCCATGGTCATGTTGTCGACCCGTTTGACCGGGTCGTCCACCAGCATCACGGTGCTGTCCAGACGCAGGGCTTTGTCCACCGCCGCGTCGGCACCGGGTTGGGCGAAATGCTCCTTCACGAAGTCGCCGGCCGCGTCGTTGGCCGTCAGCCATTTTGGCTGCACCGTCGCCGCGTAGTCGGCGTAGCTGCGGTCGAAAAACGCATCGCGATACGCCGCGTACGGGTCGCTTGCGCCATCCACCTGCGGATACCAGTGATAACCGGCGAACAACTCGTCCGCGCCCTGGCCGCTCTGCACCACTTTGCAATGCTTGGCCACTTCCCGGGACAGCAGGTAGAAGGCGATGCAGTCATGGCTGACCATCGGCTCGTTCATGGCACGGAACGCCGCGGGAAGTTGCTCGATGATTTCTTCTTCGTCGATGCGCAGTTGGTGATGCTGCGTGCCGTAGTGCTTGGCGATCAGGTCTGAATACTGAAATTCGTCACCGCGCTCGCCGCCGGCATCCTGGAAACCGATGGAAAAGGTCGACAAATCTTCGACCCCGACTTCGCGCAACAGCCCCACCAGCAGACTCGAATCGACGCCACCGGACAACAACACGCCGACGTCGACCGCCGCCCGTTGACGGATCGCCACCGCTTCACGGGTGCTGTCGAGTACGCGGTCGCGCCAGTCTTCGAGGGTCAGATTCAGCTCGTCCGCGTGTGGGCCGTAGGGCAGGGTCCACCAGGTTTTCTGCTCGGTGGTGCCGTCCGCTTCGATGCGCATCCAGCTCGCCGGGGGCAGCTTTTCGATGCCCGCCAGCAAGGTGCGCGGGGCCGGGACCACCGCATGGAAATTCAAGTAATGATTGAGCGCCACCGGATCAAGGATCGGGTTGATATCGCCGCCCTTGAGCAATGCCGGCAAAGCCGAGGCAAAGCGCAGGCGCTGGCCGGTGCGTGACAGGTACAGCGGCTTCACACCGAGACGGTCGCGGGCAATGAACAGGCGCTGGGCGTCACGCTCCCAAATGGCGAAGGCGAACATGCCATTGAGTTTGGGTAACAGCGCTTCCCTCCAGGCGTGATAGCCCTTGAGCAGCACTTCAGTGTCGCCACCGGAATAGAAGGCGTAACCGAGGCTTTCCAGCTCGGTGCGCAGTTCAGGGAAGTTATAGATCGCGCCGTTGAAGGCCAGGGACAGGCCCAGTTGGTGATCGATCATCGGCTGCGCCGAGCCGTCCGACAGGTCCATGATTTTCAGGCGCCGATGGCCCAGGGCAATCGGGCCTTGGCTGTGGAAACCCCACGCATCAGGGCCGCGAGGGGCCAGGTGATGGGTGATTCGTTCAATGGCTGCGAGGTCCGCAGGTTGATGGTCGAAACGTAACTCTCCAGCTAATCCGCACATAAGTCCTTACCGGTTTTTCCGTTGGGGAGGGTCAATCGATACCTCGCCAAAAACGGCGGGTACCCGGAAACTGACCCATGTGAATCCCTGGAGTTTTAGACCGATAAGTTATAAGTCTGCGTGTCAGACTTTTCCGCGGATCAACTGGCGCAAGGCAAAACGGTTGGGATGGCAGGCTTCGGCCACGGCTTTGGGCAAGGGCAATGGCTCGTTCTCAAGCCATGCCGCCAGCAGCTCGCCAGACAATGGGGCGGTGATCAAACCGCGAGAACCATGACCGCTGTTGACGTAAAACCCATCAAGCCACGGGCAGGGCGCATCGGGCACTTGCCGGGCATCTTTGCTCAGTGCGGCATAGGCGTTGGCGAAGGTGGCCTGGTCGGCCAGTGGTCCGACGATCGGCAGGTAATCCGGGCTGGTGCAACGGAATGCTGCGCGCCCTTCAAGCTGCTGCGGGTCCAGGTCTTGAACATGCAGACGGGTGACCAGATCGGTGGAGATTTCTTCGAGCAACGCCAGGTTGCCGAGGTGCTCGGCAACGGTCGGGGCCAGATCGTCACTCTTGAAATCGAAGCTGGCGCCAAGCGTGTGTTCGCCCAGACGTGCGGGCGCCACATAGCCTTCGGCGCAGACGACGGTCGTCAGGCTCTGGCTTTCAGGGGTTTGCGCCAGTCGGGTGATCTGGCCGCGAATGCGTTTGAGGGGCAGCTCGGCGCTCTGGGGAAAACGCTTGATCTCGGCGGCGCCGGCCAGAATCACCACGGGCGCGCTGGCCAGCAGTGCCTCGCCGTCCCAGGCCTGCCATTGATCGTCCACCTTGCGCAGTTCCAGCACCTCGCGATGGGGCAGCAATTGAATACTCGTTGAAGACGCTTGCCACTGGCACAACGCAGGCGGATGAACCCAGCCACCTTCAGGGAAGAACAGGCCGCCGTGCTCCAGTTCGATGCCGGCCCGGGCCTGGGCCTGCGGTTGATCCAACAGGTGCACCAGGTCTGGCGAAAACGCCGTGGCCAATTGCGCCTGACGTTCGGCTTCCTTGGCATTGAAGGCCAGTTGCAAGACCCCGCAATCGTCCCAGTCGACGCCGCGCTGCAACTGTTCAAGCAGACGCCGGGTGTAACCAAAACCGCTGACGATCAATTGCGACAACGCCGTGCCGTGGGCCGAAAGCTTGAGGTACAGCACGCCTTGAGGATTGCCCGAGGCTTCCTGCGCCAGTGCTTCATGGCGCTCCAGCAGGCTCACTTGCCAACCCCGCGCGGCGAGACTGGCGGCGCTGGCACAACCGGCCAGCCCGGCACCGATCACCAGGGCGCGGCGTTCGCTGGTCAGCGGGGTTGGGCGAGCGAACCACGGTTTAGTCGCGGCCGGTTTAGCGGTCTCTTCAGGCCAACCGAGGAAGGTGCCCCGCAGGATCTCCCATTTGTGGCCGATACCTGGCGTGCGCTTCATCTTGAAGCCCGCCGCGTTCAGCAGGCGGCGTACCCAGCCGGTGCTGGTGAAGGTGCTGATGGTCGAGCCGGGTGCCGCCAGACGGGCCAGTTCGGCAAACAGTTCGGCGGTCCACATGTCGGGGTTTTTCGCCGGGGCGAAACCGTCGAGAAACCAGGCGTCGATCTGCGCGTCCAGTTGCGGCAACTGCTCCAGCACATCGCCGATCAGCAAGGTCAGGGTGACGCGGCCGTTGCCTAACACCAGCCGTTGAAAGCCCTGATGGATCGCCACGTATTGCGCCAGCAGTTGATCGGCGAACGGCTTGAGTTCTGGCCATAACGCCAGGGCTCGTTGCAGGTCGGGGGCGCTCAGCGGGTACTTTTCGACACTGACAAAATGCAGCCGCGCACCGGCCACTGCGTGCTGTTCGAACAACTGCCAGGCACAGAGGAAATTCAGCCCGGTGCCGAAACCGGTTTCGCCAATCACCAGTCGCCCACCCGCCGACAATGCGGCGAAGCGGTCGCGCAAATCGTTTTGCTCCAGAAACACGTAGCGGGTTTCTTCAAGGCCCGACTGGTCGGAAAAATACACATCATCGAACACCCGCGAGCGCGGGCGACCTTGGTCATCCCAGTCAAGCTGGGCGTGGGGCAATACAGGTTTCATGGCAGGCTCGGCAACGGCAAGGTGGCCATTCTAGCCGATCGTCGCAATGGCGCTTGATCCATGGCAAGGCGCAAGAACGATGGGGCAACGAAAATTTGCTGTCGGATGGAGGGCTTTTGTGGCGAGGGGGCTTGCCCCCGTTGGGTTGCGAAGCGGCCCTAAACCCAGGCGACGCGGTTTGTCAGGTACATCGAGTTTGCTGATTTTACGACTGCTTCGCAGTCGAACGGGGGCAAGCCCCCTCGCCACAAAAGCTTCTCGGGGAATTTCTCTGATGACCGCCTGCCGAATCCGCTAGTCTTGCTCAATCCTGGAAGGAGCTGTTTTATGTTCGAGTCCGCCGAAATCGGTCATGCCATCGACAAAGAAACCTATGACGCCGAATTGCCGGCATTGCGTGAAGCCTTGCTTGAGGCGCAGTTCGAACTAAGGCAGCAACACCGTTTTCCAGTGATCATTTTGATCAACGGCATCGAAGGGGCCGGCAAGGGCGAGACGGTCAAATTGCTCAACGAGTGGATGGACCCGCGCCTGATCGAGGTTCGCACCTTCGACCAACAGACCGACGAAGAGCTGGCACGACCACCCGCCTGGCGCTACTGGCGGATGCTCCCGGCCAAGGGGCGCATGGGGATTTTCTTCGGTAACTGGTACAGCCAGATGCTGCAAGGGCGGGTGCATGGTTTGTTCAAGGATCCGCGACTCGATCAAGCCATCAACGGCGCCGAACGGCTGGAGAAGATGCTGTGCGACGAAGGCGCGCTGATCTTCAAGTTCTGGTTTCACCTCTCCAAAAAACAGATGAAAGCGCGGCTCAAGGCGCTGGCCGATGACCCGCTGCACAGCTGGCGCATCAGCCCGCTGGACTGGCAACAATCCGAGACCTACGACAAGTTCGTGAAGTACGGCGAACGGGTACTGCGCCGCACCAGCCGCGATTACGCGCCGTGGCACGTGATCGCCGGCCTGGATGCGCATTATCGCAGCCTGGCGGTCGGCAAGATTCTGCTCGAAGGCCTGCAGAGCGCGCTCAAGAGACCCAGGATTCACCCGCACAAAGTCAGCGCCGCGCCCCTGTCCCCCAGCGTCGATCGGGTCAACTTGCTCGACAGCCTCAATCTGACCCTACACCTGGACAAGGACGATTACGAAGAACAGCTGATTACCGAACAGGCACGGTTTTCCGGGCTGATGCGCGACAAACGCATGCGTCGCCACGCGCTGACCGCGGTGTTCGAAGGCAACGATGCGGCCGGCAAGGGTGGGGCGATCCGTCGCGTGGCCGCGGCGCTCGATCCACGCCAGTACAACATTGTGCCAATCGCCGCGCCCACCGAAGAAGAACGGGCGCAGCCGTATCTCTGGCGGTTCTGGCGGCATATTCCGGCGCGGGGCAAGTTCACCATGTTCGACCGTTCCTGGTATGGCCGGGTGCTGGTGGAGCGCATCGAGGGCTTTTGCAGCGAGGCGGACTGGTTACGTGCCTACAGCGAGATCAATGACTTCGAAGAGCAGCTCGACGATGCCGGGGTGATCGTGGTCAAGTTCTGGCTGACCATCGACAAACAGACTCAACTGGAGCGCTTCCAGGAGCGCGAAGCGATCCCCTTCAAGCACTTCAAGATTACTGAAGACGACTGGCGCAATCGCGACAAGTGGGACGATTACCGCGCCGCCGTCGGCGATATGGTCGACCGCACCAGCACTGAGGTATCACCCTGGACATTGGTAGAAGCCAACGACAAGCGCTGGGCACGGGTCAAGGTTTTGCGCACCCTCAATGAGGCGTTGGAAGAAGCGTTCGAAAAGTCCGACAAACGCGAGAAGAAACTGCAAAAGCGCAAGCGCTGAGCCAATGGTTGCGCATACGCCGGGTGAATGATTGTCGCGGTCAGTCATAGGGTGGACTTATGCTCGGTCCAACCCCTGACTGACAACAACAATGAGGTGCATGCCATGCGTGAAGTGGTGATCGTCGACAGCGTACGGACCGGCCTGGCCAAATCCTTTCGCGGCAAGTTCAACCAGACCCGTCCGGACGACATGGCGGCCCATTGTGTCAACGCGCTGCTCATGCGCAATGACGTCGATCCGGCCAGCGTCGAGGATTGCATCGTTGGCGCCGGTTCCAACGAAGGCGCTCAGGGCTACAACATCGGTCGCAACGTCGCGGTGCTGTCGCACCTGGGCATTGGCACGGGTGGCATGACCCTTAACCGCTTCTGTTCGTCGGGCTTGCAGGCTATCGCGATTGCCGCCAATCAGATTGCTTCGGGTTGCAGCGACATCATCGTCGCCGGCGGTGTCGAGTCGATCAGCCTGACCATGAAAAGCGTCAACACCGACAACCTGATCAACCCGCTGCTGAAAGCGCAGGTGCCGGGCCTCTATTTCCCCATGGGCCAGACCGCCGAGATCGTCGCGCGTCGTTACAGCGTCAGCCGCGAAGAGCAGGATCTGTACGCCCTGCAAAGCCAGCAACGTACGGCGATGGCGCAAGCCGCCGGGTTATTCAACGATGAAATCGTGCCGATGGCGGTGAAGTATCGCGTTGAAGACAAGGCCACCGGCCAGGTACAGATCCTCGACGGCATTGTCGATCACGACGACTGCAACCGCCCTGACACCACCTTGCAAAGCCTGGCCGGGTTGAAACCGGTGTTTGCCGAAGACGGCTCGGTGACCGCTGGCAACTCGTCGCAGCTGTCTGACGGTGCTTCGATGACGCTGGTGATGAGCCTGGAAAAAGCCCTGGCGCTGGGGCTCAAGCCCAAAGCCTTTTTTCGCGGTTTCACCGTAGCCGGGTGCCAGCCGGACGAGATGGGCATCGGCCCGGTGTTCTCGGTGCCGAAGTTGCTCAAGGCCAAGGGGTTGCAGATTGCCGACATTGATTTGTGGGAGCTCAACGAAGCGTTCGCCTCGCAATGCCTGTACAGCCGCGATCGGCTGGAGATCGATAACGACAAATACAATGTCAATGGCGGCTCGATTTCCATCGGCCACCCGTTCGGCATGACCGGTTCGCGTCAGGTCGGGCACATCGTGCGTGAGCTGCAACGGCGTAACCTGCGTTACGGCATCGTCACGATGTGCGTGGGCGGTGGGATGGGGGCTACGGGCTTGTTTGAGGCGGTGCGGTAAGTATCCTGGTTATGTAGCGACTGTCGCATTGCTATCGCGGGCAAGCCCGCTCCCACAGTCATTTTCGGCGATCACAAATACGGCGAACGCCACAAACCCTGTGGGAGCGGGCTTGCCCGCGATGCAGGCGATGCGATTTACGAGTTCATTCGCAAAGCCTGCATCCGCTCGATATAAGCCTGAATCTCCTTCTCGGCCGTCGCCGCACTATCGAACGGCCCCTCCAGGGTCTGTTCCCGGGTAGTGAAATACAATTCCCCATTGACACGGCACAACCGGTCGCAGCGAAAGTGCGTGGCGGGGGTGGTGTCCTGGGCGCGCATGCCGTACATGGGCGATCTCCTGCTGAGGGCGGTTTCAATGAGCTTATGCATGAACTACTTGCAACGCCTCGCTAGCTGATCGACGGCATATCGTCAATTTAATGGTGCGACCCGCACAGTTTCATTTGCGGCCCGTGGGCAACTGTCCCTGTGTCGCGCTCCGGTCTGAGCCTAGAATGAGCGTTCTTGCCAATGGGCTTCGGGGGCAGCATGCATATTTCATCGGGTCGCTGGGTGTACGGTTTATGCCTGGCCTTGCTGACCGCGTTGCTGTGGGGAATCCTGCCGATCAAGCTCAAGCAAGTGCTGCTGGTGATGGACCCGATAACGGTGACCTGGTTTCGCTTGATGGTGTCCGGCGGTTGCCTGTTCATTTATCTGGCGGCGACCAAGCGCTTGCCGAGTCGCAAGGTCCTCGGCCCGCGGGGTGGCTGGTTGGTGTTGATGGCGGTGCTTGGACTGGTCGGCAACTACGTGCTGTACCTGATGGGCCTGAATCTGCTCAGTCCCGGCACTGCGCAATTGGTGGTACAGATGGGGCCGATCATGTTGCTGATCGCCAGCCTGTTCGTGTTCAAGGAGCGTTTCAGTGTAGGGCAGGGGATTGGCCTGCTGGTGCTGCTGATCGGCTTTGCACTGTTCTTCAATCAGCGCTTGGGTGAGTTGCTCACCTCGCTGACCGATTACACCGCGGGCGTGCTGATGGTGCTGTTGGCATCCACGGTCTGGACCTTTTATGCCTTGGGCCAGAAGCAGTTGCTCACGGTGTGGAATTCGTTGCAGGTGATGATGGTGATTTACCTGTTCTGCGCGCTGTTGCTGACGCCATGGGTGCATCCGCTGCAAGTGCTGCAACTGAGCCCGCTGCAAGGCTGGCTGTTGCTGGCGTGTTGCTTGAACACCCTGATCGCTTATGGCGCTTTCGCCGAAGCCCTGGCCCATTGGGAAGCTTCGCGGGTGAGTGCGACGCTGGCGATCACGCCGCTGGTGACCTTTGCCGCAGTGGCGGTGGCAGCGTGGTTATGGCCGGAGTACGTGCATGCCGAGCAGATCAATGGTCTGGGTTATGGCGGGGCGGTGCTGGTGGTGCTCGGGTCGGCACTGGTGGCGTTGGGGCCATCGTTGATCGCCGGGCTCAGGGCCCGGCGGGTGCGGATGGCGGCCAGTTAGACCGCGTTATCGTTCATCGCGAGCAGGCTCGCTCACACATTTGACGGCATTCCTCTGAAAGGAACTCGGTCACCTGTGGGAGCGAGCCTGCTCGCGATGGCGGATTAAAAGGCTATGTAGAACTCAGCCCTTGGCACCCGCCTCCAGCATATTCTCCGGCCTCACCCAGGCATCGAACTGTTCATTCGTCAGATACCCCAGCTGCAACGCTGCCTCGCGCAGGGTCAGCCCCTCGCTGTAAGCCTTCTTGGCAATTTCCGCCGATTTGTCGTAACCGATGTGCGGGTTCAGCGCCGTCACCAACATCAAGCCTCGTTCCAGATGCTCGGCCATTTTCTCGGCATCCGGTTCCAGGCCGGCGATGCAATGCTGCTGGAAGTTGCTGCAGCCGTCGCCCAGCAAGCGGATCGATTGCAGCAGGTTGTGGATGATCACCGGTTTGAACACGTTCAATTGCAGGTGCCCCTGACTGGCGGCAAAACCGATGGCGACGTCGTTGCCCAACACCTGACAGGCCAGCATCGACAGCGCTTCGCACTGGGTCGGGTTGACCTTGCCGGGCATGATCGAGCTGCCCGGCTCGTTGGCCGGCAGTTTTACCTCGGCAAACCCGGCTCGCGGTCCGGAGCCCAGCAGGCGTAGGTCGTTGGCGATCTTCATCAGGGTCACGGCGAGGGTTTTCAGGGCACCGGACAGCGTGGTCAGTGGCTCATGACCGGCCAGTGCGGCGAATTTGTTCGGCGCGGTGACGAACGGCAGACCGGAGAGGGCGGCCAGTTCGGCGGCGATCGCTTCGCCAAAGCCGTGGGGCGAGTTCAACCCGGTGCCGACCGCGGTACCGCCCTGAGCCAGCTCACAGACCGCCGGCAGCGCGCTACGGATCGCCCGCTCGGCGTAATCCAGTTGCGCGATGAACGCCGAGAGTTCCTGACCGAAGGTAATCGGCGTGGCGTCCATCATGTGGGTACGACCGGTCTTGACCAGTTTCATGTGCCGCGCGGACAACTCCGCCAACCCGCCGGACAACTCACTGATCGCCGGCAGCAATTGCTGTTGCACTGCCTGAACCGTCGCGATGTGCATGGCCGTGGGGAAGCAGTCGTTGGAACTCTGGGAGCGGTTGACGTGATCGTTGGGATGCACCGGAGTCTTGCCGCCACGTGGGTTGCCGGCCAGTTCGTTGGCGCGACCGGCGATCACTTCGTTGACGTTCATGTTGCTCTGGGTGCCGCTGCCGGTCTGCCAGACCACCAGCGGGAACTGGTCGTCATGGTGGCCGTCGAGCACTTCGTCGGCCGCTTGTTCGATCAGGCGGGCGATGTCGGCGGGCAGGTCACCATTGCGATCATTGACGCGCGCCGCGGCTTTCTTGATCAGGGCCAGGGCGTGTAATACGGCCAGCGGCATGCGTTCGTTACCGATGGCAAAATTAATCAGCGAGCGTTGCGTCTGAGCGCCCCAGTAAGCGTCATCCGGGACTTCCACCTGGCCCAAGCTGTCGGTTTCGATACGGCTCATCATGCACACTCCTGTAGGTCTGATAGCGCAGTTTAGGCTGTGATCGCCGGTCGTGGTTCCATCAGTCTGGAATTTGACCGTTCAACCCCTCTAAATCAGGAGCGACAAGGCTTGGGGTTGAGCGACACACTTTTTTAGGTGCAGAATGGTCGCCCTTGAGGTTTACCTCGCCTGCTAGAAAAGGAAACTCGATGACTCGTCTTCGTGCCATCTGTACCGCGGTTGCACTGGTTTGCGCCAGCGGCCAGGTTTTTGCCGATACCGCCAGCCACAACGCCAGTGCCGAAGCTTTCCTGACCCTGGCGCACGCTGACAAACTGGGCACTCCGGTGTACATGCAAGTGCAGCAAATGTTCGCTCAGCGTTTTGAACAGACCAAGGCCCCTGAATCGAAAAAGGCCCTGCTGGAAACCTACCAGGCCAAGGCCAACGCCGCTCTGGACGCAGCCATTGGCTGGAACAAGCTGAAGCCAGACATGGTCAAGCTCTACACCACCAACTTCAGCGAATCCGAGCTCAAGGATCTGGTAGCGTTCTACCAGTCGCCACTGGGCAAGAAAGTCCTGGAAAAAATGCCGCAGCTGACTCAGCAATCGGCCCAGATGACTCAAGCCAAGCTGGAAAGCGCAGTGCCTGTGGTCAACAAACTGCTGGCTGACATGACGGCCGAGCTGACGCCGAAAGATGCGGCCGCTCCAGCCAAGAAAAAGCCTTAAGCGGGGTTCGGGATGACCATGCAACAACGCATCGAATCGACGCTGGGGCTGCTACAGCCCGAGCACCTGCAAGTGCTGGATGAAAGCCACATGCACAGCCGTGGGTTGCAGACCCACTTCAAGGCAGTGGTGGTCAGCCGGCAGTTCGAAGGGCTCAATCGCGTCAAGCGTCACCAAAAGGTGTACGGCACTTTGGGCGAACTGATGGGTGAGTTCCATGCGTTGGCGCTGCATACCTACACGCCGGAAGAATGGGCACAGATCGACGCAGCTCCGGCCTCGCCGACCTGTGCTGGCGGCAGCAAGCATTAATGTGAAGGGCTGAAGGGCTGAAGGGCTGTTGTGGCGAGGGAGCTTGCTGTGGCGAGGGGGCTTGCCCCCGTTCGGCTGCGAAGCAGTCGTAAAGCCGGCAAGCTCGGTTTACCTGACACACCTCGGTGGTATTGGTATTTTCAGGGCCGCTTCGCGCCCCAACGGGGGCAAGCCCCCTCGCCACGATGGTTTGTACCAGACCTTACAGATCACAGTCCTAAAGCCATACGGTTTTTGCTAGAATCCGCAACGCGCCGCTCACCCGGCGCGTTTTTTTTCGCATCCGGTTCACCCCTTACGAGGGTAGCCACCTGGAGAATTACCCATGACACAACAGATTGTCGTGGCGGCACTGTATAAGTTCGTCACCCTGGAAAATTACGTCGACCTGCGTGAGCCATTGCTGCAAGCAATGATCGACAACGGCATCAAAGGCACTCTGCTGATCGCCGAAGAAGGCATCAACGGCACCGTGTCCGGCAGCCGCGAAGGCATCGACGGGCTGATGGCCTGGCTCAAGAACGACCCGCGCATGGACGACATCGACCACAAAGAGTCGTACTGCGACGATCAGCCGTTCTACCGCACCAAAGTCAAACTCAAGAAAGAAATCGTCACCCTGGGCGTTGAAGGCGTGGACCCGAACAAAAAGGTCGGCACCTATGTGGATCCGCAGAACTGGAACGCGCTGATCAGCGATCCGCAAGTGCTGTTGATCGATACCCGCAACGACTACGAAGTCTCGATCGGCACCTTCGAAGGCGCCATCGACCCGAAGACCACCAGTTTTCGCGAATTCCCCGACTACATCAAAGCCAACTTCGACCCGGCCGTGCACAAGAAAGTCGCGATGTTCTGCACCGGCGGCATTCGCTGCGAGAAGGCGTCGAGCTACATGCTCAGTCAGGGTTTCGACGAGGTCTATCACCTCAAGGGCGGCATCCTGAAGTACCTCGAAGAGGTGCCGCAGGAAGAAACCAAATGGCAGGGCGACTGCTTCGTGTTCGATAACCGCGTGACCGTTCGTCACGATCTCAGCGAAGGCGACTACGATCAATGTCATGCCTGTCGTACGCCCGTCAGCGTTGAAGACCGCGCATCCGAGCATTATGTGGCTGGCATCAGTTGCCCGCATTGCTGGGATAAGCTGAGCGAGAAAACCCGTCGCAGTGCCATCGACCGGCAGAAGCAGATCGAACTGGCCAAGGCGCGCAACATGCCGCACCCGATCGGTTACAACTACAAGCAATCCGCTTCCGAGGCTTGAACCATGTCTGCACGCCTGCTCTATGTGATGGATCCGATGTGTTCCTGGTGCTGGGGCTTCGCTCCGGTGGCCAAAGCGCTGGTTGAGCAGGCGCAGGCGGCGGGTGTGGAGTTGCATCTGGTGGTGGGTGGTTTGCGCACCGGCAGTGGCGCGGCGCTGGAGCCGACCACCCGGCGCTACATCCTTGAGCACTGGCAGGCGGTCAGCGAGGCCACCGGCCAGCCGTTCAAGTTTGAAGGTGCGTTGCCCGACGGGTTTGTCTACGACACCGAGCCTGCCTGTCGGGCACTGGTGACCGCGCGCAGCCTGGCGCCGGATTGCGCCTGGACATTGCTCGGGCTGATCCAGCAGGCGTTCTACACCGAAGGTCGCGATGTCACCCGAGCCAGCGTGTTGGTGGAGCTGGCGGAGCAGGCCGGTTTGCCGCGCATCGAGTTCGCCGCCGCCTTCGATCGTGCCGATCAGCACGCAGCGACCGCTGCCGATTTCACGTGGGTCCAGGACCTGGGCATTGCCGGTTTCCCGACCTTGCTGGCAGAGCGTGATGGTCAATTGGCGCTGCTGACCAACGGTTATCAGCCCCTGAGCGAGTTGTCACCGTTGCTCGGCCGCTGGCTGGAGCGCGCTGCCTGTGCATGATCTGCCCGATGATGCAGCGGCTCCCAAACGTGTCGATCGGCTGAGCTGGGCGGAAATCCGTCGCCTGGCCCTGCACCATAAAAAGTCCCTGTGGATCGCCAACGGTGTAGCGGTATTGGCAACGCTGTGCAGCGTGCCGATCCCGTTGCTGCTGCCGTTGCTGGTGGACGAAGTGCTGCTGGGCCATGGCGATGCTGCGCTGAAAATCATGAACCATGCGCTGCCCGACGTCTGGCAGAAAGCGGCGGGTTACATTGGTCTGATGCTGCTGGTGACCCTGGCGTTGCGCTGTGCTGCGTTGTTGTTCAACGTGGTGCAGGCGAAATTGTTTGCGGCGCTGGCCAAGGACATCGTGTATCGGATTCGGGTGCGGTTGATCGACCGGCTCAAGCGCATCTCGCTGGGCGAATACGAAAGCCTGGGCAGCGGCACGGTGACCACGCACCTGGTCACCGACCTGGACACGCTGGACAAATTCGTCGGCGAAACCCTCAGTCGTTTCCTTGTGGCCATGCTGACCCTGGTGGGCACCGCATCGATCCTGATGTGGATGCACTGGAAACTCGCATTGCTGATTCTGCTGTTCAACCCGCTGGTGATCTACGCCACGGTGCAGCTGGGCAAGCGGGTCAAACATCTGAAGAAACTCGAGAACGACAGCACCTCACGCTTCACCCAGGCCTTGACCGAAACTCTGGACGCCATCCAGGAAGTGCGTGCCGGTAACCGGCAGGGCTTTTTCCTCGGACGGCTGGGCCAACGTGCGCGTGAGGTGCGCGACTACGCAGTGAGTTCACAGTGGAAAACCGATGCATCGAACCGTGCCAGCGGTTTGCTGTTCCAGTTCGGCATCGATATTTTTCGCGCCGCGGCCATGCTCACCGTGCTGTTTTCCGACCTGTCCATCGGCCAGATGCTGGCGGTGTTCAGCTACCTGTGGTTCATGATCGGTCCGGTGGAACAACTGCTTAATTTGCAGTACGCCTTTTATGCTGCCGGTGGTGCGCTGTCGCGGATCAACGAGTTGCTGGCCCGTGCCGACGAACCGCAATACACCGGCACTGTCGATCCGTTTCAGGGGCGCGACACGGTGGGCATCGAAGTGCAGGGGTTGAGTTTCGGCTACGGCGACGAGTTGGTGCTGAACCAGATGAACCTGTCGATTGCCCCCGGCGAAAAAGTCGCGATTGTCGGCGCCAGTGGCGGCGGCAAAAGTACCCTGGTGCAATTGCTGCTGGGTTTGTACACGCCGCTGGCCGGTACCATCCGTTTCGGTGGTTCGACTCAGCAAGAGATTGGCCTGGAAACCGTGCGCGAAAATGTCGCCGTGGTCCTGCAACATCCGGCACTGTTCAACGACACCGTGCGGGCCAACCTGACCATGGGCCGCGAACGTAGCGACGAAGCCTGCTGGCAGGCATTGGAGATCGCTCAACTGCATCACACGGTGCGTGAAATGCCCAATGGTCTGGACAGTATTGTCGGACGTTCCGGCGTGCGTTTATCTGGCGGCCAGCGTCAACGCCTGGCGATTGCCCGAATGGTGCTGGCCGAGCCCAAAGTGGTGATCCTCGACGAGGCCACGTCCGCACTGGACGCCGCCACCGAATATAACCTGCACCAAGCACTGGCGCGCTTCTTGAGCCACCGCACCACGTTGATCATTGCGCACCGGTTGTCGGCCGTGAAGCAGGCCGACCGGGTGCTGGTGTTCGATGGCGGGCAGGTGGCCGAGGATGGCGACCACCAACAGCTGATTGCAGAGGGTGGTTTGTACGCCAAGCTTTATGGGCATTTGCAGCGGTTGTAGGTCAACCCCACAGAACTTTCAAAGCATCCGCCGCACCGTCATAGCCGAACTCTTTGATGACGACAGAACAGCTGTTGCATGGCGGCATGGTCGTTACCACATCGACCGACGTGATCATCTTGTTGTCCGGGTACTTTTCCCGGAGCACGCTGACCAGCTTCGCCTCGCTGTCCAAAGAGGTCGGTCGACTGGTCATTGCCGGCTTATAGGTATCGACGTCCTTTATCGTATGCGGAATAGCCAATAACTTTCCTTCGGCCGTGACGTTCAACGACGTTCTGGCAAATGTGCGGCCGAGGTCAATGTTGAAGTAGGTGGTTCCGTTGATGATGACTCCATTTGGGGCGAACGGAGGTTTGAACAGCGGCAGTTCTCCGGTAAGTCCTTGCGCACCTGAAACGCTGACATAAACCTCGCGTTTTCCGGCCGACGTTACGACGTCGGCGTAAGCGATGTTTCTGGCGTTCTGTGATTTAAGATTGGGGGGAAGCAGCTTCTGGAGCTTGTCCATCGTCTTATTGATTTTCAAGTCACTGTTCATCCCGACAGTGATGGTTTTCTCCACGAATAGCGTATCGAATATTTCCGCGGTTCTTTTGCGCAAGGACTCAGAAGCGGATCGGCTGCGAGACCAGGACGTCGCCCCTGTCGGAAAATTGCTGACAATCATTCGTGTGAAATGGTCGAACAGAACCGCTTCACCCGGACTGGTATCGACCTTGAGCAGTTTGAGCCTACCGGGCGGGTTCGCGTAGCCGCCAATCGGAATGGCTATTTCATCCATTGTTTTCAACGCACGTTCCACTGCTTCTATGCCGTGAATCCTTGCCATGTTATTGGCATTGAGCGATCCCGTATAAACCGTCTTCAATTCCGCTGCCAGGTCGGCGGGCAAGGTTTGCGCCTTGCGCAATGTCAGGGGGGCGGAGAAGCTTTGCCCCGGAAGGCACTCGGTGACGTAAAAATCTCCGGCGTCCAGTCGGGTGAACACATAGCGCTTCGAATCGTCTATCGCCGGGATGATGATGGCACCGGCCTCGAAGGTATCAAATTGATTTTGGGTCCCGTAAGGGATACTCACCTTGATCCTCCCATACATCCCTTTTTGGAACTCCATCGTAGCCGGGAGCCGGCTTTTTTCCTTCAGGGTTTTAAGCAACATCGCCTGATCCGCAGTGGCCGGCGTATAGATACTGTCTCCGAACCACGGCGCCCAGCCTTTGCTTTCGTCGAAGCTACCGATGAGCGGCGTCGGTGCCGGATCACGGGTGACGAATGTGGTCGTGCATACATCGGCACCCGGGCTACGTCGTACCCGGCAAGGCAAGGATCTGAACATCGCCTGATCATCAATCAAGTCGGCACGGCGCAGTTGGTTGCCGTCCAGACGATAGGGAATGTCATCAACGAACAACGTGGTTCGACCATCGATCTCAAGTACTTCACGGACATGGGCGTTTTCCGGGAGTTCTACCAGGACGTGGGATTCGGCAGGTAAGGTTTTGAAGGTTGACCGGCCCTGTATGAGGTTTTTGCCGTGATTGTGCAGGCGGGGGCCATAGGGCAAGGACGTCACCGGGTCGACGGGGTGGAATCGGGTCAGGTCCGATGAGCTGGTATTGCGCACAAGTACATCATCGACACCGTTGACCGTTGCCAGTCGATCATTGTTTGCCAGCGGCTTCCAGCGCCCCGGATCGGTTGTCTGGGGCAGGTTGTGCACCAGTCGGTAGCGGTCGTCGTGTCCTGTCAGTTTCTTGAAACCGCTAATACCAATGTGTCCCGCCGTGTGCAGTCCTTTCCACGCACCGCTTCCCAATGACTTGAGTAGTGTCGGTATCCCGTCCAGCGGATTGAGGTTGCTCAGCGAAGCGGTCAGGAGTTTTCGGGTCAACGTTGAAAAGGAAGGCAGACTTGCTTTGACGGTCATTCGCGAGGCTGTGGCCCCGGCCCTGACCAACCGCACCGAACCCGACATGAATTTCCCGACAGGGGTGAGGAATGAAGCCAGGTCCAGCACGAGTCCGGCCACGCCTAGGAGTACCTGGTCAATTTTGCCGGACAAAATGTCCTCAATACTGCCCCAGAAGGGCACAAACCCTTTGGCCAGCCCTACGAATGTGTTCCGCCGTTGTTCACTTCTGGCCCTGATGGTGTCGAATGCCGTCATGCCGCGGGCTTGGGTATGCAACTGCTGTTCATCGACGTACAGGAAATTCGTTGCAATGAAGTGGGCCACTTCATTCAAACGGACAGATGCCTGCGCTGTTCCTTCGCTAACGTCTGTGCCCGGCGATACAACCGCGGGCACGTCACCGACCACGCCGAGGATCGCTATGCAGTACGCGCTGTCAGCAGGCTGTGTGCCATCCAGGTGAGCGGCCCAATCGAGAAGCAGGGTAGTGCTGATTTCAGCCGTATATGTTTGTCCGGGGATCGAAGCGTGTAACGGAAACGTGGTGCGAACCCCGTTGACTGTTGAAACTCTCAGGTGGGGTCGGCAACGAATGACGCCAGCACTCGGGATCAGTTCGTAATAAGTAATTTCATGATGGTGGGTCACCTGTAGAACGAAACCTTTTCTTGGCCGGATGTCTCCCGTTGCCTTGATGAGTTTTTCTTCCAGGTGCAGGCTCAGCAAGCGGACGTCGCCCCATTCAAGGGCCTGGCGGTCGGTCAGTGGCAGTGAGGTCAGCAGACTGGTGATCAGGGTCTGATAAGCCGTCCTGATTTTCGAGAGGTAGCTTGTAAAGTCGGTTTCAAACTGCTTGTTGATATCAGGCAGCGTCTTGCCTCCGTATCTGGCAATCACACGCCTTTCGATCCCCTTATGATCCTTGCGAAAGAATTCCTCATGACGCAAGGTTCGCTTGTCGTCGATCTTGATCCAGTGACTGGTTCGTGTTTTCCCGTCGGACCGGGTTACAAACCATTTTCTCTTGTCATCGAATTGGCCGTCGGCATAGACATCGAGGAATGCATGGCCTGGCAGCTTCAATGAGGGCGTGTCTCTGAACCCCAAGCCGCTCGGTGGCTCATCTCTCAGCAACTTGCGCCCGTCCGATTCGAACATTGCATCGCCAAACAGATCATTCTTTACCCGTTTGGCCATCTTCAGTCTTTCAGGGGGTAGCAAATCCAGTGTCATAACGGCGTTGTTCAGGCTCTCGCTGTGGCTTTCCAGAGCCGCCATCGCCCGCTTCATATCGTCCTCGTCGTAATCGTATTCCGGTCGCGATTGAACGATACCGCTGCAGATCGCCCATTCCAGTGCTGGTCCCATCCTCAGTCGCGCAATCTGCTCAAGTTGTCCGGACGAGGCGTCGGCGCTCCGGGTCAGGGGCAAGTCGACGAGTTGTTGAAAGGACAGCGCTTGCAATCGATCAAGGCCGAGTTCATCTGCCAGCAGCACGCCGTGCATGAAGTTCACCCACACCACCGAACTCTTGTAAGGAAGATCGGAGGGTATATCGCGCACAGCGAAGTCCTTTGAGAGACGGGTCTCGAACACCCGCGCGAGAACGGTCGCCTCTTTTGCATCGGTGACCCGTTTGGTGCGCAGCAAGTGCTGTTCAAAATCGCTGCGCAGGGTCTGGTAGCTTTTGCCCCAATGAGCCGTGTCTTGCCAGCGGAATCCGGCGATTACCTGCGGCTCATCCGCTGACGGGGCCTGCAAGTAAAGGCCTATGGCTTTGCAAACCAGTTGATGACGGATGGACGCCGAAGTTTGTTCGCCAGGGCCTGCGCCATACCACTTGAGCGTCCTGAGCAAGCTGTCGCCTAGCTCTTTTGCTTCGACCGTGTTCAGCATTCGCTGGAGGAATACAGAGGGTGTCGCACGCAGTTGATCCATGGAGGCGGAAGCCAGCACAGAGGCGCCGAGATGACCGATTAACGAACGCTTGCCGTTCAGGAAAGCTTTCACGGTGTCGGTGATTTGAGCATTGATGCGTTTTGCCGTGTAAGTGTCGATGGTCATGTGTTGCGCGCGGTCGGGGGCCGCGCGCTGAATCGCCTTGAACCCTCTTCGATCCTGGGCAGTGGGGCGCAGGCCCAGGTCTTCGATATCCGGGCCGTCGTCGAGTCCCAGAGCCTGTCTGGCGCGAAACTCTTCTTCCGCCGGGGACAGGTCGGGCTGATCAGGAGAAGGTAAAGATGTTTCTGTCATGTCGCACTCCTTTGGAGGGCTTCCCGCAACGGATAGCGGGAGCCAGAAGTGCTCAGTAAACAGATCTCGAAATCCGTATTGGCGGTATTTATATATGTGGGTCGGACGTGGACGGCATTGAAGCCGATCCTCTGCTTGCCGGAACCGGGAACGCACCCTAGTCTAGCTGTAGCGATCACGTTGGATAATGATCCGGCAGTGCTAAAACAAGGGACTTCATGAATCAAGCGCGGACTCTCGGAACGCCACGGCTGTTGGGCATCGTCTGGCCATTTATCGCCGTCGTGTTGTTTCAGGCACTGTTGGGCGGCGTCAGTCTTTACGTTCTTTCAGCGGTTCGTGGATACGTCGGCGGTGAAAGCCTGTGGTCCAAGGGCCAGAAAGACGCCATCTATTACCTCAATCTCTACGCCGACAGTCGCGAGGAGACGATTTTTCTCAAATACCAGAAGGCGATTGCCGTGCCTCAGGGCGGCCATGAGTTGCGTATGGCGCTGGATCATCAGCCACCGAATATCGAGGCCGCGCGGCTCGCGATTCTCAAGGGCGGCAATCACCCGGACGACGTCCCGAGCCTGATTTGGCTGTACCTCAATTTCCGGCACTTCAGTTACCTTGAAAAAGCCATCGAACTCTGGACTGTCGGTGACGCGTACCTGGTGCGGCTAGATGATGTCGCGCGGGAAATGCATCAGGGTATCGTTGATAGCCAGGCCACCGACGCCGACATCAAGCGCTGGAAGGCGCAGATTTTGGCCATCAACGATGGCGTGACACCCCCTGCCAAAGCGTTCAGCGATGCCTTGGGCGAGGGCTCGCGGATGATTCTCCGGCTGCTGCTGGCGACGAACCTCGCCACCGCACTGGGCCTGATCGTGCTGGCCTTGCTGCGTACCCACAAGCTGCTCGAGCAGCGCCATGCCTTCGCCGATGCCTTGCAGTTGGAGAAAGACCGGGCGCAGATCACTCTGCAATCGATTGGCGACGGGGTGATCACCACCGACGTCGAGGGCGCGATTGCCTACATGAACCCGGCCGCCGAGGCCTTGACTCACTGGAAGGCCGAACAGGCGACGGGGTTGCCATTGGCGGCGCTGTTCAATCTGCTGGACGAGAACGCTCAGGCCGACGGTTTTACCCTGATCGAGCACATTTTGAGTGGCCAGCTCAGCGGCGGCAGCGAACATTCCAAACTGATCCAGCGACTGGATGGCAGCACGGTTTCGGTCACCCTGGTCGGTGCGCCGATCCGCAACGCAGGCAAGGTCAGTGGCACCGTGCTGGTGCTGCATGACATGACTCAGGAGCGGCAGTACATCGCCAATCTGTCCTGGCAGGCGACCCATGATGCCTTGACCGGGCTGGCCAACCGCCGCGAATTCGAATATCGCCTGGAGCAGGCCCTGCATGGCCTGATGCGACAAGCGGGGCGTCACGCCTTGATGTTCCTCGATCTGGATCAATTCAAACTGGTCAACGACACCTGCGGTCATGCTGCCGGTGATGAGTTGTTGCGGCATATTTGTGCGTTGCTGCAGTCAGGTTTGCGCGAAGGCGACACCCTGGCCCGACTGGGTGGCGACGAGTTCGGCATTCTGTTGGAAAACTGTGCACCGGAAGCGGCTGAGAAAATCGCCGACGTCCTGCGCCAGACCGTGCAGAACCTGCATTTTGTCTGGAAAGGTCGGCCATTCGTGACCACGGTGAGCATTGGCCTGGTGCACGTTACTCAGAGTCCGGCCACCCTGGAGGCCTCGCTGCGCGCCGCTGATATGGCCTGTTACATGGCCAAGGAAAAAGGCCGCAACCGGGTTCAGGTCTATCACGCCGATGATTCGGAACTGTCCCTGCGTTTTGGCGAGATGGCTTGGGTGCAGCGCCTGCACATGGCGTTGGAGGAAGACCGCTTTTGCCTGTACGCCCAGGAAATCGCGCCTCTGGGCCCTGGCGAGCGGGACGGCGGACATATCGAAATCCTGCTGCGCCTGCATGACGAAGCCGGGCGCATGATCCTGCCAGACAGTTTCATTCCGGCCGCCGAGCGTTATGGTTTGATGACGTCGCTTGACCGCTGGGTGGTGGAGAACGTTTTCAAGGTCATTGCCCAGGCCATCGCCCAAGAGGGCGAAGGGCCGTTGGCCATGTGTGCGATAAATCTGTCAGGTATTACTATCGGAGATGAGGCGTTTCTGGACTTCCTTCATGAACAATTTGTTGCATATTCAATTCCACCTGAAATGATTTGTTTTGAAATTACAGAAACCAGCGCGATTTCCAATTTGCCTAGCGCGATAAGATTTATTAATGAACTCAAAGGCTTAGGTTGCCGCTTCTCATTAGATGACTTCTGCGCCGGTATGTCCTCGTTCGCTTACTTGAAACATTTACCTGTAGACTTCCTGAAGATCGACGGGAGTTTCGTAAAGGATATGCTGGACGACCCGATTAACCGCGCCATGGTCGAAGTGATCAATCACATCGGGCATGTCATGGGTAAGCGTACGATTGCCGAGTTTGTTGAAACACCTCAGATCGAGCAGGCATTGCTGGAGATCGGGGTGGATTACGCTCAAGGGTATGTGATTGAACGCCCGCATCTGTTTACCTGCGACAGTTTACAAAGTCGTCCTGCCAGGCCCTGGCCGTTGTTATTCAAGGCGCCCGGCACGTTCCGTTGAAATCTCTTGTTGATCTTGAAATCACAATCAAAAGGAGCGCGACAGTGATCGACACATTCAACAGAACCGGACCCCTCATGGAAGCTGCAAGTTACCCCGCCTGGGCTCAGCAATTGATTCAGGATTGTAGTGAGAGCAAGCGCCGGGTTGTCGAACACGAACTGTATCAGCGTATGCGCGATAACAAGCTCAGCGCAAAAACCATGCGTCAGTACCTCATTGGTGGCTGGCCGGTGGTCGAACAGTTCGCCTTATACATGGCACAGAACCTGGCCAAGACCCGTTTTGCACGACACCCTGGCGAAGACATGGCGCGTCGCTGGCTGATGCGCAATATTCGCGTCGAACTGAACCATGCCGATTACTGGTTGCACTGGAGCCGGGCTCACGGTGTCAGCCTGGAAGATCTGCAGGCACAACAGGTTGCCCCTGAACTTCATGCCTTGAGCCACTGGTGCTGGCACACCAGTTCGTCGGATTCGCTGATCGTGGCCATCGCCGCCACCAACTACGCCATCGAGGGGGCAACCGGGGAGTGGTCGGCACTGGTCTGTTCCAGTGGCGTCTACGCGGCATCGTTCCCCGAGGATGATCGCAAGCGGGCCATGAAGTGGTTGAAGATGCATGCCCAGTACGACGATGCCCATCCTTGGGAAGCGCTGGAAATCATCTGCACCCTGGCGGGGCTGAACCCGAGCAGATCCCTGCAGATGGAATTGCGCCAGGCGGTCTGCAAAAGTTACGACTACATGTACCTGTTCCTGGAACGTTGCATGCAGTTGGAACTGGCAGGAAAAGCCCCGGTAGTCCGTGAGCGGATGGCGTTGGCCGAAAGCTGATCTGAAGGCTACGTAAAACAATTGTGGGAGCGAGCCTGCTCGCGAAGGCTGCTTAACATTCAACCCGGAGGGTGAATGTTAGAACGCTATCGCGAGCAGGCTCGCTCCCACATTGGTTATTGGGACCGCTGATGACTCAGCCAGCCATCGTCAACCGGTTACGCCCCTCGCGCTTGGCCACATACAGCGCACTGTCGGCTCGTCGTAACAGGCTCTCGGCGGACTCGCCGGGCAGCAGGGTCGAGCATCCCAGGCTGACCGTCAGTTCGATGGTCTTGCCTTCGGCCACATAGTCCTGAGCCTGCGCAGCAAGCCGCAGTCGTTCGCCGACCATGGCCGCGGCTTCCCGGCTGGTGTTGGACAGCAGGATCATGAATTCTTCGCCTCCAAACCGGAACACCATGTCCACGTTACGCAGCTGGCTTTTGATCGAAGCTGCGACGGCCTTGAGCACTTCATCGCCAGCGCTGTGCCCGTAGGTGTCGTTGATCTGTTTGAAGTGATCGATGTCCAGCATCAGCAGCGACAGAGGTTGCGAGTGTCGGCGCGACATCTCGATTTCCCGTTGCAGCGTCTGATCCATCGCGATGCGATTGCCGGTGTCGGTCAGCGGGTCGCGCAAGGCGCTTTGGGTGGCGGCACGGTAGAGCAGGGCATTGCGCATCGGGTAAAGAAGCGCTGATAACAGCGACTCCAGATGGCCTTGCTCTTCATCGCTGAAACGCTGATTGCGACGGAACACCAGTTCACCCAATTGCTCGCCTTCATGACTGAGGCTGTAGCTGATCGAATGATGGCCTCGCTGGCCGAACTGCAGGCGCAAGTCGCTGGGCTGATGCTCATAACTCAAGGCATCCAGCGGTACAAGGCGCTGAATTTCACGGAAGAAAAGTCCGAGAATGCGTTGCGGCTCAAGACTGGTTTGCAGTTGCAGGCCCAGCTCCTGGCGCAACTGCGCAAGACTGACGGGCCGCTCCATAAGGGGAGGCTGCTGACCAAAGCCCAGGCGTTGCAATTTGGCACTGTCGAAGTCAATTGCGTTGGTCTGGGAAGGTGATTTCATATGGCGTGAGCCCCTAAGCAGTAAGGCTGTCTTACAGGCTGGGTGAGAGCGGCTTTGGGCTGCGCGTCATACTGGTCCATCAGTCCCGTAGGACGTATGGCACGAGTTTAGTCCGCTTTGCCGAAGATTAGTAACCTCTCGGCTCACGCTCTGCCCCGTCTGCTTTCACACGGCGTGTCTGAGCAAAATTAGAGCGAAAGTCATGCCATTCGGTTCAGTTGGATAAAAAGTGTTCTAAATCAATAGGGCTGAGGGTTTTGCGAAGGATGGTGCCGGGGGTGTTGACATTTATTTGACTTGAATCAGTGGCAGTTATCACCGACTTTGCGTGCCGCGACGGGAAGTCGACGCGGCACAAAAGCGACGCACGGGCATTACTGAGCGTCGAACGCCTGGCCATTGATGCCGCTACTGTCCGGACCCATCAGGTACAGGTAGACCGGCATGATCTCCTCGGGTGTCGGGTTGTTCAGCGGATTTTCCCCAGGGTAGGCCTGAGCGCGCATGCTGGTGCGGGTGGCGCCGGGGTTGATGCTGTTGGAGCGCACGGGGGCCACGGTGTCCACTTCGTCGGCCAGGGTTTGCATCAGGCCTTCGGTGGCGAACTTGGATACGCCGTAAGCGCCCCAATACGCACGCCCCTTGCGACCGACGCTGCTGGAGGTGAACACCACCGAAGCGTCCTGCGACAGCTTGAGAAGCGGCAACAGGGTGCTGGTGAGCATGAACATGGCGTTGACGTTGACTTGCATCACACGCATGAAGTTCTCGCCGGACAACTGCTCGATCGGCGTGCGTGGGCCGATGATCGACGCGTTGTGCAGCAAGCCGTCGAGGTGGCCGAATTCGGTTTCGATCATGGCCGCCAGTTCATCGTATTGATGGGGCAGGGCAGTTTCCAGGTTGAACGGGATCACCACCGGTTGTGGATGCCCGGCCGCTTCGATTTCGTCGTAGACCTGAGTCAAATTGGCTTCGGTCTTGCCCAGCAGTAATACGGTGGCGCCATGAGCCGCGTAGGTTTTTGCAGCGGCGGCACCGATGCCGCGGCCTGCGCCGGTAACCAGGATGACTCGATCCTTGAGCAATTCAGGACGGGCGGAATAATCAAACATAAAAACCTCAACACAATTCAACGGTAGGCAGGCATCGGATCTGTGGCAAGAGCGCTTATTGTGGCGAGGGGGGCTTGCCCCCGTTGGGTCGCGAAACGGCCCTCCATTCGCTACCTTCAGCCAGACCGTGTTCTCTGGATTTACGACTGCTTCGCAGCCGAACGGGGGCAAGCCCCCTCGCCACAAATGCTTCCTGTTGTCAGTTAGATCAGCAACTGCACAAAGCGCTATCCAGCACTTGGCGCAACTCCAGCGGATGATCGACCACCACATCCGCGCCCCAATGCCGGGGGTTATCGTCCGGATGAATATAGCCATAGGTCACGGCGGCTGTTTTGGTGCCGGCATCTCGTCCGGACTCGATATCGCGCAGATCATCGCCGACAAACAGCACACTGGCCGGGTCGAGGTCGAGCATCTTGCACGCCAGGATCAACGGCTCCGGGTCCGGTTTGCTGTTCTTCACATGATCCGGGCAGATCAGCAGCGCCGAACGCTCGGCCAGCCCCAGTTGTTGCATGATCGGTTCGGCGAAGCGCAGCGGTTTATTGGTGACCACGCCCCAGATCAGGTTGGCCTTCTCGATGTCGACCAACAATTCGCCCATGCCGTCAAAGAGCTTGCTGTGCACCGCACAACCTTTGACATAGCGCTCCAGAAATTCCAGGCGCAGCGCTTCGAAGCCCGGCGATTCCGGGTCCATGGAAAAGGTCACCGCGACCATCGCCCTGGCGCCGCCGGAGATCTCGTCGCGGATGTGCTTGTCGTTCATTGGCGGCAAACCACGCTCAGCGCGCATCGCCTGGCAGATGGCGATGAAGTCCGGCGCGGTGTCGAGCAGGGTGCCGTCCATGTCGAAAAGAACTGCTCTGATTCGCATCGGCTTACTCCTCGCGCAGGGTCTGAATCATGTAGTTGACGTCGACATCGGCTGCCAGTTTGTAGTGCTTGGTCAGTGGGTTGTAGGTCAGGCCGATGATGTCCTTGACGGTCAGGCCGGCCATGCGACTCCAGGCACCGAGCTCGGAAGGGCGGATGAATTTCTTGAAGTCGTGAGTGCCGCGCGGCAGCAGCTTCATGATGTATTCGGCGCCGACGATGGCGAACAGATAGGCCTTCGGGTTGCGGTTGATGGTGGAGAAGAACACCTGGCCGCCAGGTTTGACCATGCGGAAGCAGGCGCGGATCACCGAGGACGGATCTGGCACGTGTTCGAGCATTTCCAGGCAGGTGACCACGTCGAATTGCTCAGGCATTTCTTCAGCCAGCGCTTCGGCGGTGATTTGCCGGTACTCGACATTCACGCCGGATTCCAGCTGATGCAATTGCGCGACTGCCAGCGGCGCTTCGCCCATGTCGATACCCATGACGGTAGCCCCGCGTTGGGCCATCGCTTCACTGAGGATGCCGCCGCCGCAACCGACGTCGAGGACTTTCTTGCCGGCCAGATTGACGCGTTCGTCGATCCAGTTGACCCGCAGCGGGTTGATGTCGTGCAGCGGTTTGAACTCGCTTTCGCGGTCCCACCAACGATGGGCCAGGGCTTCGAATTTGGCGATTTCGGCGTGGTCGACGTTGCTCATGGTGTCAGTCCTCTAAAACTTGAAAAATTCTGTTGCCCCGGTTTTGGTCCAGGGTGCTTACAATTCGGTGCTTACGATTCGGTGTGGCCGCTGATGCGCCTGCCCCAGGCCTTGGCGGTGGCGCACAGTTGCGC
This sequence comes from Pseudomonas sp. GGS8, assembly GCF_024168645.1. Lineage (NCBI taxonomy): Bacteria > Pseudomonadati > Pseudomonadota > Gammaproteobacteria > Pseudomonadales > Pseudomonadaceae > Pseudomonas > Pseudomonas sp. GGS8. The sequence continues at coordinate 37,336 of NZ_JALJWF010000001.1, read as the reverse complement.
TTCATCCAGGCGGGTCAGGCGGCGGTCATCGAGCAGTTGCTTGCCGGCGACCCAAAGGTGTTTCACGCAGTCGCGGCCAGTGGCATAGATCAGTTGCGAAACCGGGTCGTAGACCGGTTGCTGCGCCAGACCCGACAGGTCGAACGCGACGAGGTCCGCCGCCTTGCCGACTTCCAGTGAACCGGTATCAGCTTCGATTCCCAGCGCGCGGGCGCCGTTGAGTGTGGCCATACGTAGGGCGCGATGGGCGTCCAGCGCGGTGGCCGAGCCGGCGACCGCCTTGGCCAGCAATGCGGCAGTGCGGGTTTCGCCGAGCAGGTCCAGGTCATTATTGCTGGCCGCGCCATCGGTGCCGACCGCCACATTGACTCCGGCCTGCCACAAACGCTCGACCGGGCAGAAACCGCTGGCCAGCTTCAGGTTCGACTCCGGGCAATGAATCACATTGGTGTTACTTTCTACCAGCAGCGCCAGGTCTTCATCGCTGATCTGGGTCATATGGACGGCCTGGAAGCGCGGCCCGAGCAGGCCCAGGCGGCGGAGGCGGGCCAGCGGACGTTCGCCGCGCTGCTCCACCGACTGCTGCACTTCGAAGGCGGTTTCGTGGACATGCATATGAATCGAGGCCTCCAGTTCTTCGGCGATCACCCGGATTTTTTCCAGGTTTTCGTCGCCCACGGTGTACGGGGCGTGGGGGCCGAAGGTGACTTTGATCCGTTCGTGATGCTTGAGATCACCGAATAATTCGACGCCCTGACGAATGGCTTCATCCGCGGTGTTGGCGCCTGGAATCGGGAAGTCGAGGATCGGAATGGCGATCTGGGCGCGAATGCCGCTGTTATGTACGCGTTCGCTGGCGACCTTCGGGAAGAAATACATGTCAGAGAAGCAGGTGATGCCACTTTTGATCTGCTCGGCGATGGCCAGGTCCGTGCCGTCGCGTACGAAAGCTTCGTCGACCCATTTGGCTTCGGCCGGCCAGATGTGGTTTTCCAGCCAGGTCATCAGCGGCAGATCGTCGGCCAGCCCGCGGAACAGCGTCATTGCTGCATGGCCGTGGGCATTGATCAGGCCAGGGCTGAGCAGCATGCCTGGCAATTCGCGGACTTCACTTGCATTAAGCTTCAAGGCTGCTGTGCGTGGGCCGATAAATACGATACGACCGTCGCGGATACCCAGGGCATGCTCTTTAAGGACCACGCCAGCCGGTTCGACGGGGACCAGCCAGGTCGGCAGCAATAATAGGTCGAGCGCAGCGGTGGGGGTCGGCATCGTAGAGTCGGTTCCAGTGCTTTTGTAAAGGATGGCGAAGTATACCCGAGCGTCTTCGCGGGGGGATCGCTATAATCGGCGGCTTTTGTTCATGAGTGCGGGGTGTAGGATGCGCGATCGACTGTTGGCTGCGGAGAAGGTGAAGGCCATCGATTGGCGTGATGGCGCACTGTACCTGCTGGATCAGCGTATTTTGCCGTTCGAGGAAACCTGGATTGCCTACACCAGCGCTGCGGGTGTGGCTGAAGCCATTCGCTCGATGGTGGTGCGCGGTGCGCCGGCCATTGGCATCAGTGCGGCCTATGGCGTGGTGCTGGCGGCCCGCGCCCGATTTGCCGAGGGTGGCGACTGGCAAGCGGCGCTGGAAGAGGATGTCGCGCTGTTGGCCGACTCCCGTCCGACCGCGGTCAACCTGTTCTGGGCGTTGGGCCGGATGCGTGAGCGGCTTGAGCGCCTGAAGGAGCACGCCGATCCGCTGGCGGTGCTGGAGGCTGAGGCCATCGCCATCCACGAAAGCGATCGCGAAGCCAACCTGACCATGGCCCAGCTGGGGGTCGACCTGATCCGCAAGCATCAGGGCAATGCCCAGGCGATCCTCACGCACTGCAACACCGGCGCACTGGCCACCGGTGGTTTCGGCACGGCACTGGGGGTGATTCGCGGGGCGTTCATCGAAGGCATGGTCGAGCGTGTCTACGCCGACGAAACCCGGCCATGGCTGCAAGGTTCGCGATTGACTGCATGGGAATTGGCCAATGAAGGTATTCCCGTGACCCTCAATGTCGACTCCGCTGCCGCGCACATCATGAAAACCAAGGGTGTGACCTGGGTGATCGTCGGCGCCGACCGGATCACTGCCAATGGCGATGTGGCGAACAAGATCGGTACCTACCAGTTGGCGGTCAGCGCCATGCATCACGGCGTGCGCTTCATGGTGGTGGCGCCGAGTTCGACCATCGACATGAATCTGGCCAGTGGCGAAGAGATTCCTATCGAAGAGCGTGATGGTCGCGAGTTGCTGGAAGTCGGCGGCAAGCGGGTGGGGGCGGATGTGGAAGCGTTCAACCCGGTGTTCGACGTGACCCCGGCTGACCTGATCGATGCGATCGTCACCGAAAAAGGCATCGTCGAGCGCCCGGACACCGCGAAAATGGCTCAATTGATGTGCCGCAAACGTCTGCATTGATGATCTGTTTTGCCTGAAAAGACGCCATCGCGGGCAAGCCCGCTCCCACAGGTTTTGTGAGCGCTACAGAGCCCTGCTGGAGTGGGCTTGCCCGCGAAGAGGCCCGGAAAGGCAATGAATCAGGCCTGAATTCTTCATTCAATACTGCTCTAAGCCCCTCTCGTCCCTTTCAAGCCTGTCACCGGTCAACTAACTATGCTCCATGCGCATCTGGGGGATAGGTGCGTGGCGGCTCTTGTGATAACATCCGGCGGTTTCCAGGGTAGCCTGATGTGGCTGCCTTTACTGCGCAGATCCATGGCATAACTCGTTGATTTGTCGTAAGTCGGTGCATGGCACTCAGTCTGCATCGGCGAGCTTCGTTCGTCCCATATGGATGTGACGAAGTTTCACCAGAAAAAGGAATCAGGCTTCTCATGGGCGAACTGGCCAAAGAAATCCTCCCGGTCAATATCGAAGACGAGCTGAAGCAGTCCTACCTCGACTACGCGATGAGCGTAATTGTCGGGCGGGCACTGCCGGATGCGCGCGATGGCTTGAAGCCCGTGCACCGGCGTGTGCTGTTCGCGATGAGCGAGCTGGGCAACGACTTCAACAAGCCGTACAAGAAATCTGCCCGTGTTGTCGGTGACGTGATCGGTAAGTATCACCCGCACGGTGATACCGCGGTGTACGACACCATCGTTCGGATGGCGCAGCCATTCTCGCTGCGTTACCTGCTGGTGGACGGCCAGGGCAACTTCGGTTCGGTGGACGGCGACAACGCCGCGGCCATGCGATACACCGAAGTGCGCATGACCAAACTGGCGCACGAGCTGCTGGCCGACCTGCATAAAGAAACCGTGGACTGGGTGCCGAACTACGACGGCACCGAAATGATCCCCGCGGTCATGCCGACCAAGATCCCCAACCTGCTGGTCAACGGCTCCAGTGGTATCGCCGTGGGCATGGCGACCAACATTCCGCCGCACAACCTCGGTGAAGTCATCGACGGTTGCCTGGCACTCATCGACAACCCGGAACTGACCGTCGATGAGCTGATGCAGTACATCCCCGGTCCGGACTTCCCGACCGCCGCGATCATCAACGGTCGCGCCGGCATCATCGAAGCCTACCGCACCGGTCGCGGGCGCATTTACATGCGAGCCCGTTCGATGATCGAAGACATCGACAAGGTCGGTGGCCGTCAACAGATCGTCATCACCGAACTCCCTTACCAGCTGAACAAGGCCCGTCTGATCGAGAAGATCGCCGAGCTGGTCAAAGAGAAGAAGCTCGAAGGCATTACCGAGCTGCGCGATGAGTCCGACAAGGACGGTATGCGCGTCGTGATCGAGCTGCGTCGCGGTGAAGTGCCTGAGGTGATCCTCAACAACCTCTACGCCCAGACTCAGCTGCAAAGCGTGTTCGGCATCAACATCGTTGCGCTGATCGACGGTCGTCCGCGGATCCTCAATCTCAAGGATCTGCTGGAAGCCTTCGTTCGTCATCGTCGCGAAGTCGTAACCCGCCGTACCGTGTTCGAGCTGCGTAAAGCGCGTGAGCGTGGCCACATCCTGGAAGGTCAAGCGGTTGCCCTGTCGAACATCGACCCGGTCATCGCCCTGATCAAGGCTTCGCCGACCCCGTCGGAAGCCAAGGAAGCGCTGATCAGCACGCCGTGGGAATCCTCCGCGGTGGTTGCGATGGTTGAACGTGCCGGTGCCGATTCGTGCCGTCCGGAAAACCTCGATCCGCAATACGGTCTGCGCGACGGCAAGTACTTCCTGTCGCCGGAGCAGGCGCAAGCCATTCTGGAACTGCGTCTGCACCGTCTGACTGGTCTGGAACACGAAAAGCTGCTGGCCGAGTATCAAGAGATCCTCAACCAGATCGGCGAGCTGATCCGCATCCTCAACAGCGCCACGCGCCTGATGGAAGTGATCCGCGAAGAACTGGAAGTGATCCGTGCCGAATACGGCGATGTTCGTCGCACCGAGATTCTCGACGCCCGTCTCGACCTGACCCTGGGCGACATGATCCCGGAAGAAGAGCGCGTCGTGACCATTTCTCATGGTGGCTACGCCAAGACCCAGCCTTTGGCTGCGTACCAGGCTCAGCGTCGTGGCGGTAAAGGTAAATCGGCTACCGGCGTGAAGGATGAGGACTACATCGCTCACCTGCTGGTCGCCAACAGCCACACCACGCTGCTGCTGTTCTCCAGCAAAGGTAAAGTGTACTGGCTGAAAACCTACGAAATCCCGGAAGCTTCCCGCGCTGCCCGTGGTCGTCCGCTGGTCAACCTGCTGCCGCTGGACAGTGATGAATACATCACCACCATGCTGCCGGTCGAGGAATACACCGAAGGTCACTTCATCTTCATGGCCACAGCCAAAGGCACCGTGAAGAAGACCCCGCTGGAATCCTTCAGCCGTCAACGCAGTGTCGGTCTGATCGCGTTGGAGCTGGATGAAGGCGACGTACTGATCTCTGCGGCCATTACCGATGGCGATCGCGAAGTCATGCTGTTCTCCGACGGCGGCAAGGTCACTCGCTTCAAGGAAACCGACGTTCGCGCAATGGGCCGTACCGCTCGCGGTGTCCGCGGCATGCGTCTGCCGGAAGGTCAGAAGCTGATTTCGATGCTGATCCCGGAAGAAGGCAGCCAGATCCTCACCGCTTCGGCGCGTGGTTTCGGCAAGCGCACCGCGATCACCGAGTTCCCTGAGTACAAGCGTGGCGGTCAGGGCGTTATCGCCATGGTCAGCAACGAGCGTAACGGCCGCTTGGTCGGCGCGGTCCAGGTGCTCGACGGCGAGGAAATCATGCTGATTTCCGATCAGGGTACGTTGGTTCGTACCCGTGTCGACGAAGTGTCCAGCCTGGGGCGTAACACCCAGGGCGTGACCCTGATCAAGCTGGCCAGCGATGAAACGCTGGTGGGCCTGGAGCGGGTTCAGGAACCGTCGGAAGTCGAAGGCGAAGAACTGGAAGGCGAAGAGCTTGCAGGTGAAGAGGGTGCAGTGTTCGAGGGTGAAGTCGTGATCGACGATGTTGTCGACGACCAGCAACTGGACGCCGCCGCCGACGAAGAGCCGCAGGAGTAAGCGGGTAAGCAGGGGGCGGATGAAGATTCGCCCCCTTGTTGTTTGTCCCAGTTGAAAATATCGACACCTACGAAGATCCTGTGTGGAAGGGCTTTTGTGGGGGCCGGGCTTGCCCGCGATGCAGACGCCACGGTGTGTCTTGCGTACCGCGGTGATGCAATCGCAGGCAAGCCAGCTCCCACAAAAGCTTGCTCCAGCAAGGTGTTGTGTTGACTGATATCGTGATTTTTATTGCGTGATACCACCAAATCAGAGCGAGATTGGATGTGAGCAAGAGAGCCTATAATTTCTGTGCCGGTCCTGCGGCGCTTCCCGAAGCTGTCCTGAAGCGCGCCCAGGCTGAACTCCTTGATTGGCATGGCAAGGGCCTGTCGGTCATGGAAATGAGCCATCGCAGCGATGAGTTCGTGTCCATTGCCACCAAGGCCGAGCAGGATCTGCGTGATCTGCTGAATATCCCCTCGAACTATAAAGTGCTGTTTCTGCAGGGTGGCGCCAGCCAGCAGTTTGCCCAGATTCCTCTGAACCTGTTGCCGGAAGGTCGCACCGCCGACTATATCGACACCGGTATCTGGTCGCAGAAAGCGATCGAGGAAGCCTCGCGCTATGGTCACGTCAATGTTGCCGCGACCGCCAAGCCTTACGACTATTTCGCTATTCCCGGTCAGAACGAATGGAGCCTGTCCAAGGACGCGGCCTACGTTCACTACGCGCCGAATGAAACCATTGGCGGTGTGGAGTTCCAGTGGATCCCGGAAACCGGTGATGTGCCGCTGGTCGCCGACATGTCTTCGGACATCCTGTCGCGTCCGGTCGATGTTTCGCGCTTCGGCATGATCTACGCCGGCGCCCAGAAAAACATCGGCCCGAGCGGCATCGTCGTGAACATCGTTCGCGAAGACCTGCTGGGTCACGCCCGTTCCATCTGCCCGACCATGCTCAACTACAAGGTCGCGGCCGACAATGGCTCGATGTACAACACCCCGCCGACCCTGGCCTGGTACTTGTCCGGTCTGGTGTTCGAGTGGCTGAAAGAGCAGGGTGGTGTCGAAGCCATCGGCAAGCTCAATGAAGTGAAGCAGCGCACGCTGTACGACTTCATCGACGCCAGCGGCTTGTACAGCAACCCGATCAACAAGTCGGACCGCTCGTGGATGAACGTGCCGTTCCGTCTGGCCGACGACCGTCTCGACAAGCCGTTCCTGGCCGGTGCCGACGAACGTGGCCTGCTGAACCTCAAGGGTCACCGTTCCGTGGGCGGCATGCGTGCCTCCATCTATAACGCCGTCGATATCGTTGCGGTCAATGTACTGGTTTCGTACATGGCAGAGTTCGAGAAGGAACACGGCTAATGTCTGAGCAAGAACTCAAGGCACTGCGCCTGCGCATTGACGCTCTGGACGAAAAAGTCCTGGAGCTGATCAGTGAGCGCGCACGCTGCGCCCAGGAAGTTGCGCGAGTAAAGATGGCCTCGCTGGCCGAAGGCGAAGTGCCGGTGTTCTATCGTCCTGAGCGTGAAGCTCAGGTGCTCAAGCGCGTGATGGAGCGTAACCAGGGGCCGCTGGGCAACGAAGAAATGGCGCGGTTGTTCCGTGAAATCATGTCCTCATGCCTGGCCCTTGAGCAGCCGCTGAAAGTGGCTTACCTCGGTCCTGAAGGTACCTTCACTCAGGCTGCGGCCATGAAGCACTTCGGTCACGCGGTGATCAGCAAGCCGATGGCGGCGATCGACGAAGTGTTCCGTGAAGTGGCGGCCGGTGCGGTGAACTTTGGCGTGGTCCCGGTGGAAAACTCCACCGAAGGCGCGGTCAATCACACCCTCGACAGCTTCCTCGAGCACGACATGGTGATTTGTGGTGAAGTCGAGCTGCGCATTCACCATCACCTGTTGGTCGGTGAAAACACCAAGACCGACAGCATCAGCCGCATCTATTCCCACGCCCAGTCCCTGGCCCAGTGCCGCAAGTGGCTGGACGCGCATTACCCGAATGTCGAGCGCGTGGCAGTGTCCAGCAACGCCGAAGCGGCCAAACGGGTCAAGGGTGAGTGGAACTCGGCGGCGATTGCCGGCGACATGGCTGCAGGTTTGTACGGGTTGACCCGTCTGGCCGAAAAAATCGAGGATCGCCCGGACAACTCCACGCGATTCCTGATGATCGGTAGCCAGGAAGTCCCGCCGACCGGTGACGACAAGACCTCGATCATCGTTTCCATGAGCAACAAACCCGGCGCGCTCCATGAGCTGCTGGTGCCGTTCCATGACAACGGCATCGACCTGACACGCATCGAGACCCGTCCGTCGCGCAGTGGTAAATGGACCTACGTGTTCTTCATCGACTTCGTCGGCCACCACCGCGACCCACTGGTCAAAGGTGTGCTGGAAAAGATCAGTCAGGAAGCAGTGGCACTCAAAGTGCTGGGTTCCTACCCGAAAGCAGTTCTCTAAGGGCGGTAGCAAATGAGTGGCAACTTCCTCGCTCTGGCACAGCCGGGCGTGCAACAACTTTCGCCTTACGTTCCGGGCAAGCCCGTGGACGAACTGGCCCGTGAGCTGAACCTCGATCCGGCCAGCATCGTCAAATTGGCGAGCAACGAAAACCCGTTGGGCGCCAGTCCCAAGGCGCTGGCGGCGATTCGCGAAGCGCTGGCCGAACTGACCCGCTACCCGGACGGCAACGGATTTTCGCTCAAGTCCCTGCTGGCCGATCAGTGCCGCGTCGAGCTGAACCAAGTGACGCTGGGCAACGGCTCCAACGATATTCTGGAGCTGGTAGCGCGTGCCTATCTGGCACCGGGTCTGAACGCGGTGTTCAGTGAGCATGCGTTTGCGGTCTATCCGATCGTGACCCAGGCCGTTGGCGCCCAGGCAAAAGTGATCCCGGCCAAAAACTGGGGTCATGACCTGTCGGCCATGCTCGCCGCGATCGATGCCGATACCCGCGTGGTGTTCATTGCCAACCCGAACAACCCGACCGGGACCTGGTTCGACGCCGAAGCGCTGGATGAATTCCTGCAGGACGTACCGGCCGATGTGTTGGTGGTGCTGGACGAGGCCTACATCGAATACGCCGAAGGCAGCGACTTGCCGGATGGCCTGGATTATCTGGCCGCTTATCCGAACCTGCTGGTCTCGCGCACGTTCTCCAAAGCCTATGGTCTGGCGTCGCTGCGGGTCGGCTACGGTTTGTCCTCGGCCATCGTCGCCGATGTGCTCAATCGCGTGCGCCAGCCGTTCAACGTCAACAGCCTCGCGTTAGCCGCCGCTTGTGCCGCGTTGCAAGACGTCGAGTACCTGGCTGAAAGCCGTCGCCTGAACCAATCCGGCATGCAGCAGCTTGAGGCAGGTTTCCGTGAGTTGGGGCTGAGCTGGATTCCATCCAAAGGCAACTTCATCTGTGTCGATCTGGGTCGCATCGCTGCTCCAGTGTTCCAAGGGTTGCTGCGCGAAGGCGTGATCGTGCGTCCGGTGGCCAATTACGGCATGCCGAACCACCTGCGCATCACCATCGGTTTGCCGGCGGAAAACAGCCGCTTCCTCGAGGCGCTGACCAAGGTTATGGCTCGTGGTTGATGTCACTGCACTGCAATCTGCTGAACCTATGATCGGTCGCCTGGTGGTGGTCGGTCTGGGGTTGATCGGCGGTTCGTTTGCCAAGGGGCTGCGTGAAAGCGGTCTGTGTCGCGAAGTGGTCGGAGTCGATCTCGATCCGCAGTCGCGCAAACTGGCGGTCGAGTTGGGTGTGGTGGATCGCTGCGAAGAAGATCTGGTGGCGGCTTGCCAGGGCGCGGACGTGATTCAGCTGGCGGTACCGATCCTGGCCATGGAGAAACTGCTCGCGCTGTTGGCGGGTATGGATCTGGGGCAGGCGATTCTGACCGATGTCGGCAGCGCCAAGGGCAATGTGGTGCGCGCGGCGACCGCGGCGTTTGGCGGTATGCCGGCGCGTTTCGTGCCGGGGCATCCGATTGCCGGTTCCGAGCAGAGTGGGGTGGAAGCCTCCAATGCCGACCTGTTCCGTCGCCACAAAGTGATTCTGACGCCGCTGGATCAGACCGATCCGGCCGCGCTGGCGGTGGTTGACCGGTTGTGGCGCGAATTGGGCGCCGACGTCGAGCACATGCAGGTCGAGCGTCACGACGAAGTGTTGGCGGCGACCAGCCATTTGCCGCACTTGCTGGCGTTCGGTTTGGTCGATTCGTTGGCCAAACGCAATGAAAATCTTGAGATCTTCCGTTACGCTGCGGGCGGTTTCCGCGATTTCACAAGAATCGCCGGTAGCGACCCGGTCATGTGGCACGACATCTTCCTCGCCAATCGCGAAGCTGTCCTGCGCACACTCGATACATTTCGCAGCGACCTCGACGCCTTGCGCGACGCGGTCGATGCAGGGGATGGGCACCAATTGTTGGGCGTGTTCACTCGCGCCCGGGTTGCCCGCGAGCATTTCAGTAAAATCCTGGCCCGCCGGGCCTATGTGGACGCTATGAATTCCAACGATCTGATTTTCCTGGCACAACCTGGTGGCCGCCTGACTGGGCGGATTCGTGTACCGGGCGACAAATCGATTTCCCACCGCTCGATCATGCTCGGTTCCCTGGCCGAAGGCGTCACCGAAGTGGAAGGTTTCCTCGAGGGCGAAGACGCCCTGGCGACCCTGCAAGCTTTCCGTGACATGGGCGTCGTCATCGAAGGTCCGCACCACGGTCGTGTGACCATTCACGGCGTCGGCCTGCATGGCCTGAAGCCTGCGCCGGGCCCGATCTATCTGGGCAACTCCGGCACGTCGATGCGTCTGCTGTCTGGCCTGTTGGCTGCGCAGAACTTCGACAGCACCCTGACTGGTGACGCCTCGTTGTCCAAGCGTCCGATGAACCGCGTGGCCAATCCATTGCGTGAAATGGGCGCCGTGATCGAGACCGCCGCTGACGGTCGTCCACCGATGACCATTCGTGGCGGCAACAAGCTCAAGGGCCTGACTTACACCATGCCGATGGCCAGTGCTCAGGTTAAATCCTGCCTGCTGCTGGCGGGTTTGTATGCCGAAGGCAAGACCACGGTCACCGAGCCGGCACCGACTCGCGACCACACCGAGCGCATGTTGCGCGGCTTCGGCTACCCGGTGACCGTTAACGGGGCGACTGCCTCGGTCGAGTCCGGCCACAAGTTGACCGCGACCCACATTGAAGTGCCGGGCGATATCTCGTCATCGGCATTCTTCCTGGTAGCGGCGTCGATTGCCGAAGGTTCGGAGCTGGTGCTCGAGCACGTCGGCATCAATCCGACCCGTACCGGCGTAATCGACATCCTGCGCCTGATGGGGGCTGACATCACCCTGGAAAACCAACGTGAAGTCGGCGGCGAACCGGTTGCGGACTTGCGCGTACGGGCAGCTAAACTCAAAGGTATCGATATTCCCGAAGCGCTGGTTCCACTGGCCATCGACGAGTTTCCAGTGCTGTTCGTGGCCGCTGCCTGTGCCGAAGGTCGCACTGTGCTGCGTGGCGCCGAAGAGCTGCGCGTGAAGGAATCGGACCGGATCCAGGTCATGGCGGACGGTCTGCTGGCGCTGGGCGTCAAGTGCGAGCCCACTCCGGATGGCCTCATCATCGACGGCGGCCAAATCGGCGGCGGCGAAGTGCACGGTCACGGCGATCACCGGATCGCCATGGCCTTCAGCGTGGCTTCGCTGCGCGCCACCGCGCCGATCCGCATCCATGATTGCGCCAACGTCGCGACCTCGTTCCCGAACTTCCTCGCGCTGTGTGCGCAGGTCGGTATCCGCGTTGCACAAGAGGCTCAGTCGTGATCAGCATTGCACCGGTCATCACTATTGATGGGCCAAGCGGCTCTGGCAAGGGTACTGTCGCCGGGATTCTGGCCAAGCGCCTGGGCTGGAACCTGCTGGATTCCGGTGCACTTTATCGATTGCTGGCTTTCGCCGCGCATAACCATGGCGTCGACCTGACCAATGAAGAGTTGCTCAAGAAGCTCGCCGCGCATCTGGATGTGCAGTTCATCGCGGCGACCGACGGTCAGTTGCAGCGCATTATTCTGGAAGGCGATGAAGTCAGCGATGTGATCCGTACCGAGAGTGTCGGCTCGGGTGCCTCGCAGGTCGCCGCGTTGCCCGCGGTTCGCGAGGCGCTGCTGCAGCGTCAGCGCGCGTTTCAGGAGGCGCCGGGTCTGGTGGCCGATGGTCGCGACATGGGGACGGTGGTGTTTCCCGACGCACCCTTGAAGATTTTCCTCACTGCCAGTGCCGAGGAGCGTGCGCGTCGACGTTACTTGCAGTTGAAGGGCAAAGTCGATGGTGTTAGTCTGTCGAGTCTGCTAGATGAGATACGTGCACGCGATGAGCGTGACACCCAGCGAGCGGTAGCCCCGCTCAAGCCGGCGGCTGACGCCATACAGCTGGATTCCACGGAATTATCCATCGATCAGGTGCTGGAACGCATCATGAGCGAGATCGCCATTCGCGATATCGCCGGGTGACCAAGAGGGCCGCAGGGGACCAGTCATAGTCCTGCGGAGCTTCTTTTAAATGAAACTAACCCACATCGTCTGGGATGTGGAGATGGGCGTATTCTTCGCCCTTATCAACAGGAATTAAAATGAGCGAAAGCTTTGCGGAACTCTTTGAAGAAAGCCTAAAAACCCTGAACCTTCAGGCAGGCTCCATCATCACCGGTGTTATCGTTGATATCGATTACCAAGCTCGCTGGGTAACCGTTCACGCTGGCCTGAAGTCTGAAGCACTCATCCCGCTTGAGCAGTTCTACAACGACGCTGGCGAACTGAACATCAACGTCGGTGACGAAGTTCACGTTGCTCTGGACTCGGTTGAAGACGGCTTTGGTGAAACCAAGCTGTCCCGTGAAAAAGCCAAGCGCGCTGAATGCTGGATTGTTCTGGAAGCAGCCTTCGCAGCCGAAGAAGTGGTCAAGGGCGTTATCAACGGTAAGGTTAAAGGCGGCTTCACAGTCGACGTTAACGGCATCCGTGCGTTCCTGCCAGGTTCTCTGGTTGACGTCCGTCCAGTGCGCGATACCACGCACCTGGAAGGCAAAGAGCTGGAATTCAAGGTCATCAAACTCGACCAGAAACGCAACAACGTTGTCGTTTCCCGTCGCAGCGTCCTCGAAGCCGAGAACTCCGCCGAGCGTGAAGCTCTGCTGGAATCCCTGCAGGAAGGCCAGCAAGTCAAAGGTATCGTCAAGAACCTCACCGATTACGGCGCATTCGTCGATCTGGGTGGCGTCGATGGCCTGCTGCACATTACCGACATGGCTTGGAAGCGTATCAAGCATCCTTCCGAAATCGTCAACGTTGGCGACGAGATCGATGTCAAGGTTCTGAAGTACGATCGCGAGCGCAATCGTGTTTCCCTGGGCCTCAAGCAACTGGGCGAAGATCCATGGGTTGCTATCAAAGCCCGTTACCCAGAAAGCACTCGCGTTACCGCTCGTGTAACCAACCTGACCGACTACGGCTGCTTCGCTGAGCTGGAAGAAGGCGTTGAAGGTCTGGTACACGTTTCCGAAATGGACTGGACCAACAAGAACATCCACCCTTCGAAAGTCGTACAAGTCGGCGACGAAGTGGAAGTTATGGTTCTGGACATCGACGAAGAGCGTCGTCGTATCTCCCTCGGCATCAAGCAGTGCAAATCTAACCCATGGGAAGATTTCTCTGGCCAGTTCAACAAGGGCGATAAAATCTCCGGCACCATCAAGTCGATCACCGATTTCGGTATCTTCATTGGTCTGGACGGCGGCATCGACGGTCTGGTTCACCTGTCCGACATCTCCTGGAACGAAGTGGGCGAAGAAGCCGTTCGCCGCTTCAAGAAGGGCGACGAGCTGGACACCGTTATCCTGTCGGTTGACCCAGAGCGCGAGCGCATCTCCCTGGGTATCAAGCAACTGGAAAGCGATCCGTTCTCCGAGTACGTTCAAGAGAACGACAAAGGCGCCATCGTTAAAGGCATCGTGAAAGAAGTTGACGCCAAAGGCGCCATCATCACTCTGGCCGACGATATCGAAGCGACTCTGAAAGCCTCCGAAATCAGCCGTGATCGCGTTGAAGACGCGCGCAACGTTCTGAAAGAAGGCCAGGAAGTAGAAGCCAAGATCATCAGCGTTGACCGCAAGAGCCGCGTAATCCAGCTCTCCATCAAGTCGAAAGATGATGCTGAAGAGAAAGAAGCAATCCAGAGCTTGAAAGACAAGCCTGCTGCTGACATCGCTGCTGGTCCTACCACTCTGGGCGACCTGCTGCGTGCACAAATGGAAAAACAGAACTAAGTTCTGTCAGACCATAGAAAAAGGGCGACTTCGGTCGCCCTTTTTTGTGTCTGCGATTTGGTGAATTCCTAATGTGCTGACGCTGCAATATTTCTTTCGTGAAACCAATGATCTACATAAGTTGTCTGTAACTTCATACAGGTCAATCGTCTATTCAAGACTAGGCTTAGTCTGAAGTGAACGACCGCTGGGCAGATGCGTCCAGCATAAGGAAGTGAATGAACAAGCTCATTGTCGTGATAGCAGTACTGACATTGGCAGGTTGTACCACCAGCGCCAAGAGTCACGCAGTGCGCGGAGTCAGTGGTATAGAAATCGATTGTTCTGGGTTGGGCTCGGGGTGGGAGAGGTGTCACAAGCGAGCGGCCAAGGAATGTAAGGGGGCAGGCTATAAAGTCATCGTAAGGTCCGATGACGCCAAGGAAGAAGATGTATTCCCTTTCGGCTTCAATCCCGCGGGCTATCTGACACGCACCATGCTGGTTATCTGCAGGTGAGTGTGTGAGTTCGTCAGTGTTCCGGTGCCCTGAAATCGGGTATCTCATTGCTGGTGAAGATATGTCAAAACTCGGGCTGTTCAAATTCCTCGGGGCATGCTAAAACCTTTGAAGCGCTGATCTAGCTGCTTGAAAAAGAAGGGAAAAATATGACGAAGTCGGAGTTGATCGAACGAATTGTCACCCATCAAGGGCTGCTCTCATCCAAGGATGTGGAGCTGGCCATCAAGACCATGCTCGAGCAAATGTCCCAATGTCTGGCCACTGGTGATCGCATCGAGATCCGTGGTTTTGGCAGCTTCTCCTTGCACTATCGCGCACCGCGCGTAGGTCGCAATCCGAAAACCGGTCAATCCGTCAGCCTCGACGGCAAGTTCGTTCCGCACTTCAAGCCAGGCAAAGAACTGCGCGATCGTGTGAACGAGGATGAGGAGGAAGGGCTTTGACAGCAGCTGCATTTCAAGGAGCCGCTGATGCGTAACCTCAAGCGCGTACTTCTCGCTGTATTTGTCCTGTTGCTCGTTCTGGCGATCCTGGCGTTTGTTCTTGAGAATCAGCAAGGCGTATCACTGTTGTTCCTGGGCTGGGCGGGCCCGCAGTTGCCAGTGTCGCTGATCATGGTAATTGCGCTGCTGATCGGCATGGTGATCGGCCCCATTCTTGGCTGGTTTCTGGGGCGTACGTCCAGAGCCTCACGCAAGCGCCTTGTCTGATTGCGATAAACCCGTTGCAGGCGTGGAGTTTGCTTCACAGCTTGTCCGTATCCATTAGTAAAACCTTCATTAAGCTGTAAAATGCTGCGCTTGGTCGATAGGGCATTCCCTAATCGGTTTAGACTGACTCTGTCAGAAAACCACGACTGGTTTAAAGGCTTTTGCATCCATGGATTGGGCAGAGTGCAATTGGGGGGAGCTGTCAGCGACTTAAGGGTGTGGTTCGCGTGAAAATTCTAGTAACAGGTGGCGCCGGTTTTATCGGCTCGGCAGTCATTCGTCATATCATCCTCAATACAGCGGACTCTGTCGTTAATGTCGATAAGCTGACTTATGCCGGTAATCTTGAGTCGCTGGCCGAAGTCAGTCAGAACTCGCGTTACGAGTTCGAACGCGTCGACATTTGCGACCGTCATCAAGTGGACCGTGTCCTGCGTGAACACCAACCGGATGCCATCATGCATCTGGCCGCAGAGTCCCATGTTGACCGTTCGATCTCCGGTCCGTCCGAATTCATCCAGACCAACATCATCGGCACCTACACCTTGCTGGAAGCTGCACGCCACTATTGGGTAGCACTGGACGATGCGCGTAAAGCCAACTTCCGCTTCCATCATATTTCCACCGACGAAGTCTACGGAGACCTTGAAGGTCCGGAAGACCTCTTCACCGAAACCACGCCGTATCAGCCAAGTTCGCCGTACTCGGCCAGCAAGGCCAGTTCCGATCACCTGGTTCGTGCCTGGAGCCGTACCTACGGCCTGCCGACCCTGGTCACCAACTGCTCGAACAACTACGGTCCTTGCCACTTCCCTGAGAAGCTGATCCCGCTGATCATCCTCAATGCACTGGAAGGCAAGCCGCTGCCGGTCTACGGCAAAGGCAACCAGGTTCGTGACTGGCTCTACGTCGAAGACCACGCCCGCGCACTGTACAAAGTCGTAACCGAAGGCGTTATCGGCGAGACCTATAACATCGGCGGCCATAACGAGAAGCAAAACATCGAAGTGGTGCATGCGCTTTGCGCACTGCTCGACGAACTGCGCCCGGACTCCGCTCATCGTCCACACGCCAGCTTGATTACCTACGTTCAGGATCGCCCGGGCCACGACCAGCGCTACGCGATCGACGCCAGCAAAATCCAGCGCGAGTTGGGATGGGCGCCGGAAGAAACCTTTGAAACCGGTATCCGCAAAACCGTCGAGTGGTACCTGGGCAACGCTGAATGGGTTACTCACGTGAAGAACGGCAGCTACCAGCAATGGATCGATCAGAACTACTCGGATCGTTCGGGCAAGGCATGAAGATCCTTCTGTTGGGAAAAAACGGCCAGGTGGGCTGGGAGCTGCAGCGCTCCCTTGCACCGCTTGGCGAGTTGATCGCCCTGGACCGTCATCCGGTTGATGGCTTGAGCGGCGACCTGTCTGACCTCGACGCGCTGCGTGCGACGATCCGTCAGGTCAAGCCCGATGTTATCGTCAACGCTGCAGCCTACACCGCGGTCGATAAAGCTGAATCTGAGACTGAACTGGCCGACCGCGTGAACGGTCAGGCCAGTCAGGTCATGGCTGAAGAGGCTGCATCTCTGGGGGCGTGGCTGATTCACTACTCGACTGACTACGTGTTCAGCGGTGAAGGCCTGACGCCATGGCAAGAGACAGATGCCGTCGCGCCAGTGAATCACTACGGTGCCAGCAAACTGGCTGGCGAGAAGGCAATTATTGCCTCAGGTTGCAAGCACCTGATCTTCCGTACCAGTTGGGTCTATGGCGCTCGCGGCAACAACTTTGCCAAGACCATGCTGCGTCTGGCCAAGGATCGAGAGACCTTGAGCGTTATCGCCGACCAGATCGGCGCCCCTACCGGCGCAGACCTGATCGCCGACGTGACGGCATTGGCCATTCAGCAAGTGCTGCAGCGTCCTGAATTGGCGGGCCTGTATCACCTGGCGGCGGCTGGCGAAGTGTCCTGGCATGGCTATGCCAGTCATGTGATCGGTTTTGCCAAGGCCAATGGCGAAAAGCTCGCTGTAACGGCGATTAATCCGATAGACACAGCCGCCTACCCAACACCGGCGCGCCGCCCTCTGAATTCCCGATTGAACACTCAGAGGCTGTGCGACGGCTTTTCTCTGCACTTGCCGGATTGGCAAACTGGTGTTACCCGAATGCTTAGGGAAGTTTTGAATAAATGACCACGACAAATCGTAAAGGCATCATCCTCGCTGGTGGTTCGGGCACTCGTCTGCATCCATTGACCCTCGGCGTGTCCAAGCAGATGCTGCCGATCTACGACAAGCCGATGATCTTTTACCCGCTGTCGGTGCTGATGCTCGCCGGTATGCGCGAAATCCTGATTATTTCCACCCCTGAAGACCTGCCGTGCTTTCGCAAGTTGCTGGGTGATGGCAGCCTGTACGGCATCAAGCTGACTTACGCCGAACAGCTTAGCCCGGACGGTCTGGCACAGGCGTTCATCATTGGTGAGGAATTCATCGGCAAGGATCCATGCTGTCTGATCCTGGGTGACAACATCTTTTATGGTCAGCACTTCTCTGACAACCTGCGTGCCGCCAGCGCTCAAGAGCACGGCGCGACCATATTCGGCTATCACGTGTCGGACCCGGAGCGTTTCGGTGTGGTCGAGTTCGACGCTGCCGGCCGAGCCTTGAGCATTGAAGAAAAACCGCTGAAACCAAAATCCAACTACGTGGTGACTGGTCTGTATTTTTACGACAACCAGGTTGTCGAGATCGCCAAGGGCATCAAGCCATCTGCGCGCGGGGAGCTGGAAATCACCGACGTCAACCGTGCGTACCTCGAACAGCAAGCGCTCAAAGTCGAAATGTTGGGTCGCGGCTTCGCCTGGCTGGACACAGGGACACATGATTCATTGCTGGAGGCGAGCCACTTTGTGCATACCATCGAGAAGCGTCAGGGTTTGAAAGTTGCCTGTCTGGAGGAGATTGCCTACAGCAGCGGATGGATCTCTGCCGCTGAGCTGTCTGCTCAAGCGGAGCGTCTCAAAAAAACTGGTTATGGTTCCTATCTGGAAAGGCTTTTGGATGCGCAGGGATTGCCGAGGCTTGAGTGAGACTTGATCGTGGCAGATGATTGATGTTGTTTTGATGGTATTTTTTTAAAAAAAATCGTTTGTTTTCAAATGATTTTCGTATCCTGCCCTCGCATGAGTTATTTATTCCCGGTACTAGCTGTAGAATGGCCAGCAGAATTATCTGACCCCATGCAGCGCTGCAGGCCTCAAATTTATTGGATTTGCACTCCCCGTGATGAAGGGTTCCGACTTGTCGAGATCGCCTCAAAAAATTGAGGCTGCAGGAATACTGATAAGTGGTAGAGCTGGAGAGTGGAGGGGAGGCGTACCCGGTGTAAAATCGACCGGTTTAGATTGATGCTTGGTTGCCACCTTCAGTCGACTCAAGCAAAAAATTTGCATTGCTTACGATGCAAGAATGACCAGAAACATAACTGAGCCCACTTTCTGGATGAATTTGCCGGAAGGGGATTAAGGATTTAGAGCATGGAACTGATTCCCGTAATTTTGTCTGGCGGAGTGGGCAGCCGGTTGTGGCCTGTTTCTCGAGAGGCCCATCCAAAGCCGTTCATGGATCTGCCAGATGGCCAGAATCTAATCCAGAAAACGTTCCTTCGTGCTTCACGTCTGGAAGGTGTTGTGGAGGTCCTTACGGTGACCAACCGTGAGCTCCTGTTCAAGACCGAAGACGAGTACGGCGCAGTCAATACGCTCAAACATTCGCAAGGCTTCATCCTTGAGCCTTTCGGGCGTAATACGGCTGCTGCCGTTGCTGCCGCGGCGCTTCAACTGGAAGCTTCGCATGGCCCCGACGCCCAAATGCTGGTGCTGGCTGCAGACCACCTGATAAAAGACGAAAAAGCATTTGCTGCGGCAGTCGCCAGTGCGGTGACGCTTGCCTCCGAAGGCTGGCTGGTCACCTTTGGTATTCAGCCGACCTACCCTGAAACGGGGTTCGGGTACATCGAAGCTCAAAAAGATGCGCCCCTGAAGGGCGGCCTTAAGGTTGCGCGCTTCGTCGAAAAGCCCAATCTTGAAACGGCTGAAGGCTACGTCAGCGCAGGCAACTACTATTGGAACTCCGGGATGTTCTGCTTCCGGGTCGGCACTGTGCTGGAAGAACTTCGCCAGCATGCCCCTGACGTGGTGGAAGCCGTCAGTAAAACCATTGAAAATTCGCGCCTCACTACCTCTGCTAAATATCGTTGCCTGGCACTTGATGCTGATGCATTCGCAGAGGTTCCGGACATCTCCATCGATTACGCATTGATGGAGCGCTCCTCCAAAGTAGCGACCATTCCTTGTGATATCGGTTGGAGTGACATCGGTTCCTGGAACGCCGTCAGTGAGCTGACCGAGCCTGATGAAAACGGCAACCGTTTCGAAGGCGAGGTGTTGTCCCACAATTCTCGTAACAACTACGTTAACAGTGAGGATCGACTGACTGCGCTGGTGGGGGTTGAGGACCTGCTGGTCATCGATACGCCGGACGCGGTGATGATCGCTCACAAAGATCATGCCCAAGACGTAAAACATATCGTCAATCAGCTCAAGGCGGCCAGCCACACGGTGCATTTGCTCCATCGTACCGTTCATCGCCCTTGGGGGACCTACACCACCCTGGAAAACGGCGAGCGCTTCAAGATCAAGCGCATTGTGGTGAAGCCAAAGGCTTCGTTGTCCTTGCAGATGCACCATCACAGAAGTGAGCACTGGATCGTTGTCAGCGGGATGGCTGTGGTTGTCAACGACCAGCAGGAATTGATGTTGAACACCAACGAGTCCACGTTTATTCGTGCCGGCCACCAGCACCGTCTGATGAACCCGGGTGTTATCGATCTGGTGCTGATCGAAGTGCAGAGCGGTGACTATCTGGGCGAAGACGATATCGTGCGTTTTGAAGACAACTACGGTCGCGTCGATAAGTAACGACACTGAGCCCGATGCGAGCCTCGTGCCTTGCGAGGTTAGCACGCCAATGGCATCAGGCTCTGGCGCTCCATTCTTGCCGTTGCCGCCTCCGGGCGGCATCGGACATTTCAGTTAGTGAGTAGTATGTATCCTCCTATCGTGACGCAATGCTTCAAAGCCTATGACATTCGTGGTCAGGTTCCCGCTCAACTCAACGAAGACATCGCCTACCGCATAGGCCGTGCGCTCGTGGTCGAGTTGCAAGGGAAAACCTTCGTAGTCGGCCAGGACATGAGGCTCGAAAGCCCACCCCTGGCGGCAGCTCTGATGCGCGGCATTACCGAGGCGGGTGCCGATGTGATCGACATCGGGCTGTGCGGTACCGAGGAAGTCTATTTCGCTACCAGTCATTACAGAGTCGACGGCGGCGTGATGATCACTGCCAGCCACAATCCCAAAGGCTACAACGGCATGAAACTCGTCAAGGCCGAGTCTCGTCCTATCAGTGGCGACACAGGCCTCGACGCTATTCGTCTGCGTGTCGATCAGGGTGACCTGGGCGCTGCGGCTGTACAAAAAGGCACGGTTCGTCAGGCCTTTGACAAGACCGCCTACATCGACCATTTGCTCACTTACGTCGACGTCAACGCCTTGAAGCCTCTCAAAATCCTCGCCGATCCGGGCAATGGCGCTGCAGGTCCTGTGCTGCAGGCGCTGGCTGAACGACTGCCGCTGCAGTGGGTGTTCATCAACGAAGTGCCTGATGGCCACTTTCCGAACGGCGTCCCCAATCCGCTGCTGCCCGAGAATCGCGAACTGACTCGTCAGGCACTGCTGGCTAACCAGTGCGATATGGGCCTGGCTTGGGACGGTGACTTCGATCGATGCTTTTTCTTCGATGCCGATGGTCGGTTCATCGAGGGCTATTACCTCGTCGGCCTGCTGGCCGAAATGCTGCTCAAGCAACACCCCGGCAGCAAGATCATCCACGATCCGCGCCTGACCTGGAACACCATCGAGCAGGTCGAGCAGGCGGGTGGTATCGCCGTTCAGAGCAAAACCGGGCATGCGTTTATCAAGGAGCGCATGCGTGAGGAGGATGCGGTGTATGGCGGTGAGATGAGTGCTCACCACTACTTCCGCGATTTTGCGTATTGCGACAGTGGGATGATTCCGTGGTTGTTGGTGGCAGCATTGGTTTCTAGTACCGGAAAACCACTGTCCGAGCAAGTCGATGAGCGTATTGCAGCGTTCCCCTGCACCGGTGAGATCAACTACAAAGTGGCCGATGTGGCCAAGACGATTGAACATGTCTTGGCTCATTATCGGCCTCAGTCACCTATTCTGGATATGACCGACGGTATTAGCGTTGGATTCGAAGAATGGCGATTCAATCTGCGTGGTTCCAATACTGAGCCTTTATTGCGGCTGAACGTTGAAGCTAAAGGTGATAGCGAATTAATGTTTGCTCGTCTGAAGGAGATTGAGACGCTGATAGGTGCTGCTCAATGATCAGTCCGGCATTGAAGGCTCTATGGAATTACCGGGGCTTTATCCTGGGGAGCGTGAAGCGGGAGTTTCAATCTAAATACACCAACTCGATGTTGGGTGTTGGTTGGACAGTCATCCAGCCGTTGACAATGATTTTTGTGTATACGGTGATTTTTTCGCAGCTTATGCGTGCAAAGTTGCCAGGGGTAGACGGCACCTTTGGCTATAGTATCTATCTGTGTGTGGGTGTCATTACCTGGGGTTACTTTGGCGAGATAGTTGGTAGAGCCCAAAGTATTTTTATAGATAATGCGAACCTGATTAAAAAGTTGAGCTTTCCACGCCTGTGCCTGCCGGTGACATTGGTGTTGAATGCTTCGGTCAATTTCGGGATTATTTTCTCGCTGTTTATCATTTTTCTACTGGTGACCGGGAATTTTCCGGGGTGGGTTTTCTTTACGATTATTCCCATTCTGTTGATTCAGGTGTTATTTGCCATTGGCCTGGGGGTCACGCTTGGTGTGTTGAACGTGTTCTTTCGGGACGTAGGGCAGCTTTTTGGTGTCGTACTGCAATTCTGGTTCTGGTTTACGCCGATTGTGTACCCGCTCAATATTCTGCCAGCCTGGTTGCAGTCACTGATGAAACTTAACCCGATGGCGACGTTGATTGGTTCATACCAGGGCGTCATGGTGCACGGACAGATGCCCGATTGGATTGCGCTCCTTCCTATTGTGTTACTCAGCCTGTTCATATGCTTCCTGGGGCTTCATTTATTTAAAAAGCATTCGGGCGAATTGGTGGATGAACTCTGATGGGGACGATTAACGTAACGGGCCTGGGCAAGGCTTATAAACAGTACCCGAGTCGTGCGTCCCGCTTGGCCGAGTGGATAATTCCGTGGAGCAGGCCACGCCACAAGTTGAAGTGGGTCCTCGAAGACCTGAACTTCCAGGTGCGGCCAGGTGAAGCTGTAGGGATTATCGGCGTCAACGGTGCAGGCAAAAGTACCTTGTTGAAGATGATCACCGGTACCACCCAGCCCACCGTCGGCAATGTAGAAATAAGTGGCCGGGTAGCCGCACTGCTAGAGTTGGGCATGGGTTTTCATCCCGATTTCACCGGCCGCCAGAATGCGATCATGGCTGGGCAGTTGCTTGGCTTGAGTGTGAGTGAAGTCACCGAGTTGATGCCGGAAATCGAGGCGTTTGCCGAGATCGGCGACTACATCGACCAGCCGGTTAGACTTTATTCCAGCGGGATGCAGATGCGCTTGGCGTTTAGTGTCGCAACGGCTCGTAGACCCGATGTCTTGATCGTTGACGAGGCGTTGTCGGTGGGCGATGCCTATTTCCAGCACAAGAGCTTTGAAAGGATTCGCGAATTCCGTAAGGGCGGTACCACATTGCTTATTGTCTCTCACGACAAGGCGGCGATTCAGTCTATTTGCGATCGTGCAATTTTGTTGAGAAGCGGAAAGCTGGCAATGGAAGGTAAGCCAGAAGAAGTAATGGATTACTACAATGCGATGCTGGCAGAGAAAGAAAACGCTAATACAGTTCGCCAGGAAATTTCCTCCGACGGTCGGATAAAGACAGTTTCCGGTACAGGACAAGCAACTGTTGCGGAAATAAATATTCTGAACGCTAATGGCGATCCTGTTGAGGTCATCGATGTAGGTGCACCTGTAACGCTAAGTGTCAAGGTTCGTGTGTCTGCAGCTATTCCTCGTCTGGTTCTTGGTTACATGATAAAGGACCGGTTGGGCCAAACGGTATTTGGCACTAATACTCATCATTTGCAGCGTGCTGAATTGAATCTGGTTGAGGGTGAGGAGTTGGTTTATAACTTTGCCTGTGAGATGAATGTCGGGCCTGGAAGTTATTCTATCGCTACGGCACTTGTCAGCGACGATTCTCACCTCAGTAATAATTATGAGTGGCGAGACTTGGCTTTGGTTTTTAATGTTGTGAACCAAAGTAAAAGCTTATTTGCTGGGGCATGTTGGATGCCGCTTGATTTGGAAATCATACGCTAATGTCATTTGTATCGTACGCCCAGAACTTCGAAGATGTGATGCTGTGGAGAGCGCTGAATCACGTCTCCAAAGGTTTCTACATTGATATTGGTGCCCAGGACCCGGTCCATGACTCCGTCAGCCTCGCATTCTATGAGCATCAATGGCGCGGGGTGCATGTCGAGCCAACCGAACAATACTCATCAAGGTTGAGGCTTGCTCGGCCCGATGAAGTGATCGAACAGGTCGCTATTGGTTCGGGCACTGAAACCCTTGAGTTTTACGAGTTCTCGGACACTGGCCTTTCGACCTCCGACAACTCTATTGCCAAGTTGCACCTTGATTCCGGCTATCAAGCCATACGTCGAGTTGTGCCGGTGATGTCGCTGGATACTTTGCTGGAAAAGTATCGCGACCGAGCCGTCAACTGGATGAAGATTGATGTTGAAGGGCTCGAAAAAAATGTAATAGAGAGCTGGGTCGAGTCGCCGATCCGTCCTTGGGTTCTGGTCATCGAAAGCACTTTGCCACTCAGTGAGGAGCAAAGCCACGACGACTGGGAGGATTTGATTCTGGCGAAAGGATATCGCTTTGCCTACTTTGATGGGTTAAACCGATTTTATGTGCATGAGAATCACATAGAGCTACTTGAGTCATTCAACCGTCCTCCCAATGTCTTTGACCGATTCGTTTTGAGCGGCAAGGCCTCGCATTCGTTCTACCAGCTTGTTCAAAGCCGAGTGCTGCAAGCCGAAGCTGATACTCGTCGTCGGGAGGAGCTGAGAGCTTTGGAAGAGACACTGAGGGTTTTGGAAGAGGCAAAACGCATGTCTGTCGAGGCCGAACTCGCCGCTGTGTATGCGAGTACGTCTTGGCGGCTGACGCAGCCGTTGCGCTGGTTGGTGTTTCAAGTTCGCTTGGCCCGGCAGCTTGGTTTCACGGTTCGTTTGAAAACTTTCGTGAAAAAAGTCTTGGGTTTTTCACTCCGCAAGGTCTCTCTGTTTTTTTCGACACGACCAATTTTGCGTTCAAGGTGTGTAGGGCTTCTTAAAACCCTCGGTTTCTATGATGGCGCACGCAAAGTGTTCAACCATCTTTCTAAAAGTGTTGTCTCCATACGAGCTAAAGCACCACTCAGTGAGCAGTACCTCACTGGCAGGGGGCGCGACTTGTATCGCCGACTGAAGACGTCTGCCCAGCAGCGTGGTGGGGGTCAGTAATGCGTATTGTGATCGATCTTCAAGGTGCTCAATCGACAGGCTCACGTAACCGTGGGATCGGTCGATACGCGCTGTCGTTGGCGCAAGGGGTTGCGCGAAACCGCGGTAACCACGAAGTTCTGCTGGCCTTGAGCGGCGCTTTTCCTGAGGCTGTTGACAGTATTCGAGAGATTTTCCAGGATCTGATCCCTCAGGAAAACATTGTCGTTTGGCATATACCTGAAGCGGTGAGCCACATCGACGTGGGTAATACCTGGCGCCGTTACGCCGCAGAGCGCGTTCGTGAGTCTTTTCTTGCGTCCCTGAACCCCGACGTCGTTCTGGTAAGCAGCCTTTTCGAAGGTTTCGAAGATGACTCCGTTACCAGCGTTGGCTGCTTTGCCGATAATCTGCCAACCGCTGTCGTGTTGTATGACCTGATCCCATACATCAATCGCGACACCTATCTCAAGAACCCGCTGATCGAGAAGTGGTACGACAGTAAAATAAACTATCTCCAGTCGGCAGGCCTTCTGCTGTCGATTTCTGAATCCTCCCGCCAAGAGGCTATTCAATATCTGGGCGTAAATGCTTGGAACGCGGTGAATATCTCGACGGCAGTTGACGCGCACTTCAAGGTCAGGTCCTACAGTGACTCGCAAAAGGCCGACTTGCTCTCTCGTTTCGGGTTGAATCGGGCCTTTGTTATGTACACCGGCGGTATTGACCATCGGAAAAACATCGAGGGACTGATTCGTTCGTATGCACGGTTGCCGGCCGTTACCCTGGAGCAGCATCAACTGGCAGTCGTCTGTTCGGTACGGCCTGAAGATCGTGCGCGATTGGAGGCCCTGGCCAGAGAGCATGGCCTTGACCGTGACCAATTCGTCATGACCGGGTTTGTTTCGGAAGACGACCTCGTTGCCCTGTACAACCTGTGCCAGGCATTTATCTTCCCGTCCTGGCATGAGGGCTTCGGGCTTCCCGCGTTGGAGGCGATGTCCTGTGGTCGCGCGGTGGTGGCAGCAAATACCTCGAGTCTGCCTGAAGTAGTCAATAACGCTCAGGCGATGTTTGATCCGCTGGACGATGCATCGATTACGGAAAAGCTGCGCGAAGTCTTGATGGACGATTCGTTTCGCGCTCAGTTGGAGCGGCATGGCCTGGAACAGGCGAAACAGTTCTCTTGGGATAAAACGGCGCAGCGAGCGATTGCTGCCCTGGAGACCTTCCATGAGCAACGTTCCAAAGAAACTCCAGTCGTTGAGTCTCGAAAGGGGCTGCCACGTTTAGCTTATGTCTCACCGTTACCGCCTGAGCGAAGCGGGATCAGCGATTACAGCGCTGAACTGTTGCCTGAGTTGTTGCAGCATTTTGATATCGATGTGGTTGTTACGCAAAGCGATATCGAGCCCGCCTGGATAAAGGAAAAGTGCCCGGTTCGTACGGTGGAGTGGTTTGTAGAAAACGCTGCTTCTTATGATCACGTGCTCTACCATTTCGGCAACTCGACTTTCCACGAGCATATGTTTGAGTTGGTTGCGTCGATCCCCGGTGTCGTGGTGCTGCACGACTTTTTCCTTTCCGGGATTCTTGCGCACATGGAATTGAATACCCATGCGCAAGGGATCTGGACCGATGCACTGTATGAGAGTCACGGTTACGCTGCGGTGATTGATCGTTTCCACTCGAAAGAGTTGGTTGATGCTATCTGGAAGTACCCAGCTAACCTGCCGGTTCTGAAGTCCGCACAGGGCGTGATTATCCACTCTGAAAACTCACGCAAACTTGCCAATCAATGGTATGGGCCACAAGTGGGGAGTGAATGGGTCAACATTCCACTTCTGAGAGTGCCTGCGCAAACGTCTCCCGAGGCGCGTGGAGAGACTCGCAACAAGTTGGGACTCAAGGCGGAAGATTTTGTAGTGTGCAGTTTTGGTTTGTTGGGTCCCAGCAAGTTGAACCACA
Source organism: Pseudomonas sp. GGS8 (assembly GCF_024168645.1). Lineage (NCBI taxonomy): Bacteria > Pseudomonadati > Pseudomonadota > Gammaproteobacteria > Pseudomonadales > Pseudomonadaceae > Pseudomonas > Pseudomonas sp. GGS8. The sequence goes on along the minus strand of NZ_JALJWF010000001.1, from coordinate 10,638 downwards.
GGCTTCTGGAAGCCTGGCTGAGTTCTCCTATGGCTAATGATGCTGCCTGCGTCTTGGTCTTTGTCGGGCAAAACGATCCAGGTACTTACGGCGATGAGCTTCAGCAGCGCATTGACCGGGCAGGCGTAGCCTCGCGAATCCTGATTACAGGTTGGGCTTCATCCGAGACATTCCGGGACTATCTTGCGATTGCGGATGTCGGGGTACAGCTGCGGGCACATTCCAGAGGTGAAACCTCTGCAGCCGTGCTCGATTGCATGAACTATGGCCTGGCAACCATCGTCAATGCCAACGGAAGCATGGCGGATCTGGAAGATGACGGTGTCGTCAAGCTGCCTGATGAATTTGCCGATGGTGAACTTATCGCTGCCTTGAGCAAGCTGTGGACCGATGTTCAAGGCCGTCAGGCATTAGGTGCACGAGCTCAGAGCATCGTTCACTCACGCCACGCCCCTGCGCCTTGCGCTGCTCAATATAAAACTGCAATCGAGCATTTCCGCGCCAACAGTAAGTCCGGTGTTGCTGATCTGATTCAATCTATCGCGTTGCTCGAAGCGACCCCTGGATCGCCGGTGACAGATGAAGACTTAATGGCTGTCGCCGAAGCGATCGATCGCTCGCTACCGGCGCCGCTGGAAAGGCCGCAATTGTTGCTCGATATCACGCCATTCATTGATGGTCAGATGGCACGTGACAGTGCGAAATCGCTGATAACTACTTGGCTGGCGCGTGTTCCTGCGGGTGTACGGTTTGAACCGGTCTACGCAAGTTGCGAGGATCAGGTGTACCGCTATGCGAGGGAGTTCACCTTATCGCTTCTTGGATGTCCGACTCATGCATTGCACGATGAGAAGGTGACCTATCGAATGGGGGATCAGCTTGTCATGCTGGAAGCAGGGTCGGCACATCGCCAGTCAATGCAAGAAGGTTTTCAGGCGCTGGTACGTCAAGGCGTCAAATCCTTCACTGTCGGTGATGATGAAGACAATGGCGGTCTGGATCGGATTTTTGCCGAGCTGCCCGCAGTGACAAATTCAAATTAGTTCTAACGCTTTACCAGACTATGCCGAAATCGTGATGACGGCGAAGTCTGGTGAGTCGGACATCTGCTTGAAGGCTTGTCAGAGGTGCCAGTGGCTTGTGAGCTGCGCCTTGTGCAGTCGTCATCAACGACTGCAGTCTGTATGATCTGCACTACGCTAAATGCTTCGGCATGCATCTGGGGCTCAGGTATGCGTCCCTCGTTTTTGAAAACATTTGTATGGGGTTCAAAGGATTCGAATGAAAGCTATCGTTACCGGCATTACTGGTCAGGACGGTGCCTACCTGGCAGAGCTGTTGCTCGAAAAAGGCTACACCGTGTATGGCACCTACCGCCGTACCAGCTCTGTCAATTTCTGGCGTATTGAGGAGCTGGGCATCCACCAGCACCCTAATCTCCATCTGGTCGAGTATGACTTGACTGACCTGTCTGCCAGTATTCGCCTGCTTCAGACAACTGAAGCCACCGAGGTTTACAACCTTGCGGCGCAGAGCTTCGTCGGTGTCTCTTTTGAACAGCCATTGACCACTGCAGAAATTACCGGTTTGGGCGCAGTCAACCTGTTGGAAGCCATTCGTATCGTTAACACGAAGGTTCGCTTCTATCAGGCTTCTACCTCCGAAATGTTCGGTAAGGTACAGGCGATCCCTCAGGTTGAAAGCACACCTTTCTACCCGCGCAGCCCATACGGCGTCGCCAAGCTGTACGCCCACTGGATGACCATCAACTACCGCGAGTCTTACGGTATTTTTGCGACCAGCGGTATTCTGTTCAACCACGAATCGCCACTGCGCGGTCGTGAGTTCGTGACGCGCAAGATCACCGACTCCGTGGCCAAGATCAAACTGGGCCTGCTGGACAAGATGGAATTGGGCAACATGGACGCCAAGCGCGACTGGGGTTTTGCCAAAGAGTACGTCGAAGGTATGTGGCGCATGCTGCAAGCCAAAGAACCAGACACCTTCGTTCTGGCTACCAACCGTACTGAAACAGTTCGTGACTTCGTTTCGATGGCATTCAAGGCGGTCGATATCACCATCAAATGGAGTGGTGAAGCAGAAGCAGAGCAGGGCATTGATGCTGAAACCGGTAAAGTGCTGGTGACCATCAATCCTAAGTTCTACCGCCCGACTGAAGTCGAATTGCTGATCGGTAATCCGGCTAAAGCCAAGGAAGTACTGGGTTGGGAGCCAAAGACCAATCTGGAAGAGTTGTGCCGCATGATGGTCGAAGCAGATCTTCGTCGTAATGAAAAAGGATTTTCGTTCTGATGACCATTGCTGGCAAACGTGCGCTGATAACAGGTATTCATGGGTTCACCGGTCGTTACATGGCCGCGGAACTCGAAGCCCACGGTTACGAGGTCATCGGGTTGGGGAGTCAGCCTTCCGGTGAGCCTGGTTACCACCAGATCGATCTGGCCGATGGTCCGGGTCTGCATGCTTTGCTGGCAACCCTTCAGCCGGATTTCGTGGTGCATCTCGCTGCACTGGCGTTTGTTGGGCATGGTGCGCCGGAGGCGTTTTATCAGGTCAACCTGATAGGCTCCCGTAACCTGCTCGAAGCTATCGCCAACTGCGGCAAGACACCGAGCTGCGTATTGCTCGCCAGTAGCGCAAATGTGTATGGCAACACCTCGTCCGGATTGCTAGACGAGTCGACTGCCCCAGCACCGGCCAATGATTACGCAGTCAGCAAGTTGGCCATGGAGTTCATGGCCAACCTGTGGCGCGAACGTTTGCCTTTGGTAATTGCTCGCCCCTTCAATTACACCGGTGTTGGACAGGCAGACAATTTTCTTTTACCCAAGATCGTTTCTCACTTTCGCCGTAAGGCCGAGAAAATCGAGCTGGGTAATCTTGATGTGTGGAGAGACTTCAGTGACGTCCGTGCACTGGTCAAGGCATATCGAGGATTGCTGGAAGCCAGGCCGGTTGGCCAGACTATCAATGTAAGCTCCGGAAAGGCCCATTCGTTGCGCGAAGTGATCGCCATGTGTGAGGTGTTGACGGGTCATAAAATCGAAGTCGAGGTCAATCCGGCGTTTGTGCGAGCAAATGAGGTCAAGACGCTGTGCGGTGACAATAGCCGCCTCAAGTCGTTGGTCCCCGGGTGGCAAACGCCTCCACTTGAAGAAACTTTAAGCTGGATGCTGGCGGCCGAATAAATGAAGCTAGTGTTATCCGTAGAGCCGGTCCGTTTTCCACTGACCGGCATAGGTCGTTATACCTACGAATTAGCCTTGAGACTGCAGAAAAGCGAGGAGATAACCGATCTCCAGTTTTTCGCCGGTCGGCGCTTTTTACCAAGCCTGCCTACCGCGTCCGATGCATCAGGCAGCGGATATGGGCTGAAGCGCGCTGTTCAAAAGAACTTTTTAGCGGTCGAGGCGTATCGGTTGCTGATGCCGATTCTTCGAGCAAGGGCGTTGAAAAATCACTCGGATTTCCTGTATCACAGCCCTAACTATTATCTTCCCCCTTTCGCAGGGAAGAGTGTTGCTACATTTCATGATCTCTCGCCCTTTACCTGGGCGCATTGCCACGCCCCGCAGTTGGTTCGCTACCTGCAGAAAGAGTTGAGGAAGACGCTTGATCGTGCGGATGCACTGATCACCGACTCTGAATTCACCCGCCAGGAATTAGCCGAATACTTTTCATGGCCGATAGAGCGTATTCACACGGTACCCCTGGCCAGTTCCGAAGAGTTTTATTCGCGTGATTACGAGTCCCTTAAGGAGCCTCTGGCCAAGCATGCTCTTGTGCCCGGGGAATACAGTCTCTTTGTCGGCACGATTGAACCGCGCAAAAATATTGAAACCTTGCTGGATGCCTATTCTCGCCTTCCACTCACATTGAGAACCCGTTGGCCGTTGATCCTGACGGGCTACTACGGTTGGCGGAACGACGAGATTCACCAGCGTCTGGATACCGCGCGACGTGAGGGCTGGGCACGCTATTTAGGATTTGTTCCAAGCGAAGACTTGCCTTTGTTGTTCTCGGGTGCTCGTCTGTTTGCTTTCCCTTCTCTCTATGAGGGGTTTGGCTTGCCGGTATTGGAGGCGATGAGTTCGGGGGTGCCAGTGGTGTGCTCCAACAGTTCATCGCTGCCTGAGGTCGCCGGCAATGCCGCGCTGATGTGCGAAGCGCTGGATGTCGTGAAACTGACAGAGCTCCTGCAGAAAGGCCTTGAGGATGAAACCTGGCGTCTTCAGGCGATTACCGAAGGCCTGGTGCACTGCTCAGCATTTTCCTGGCAGCGCTGCGCCGACGAAACACTGCAGGTTTACCGGAAGGTTATGGAAAGCTGATGATCAAGGTTCTGCATTTTTTCAAGACGTATTATCCGGAAACAATGGGCGGTATCGAACAGGTGATATTCCAGTTGGCCGAAGGCTCGGCCAAGCATGGTATCCAAGCCGAAGTGCTATACCTGAGCCCTCGCGGGTCCGCTCGAAATGAAACCGTGGGGCATCATGTAAGCCACCGCTCGAAGCTGGACTTGCAGTTGGCCTCTACCGGGTTCTCGCTCTCGGTGATCAAGGATTTCGTGGAGCTGGCCAAAGAGGCTGACATTATCCATTTCCACTTCCCTTGGCCGTATATGGACCTGGTCCATTTCGCTACGCGCCTGGGTAAGCCTACGGTGGTCAGTTACCACTCGGATATCGTCAAGCAGAAAACCCTGCTCAAGCTCTACAAGCCATTGATGTACCGCTTCCTGTCCAGTGTCGATCGCATTGTCGCGTCTTCCCCGAACTATGCGCAGAGCAGTACAGTGCTGACAGACTTCAAGGATAAGGTCAGCATCATTCCCTATGGCCTGGATCGAGACACTTACCCTGAACCCTCTTCTGAAAAGCTGGAAGAATGGAAATCGCGGGTGGGGGAGAAGTTCTTCCTGTTTGTAGGTGCGCTGCGATATTACAAAGGCATCCATTTTTTGCTTGAAGCAGCAGAGAAGACCAGGCTCCCTGTTGTTATTGTGGGAGGAGGGATGCTTGAAGAAGAGCTGAAAGCGAAGGCCCAAGCCTCGGGGCTCGATAACGTGCATTTCGTTGGTAAGTTACCTGATATTGATAAGGCGGCATTGCTGACGCTTTGCTATGCGTTGGTGTTTCCTTCCCATTTGCGCTCTGAATCGTTTGGGATTTCCTTGCTGGAAGGGGCGATGTACGGGAAGCCGATGATTTCCTGTGAGATAGGGTCTGGTACTACCTATATCAATATCGCTGATGAGACAGGTTTGGTGGTGCCTCCGGCTGATGTTGATGCATTGGCGGCGGCGATGAAAGCGCTGTGGGATCAGCCGGAGATGGCGGCGGAGATGGGTGGGCGTGCTGCAGAGAGGTATGCGAAGGTTTTTACTGCAGATACAATGGTTTCTGCCTACGCCGGCATTTATAAGTCATTAGTTTAATTGTGTTTGATGGTGGTTTTTTTTTAGTATGTTTGGCTGTTTGGGTTGAGAGTCTGATTGATTGTATTTTGCGTCACTTGAACAAGGGTTGAATTGTTCAATGAAATTGTGATGCGTTATCGAGCTCAATATTTTTTCGACTCTGTCGATATATAGGTTGCTGTAGGGTTTCAATTATAAAGCTGCCTCTAGGGGGGGGGCAGCTTTATAATGATGTTTCTATTGGCTATTTATAGTCTTTCAAAGTTTATGCTTCGAAGCTCGAGAGAGCCAGAGCCATTATAAGTGATATGAACCTCTAGTTGTTCTATGCCATTTTCAGGGGTGGTAAAGCGTATTGATTTATCTCTGTCGCTTGACTGGATCTCGCCGCTATACAGAATGGTAGGCTGCTTCGAGGCAAAGTCGCCTACTTCAATTTTCCCAACTATAAGGGAGGCGCTATCAGATGAAGTGGTATTAAGTGTTAACTTGTAGTTTCCGTGAGGTAAGCTCAGATAAGGGCCATAAGATAAAATGCCTGCTTTCTCTGGAGGTGTGACGATTTTGGAGTTGCTTGATACTGTTCCGATTAGCCCGGGTAGATCTGATCCGTTGTATAGTGCGGATCCTCGACCATAATTTTTGAATAGTGCGTTTTGCTGTCGAGTACGTAGAGCTTTGTCTAAGGTGTCACCCTCGAATATTAAGAGTGAAGTTCCAGAGTCGTTGCAGGCAAGTTTTTTGTAATTTTTTGGTATTTTGTTCGTCAGATTTTTTATGTCGAAGCCGCTGATTAGCCCAATTTCATTGTCCTGAGCAACGATGAAGTTGTAATTGGTTATTCCGTACTTTAAGGGGGTGGCAACTGGACCTTGTGTTGTGATCCAGAATGATGGGTCTAAGTTGTTGTCCGAGGAAAGGATGTAGTGGGAGCGGTTCAAGTAGTACATCGTTGCTCTTGAATCGATATAGTTTGCAATTCCAGAAGTCAAGCGTATGCCGGAGAGCTCAGAATTTTGGATGCAGGATGCTATGTCCCTAGAGTCGTCATAGAACGCTCCATATCTAATAGTGTCGTTTATTTCTGTGTCTTTGTTTTTTAGAATAACGAATATGGCTGATGGAATTGTCAGGGCTAAAGCTAATATGGTAAGAGTGATTGGAGTGTGTTTGTATTTCGAAAGCCGTTCTTTTTTATCGATGAATAGTAGGGATACTGGTATCGATAGAGCTATGAACGTCATAAAATATCGAAAGCCGGATACGTCTGCAAAACCTCCAGATATAATTGAGCCTAGAATGGATGTGGCAGTTGTAGTTAGAAAAAAGACGCAAATAAGAAATTGGCTTGTTTCAGTAAGGTTAGGCAGGTTAGAGGTGTGGTTTACAGTTGTAAATGTTTTACAGGCTAGAGTGATGCTTTTAAAAAGTGCGTAAGTGACAGTGGTCGCAAAAAAAATGAATGAGATAACAACCCAAGGGGTAGTTGGGTTGAGCAGGTTTTGAAGTCCGGATATTAAATAGTCTAGAGAAATTTCTGCTCTTTGAAGCGTGGGGTAAATACGTCCCTGAAGGGGCGAGTTAAAGGTTATAGCGTTGGTGATGTAGTAACCTGCTATTTGAGAGGTGCCAAGTAGTATTGTTAGTTTGGTCAGGGTTTTGGTAAGTGTTCTATTTTTATTTATGGTTGCGTGAGCAATTAAAGCTATCAGGGTTAGAAAAAAAGGTAGTGTGAAGCAGATTAGGAATACTGCGGATGATGCTTGGGCTATGGCTGCTATTATCAAAAATAAAAAAGCTGTGGTGATTTTTTGTTTTGTCAGGAATGTAATTGCTAGTCCTAGCAGGATTAATCCTGAAATTAAGGTTGGTACTTGGATGTTGTTGGATATGAAGTATATGGCAATGTTGGTTTTGCCAGTAAGGTCGGAGCCGGTAAAGTGATCGGATGTGACGACGGTTAGAAGTAAGGCTAATAGAGGGATATATTGTACAGCTCTTGATGAATTGGGTAATAGGCGTTTGGTTAGCCACACGCAGAGTGTTCCTATAGCGCCAATCTGAACGAACGTAACAAAAATGATCTCGAAGACTATGTTTTTGCTTAACAAGTATGATGCAAGATAAATGATCATATCCGGAAAATAACTCGGGGCGGGTGACATTTTCCAGTCGCTCCAAGATCCTCCATTCAAAAAAATATCGTCTAGCAAGAATCTCATGAACAGAATGTCGCTGTGTATTTTTGTGGTGAATACCAGCAGTAATATGCTCGTGAGGAGGCACGCTATCAGCGTTGGTAGTAGGTGTCGTTGTTGTGGGATGAGCATGTTGGATTTTCCGGTGTTTCGTGATGAGGTTTCAACATATTATGGCGTTAAATAAAAGTGCTTTCAAAGCTTTATTTGATCATAACTGCCTTCCTGCTGCTTCTGACTGGCACGACTTTTTCTATGTTTTGTAGAAGCCAGATTAGCGAGAGATAAGGTTAGTTGTGGCTTGTCGCATGGCTGAAACCTAAATGATCGAACTTGGTTAGTTTTGATAGCTGATTGTACGTAGATTAATGATTTGCGTGAAGGCCGACATGGTGTGGGCGTAGATGTTTTGTAACCGTTTCATGAGCCCTAAGTCAAGACCGTAGCAGTGGCTACTTAGCCAACAATTGAAATAAACTTGCGCGGTACACGAAGTTCACCGTCATCACTTTTCTCCAAGCCCAAAAAAGATTGCACGTGGCGGGCTTTGCCTTTTCGATTGGTGTTTTACATCTCTGGAGGCTAAGTCAGTATGGGGTCACTAAAATTTCACCCAAAGTGTTTTTCCACATTGACCATGCTCTGCACCTGCAGTTATGGCTTTTCAAATACAAGCATTTTCATCGCATGTCCCGACCCCCTAGTCTCGGATCGAAGACATCAAGGAGCCACCCAAGCATGAACTGACTGTGCTTGCGGCTGACGCGAGCAAGCCATCCGTAAGGTTGATGTATGCCGTAGCTGCGAAACTGCCCTGGTTATCGCTGATAAGTCCGCGCAGTTGAGTAAAGTACTCAGTCTCTACGGCAATCGACATCCCGCGTCAAAGGCGGAAGCGTTGGGTGAGTCAGTGTGGTAACACCTGACGAAAAATCGGTTGCTGGAAAGTCGCGCAATTCACTGCGACGAAAAGCGTGTGTCTGTGATGAAAAAACTAAAACGCGGCCAGGCGGGCTATCATCCTTTGGTCATTGGTCATTGGTCATTGGTCATTGGTCATTGGTCATTGGTCGTAAGGACTGGCTGTTCAGTGACACGCTCAAAAGTCCGACGGCCAGCGTTCTATGTTATAGCCAGGTCGAGGCTGGGTAGAAACAAAACGTCCAAGGCTCGGCGTGCTAATGGTAGTATTTCGTGATCAGTGGGTCGTAATACTGACGTAAACAGGGTACGGATTAACATGGTTATAGAAGCATCGGAGATTTTTGTTCGTGCTGGGTAATATACTGCTCTATAGGGTGGGATTCTCTTAAAGAGACTCTTGGGTTTTTTATGTGTTGTACATGCTAACAAGGTTAAAAAATGCGTGTTGAACGTCATAACGTAGACATAGATGCATTGCGCGGAATTGCAATTATTTTAGTGGTCTCATACCACATGGCGGCTGTTGGATATATTCCATCCGTGGTTTCCGCAATGCTAGCTAATTTTAACGGTTCTTTTGGAGTCGATCTTTTTTTTCTGGTAAGTGGTTTTCTTGTAAGCGCTTCGCTGATGAGGATTTTGGAATCAAATTCCGGTAGTTTTAGGAAAGCAATAAGCATCTATTTTGCTCGTCGATGGTTTCGTACGATTATTCCGGCAGCGATATGGGTCGTTATATGGACAGTGCTATCTTTTCTGACAGATGGTTTTGGTGAGCCGGTAAAGAATTTAAATCATGCAGTGGCGGCTGTTTTACAGTGGGCTCACCTGTTTCTTTACTTTGAATGTGTTAAGGGGAATGGCTGTGGTCTATTTGGTTATTACTGGTCGCTTTCGTTGGAAGAGTGGTTTTATGTAGTGCTTCCGGTTTTGTTTTTGTGCCTTAGAATGAAGGCAATGCTTGCTGTTATTGCCGGTCTTCTGCTTGTTTTGTTTGCTCTAGCATTTGTGGGGTGGTCTATGTGGGGAATTTTGCGCATAGAGCCAATGCTGGTGGGTGTTGTTATCTACTTAACGCGTACGAAGTTACTGGTGCTGGCGGATAGGTTAGGGAGGCGTAAATGGGTGAGATGGGTGCTGCCTATATTGCTATTGTCTTCTATGTACTTGACGGCTCATTATTTTGGCAAGGCTTACGTAGCAATCGTTACGAGCTGTGCGCTGCTATTTGTTTTATCGCTTCCAGATAAAGGGTATCTCATGGGGCGCCAAACAAGCATCATGCTTTCAGTTGTGGGTAAGGTTTCGTTTTCTATTTATCTTGTGCATGTTCCTTTAATTTGGTTGGTGTCTCATTTGTATGAAGGGTATAGCGGCTTCGGAGCTATGCTGTTAGCTAATAGTTTCCTTTTTTCAATAATTGCTTTGGCTTCATTTATTTCTTACAGATATCTTGAATTGCCAAGCAGAAAACTCGGCTACAGGATAGGTGAGTATATTGAGTATAGGTCGGTTGGAGTGGTATTAGACGAAAAGCAACGGCTGTACTGAGTGCTGATTATTTTTGTCTTGGTAATTCATGGTTTATGTCAGGTGCTATAGTTTTCGAATTGGATAAAAGAAGGGTGTCTGTGTTAGACACCCTTGAGTTTAGGCTGTGTATTAACGTGCTTCCGTCGTGTATGTTTCGGAAGTGAAAACTATTAGTTGGCCAGTCGTTCTATCGTCAACGACTGGATTGAAAGGCTTCCCGATTGGTACCAAGTACGAACCTCAAGATTTCTGATGAAACTCTCCTGTATGTCGAGGTTGGTCTCTATCTTGACTTCTTTACCAGGTGTTAGCGATTTCTTGGCGAGCGTTACTACTTTGTTGTTTGGGTTGGTACCCTGAATGTCTGTATAGCCGAGGTCGTTGCCATCTCCTGAGATCGATAACTCGACTCGATACTTTCCTTGAGGCAATTCGATGTAGGGCCCATAAGAAATGAATCCCGAGGTGGTTTTACCCTGTTCGGCTACACGCTTTCCATCTCGGGGTACACCTACCAATCCCGCCAACTCATCACCTTTC